>CABZGO010000040.1 GCA_902525355.1 uncultured Pelagibacteraceae bacterium | reverse complement strand
GCACAACAGTGCCATTAAACATTTTTGAACCAAGATATATTAAAATGGTGGATCAAAGTATGAAAAGCAACCGAATTATTGGCATGATTCAACCAAAGAAAACTGGTGAGTTAAAAAAACCTGATTTACATAATATTGGGTGTGCGGGAAAAATAACTAGTTTTAATGAAACTGATGATGGACGATATTTAATAATTCTGAATGGAATATGCAGATTCAAAATAGTAGATGAAATCGACAATGGCAATTTGTACAGGGAATGTAATGTTAAATATGATGATTTTTCAACAGATTTGGTTGAAAAATCTGAAGAAATTAAGTTTTCAGACTTAAAGCTAATATTTCAAAATTTAAAAGAATTATTTAAGAAGCAGGGGTACGAAATAAATTGGAAAGAGATTGAAAAACAAAGTCTTGATCAAACAATAAATGCATTATCGATGGCCTCTCCTTTTTCACTTGAGGAAAAGCAAGTTTTACTTGAAAGTAAAGATCTTAATAATAGAAAAGAAAAATTAGAGGAAATTCTAAATACTTATATTTTAGATAACTTTAATAACAAAACCTTACAGTAATTAAAATAATAACTAATTAGACAAGAATGTTGCATATTTGTTTAAAAATTTATTTCCTTTTAAAATTTTAAAAATTGGTATTGATACATTATTTTGCAATTTGCTGTCAAATTTGAAAAAAGAATTGATAGCATCAATACCAAATCCATACATGAAATTTATGTGCTTATTAATTTTTTGAAATTTTTCAGCAATTATTTCACCATCATCAATTCCCAACCTAATATTTTCTTCTAAAATATCAGACAACGATTTAATATCTCTGATAGTCATATTAAATCCTTGTCCTGCTAGCGGATGAACTTTATGTATTAAATCTCCGAAAGATAAAATATTTTTAAAAAAATAATCTCGTAGAACTAGAAACTTGATGCCTACAGACTCAACATCACTAATTTTTGTTATTACATATTGATGATTATGCATATTGATTACTTTAAGAAGACTTAATTTGTCCATTAATTTTGTAGAATTATTCGAAAACACAATTGAAGTCTGATTTTTAGATAAAGGTAGAAATGCCAAAGGACCATTTTTTGTAAAAATTTGAGAGGCAATTTTATTTTCAATTTTTTTATGATCTATTATTGCTGTGTGTGCTAAAGATTTGTAATTTTTTTCTACTTTTTTTTGGAAATATTTTTTGGTTATTGGATTATTTTGCTCAGAGTTAATAATTAGGTTGTAGTCGCGCTTTTTAATGTCATTGAAATTATAATTTTTAAGATTAATAAATTTTAAAGATTTGTTTTTTTTCATCAAATCATAAAGCACACTATATTTTATTAAAAAAAAATTACTTTGATTTTTATTTTTGAACTCAAATAACTCAGACGATTTGTTTTTGGCTGAATAAATTTTAATTTTTTCCGTTGGCCAACCAAAATTTGAAAAGCCTTTAATATTTTGCCTTAAAAATTTGTAATTTTCATTTGAGATTGCAATTGTTCTGATAGTATTTGTTAATAAATGTGGTCTAGATTGATAGATGATATCAACATTGATTTTTTTTTTTAGTAATATGTTTGCTAGAACTAGATTAGTTAAGTTATTTCCTAAAAGACAAATTTTCATAATATTATTTAATTTTATCAATAAAAATTAAATGATACAAAGTGACAAATCATTAATGACAAAATGAAAATTAAAAATATCATTGATAAAACTGGCAACTTTGTATTAAAGAGATTATCTGAATTAGTAGGAGTTTCTTTACTGATTTTTTCAATTTTGTTTTTTGTGTCTTTATTCAGTTACTCACCGGAGGATCCTAATTTTATTTTTCCAGAGAATACCGAGATAAAGAATTTAATGGGCTCAAGAGGCAGTTATGTATCTGACATTTTTTATCAATCACTAGGTCTTATTTCATTGTTAGTGCCAGTTTCACTTTTTTTTATATCTCTTAAGGTAATACTCGAAAAAAAAATTTTACATATTGTTGAAAGTATATTTTTTATAATTTTATACTCTATTACAGGAACATTATTTTTTACAGTTTTCCATACAGAAACATTTTGGCTTACAATTAATGGAA
>CABZGO010000039.1 GCA_902525355.1 uncultured Pelagibacteraceae bacterium | reverse complement strand
TCTCTAACTTTCATCCTGTAAACTCCATATGCTCCTATTAAACAGTGAAATATAATTAGAAATATAAAGTAACCATTCTCTCCTATAAAATCCATAAACATAGAACATAAAAAAGGTCCACTAATTGCACCCATTCCAAAGGTAAATTGTAAACCAGCACCTGCAGCTACAAATTTTTCTTTAGCTATAAAATCATTAGTGTGAGCAAATATTAATGCAAACATAGGAAGACTAAAGAAAGCATATAAACCTGTAAAAGTATAAAACCAAAACTTCGAGCTAGCTAAACCTTCAGGTAAATGCATCGTGCCCACTGAAAAAATTGCACATAACGCAAAGAAAGCCGAAGCAAATGAGGAATATACTGTAACTGTTCTTCTGTCATAAATATCTGATAGTTTACCAATTGGCCATTGCGAAATAGCTCCAGAAATAGCTATTAAAAATGTTACAAAAGAAATTTCAAATATACTAAAATTCATTGACGCTGCATAAACAGCAATTAAAGCAAACATTGCAGAGTGACAAATTCCACATAAAAGTGCACTTACCATTCCAAAAGGAGAGGCTTCATAAAGTTCTTTAATTTTCATTCCAATAATTTTTTTAAATTTTGGAGGTTTTTTCTTAGTTAATAATATTGGAACAAGTGACAACGACATGAATAAAGAAACAAGTATAAATGGCTGAAAATTTTCTGGTTTACTGAAGTTTAAAAAAAACATTCCAATTGCCATGGATGCGTAAAGAACGATCATATAAATTGATAAAACACTTCCTCTGTTTTTATTGCTTGCTCGGTCGTTTAACCAGCTTTCTGCAATTGTATATAAACATACCATTGAAAAACCTGAGGCAATTCTTAATACAAACCATGTAAATGGATTGATTATTATAGAGTGTACTAAAACAACTATAGAAGCAATTGATGCAAAAGCAGCAAATACTCTTATATGACCAACTCTTGATACTAAAATTGGAACTGTTTTTGCTCCGATAAAATAGCCTACAAAATATCCTGACAACATAAATCCGGTTGCTGTTAAGCTGAAACTTTCATGAACAGCTCTTACTCCAAGTAAAGAAACTTGAAATCCATGAGCTATCATAATTAGACCCATGCCCGTGAATAATGCCCAGGAGTTTTTAAGTATCTTTTCCATAATTTCGCTATCTATGGATGATTTGATATTAAATCAAGAAATTAATTAATTATTTTTCAGTCTCTCTTAGTTTTATAAATGAGTGGATCCCCAAAGTAATAATGATCACGGCACCTCCGATAATTGTCTCAAGGGTTGGCTGCTCTTTTACAACTAACCAAACCCAAATTGGACCTATTATCGTTTCTAATAAGAAAAATAGATTTACTTCCTCTGCTGGTATAAATCTTGGTGCGATTGTTACTAAAACAAAAGGTAAGGCTACACAAATAATGCACATTACTGGTATGTAAATTTGATCGGTTCCATTTAAATTAAAGTTTTCGACAAAAAAGAAAGCAAATACTGCAACTCCTAATTTGCCCATTACAGCAGACGGCAAAAGATCTCTGTCCTTGGCATATCTAATTAGAACCGCATTTACTGCTAATCCTGCAGCTGTAACAAATCCCATTATATTCCCAAAAAGATTACCAACTTGTAGCGAGTCGTAAAAAATAAACAAAGCCGCCAAAAATGTGATGAAAATGGCGATCCAAGTCCCTTTACTAGGCATTTCTTTTAAGAATATTGCCCCAAGTATTGCTGAAAGCATTGGCGCTAAAGCAATCATTATTAACGTATTGGCTACGTTAGTATTTTGAATAGATACAATGAAAGTGATGTTGCAAATAGAAAAACTAATTGCGTAAAATATACCAACTATACCAACTTTTAAAAAGGCGTTAATAAAATTTTGCCTATAAAATAATAGTAGTCCAATTAAGACTATAAAGAAAGGTATGGATCCTCTATAAAAAAGCATTCCCCATGTTTCTATGTATGAAAGCCTGATAAGTAATGAGTCAGGCGTAATGAACATTACAGCTACGAAGGCTAGTAGTGAACCTTTCTTTTGATCTGATAATTTATTCAAGCTCTTAAACCTTTCCAAAATATCTTAGCAAGATTTATTTTAG
>CABZGO010000038.1 GCA_902525355.1 uncultured Pelagibacteraceae bacterium | reverse complement strand
AATTTTAACTGATCTAGGATTTGAAGTATCTAAAAAGAATTCAGAGTTAGATTTGATAATTCCCACTTGGAGACCAGATATTACTCAACCAATAGACATAGTTGAGGAAATAGTTCGAATTAAAGGATATAGTAAAATAAAAACTATAGAGCCTGATAAAAGTAGAATTAAAGATACATTAAATAAACAACAGAAACTTTTTCACTTTCTACAACGCTCTGTAGCATCCAAAGGTTATTTTGAAACTGTGACTTGGTCATTTACTGATTCGAAAATAAATAATCTTTTTAAAGAACATTTAAAAGAAATTAAAATAGTAAATCCAATAAGTTCAGATTTAAATGTCTTAAGAAATTCAATTTTTTCAAATTTGACTTTTTACTTAAAGAAAAATCTAGATAGAGGATTTAAAGATATTTCACTGTTTGAAATTGGCCCAATTTTTAAGGATGGTAAACCTGGTGAGCAATTGACCGTCATAGGAGCAATAAAATCAGGAAAAGTATCAAGATTAAATTGGAACGAAATAGACAGAGCAGTCGATGTTTTTGACGTAAAAAAAGATGTAATACAGACATTAGTAGAAGCTGGATATGATAAACAAAGTTTTTTTATAAGAGATAGATCTCCTTCATATTATCATCCAGGTAAATCTGGCTCAATCTATCTTGATAAGGATGATATTGAACCCGTTGCATATTTTGGAGATATACATCCAGCTATTGCCAAAAAGGTTGATATAAAAACTGAGGGATTGGTAGGTTTTGAGATTTATCTTGATCATTTAAAAGAAAATAAATTAAAACTTAAAGATCAAAAATCTAATTTTGAGTTTTCAGACTACCAAAAATCAGAGAGAGATTTTGCTTTTGTAGTAGATAAAAATTTCAAAGCACAGGACTTAATTGAAATTATATCATCAATTGATAAAAATTTAATAAAATCAATTAAAATATTTGATATTTATGAAGGTGATAATATACCTCAAAATAAAAAGTCGATAGCCCTCAAAGTAACAATTCAATCATCTGAAAAAACATTAGAGGATAGTGATCTTGAAAATATTAATAAATTAATTATTTCAACTGTTGAGACCAAATCTGGTGCAAAAATTAGATCCTAAATGTCCACTGAAATTGAAAACATTAGAAATTTTGCGATCATTGCCCACATTGATCATGGCAAGTCAACTATAGCAGACAGAATTATTCACAGGTGTGGTGGCTTAACAGATAGAGAAATGAAAGCCCAAGTTCTTGATTCAATGGATATAGAAAGAGAAAGGGGTATAACCATCAAAGCTCAGACTGTAAAATTAAATTATAAATCTAAAGATGGTAAAAATTATACTTTAAATATTATTGATACACCGGGACATGTTGATTTTAGTTATGAGGTTAGTAGATCTTTATATGCATGCGAGGGATCAATATTAATTGTAGATAGCACCCAAGGTGTTGAGGCTCAAACATTAGCAAATGTTTATCAAGCACTTGATATTAATCATGAAATAATTCCAGTTTTAAATAAAATTGATCTACCTGCATCTGATATAGACAGAACAAATAAACAAATTGAAGATGTTATAGGCATTGACACATCCAATGCTGTTAAATGCTCAGGAAAAACAGGTGAAGGTATTGATGAAATTTTAGAGCAAATTATAAAAATACTTCCAGGCCCAAAAGGAGAAAAAGATCAGAAACTTAAGTGTTTATTAGTAGACAGCTGGTATGACACTTATCTAGGTGTAGTTATTTTAGTTAGAGTAATTGATGGAAAAATAAAAAATAATATGAAAATTAAAATGATGTCAACAAATCAAGAGTACTTTGTTGAAAAGGTCGGAGTATTTACACCTAAACCAAAAGATATAGATGAACTTAATTCTGGAGAAATTGGATTTATAACAACTGGTATAAAAGTTTTATCAGAAACTAAAGTTGGAGATACAATTTGTGATGCATCAAGACCCTTGTTAGAAACTTTGCCTGGTTTTAAGCCAAGTAAGCCTGTAGTTTTTTGTGGATTGTTTCCGGTAGATAGTTCTGAGTATCAGAAATTAAAAGATGGACTATCTAAATTAAAATTGAACGATTCTAGCTTTTCTTTTGAGGCAGAG
>CABZGO010000037.1 GCA_902525355.1 uncultured Pelagibacteraceae bacterium | reverse complement strand
AACCGCCATTAAGGCTTCTAATCTTCTTAAATACTTATCTGTTCGCCAATCTTTAGCTAATTCAACAGCTGCTCTTGCTAGATTTCCAGCATGTTTTTCTAGTTTAGACTCTAATCTTTCAAATAATGTTAAGGCATCTGCTGTAGATCCAGCAAAACCTGCGATCACATTTCTTTTCTCAATCTTACGAACTTTATTTGCAGTTTTCTTAATTACTGTATTTCCCATACTAACTTGGCCATCTCCAGCAACTACTACTTCATTGTTTTTTCTTACTAATACTATTGTTGTCATGGATTATAGATGGATACTAAATCTTATAGTTCAAGACCAAGCCTAGAATTATTGCCATAATTGAATAATAGATATATACCTTTTTCAAACTATGAAACGTAAAGCCAAAATAAGTAGAAAAACAAAAGAGACTAACATCAGTGTTGATTTAAACATTGATGGTAAGGGTAAGTACAAAGTTGACACAGGTATAGGATTTTTAGATCACATGCTTGAACAATTATCAAAACACTCTTCAATGGATATGAATATTAAAGCTAAAGGTGATACGCATATTGATCTTCACCACACAACTGAAGATACAGGAATTGCAATTGGTGAATGTTTAAAAAAAGCATCTAAAAAATTTGTTGGTATTAAAAGATATGCTCATGCAATGATACCAATGGATGAAACATTAACCAGAGTTGCAATCGACGTATCAAACAGACCATATTTAATTTGGAAAGTAAAATTGAAAGTAGAAAAATTAGGTGAGATGGATACGGAACTATTTAAAGAATGGTTCCAAGCTTTTTCACAAGCTGCAGGAATTACTTTGCACATTGAAAATATCTATGGTGACAATAGCCACCACATAATTGAGTCTTGTTTTAAAGGATTAGCAAGATCTTTACGTAGTGCTTTAGAAATGGATCCAAGAAATAAAACTACAATACCTTCTACAAAAGGTTCTTTATAAATTTAATGAATGTCACAATTGTTGACTACAATTCAGGGAACATAAGTTCTGTAATTAATTCTTTTAAAGAAGTTGCAAAAGATAAAGTAAACATTGAAGTAACAGCAGATCTTAAAACAATAAAAACTAGCGATAAAGTTGTATTACCTGGGCAAGGATCTTTTAAAAGCTGTATTGATGGTCTCAATAGTATTAATGGTTTGATAGATACTCTCAATGAATTTGCATTAGAAAGTAAAAAACCACTTCTTGGAATTTGTGTTGGTCTTCAAATGTTTGCAGATATTGGCTTTGAGGAAGTTGAAACTAAAGGTTTAGGATGGATCTCAGGTAAAGTATCTAAAATTGACAACCAGAGCGGCAAGTTTAAGCTTCCACATATTGGTTGGAATGAAATTAATATAACTAAAGAAAGTAAGATTTTCAAAGAAATAGAAAATAAATCCCACATGTACTTTGTTCATAGTTATGAGTTCGTACCCGAAGATAAATCTGTAATTTCAGCAACAACTGATTACTCATCTAATGTTGTTTGTGCTGCTGAAAAAGAGAACATATTTGGTACTCAATTTCACCCTGAAAAGAGTGATAAAACAGGCCTTAAAATAATTGATAACTTCATTAATCTATAAATATGAGAAACTTAATAATAATTTTTGTAAGTTTTTTTTTAACTTCTAAGGCTTTTTCTTGGTGTTCAGAACCCATGGCGCCTTCTGTTCCCTCAAGTTGGAGTAAACCTACAAAACCATCTGTTCCATATTGTGTAAATGAGTGGAGTAATACTCATACTTGTGATGATTGGACTATTAATAGTTATAATAGAGATGTAGAAAATTATAGGTATGAAATCGAGAGTTATCAACGAGAATTACAATATTATGTGGATGAGGCACAAAGATTTCTAAATGATGCATATGATTATGCAAATTGTGAAATTAGAAATTTAGATTAATGAAAATTTTTCCTGCAATAGATATTAAAGATAAGAAGTGTGTAAGATTAATTAAAGGAGACTTTAATAATAAAACCGAATATGACATGTCTCCAGTTGAACAGGCTAGTAAATATAAAGACCATGGTTTTAAAAACTTGCACATTGTTGATTTAGACGGAGCACTAACGGGAGAGACTGTTAATATTGATATTATTGATGAAATTGTAAAGAAATTTGATCTTAAAATTGAAATAGGTGGAGGTCTAAGAAATTTTGAAAGTAT
>CABZGO010000036.1 GCA_902525355.1 uncultured Pelagibacteraceae bacterium | reverse complement strand
AGTAGACCTTTTTCTAAAAACAAAAAATTTGAAGTAATAGAGGAAACAAAATGATTCAAGTACAAACAGAGTTGATGGTAGCGGATAATACTGGAGCAAAGAAAATTGAGTGTATTAAGGTTTTAGGAGGCTCCAAAAGAAGATACGCAAGTATAGGAGATACAATTGTTGTTGCTGTTAAGGAAGCAATACCAAAAGGAAAAGTTAAAAAAGGTGCAGTGCACAAAGCTGTAGTTGTAAGAGTAAAGAAAGGAATACATAGAAATGATGGTTCCAAGGTAAGGTTTGATAATAATGCAGCAGTTTTAACGGATGATAAGGGAGAACCTATTGGAACAAGAATATTTGGTCCTGTTACCAGAGAATTGAGAAATAGAGGACAGATGAAAATAATTTCGTTAGCTCCTGAGGTTTTATAATGATTAAAAAAGGAACAAAAGTTAAAATTTTAGTTGGCAAAGACAAAAAAAAAGAAGGCGAAGTTATAGAAATTGATAGAAAAAATCAAAGAGCTAAAGTTAAGGGAATAAATATTGTTAAAAAACATGTAAAAACAACTAAAGAAAAAAAAGGTGGTATTATTTCTAAAGAAAACTTTGTACATCTATCTAATCTAGTGATTTTAGAAGATAAAAAAAAAATAGAGGCTAAAAAATAATGGAACCAAGACTTAAAAATTTAGTAATCAATGAAATAAACCCAAGTTTAAAGGAAAAATTTGGATATAAAAGCTTATATATGGGGCCAAGAATTGAAAAAATTGTATTAAACATGGGTTTAGGTTTAGATGGCAATGATGCAAAAATTGTAAGCTCATGCCAAGAGGACTTAGCAAGTATAAGTGGCCAAAAACCAGTTATAACAAAATTTAGAAAATCTATTGCAAATTTTAAAACTAGAAAAAATACAAATTCAGGTTTGAAAGTTACCCTTAGAAAAAACAAAATGTACGAATTTATTGATAGACTTGTCAATATCGCACTTCCAAGAATTAAAGATTTTAGGGGATTAAATGTAAATGCATTTGATAAATTTGGTAATTATACTTTTGGTATTAAGGAGCAAATAGTTTTCCCTGAGGTAAATTTTGATAAAGTCGATAAAATCAGGGGTTTAGATATTACAATTGTAATTAAATCAAGGGATAAAAATCACAGTTTTGAACTTCTTAAAAAATTAAATTTCCCATTTAAAGAAAGCAGGAATAATTAATGGCAAAATTAAGTGCAATAAACAAAAATAATAAAAGAAAAAAAGAGAAAGTTTAAAAAAAATTATAATGAACAAAAAATTAACATTTGAAGAAAGATTTAAAGCACAGCAAAAACTATCAAAATTGCCAAGAAATACTGCAAAAATTAGAGTAAGAAATAGATGTCAAATAACAGGTAGACCACATGGTGTTTATCGTAAATTAAAAATATCCAGAATTGCATTAAGACAATTAGGTCTTGAAGGAAAAATTCCTGGATTGGTAAAATCAAGTTGGTAGAAAGGATATTATGAGTTTAAGTGATCCAATAGGCGATATGTTAGCAAGATTAAAGAATTCTCAAATGAGAAATCACAAGAAAGTAGAACTTCCGTCATCAAAATTTAAAACAAAAATTGCTGAAATTTTGAAATCAGAGGGGTACATAATTGACTATGAGGTTAAATCAAATCAAAACAAATCTAATTTACATATAAATTTAAAATATAATTCAGGTAATCCAGTTATAAGCTCAATAGAAAGAGTTTCTAAACCAGGAAGAAGAATATTTTCTCGCGCCGAAAGTTTACCTAAAGTAAATAATGGATTAGGCATTGCAATTATATCCACGCCTAAAGGAGTTATGACCGATATAGATGCAAGAAAGCAAAAGGTTGGTGGTGAAATAATTTGTAAGGTATTTTAATGTCAAAGATTGGAAAAATAAATATATCTATACCTGAAAAAGTGAAGGTTTTATTAAGCGGAAATATTATTAATATTGAAGGTCCGCTTGGTAAAAAATCTTTAATTATCGATTTAGATATTTTTGATTTAAAAATTAATGATGGAAAAGATGTTTCAATTAAACCAAAGCAAAATAATCAAGATACTAAAAGATTATGGGGAATGAACAGAAGTCTCATAAATAATGCAATAATCGGCACAAGCAAAGGATATGAAAAAATTCTTGAACTTTCGGGTGTTGGTTATAGAGCAGCCTTAAAAGGAAATGTGCTTAATCTTCAATTAGGTTTTAGTCATGACATTAATTTTAATATTCCAGATGGTGTTAAAATTCAGGTTGAAAAACAAATTATTTTAAAAATTTCAGGAACAGATAAGCAACTGATTGGTAAGGTAGCCTCAGAAATTAAAAGCATAAGACCACCAGAACCTTACAAAGGAAAAGGTATCAAAGAACAAGGTCAATACATATTAAGAAAAGAGGGAAAAAAGAAATAATGAATTTATCAAAATCAGATAGAAAAAAATTTAGAATAAGAAATAAACTAAAAAATGTTTCTTCTAACGAGAGATTTAGATTAAGCGTCAGTAGATCTTCGAGAA
>CABZGO010000035.1 GCA_902525355.1 uncultured Pelagibacteraceae bacterium | reverse complement strand
AAAGCGGCAAAAGCTATAGCTGCTCCTGAAACTAGTTCATAAAGAGGGAGTTCATTTTTTACTAATTGTGACATCCCTGATCGTAATGTGTTAAAACCCTCGTATCTCGCGTACCAAATGCCAACAATTGCTGTTATTAATATTAGCAAAATAGTGTTTAACGCTCCGATTTGTGAGCCAACTTTAATGAATAAGTAGATTTCTATAAGAGGTATACCGATAATAAGAATTATTGCTGTGTTCATTTGTCTATAATGTAAATTGCAGGTTGAAATTAATCAACATAGTAAATATTATTAGTATATGAGTTATAGCTTCGAGTACATCGATATAATATTATTGGCCATGATAGCTGGTTTCATTTTCCTCAGATTAAGAGGAATTTTAGGGAAAAAAACTGGATTTGAGGAAAATATTAATTCGAGTTTTCCTCACGAAGAGGCTCCAGAAAGAAAAAACTCTCCCATTTTGAATGCTGAAAGTTTTGATGATGCAGCAAAGAAAGATTTCTTAAATGGCGCTAAAATTGCTTATGAAAGTATTATTACTAGTTTTTCTAAAGGAGATTTAAAGTCAATAAAAAATCTTTTAGCGAAAAATGTCTATGATCAATTTGATGAGGCTATTAAAGATAAAAAAGCAAGAAATGTTACATCAGAAACTACATTTATAGGTATTAATTCCGCAGAAATAAAAGAGCACAATCAAAATAAAAATATGCTTGAAGTAAGTGTTGAATTTGTGAGTGAAATTATATCTTGCATTAAAGATAAAGATAATAAAATTATTTCAGGCGATGCTGAAAAAGTTAAAAAAGTATTAGATACTTGGAAATTTACAAAAGACAGTACTTCAAAAAATCCTAACTGGTTAATAGTAGACACTCAAGCTTAGTTGATTAAAAAAATATCAGATAAAGATAAACAGGATTGGCAAAATTTCTTAAATAGTTCTGACAAACTAGAGAATAAAGACCAAAAAATTTCTTCAACACTTAAAAGATATATTGAAAGATCTATTGATTTGCACGGTTATACCTTAGAGGAAGCAAATCAAAAAATGACTTCTTACATTGAAGAATGTTATGTAAATGGAGTAAACAAAATTAGTGTCATTACAGGAAAGGGCCTTAGATCTAAAAATTTAAATGACCCATATCAATCTAGCAATTTGAGTATATTGAAACACTCTGTGCCTAATTTTATTAAAGGTAGTGATCATTTAATGAAAAGAATTATAAGTATTGATTTTGAGGCTGTTGAAAACCCATCCGTTGGAAATTTCGATATTTTTTTAAAAAAAAAAAAGTAATTTTTATAAAATAAACTTTGATAGGTCTGCGTCCTTAACAAGTTCACCAATATTTTTCTTAATATAATCTGAATCTATGCTAATCTTTTCACCAGCTCTATCTGTGGCTGTAAAACTAATTTCATCTAAAACTCTTTCAATTATGGTATGCAGTCTTCTAGCGCCAATATTTTCAACTGTTGTATTTACTTCGCTTGCAATTGTTGCAATTGTATCAATCCCATCTTCAGTAAATTCTAAATCAACGTTTTCGGTTTTAAGTAAAGCTTTATATTGTTTTATCAAACTGTTGTCTGGCTCTTTCAAAATTCGTTTAAAGTCCTCACTATTCAAAGCATCTAGCTCAACTCTGATCGGCAATCTTCCTTGAAGCTCAGGCAAAAGATCTGATGGTTTTGCTAATTGGAAAGCTCCTGAAGCTATAAATAATATATGATCTGTTTTTATTGGACCGTATTTTGTACTCACAGTCGTTCCTTCAATGAGAGGAAGTAAGTCTCTTTGAACACCTTCTCTTGATACATCACCACCAACTCTATCAGTTCGTGCTGAAATTTTATCTATCTCATCTAAAAAAACAATACCATTGTTCTCAGTTGTATTTTTTGCAGATTTAATTATTTTATCTTGTTCGATTAATTTATCAGCTTCTTCGTTAAGTAAAATTTCGTGAGACTCTTTAACTGACATTTTTTTCTTTTTAGCTTTTTGGCCCATAGATTTTCCAAGCATATCTGAAATATTAATCATGCCAACATTTGCACCAGGCATACCAGGAATTTCAAATGATGGCATTCCACCGCCACTTTCAGTAACAGCAATTTCTATTTCATTATCATCTAAATCACCATCTCTTAATCTTTTCCTAAAACTCTCTCTTGTTGCAACACTTGCTTTATTCCCAACAATTGCATCAAGAACTCTGTCTTCTGCTAATTTCTGAGCTTTAGCGTGAACTTCTTTTCTTTTTTTAACTTTTTCCATTGCAATAGCAATTTCAAGAAGGTCTCTTATAATTTGCTCTACATCCCTTCCAACATAACCTACTTCAGTAAATCTTGTCGCCTCAACTTTAACAAATGGTGCTTCAGCTAATTTTGATAATCTTCTAGATATTTCTGTTTTACCAACACCTGTTGGCCCCATCATTAAAATATTTTTTGGAAGAACTTCATCTTTCATATCACCTTCCAAAGCTTGTCTTCGCCATCTATTTCTTAAGGCTATTGCAACAGCTCTTTTGGCATTATTTTGTCCAACAACAAATCTATCTAACTCAGAAACTATTTCTCTTGGA
>CABZGO010000034.1 GCA_902525355.1 uncultured Pelagibacteraceae bacterium | reverse complement strand
TGTAAAAACTCCATCTTTGTTCCAAAGATCGTCATACTCAATTTTTTTCAAGTTTTTACGCTGATAAGATTTTTTTAATAAGTATTTTACCATTATTTGTCAAAAAAGATTCTGGATGAAACTGAAAACCATATACATCATCTTTAGTGTTTTCGAAAGCCATTGCTATATCTGATTTAACACACCTCATTGTAATATTAAAGTTTTCTCTCATAAAAGGTTCTTTTAACTTTAATGAATGATATCTACCAACTTTAAAAATTGAGTTTTTTTTAAAAATAGAATTATTGCTAGTAACTTTTACAGTTGATTGGAAACCATGATATATTTTTTTTTGCTGAATAATTTTTCCGTTTTCACTATGTAATATCATTTGATAACCAAGACAAATGCCAATAATTTTTTTTGTACCTTTCAATTTATTATAAATTTTTAGAGATGTCGGATAATCTTTTGGCGAACCAGGTCCTGGTGAAAATACTATAGTTTTACATTTCTGCAATTGTTTTTCATCTATATCAAAGTAATTAGTGCAATATACCTCGTCAAATTCAGAGAATTGATGAACTACATTCCAAGTAAATGAGTCTTGATGATCGATAATATAAATCATTTAAATAATTCCAAAAGTGATTTTGCCTTTATAAAGTTTTCATTGAATTCTTTTTTTGAATTACTATCCAATACTACTCCAGATGCTGCAGATATTTCTGATTGATTTTTAAAGTTTAAAATTGATCTTATTATTATATTAAACCTCATATTTTCATTAAATTTTATATACCCAAAACTTCCAGTAAAAATATTTCGATCCTCTTTTTCCTGAGAATTAAGCAGTTCTAATGTTCTTATTTTGGGACATCCAATCACTGATCCACCTGGCATCATTGATTTTATTATTTCTCTTACAGTTGTTTTTTTGTCTAATTTTCCAATAATACTAGTTACGTAATGATAGAGGTGTTTGTATTCTTCTACATATTTTTGTTTTTTAATTTTTACAGTGCCAGGTCTGCATATTCTAGATAAATCGTTTCTTTCAAGATCTACAATCATATTATGCTCTTTAGTTTCTTTGTTATTATTTCTAAAAAATTTAAGGGCTTTTGATTTTGTTGTTTGTTTATTTTTTTTTAAGGTTCCAGCAATTGGTTTGGTAACAATATTATTGCCTACTCTTTCAATTAAAGTCTCGGGCGAGCAACTTACTATTGAATAATCTTTATCTCTAATCATAAACGACTCAGGTGATGAGTTAATTTTCATAAGTTTCCAAAAGAAATTTACTGAATTAATTAAGGATTTATTCTTATATTTTGTACATATTTTTATTTGATAAGTTTCCCCTTCTTTAATTTTTCTAGAAAATGTATCAAATATTTTTTGATATTTATCAAAGTTTATATTGAGTTTAAATGGGCTTAGAATTTCAGTTTTTTGAAAAACTTCATTGAATTCTGCTATTTTTAAATTTGACTTAACTGTAATTTTTTTTCTTATTTTAACTAAAGTTTCTGGTTTATAAAAAATACCTTTATGAAAGTTCATTTTTCTTTGGTTTTTTATAGATAAATTTAAAAGACTACATAAAATTTCGTAACCAAAAAAACCCACATATAAGTCAGTTTCTTTTCTATATTTCTTTGAAGAAAAGCTATTTAAAAATTTTTCAATATTGTTTTTGTTGAGAGTTATCTTTTTAGAAAAATCTGTATAGATATTATAGCCTCCCTCAACTTTGTAAATAATAAGAGGCTTACTAGATTGATAAAGTTTTTCTAAATATTTATTAAACTTAAATTTATGCTGTCTGGACTCGCTCAATTGTCTTCTCTTTTATAGGTAAATGTATCACACCAGCAAAAATAGATAATGCGATAGATGCGTACCAAGCATAATCAAAGTTACCATGCATTTCGTAAAAAACTCCACCTAGGTATGCTCCAAGAAAGGATCCTACCTGATGACTTACAAATACAATACCATATAAAAGACCTAGATGTTTTGTTCCAAATATATGCCCCACTATTCCATTAGTAGGGGGTACAGTTGAAAGCCACAGAAGCCCGAATGTTACTCCAAATACTATACAATTAAATACGCTTGGAGGTAAAAATATAAAATAAATTAATGATACGCCTCTTAAAAAATAAATTGCACTTAGAACCTTCTTTTTACTAAATCTAGTTGCTAAATAGCCTGCACCGATCGTACCAATCATATTGAAAACACCAACTAAAGCTAAAATCATAGCTGCTGTCCAATCGGGTAGCCCTCTATCCATCATGTAAGTTGGGATATGCGTAGCCACTAAAGCAATGTGCCAACCACAAACAAAAAAACCAAGAGTTAAAAATATGAAACTTTTATTTCCAAAAGCCTCTTTTAAAGCTTCTAATGCTGTTTGATTGTTATCTAAATTACTACTTCCAACTGGAATTTTTGGTGTATTAACAAATAGAGCAACAATCAATCCAATACCTAACAGAAAACAAAAATATAAAATTGTAATTTCCCACCCCATTTCAATTAGTGAGTATCTAACTAACAAAGGTGAAACAAAAAAACCAAAGGATCCTGCACAGGTAACTATACCTGTTGCTATTGTTCTATTAGAAGCAGGAAAATGTTTAGCAACAACTGACACTGGGATACTTATTGCA
>CABZGO010000033.1 GCA_902525355.1 uncultured Pelagibacteraceae bacterium | reverse complement strand
TTTCCAACAAAAAATCTAAGTAAAATTGCACCAAATTTAAAATGGATACATGTTGTGTCAGCGGGTGTAAATCATCTTTATCCATTTAATTGGCTTAAAAAAGATTTAGTTTTAACAAATAGTAGTGGAATACATTCAAAAAAAGCAGGTGAATTTGGATTAATGAGTGTTTTGATGCTTCAAAACCATATGACAAGAATAATTACTAATCAAAAAAAAAAAGAGTTTGTAACTTTATTAAGCAACCCAATTGATAGTAAAAAAATTGTGGTGGTAGGCACTGGATCATTGGGTGGGTCAATGATTAAACATATCAGCTCATTAGGAGCAAAAGTTATTGGAGTTAATAGAAGGGGTAGAGCAGTTGAAGGTTGTTCAAAAGTAATAACATTTGATAGAATTGATGAAGTCTTACCTGAGGCTGATTTTCTTTATTTAGCTGTTCCAGAAACAATCGAAACAAAAGGATTAATTAATAAGAAAAGATTAGATCTTCTTAAAGCTTCGTGTGGAATTGTTAATATTGGTCGTCAATCTGTAATGGATTATGAGCATCTAAGAAAAAAATTAAAAAAAAATGAAATTGCTGGAGCTATTTTAGATGTTTTTTCAGAAGAGCCCTTAAACAGAAATTCTAAATTTTGGGATACACCAAACTTAGTGATTACACCTCATATATCTTCAGATAGTAAAGGAAATTATATAGAGATGGTTTTAGAAAAGTTTTTCAAGAATTTAAAACTATTTATTGAGAAAAAAGATTTGCATAATCAAGTTGATCCTAAATTAGGTTATTAATTATTTTGGTAACCAGGAACTGTACAAAGGGTTATCATTGGTAATTGGAAGTTTGATACTTTTGTTTTGTCTTGATGAACTGTAAACAGCAGTTACAAATTCTAAAGATTTTCTAGCATCCAATAAAGTTACTTCATCACTAACTTTTCCATCAAGTTTGTTGGCTATTTCATCAAACATTCCTGCGTACCATGATTTAGGTTTTTCGACTTTTGACAATACTTCTTCAATTTGACTTTTTGAAATAGGAGCTCTTGGTAAAAATACCCATTCATCATCAGCTGGATTATAAGGTTTATCTGGAGATGCTCCCGATTCTACTGTCAGTCCATCAAAACAGAATTTTAGTCTACTGGTATCATTTGCTGCACCTAGGGTGATTGAGCTAGTAACCAATGTTCCATCTTCCATTTCAATTGATAAAGACGCACAGTCTTCGACCTCAATATCATTTACTCTTGTTGTTAATTTTGCAAATACATTTGAAACTGGGCCTAGTATCATACTCACCAAGTCATGAATATGTATAGCATGACTTAATATTGCCCCACCTTGTTCACCATCCCAAGTACCTCTCCAAGGTTTTGAATAATAATCTTTTCCTCTGTTCCAATGAGTTTCCAATGAGGCGATTAAAGGTTTTCCAGCAAGTCCTGACTTAATTAGTGCCTTAAATTTAGAAAATCCTAATCCATACCTATATTGAAATACAGGAAAAATTATCTTTCCTGTTTCTTTACAAATATTTTCTAGCTCATCAATTTCTTTAAGACTTGAAACCAATGGTTTTTCGCAAATTACATGCTTTCCAGCTTCAAGAGATTTTTTGCACGCAGAAAAATGTAAATGGGGTGGGAGACAAATGTCAATTATATCTATTTCCTTTACTTTTAATACATCATCAAAGTTTAATGACATTTTAGTATCATTATTTGACGCCAATATTTTATCTATTGCATCTCTAGTTAAACCACACAATGTATGAACACTAAATCGGTCTGATACTTTTTGAAAATCTTCAAAATGCTTAGCTCCTATGTTAGTTCCTATTATTGCTACCTGATATTTTTTCATTTTTTTTCAGCTAATTCTTGAGCTTTAATTGCTAGTTCCATTGATAAGTAAGCAAGTTCTTGTGAACAAGCAGTATCAGTTCTATTCAAAACATCTTGAATTAAATTAGCAAAGTAGGGCAGTTTTACATTCGAACAGTCAATATGTTTAACATAATCATTATTTGCCAAAAATAATTGATTTCCTTTTTCAGATTTTGCTATGTCTGTATATTTTCTAATTTCAATAAAACCTTTATCACCTAGTATAAATAACCTTCCATCTCCCCAAGTAGGAAGTGCATCAGGAGTAAACCAATCTAAACGAACATATCCATGACCACCACTTCCTGTAAGATTAACTTCCCCGAAATCTTGAAAACCAACAAATTCTTTCTTAGTCGTATTTTCGACTAACGCATGGTTTACCTTAGCTTCATTTGAATTAGTAAATACTAAAAATTGGTGAATTTGATGTGAGCCTATATCTGTTATTATTCCACCATAACTATCACGATCATAAAACCATTCTGGTCTTTCATAATTACCTTGCCTATGGGGACCAGTACCAATTGTTTGTTTTACTTTTCCAATCTTACCATCAGCAACCAGTTCTTCAGCTTTTGTTACAGCAGCTACATGAAATCTTTCTGAAAAATTAATTGACCAAATTTTTCCTGTGCTTTTAACTGTTTGTTTTAGATTGTTAAGTTGCTCAAGAGTTGTACATCCTGGCTTATCAACCATTACATCTTTTCCAGCTTTCATTGCGTCTATAGATAGATTTGCCCTGTCTTTAGGAATGGATGAAATTAAAATCATATCAATTGTATCATCATTTAAAATATCACTTTTATTATCTACTCTTTTAATTTGAGGATATTTTTTTCTAAATTCATCTAAAGTTAAGGGAGAACCT
>CABZGO010000032.1 GCA_902525355.1 uncultured Pelagibacteraceae bacterium | reverse complement strand
AAATCTGGTAAATTAAAAGATATTGCAGGTAATAATAAACTAATAATAGATGGTGGTCACAACATTAGCGCAAGTTTTTCTATCGCTAATTGGATAAAAAATCAAAGTGAAGAGGTAAATCTTATCGTAGGTATGATGAAAGATAAAGAACATATAGAATTTGTAAAAGCTTTTGAAAATATAGTAAATTCAATTACCTTAATTGATATTCCTAATCAAAATGGTGCAATTTCAAAGGAAGATTTAAAAAAAAAGTTAGGTAATTTAAAATTAAATCTAAAAATTTCTAATGATATTATTGAAAGTATAAAATCGCTATCGAAAAATGAAAACAGTATTATACTGTGTATTGGTTCACTATATCTTGCTGGAGAGATTTTAAGCTTAAATTAGATATTTTCTTTTATCCAAGCAACAATTTCACTTTTTGGAACCGCCCCAACCTTAGTTGAAACATGATTTCCGTCTTTCATCAAAATCATCGTAGGTATTCCTCGAACACCATATTTTGTTGGCGTATTTGGCTCTTCATCAATGTTATGTTTTGCTACAGATAATTGGTCAGACATTTCATTTGAAATTTCTTCCAAGCTAGGAGCTACCATGTGGCATGGACCGCACCATTCTGCCCAAAAATCACAAATTAATATCTTATTATCTTTAACTAATTGATCAAAACTCTCATCTGTGGATTTTACTGTTGCCATATAAGTTTTATATAAATTAATTTTATTTATTCAATAGTTAAAAATGCGTAAATTGGATTTTATACATCAAACATTCTCGTATTTTTTTTGAATAGACATTGCATAGGTATTAAATTCATCTAAGAGAGCTAATTTCTCGTTATCATTTTCATTAGTATATTTTTCTCTTAAAGTATCAATTTCATTATATAAAGTAGGTATTGTCCACCATTTCTCTTTTCTTTCGCTAAGTATTCTTTTAGCTATATCTCTTCTAATAGACTTATACATAGAATTTGGAAGTATCTCCGGAGCTTCTTGAAATATAATTTTTTTACCAAAACTAACTAATCTATCATCCTCAAACTTATCAAGTAAATTTAATTTCTCTTTCCATGGTGCTTCATGCCAACTTGGGAACAAGGCAGTATCTTTATTTGATGTAAATTTTGAATAAATACTTTCCTCTGCATATATATCTTCTTGAGATTTTGATTGTTCTTTTTCTTCTGCAACCTCGCGAAGTGCGGTCAAAATATTTTGAGAAAACTGTTCGTTATTTCGAACAAACTCCGCTCTTTTTTTAATTACGTTTTTATCTAGTTTATTATATGGCTCAATATTCAAACCATATTTTGCATCAATTATTATTGGCGCTTTGTTTGATCTAACTGTTCTTAAAAACTTGGGTGTTTTTTTCATCTCAGTTTTTAATTCATTTATAGATTTATTGATCAACGGTTGAATTTCTGTTCTAAGATCTATTGTGTAATACCATCCTTGATAAATAGGATGCATACAATGTTTTGCATGTAACGGTACAACTAAATGAAGTCTAGACTTTCCATAATAATATTCATTTAAAGTTATAATTTCTCCTTTTTTTATTATAGTTTCAGTATTAGATTTATTTGCCGTGCTTAAAAAAGATTTCCAAGTATGTTCTTGTTTTTCTTTTACAATTTTCAAAACTTTTGCAGTAAGTTCTGCATCGGCTAATGCGGAGTGAGCATCACTTGCATCTATACCTTGCATTTGAGCTAAAGAGGCTAGTTTAAAAACAGGATTGTTTTTTTCATTAATTTCAGTTTCTAAAACTGTAGGATCTACTGCATATGCAGCTCTTGCAATATTTATTCCATCGTGTCTTGTATTTGGTGCAGAATTTGTCAAATATGGATACCTAATACTTTTGAAAAATTCTTTTCTAATCATCTCCTCGTCAAAATTTAGCGAACTCCATCCCAAAAAAATAGCAGGGCTCCATTTTTTAAAAATTTTTTCAACTTTTCCAAGCATTTGGTAATGGCTTAGATTTGTTTGAGTAAGTTGTTTAATTGATGTCTTATTAACTATTAAAGCTGCCGCTTGGAAAATCTCAGTTTCATGTAGTCTACATCGAAGATTAAATCTATCTTTTTCTTTGAAATTCTCATCAAATAATATTCCACCAATTTCTATAATGCTACCAAAGTCAGTGCTGGCACTCGATGATTCTATGTCCCAAATTGCTAAATTCATTTTATTAATTTCAAATTAGCTATGTTTTGAAGAGTCTTTGGAAAGTTTTTTAAGACTAAACCTTTGCATCTAAACAAGTAGCTTCTAGTTAGTTTTCTTAGTTCTATGTATTAGTTGGTTAAAGTCAAGCTATATTATTCATCTCATAAAATTTTTTGACCCTACCCATAAATAAATTTTGATACATCTCTAATTCTGCACCTTCAATTTTAAATTCTTGAAATAGAATATCTTTTGTACAAAGTAAAATTATGCCTGCTTTCATTTTTGTTCCATGTACAACATCATGAGCCAAAGTATATGCTCCAAGTTGTAAGAAATAATCTTGAATATAATCTGTTTTTTTGGGTTTATTGCTCTGCTTAAAATCTATTATGACATCTTTTCCCTGATAAATTCCAATTAAATCTGCAGTTCCTGCATATTGCTCTGGATAATAAATAGTTTCTTCCATCCCGTAAATTTCATCTAATTTATTATTTACACCTTTTGCAATTATTTCTTTGGCCATATTTTTGTATTGTTCATTACTTTCAAAAAAGCTTTCATTAATCCTACCTCTTAAGTAATCTTCTATATAAGAGTGCATTGATGTTCCTCTTGAAGATGCTTCAGTTTTAATTCTATTTGCTTCTTTAAAGCCTACTC
>CABZGO010000031.1 GCA_902525355.1 uncultured Pelagibacteraceae bacterium | reverse complement strand
ATCTTGGATATTATCCAATTTTGGTTCTAATAATTCATGACCAAAATTCATTGGTGTTCCTTCAACCTTCCAGGGTGTTGATTTTGGTTCATAAGTTCCAAGAAGCATTCCTTTTCCTTCTTGTCTAAAATAAATATTACCCTCAAAATCTGTTCCAATAGGAATTCTTTGATCTCCCATAGCTTCAATTTCTGGAATAGCTTCAGTGATTAAATAGTGATGCTCCATTGGTTGAACTGGTAAATTAATTCCTGCAAGCTGGCCAACTTCTCTTGCCCATAAACCTCCAGCGTTAATTACTATTTCAGCATTAATATTACCCTTGTCTGTTATCACATCCCAATTTCCATCCTCTTTTTGTTTTGTCTCTTTTACAACTGTATGTGTGTAATATTTTCCACCATGAGCTTTTGCTGCTTTAGCAAAAGCATAAGTTACACCTGATGGATCTACTTCCCCATCAATAGGGTCCCATAATGCCAGAAGGTATCTTGATGGATCAATTAAAGGATTTTTCTTTTTTACTTCTTCTAAAGAAACAAACTCTTGATCAAGACCCATATATCTTGCTTTAGACCTCTCTCTTTTTAAGTAATCTGCCCAAACTTCATTTGAAGCTAAATAAAATCCACCACTTGGCTTGAAGCCAACAGAATGGCCAGACTCTTTTTCAATTTCTTTATATAATCCAATTGTATAAGCCATCATTCTAGAAATATTCGGATCAGATGAAATCACATGTACATTTCCGGCTGCATGCCAAGAAGATCCAGATGTAAGTTCGTTTCTTTCAAGAAGAACACAATCTTTTAAACCAAACTTAGATAAATGATAAAGAATGGAACAGCCTACTACGCCACCTCCTATGATGACTACTTTTGCATGATTTTGCATGTTAATATTTTATTTCTTTATTGACGTCTTTCAATGTCTTGTCTGTCCCATGGTGAAAATGTTTGGTCATATCTGGCATGTACTTCATGGCAATTGGTTTTTTTCCAACTGCAACAGCCATTTCTCTAACATGATGAGCTTCAGCACCACAACAAATACCGATTAAATTAATTTTTTCTTTAAGACATTCTTTTGCAAATTCAGCCATTTCAAATCTGTTGCAATACAAATTATCCAGAGCAACAGGGAATGCATTTCCACCTGGAATGCAATCACATCCATGGTCAGTCTGATTTAAAAATCCTGGTTCTTCCTCTGTCGTTCTATATGGAACAGGAAGACCTGCAACATGACAGGAAACTTTTTTTCTTATTTTTTTTAAAAGTTTCATGGTCATTTCTGGACCTCTGTAACAATTCAAACCAACAACATCTGCTCCAAGATCTTCTATTATTTTACATGCATCTTCGGCTGTATGGCCGTCTCTTGTTAAATCTCCACGAGGTATAGCGTAATTTGCAACTGCAATTAATCCTTCGTCTTTGATAGCTTTTAGAGCTATTTTCATTTCATCTACCCAGTTAATTGTCTCTGCAACTACAAAATCAACTCCAGCCTCTTTTGCCCAAAGTACCTGCTCCTCATACATCTTTTGACATTCTTTAAATGAGTTTTTATCATTTGGATCAAAAATATTTGTATTAGCTACATCTCCACAAACCATTAAATCCAAATCTTTAAATTCATTTGCAGCTTCCTTTGCAATTTTAAGTGCATTTTTTTGCATTGGTTCAAGCAAATGTTCTTTTCCAATAATTCTTAATTTCTCTCTGTGTCCATAATAAGTGAATGCTTGAACAACATCAGAGCCAGCTCTAATAAATTCTCTATGTAATTGAGTAACAACATCAGGATGTTCTAGAACTACTTCTGGGACAAATGGACCTGCAGAAAGATATCCTCTTCTTTCCATTGCAAACAAATATCCTTCAGCAAATATAACTGGACCATTATCTAATCTTGAAATCAAATTTTTTTTCATATTTTTTTAATAATTTATTTCCAAATAAACGGAGGATAAAGACAATTTTCACACAACTCCAAGTTGAAACTAGTTTGCAATTTATCTCTCTATATGTTCTGATGAATTATAATTAATTAATTAGGAGATAATAATGAAATTAAAAAGAATGTTACTTTCTGCATTATTTGTTTTAGGCGTTACATCGTATGGTAATGTTGCTAATGCAAAATGTGGAGACATTAGTATTGCTAATATGAACTGGGCTTCTGCTAACTTAATGGCTGAAGTTGATAAAATCATATTAGAAGAAGGTTATGGATGTAATGTGGAATTGGTGCCAGGTGCAACTCAGCCAACTTTTGCATCTATGCAAGAAAAAGGTGAACCAGATATAGCTCCAGAATTTTGGGCAAATGCTGCAAAAGTTGAATTAGAAGCTGCTGTAGCTGAAGGAAGACTTCACTCAATTAATAAAGCTCCAATTACAGGCTTAGGTGAAGGTTGGTGGGTATTGCCAGCAACTTTGGAAAAGCATCCAGAACTTACAACTGCAGATGCAATATTAGAAAGACCTGATTTATTTCCACACCCAGAAGATCCATCAAAAGGTGGGTTTCATATATGTCCTCCAGGATGGAACTGTGAATTAAGTAATAGAAACCATTTTAGAGCATGGGGAATGGAAGCCAAAGGTTGGGCTATAGTAGAAACTGGATCAGCTGCAGGTCTTGATGGTTCAATTGCTAAAGCTGCAGAAAGAGGAGAAAATTGGTTTGGTTACTATTGGTCACCAACTGCTATAATTGGAAAATACGGAATGATAGCTGTGGATATGGGTGAGTATGCTGGTAAAGATAACTGGGATAACTGTTTATCTAAACCAGAGCAAGAGTGTGCTAATCCTTTAAAATCTTCATGGGTTAAATCTGAAGTTTATAGTGTTGCAACTGATAATTACAAAAAAACTGCTGGAAAAGAAGGTATGGATTATCTTAAGAAAAGAACATACCCTGGCCCAGTAATGAATGGAATGTTAGTTTGGATGGGTGAAAACCAAGCTGAAGGTGCAGATGCAGCAATTGAATTCTTGAAAACACAAGAAGACGTTTGGACTAAGTGGGTAACAAGTTCAGCTGCTGAAAAAATCAAAAAAGCACTATAATTAGTGTAAATATTACTGAACCCGTTTATAACGGGTTCAGTTAAAAAAATGGATTTCTTAAATTCGATACCTGTAATGGATAGAACAGCTCTTAGGGAGCTGAAAAAGGGTATTGATTTAAGTTTTAAAGAGTTTTCAAGAGCTTATGGAGATGGAATAGAAAGTTTTTTTGATCCACTACTATATTTTTTAATTTGGTTAGAAAAGTTATTAGTAAATAGTCCTTGGCCTTTAGTCATAGGAGCATTTGCTCTGTTGGCTTGGATTGGTTCAAGAAGTATTAAGCTGGTTATAGGAACTGTAATTTGTTTTCTAATTATAGGTTATTTTGGTATGTGGAAAAATTGTATGGCAACTGTTGCTATAATTTCTGTTTCTACACTTGTCTGTATTGTTGTTGGAATACCTATTGGAGTATTAATGTCAAAATCAAGTAGAGCAGAAAAAACTATTCTACCCGTATTAGACATGATGCAAACGATTCCGAGTTTTGTATATCTAATTCCAATAATTATGCTTTTGGGTATTGGAAAAGTCCCTGGTCTTCTAGCAGTATGCATATATGCTTTACCTCCAGTAGTCAGGCTAACAAATCTTGGGATTAGAGAAGTAGATAAAGAAACTCTTGAGGCAAGTGAAGCATTTGGTGCAACACCTATGCAGAAGTTAAAATCAGTTCAAATACCTCTTTCTCTACCAACTATTTTTGCAGGTATTAACCAAACTATAATGATGGCTTTAGCTATGGTAGTTATTGCATCTATGATTGGGGTAAAAGGTCTTGGAGTACCAATTTTACAAGCTATTTCAAATCAGTATTTAGCGCTTGGAATGATGAATGGACTGGCTATAGTAGCTTTAGCAATTATCTTTGATAGGGTAACTCAGAAGTATGGTGAGAGAATTCAAAAGCACAGAGGTCAAAAAAAATAGCTCTGACATTTTAGCTTACGATTTTTCTAGACAGACATTTTAAAATAAATAATTATTCAAAAATGAATTTTTCGTTAGAAATTGGACCTCACACAGATCTTGATACTTTACCTGAAGTTAAAGATGTTTATGTGACTATGCTACCTGGAGGAGATTACAAGGAGACTGCAAATAAGTCTGGCGATTTGGTTAAGAAAGGATTTAATCCAGTGCCTCACTTCCCAGCTAGATCAATAAATAATGAAGAAGAACTTAAAGACTACATTTCGAGATGTAAAGATTTAGGTGTAAAACAGATATTGGCTATTGGTGGAAGTAGAGACCCAGTTGGAAAATTTGACAGCTCATATCAAATATTAGAGACAGGTTTATTTGATGGAATTAAGATCGGAATAGCTGGACATCCAGAGGGTAGTCCTGATATATCCGATTCAGAATTAGAAAAAGCAATGATAGATAAAAAGCCTTATGCTGATTATATAGTAACCCAATGGTTATTAGACTCTAAGCCGATCGTTGATTTTATTTCTAAACAAACGATACCAGTTCATGTTGGAATAACTGGGCCCATGAAAATTTCAAGCTTAATTAAGTTTGCAAATATTGTTGGAGCAAAAAATTCCATTAATTTTCTTAAATCTAATTTTAGTAAAGCATTAGATTTATTGAAACCTAAAGACCCTAATGATCTAATTGGGAAAGTTAAATCGCATACTGATTATTTTCACATTTATACATTCGGCGGCTTGAAGGAAACAAACAAGTGGTTGAAGGAGAATAACTATGTCTAATGAATTTGATTATAGTAAATTAAGACACGTAACGTCAGTAGATCAATCTGATAGAAAAGTGCCTTATAATTTAAGACAAA
>CABZGO010000030.1 GCA_902525355.1 uncultured Pelagibacteraceae bacterium | reverse complement strand
GAAATAAAGATGAAGGTGCTGGAGACCAAGGAATTATGTTTGGTTACGCTTGTAATGAAACAGATGTTTTAATGCCAGCTCCAATTCATTACTCGCACAAAATTTTAAAATTGATGGCTGAAGATAGAAAATCAGGAATGCTAAAAGGAATAGAACCAGATTCAAAAAGTCAAATTACTATTGAGTATAAAGATGGTATGCCTGCTGCTGTAACATCAGTAGTTATATCTACGCAACATTCCAAAGATGTCAGCTTAGCACAAGTCAAAGAGCTTTGTATGCCTTACATAGAAAAATGTATTCCTAAAAATTTATTGGGAAGTCTTAATGAAAAGGAAATTTACATAAACCCTACTGGGAATTTTGTAATAGGCGGACCTGACGGGGATAGTGGTTTAACAGGTAGAAAAATTATTGTTGATACTTATGGTGGAGCTGCACCACATGGGGGAGGTGCATTTTCTGGTAAAGATCCAACAAAAGTCGATAGATCAGCTGCTTATGCATCAAGATATTTAGCAAAAAATGTTGTCGCATCAAAAATTTCAGACAAATGTTTAATTCAATTAGCTTATGCAATTGGAGTGTCAAAGCCCTTATCAATATATGTAGATTTGTTTGATAATGATGAAGAAAAGAATATGCATGTAGAAAAACTTATTAAAGAGAATTTTGATTTAAGCCCAAGAGGTATTAGAGAAATGCTTGGTTTAAATAAAGCTATATATGAAAAAACAGCAGCTTATGGACATTTTGGAAGAGTGCCTGAGAGTGATGGATCATTTTCATGGGAAAAAACTGATAAATCTGGGGTTTTTAGCAAGTAAATATTGTTGAAAACCAATAAAAAATAACTATATTTCATGAACATTGTTGAAATTTCAAATGGGCTAAGGCCCATTTTTTTTTGGCTAAAGATAAAATATGTTAAATAGAAGAGCTGATAAATTAGAATTACTGAGAATCGCGGAAGCTGTAGCATTAGAAAAATCTATAGATAAAGAACTAATCATAGGTTCAATGGAAACAGGTATTGCTAAAGCTGCTAAATCAAAATTTGGATCAGATAACGAGATAAAGGTAGAAATTGACAGAGACAACGGAGATATTGGAATATTTAGGAAACTATTAATAGTTGAAAATCCAGAAAATTCAAACTTAGAAATTACTTTAGAAGATGCAATAAAGTTAAATCAAGTTAATAAAGATAAGCAAATCGGCGACGAGGTTCTTCAACCACTGCCATCTTTTGATTTTGGAAGAATTGCAGCACAAACTGCAAAACAAGTAATAAGCTTTAATGTAAGAGAAGCTGAAAGAGAAAGGCAATACAATGATTTTATTGACAAAAAAGATACAATTTTAAGTGGGATTGTAAAAAGACTTGAATTTGGAAACGTAATTGTAGATTTAGGGAGAACAGAGGCGATTATTCAAAAAAATGAAATGATACCAAGAGAAAATATTAAAGCTGGGGATAGGGTTAAAGCATATTGTCTTGATGTAAGAAGGGAACCTAGAGGTCAACAAATCTTTCTTTCTAGAGCGCATCCAAAATTTATGGATAAACTTTTTATTCAGGAAGTCCCAGAAATTTATGATGGATTAATTGAAATTAAATCATCATCAAGAGATCCAGGTAGTAGAGCGAAGATATGTGTGAAAGCTATTGATACATCATTAGATCCAGTAGGTGCATGTGTAGGTATGAGAGGTAGTAGAGTCCAGGCTGTGGTAAACGAGCTCCAAGGTGAAAAAATAGATATAGTTAATTGGTCTGAGGATCCAGCTGTTGTAGCCGCTAATGCATTATCACCAGCAGAAGTTCAAAGGGTTAATGTTGACAATGAAGCAAAAAAACTTGATGTTATTTTGACCGAAGAGAATCTAAGTAAAGCTATTGGTAGAAGAGGTCAAAATGTTAGATTAGCAACAAAATTATTAAACTATGAAATTAATATTATGACAGAGCAAGAAGACTCTGAAAGAAGACAATTAGAATTTAAAGAAAAAACTGATTCTATAGTAAAAAATTTAGAACTTGATGAAACTTTAGGCCAACTTTTAGTTGCTGAAGGCTTTTCCTCAATTGATGAAATCAAAGATAGCTCACTAGACTCGCTTATGAAAATCGAAGGTATTGAAGAAGATACAGCCAAAGAACTTGTTGATAGAGCAAAAGAATTTCATGAAAAAGATCAAGAAGAAATTTCAAAAAGAATTAAAGATCTTGGACTAGAGAATGATTTAATTAATCACGAAGGACTAACACCAGGAATGCTTGTAACTTTAGGTGAACAAAAAGTTTTGACTTTAACAGATTTGGCAGATCTTGCATCTGATGAACTAACAGGAACTTTTGATGTTATTAAAGGAGAGAGAGTAAAAATTAAAGGATATCTAGAAGACTTTGCACTATCTAAACAAGAGGCCGATAATTTAATTATGTCAGCAAGAGACAAAGTTTATAAAGATTGAAAGATGGGTAATGGAAAAAAAAAAATTAAAACTGTCAATATCAGGAA
Source organism: uncultured Pelagibacteraceae bacterium (assembly GCA_902525355.1). Lineage (GTDB taxonomy): Bacteria > Pseudomonadota > Alphaproteobacteria > Pelagibacterales > Pelagibacteraceae > Pelagibacter. Next base: position 2,442 of record CABZGO010000030.1, on the reverse strand, counting down.
GTTCAAAAAAAACTTTTAGTAGTATAGAGGAAGCCAAATCAAAGTCTAAAAATACTGTAGTTATTGAGAAAAAAAACTCAAAATTTGCAGGAAAATCGCAATTTTCAAGACAAAATAATAACAATTTTAGAACAAGTAATAACATTCCTTCTAAACCAAACAATTTCTCTCGGCCATCAACACAAGCTTCCTCAGATTTTGAGAAAAGGAAATTAGCGGAACAAAGAGCCACAAGAAGACTGAAAGGAGAAGCTCCACAAAGAGATAATAAATCTAATAAAATTGTTGGTAAAAGGAGAGAGTTAAAATTAACTATTTCTAGAGCTTTAAGTGAAGACCACGCAGAAGCAAAGTCAAGGAGTTTAGCATCTTTAAAAAGAGCTAAAAAAAAAGAAAACCGAAATTTAAATCAAACGGATAGTAATGATAATTTCCAACAAGTAAAAAGAGAAGTTAACCTTCCTGAGGTAATAACGATTAGAGAGCTTGCAAATAGGATGGCCGAGCAATCAAGTAGCATTATTAAGCACTTACTTGGAATGGGTGTAACAGTAACAATAAATCATACTATAGATGCAGATACAGCTGAATATTTAGTAAAAGAATTTGGCCATAACCCAATTCGAGAAAAAAAAGCCGAGGAAATAATAGAAAAAATAAAAGAGGTAAAATCAGAAAATTTAAAAAACCGACCTCCGATTGTAACTGTTATGGGTCATGTTGATCATGGCAAAACCTCAGTGCTTGACGTTCTAAGAAAGGCAAATGTAGTTTTAGGGGAATTCGGTGGTATTACACAACATATAGGAGCTTATCAAATCAATCACCAAAAAAATAAAATTACATTCATTGATACCCCAGGGCATGCTGCTTTTACTGAGATGAGAGCAAGAGGCTCTAAGCTTACAGATATAGTTGTATTGGTTGTAGCGGCAGATGATGGAGTTAAACCACAAACTATAGAATCCATTAAACATGCAAAGGCTGCAAAAGTACCAATAGTTGTAGCTATAAATAAGTGTGATCTACCGGAGGCAGATCCACAAAGAATAAAAAATCAATTGCTAGAATATGAATTAATAGCCGAAGACTTATCAGGTGATACTTTGATGGTAGAGATATCTACTAAGACCAAAGAAAATTTGGAAAAGTTAGTTGAATCTATTTTGTTACAGGCAGAGTTATTAGACTTGAAAACTGATTTTGAAACAAATGCAAAAGGTATAGTTTTAGAGTCAAAAATTGACATCGGAAGAGGACCAGTTGCAAATATAATTGTTACTGCAGGTACTCTAAAAAAAGGAGATTACTTTGTTAGTGGACTGAAATGGGGAAAAATAAGAGCAATTATAAATGATCATGGCAAAAATATTGAAATTGCTGAGCCAGCTACTCCAATAGAGATAATTGGTATTAATGGTGCAGCGAAATCTGGAGATGATTTTATAGTTTTGCCAACTGAAAAAGAGGCCAAATCACTATGTGAAGCTAGGGTTCAAGAGTCGAAAGATGAAAAAATTCCACTAAATTTTGTTACACAAGACTCAGCATTTCAAAATTCAATTTCAGAAGAGTTAAACATCATTATTAAATCTGATGTACATGGTTCGTCAGAGGCAATCAGAAATGCTATTGATCAAATTAAACATGACGAGGTAAAACCAAAAATACTTCTTTCAGATATTGGCATGGTAACAGAAACAGATGTAACTTTAGCAAAAGCATCACAAGCAGTAATAATCGCATTCAATGTTAAACCTAGTAAAGAAGCAAAAAAAAGGGCTGAGAGTGAAAACATTTCGATATCATCATTTAATATAATTTATGAAGTTTTAGATTTCATTAAGAGTAAGATGGCAGGGTTATTGACCCCAGACGTTGAAGAGAAAATTATTGGAAGTGCCGAAATATTAGAAATCTTCAAGGTTTCAAAAGTTGGAAAGGTAGCTGGTTCAAAAGTTGTTGAGGGAGAAATAACTCAAAATTCAAGTGCAAGGGTCATAAGGGATGGAACTATAATATTTAATGGTAAAATAGGTTCTATATTTAGAGAAAAAGATCAAACAAAACAAGTTTCAGCAGGTTTAGAATGTGGGATTACTCTGAAAGATTTCGCCGACTATCAAAAAAAAGATATTATAGAAGTTTATAATTCTACAATAACTGAAAGAACAATATAAATGAAACATTTAGGAAGACCCGTTACACAACGTCAGTTAAGAGTCGGAGAGATGATTAAGCAAGCTTTGGGAACCCTTTTTATAAGAGACGAAGCCAAAATAGGTAATTTTTCAACAAAAGAAATTACAGTTACTGAAGTTAGAATGTCTCCAGATTTAAAAACAGCAAAAATATTTGTGATGCCCTTAGGAGGAAAAAACTCAGATGAAATTGTTGAAAAATTAAAAATATCATCATTCATGATCCGAAAAGTATTATCTA
>CABZGO010000029.1 GCA_902525355.1 uncultured Pelagibacteraceae bacterium | reverse complement strand
CTATTATTAGTGAAACTAGAGTTCAGGAAAATTTTTCTTTCGATAAAAATCAAACATCTTCAAAAAAAAGTATTATAAAATATAAATTTCCCCCTATTGATTTTTTAAAGACTCCTTCAAAAAAAGATAAAAACTTATCAGAAAACAAAATAGATGAGAAAACTTTAGAGAAAATTCTGCTTGACTTTGGAGTTGAAGGTGAGGTTAAAAAGGTAAGTCAAGGTCCTGTGGTTACTTTATATGAGTTTGAGCCAGCACCTGGTGTAAAAGTATCAAAAATTATTAATCTTTCTGAAGATATTGCGAGAAATACTAGTTCAGAATCTGCTAGAATCGCTACTATACCTGGTAGTAATACAATTGGAATTGAATTGCCAAAACCACAAAGAGAAAATGTTTTTTTAAGTGAGATAATTTCTGATCCTAAATTTAGAAAAAAGGATATAAAACTTCCAATTGCGCTAGGTAAAAGTATATCTGGATCACCTATAACGGGAGATTTAAGCACTATGCCTCATTTACTTATAGCTGGTACAACAGGATCAGGAAAATCAGTATGTATAAATACAATTATTTTATCTCTTTTATACAAACACTCTCCTGAAAATTGTAAGTTTATTTTAATTGATCCAAAAATGTTAGAACTGTCAACTTACGAAGGTATACCTCATTTGATATGTCCTGTAATTACAGAAGCTAAAAAAGCTGCCTCTGTATTGGGTTGGGTAGTTAAAGAAATGGAAAACCGGTATAAATTAATGACCAAAGTTGGTGTAAGAAATATTGATGGGTATAATGAGAAACATAAGATTTCCATGCCTTATATAGTTGTAATTGTTGACGAAATGTCAGATTTAATGCTCGTTGCTGGAAAAGACATAGAAAATTATATTCAAAAACTCTCACAAATGGCAAGGGCTGCTGGAATACATATCATAATGGCTACCCAAAGACCTAGTGTTGACGTCATTACTGGAACAATTAAAGCAAACTTTCCAACAAGAATATCATTTCAAGTTACTTCTAAAATAGATAGTAGAACTATACTTGGTGAACAAGGTGCTGAGCAACTACTTGGTAAAGGCGATATGCTTTATATGACTTCAGCAAATAGAATGACAAGAATTCATGCACCATTTGTATCAGAGAGTGAAATTGAGAAAATAAATAATTTTTTACGAAGTCAGGCTGATCCAGATTATGTAGATGAAATTCTCAATTTTGCAGATGAAAAAGAGAGTGACGGTGATTTGAAAGATAATGAAAATCTAGATGAATTATATTATACAGCTCTTGAAATTGTAAAATCTGAGAGAAAAGCATCAACATCTTTTTTACAGAGAAAATTACAAATTGGTTACAATAGAGCAGCTAGAATAGTTGACCAAATGGAAGCTAATGGAGTGGTAAGTCAAGCCAATCATGTTGGTAAAAGAGAAGTGCTCAAATGAAAAAATATATAACTTTATTATTTATTTTTTTTTTTAATATCAATGCAAACAGTTCAAATCAGAAAATTATAAGTCACTTAGAAAATATAAATTCACTACAATTCAAATTTACTCAAAGGATCGATAATAATAATATTGAGAAAGGAGAATGTGTAATTTTATACCCTAAAAAAATTTTTTGTAAATACTATGACATTTATAATAAGATACTTGTTTCAAATGGTAAATCCCTAGTTATAAATTCAGATAAAATCACAAATTACTATAGATATCCACTAGATAAAACACCTTTAAATTTTATACTTGATAAAAATTTTTTGATTTCAAAGATGAATGAGGTTGATGATGATAAAAATTACCCTTTTTATTATGTCTTTAATTTTGAACACGAAAATAATTTAATTAAGGTTTTTTTTGATAAAGAAAGTTTAGATTTAATGGGATGGGAAACTAAAGATATCTATCAAAACCTAATACAAACTTTTTTAAGTGATATTAATATTAATATTGAAGTTGAAGAAAAAATATTTTCAATACAAAAATATATTAATTAAGCTCAACATTTATTTTTTCAGATTTAAATACCTGCATTCCTCTAGCTAAATAATTTTTAATTGCATTTTCGTGGTCCAGTGAACAGGTATGCAACCAGACTCTTGAAATTCCATCTTCAAATAACTTTTTAATAGCCTCTGAAAGAAGATAACCACCACATTTTTTTCCAAAATATTCCTCTAAAATCCCAAAATATGCTATTTCCGAATGATTATTTTCAAGATCTTGGATAGTTTCATAATATCCAGCTAAGTTGTTATTATCCTTTAAAATAAAGGTTTTTATTCTCGGATTTTCAACATACTCAATCCATCTTTTGTCACCCCAAGCTAGTCTATCTATCCATCTGTGTTTTTTTCCTATTTGCTTATAGAAAAATTTATTTAGATGGAAATCTGGTGGATCTACTTGAATAATTTTAAAGTTTGATCCAGGACTCTTTGAGCTGTTTAAATCTCTTAGCGAATTTATCTCTAAGTATCTTCTGTCGACATTAATTTTCACGAGACCATTTTACCAATTTTCTCTCCACCAAACAAATGAAAATGCAAATGGGGAACTTCTTGTCCTCCATCTTCACTTATATTTGCTAACGCTCTATAGCCTTTGCCAGTATCAACAGATATATTTAATTTCTTTGCTACAATATTTATACCTTTTAATAATCCAACCATTTCCTCAGAAGAAGCGTTTTGGCTAAAGTCGTCTAAGTCAACATATTTTCCTTTTGGAATTACTAAAGCATGTATTTTTTTTTGAGGATTTATATCGTGAAAGGATAAAACAAATTCGTCCTCATAAATTTTATTACACGGTATCTCATTTCTTAATATTTTTGCAAATATATTATTATCATCGTAACTCATGATTACATTTTTTCTAAAACCGATTTTACTGTATCACCCATAACTGATGGATTTTTAGAAATTGTGATTCCGCACTCTTTTAAAATTTCAACTTTTTCAATTGCACTTTCACCATAAGCTGAAACTATTGCTCCTGCATGACCCATTACCCTTCCTTTTGGTGCGGTTAATCCAGCTATGTATGCTATAACTGGTTTCTTCATATTTTCTTTTGCAAATTCTCCTGCAGCTACTTCCTGGGGGCCCCCAATTTCACCAATCATTAGTATTGCATCAGTCTCTTCATCTGTTTCAAACTTTTCAATTATATCTCTAAATGAGCTACCATTAATTGGATCACCTCCAATTCCTACACTTGTTGAAACACCTATATTTAAATTTTTAAGTTGTTGAGCAGCTTCATAACCTAATGTACCTGATCTACTAATTATTCCGATTCTTCCTTCTTTATAAATATGACCTGGCATTATTCCTAACATTGATTTTCCAGGACTAATAATTCCAGCACAGTTTGGTCCAACTAGCGTCATTTTAGAACTTTTAGTGTATCTTCTCATATACCTTTTGATTCTAATCATATCGTGAGAAGGTATTCCATCAACTATAGCTACACAAATTTTAATTCCAGCATCCGCTGCCTCCATCGCTGAATCAGCTGCAAAAGCTGGGGGTACAAATAAAATAGACGCGTCAGCTCCTGTTTCATTCACAGCATCTTTAACTGTATTAAATACTGGTAAGTCTAAATGCTTAGAGCCTCCTTTTCCTGGCGTTACTCCACCAACAACATTTGAGCCATATTTTATCATCTCATCTGCATGAAAGGAGCCCATTTTACCAGTAAAACCTTGAATAATTATCTTACTATTTTTGTCTACGAGTACAGTCATGATTTATTTATTTAGTGCTGCAACTGCTTTATTAGCTGCATCCTCTAAAGTATTGGCTTCTATATAATTTATTTTACTTTCTTTTAAGATTTTATTTCCTTTTTCGACATTGGTGCCAGCTAAACGGATAACTAATGGAACTTTAATTTCAATTTTTTTTAATGCATCTACAATTCCTTCTGCAACCCAATCACATCTATTGATACCAGCAAAAATATTTACTAAAATTACTTTAACTTTTTCATCCATTGTGACTAATTTAAAAGCTTTAACTATTTTTTCTGGCGTTGCACCACCTCCTACATCTAAAAAATTTGCAGGAGCTCCTCCAGCTAATTTAATCATGTCCATAGATGCCATTGCAAGTCCTGCACCATTAATTATATTACCTATATTTCCATCTAGACTGACATAGTTTAAACCTCTGTCCGATGCAAAAATTTCTTTTGAGTCTTCTTGTGTTTTATCTCTTAGCTCAGAAACTTGACTTCTTCTAAACATTGCATTGTTATCAAAACTCATTTTACAATCTAAAGCTAATATTTGCTTTTGTTTAGAAATAACTAATGGATTAACTTCAACCATTGTTGCATCTAATTCACTGAAAGCTTTATAACATCCGATAATAGTATCAGAAGCTCTTCTAATTAAATCTGGTTCAATCCCTAAACCAAATGCTAATTCTCTAGCTTGAAAATTTTGCATTCCAACTGCAACTTCAATTTTTGACCTAATAATTGTCTCTGGTTTTTCCTTTGAAATTTCTTCTACACTCATTCCACCTTCTGTCGATGCAACAACCATAATACTTTCTGAGCTTCTATCAAAAACTAGTCCTAAATATAATTCTTTTTCAATATCTGTAGCTTCTTCAATATAAATTCTGTTTACAATTTTTCCTTTAGGTCCTGTTTGATTTGTAACTAATTTTTTTCCTAATAATTTATCTGTTGCTTGAGCGACTTCTAACGGGGTATTACATACAATTATCCCTCCTGCTTTTCCTCTAGCACCAGAATGAATTTGTGCTTTTACTACCCATTTTGATCCACCAATTTCTCTAGCTTTATTTTCTGCATTCTCAGGGCTGTAAACAATTCCACCTCTAGGAATTGTTACTCCAAAGTTTGAAAGTATTTTCTTTGCCTGATATTCGTGAATGTCCATAATTTTATTTATTTATTATGGATTAACTTATCGATATTTACAATGTTTTCGGCCATTCTAGCTGATGCAGCATCTATCATCCTGCCATCCAACTGAGCAGCTCCTTTGCCCTCTTTAGCAGCCTTTTCTAACTCTTCTAAGATCCTTTTAGCCTTAGTAACTTCTGCTTCTGGTGGAGAGAATACATTATTTGCTAG
>CABZGO010000028.1 GCA_902525355.1 uncultured Pelagibacteraceae bacterium | reverse complement strand
AATTGGAGTTTTTCTGTAAAAAAAATGTTTAATTTCCTCCAAGTTTCACTATTTTTATGAATTCTCCATTTTGCTAAAAGATAAGGACAATATTCTAATTTACTTATTTTTGCCAATCTAAGCGTTAGGTCTAAATCGCTAATCATATTAAATTCAGTATTAAAACTAAAAGAAATTTTATCAATAAATTCTCTTCTGCATACTAGCGTTTCAAGACTAATGAAATATTTTTTTAATAATTCCTCTAAAACATATCCTGTTGGAGGTCTCTTTTTAAAAAGAATTTTTTCTTTTGAATTAGAAAAAAAAATTGTATTTGAAATTACCATTCCTACTTTTGAGTCAATGAAATATGGGACTTGCTTTTCTAACTTATTTTCAAACCAAATATCATCCGTATCTAAAAATGCTATAAATTCACCTTTGCAATGATTTAAAGCAATTTGTCTTGCACCTCCTAAACTTAACGATTTATAAGTACTAAAATATTTTAGTCTTTCATCCTTATATTGGTCAAATATTTTTTTACTATTATCCGTTGACATATTATCTATAAATATAAGTTCCCAGTTTTTAAATGTTTGATTGAGCACTGAATTTAAACTTTCTCTTAAATATTTTTCACCGTTTTTACAATTCATTATAACACTGACTAGTTTACTCATTTTAATTTTGATCTATTAATTTTTTTAAACCAGTAAATAATTTAACTTTTGGTTTCCATTTAAAAGTTTTTTTTGTTTTATTTATTTTTGGATATAAAATTTTTATTTCATCTGGTCTTAGTTTAAATTTTCCGTATTCTGGATATCCACTATTAATTTCTTTTTTAATGTATTCAACTATTTGTTTAAGTATTGTTGCTTTTCCAAAGCCAACATTATATATATCTCCATTTGCTTTTGAATTTGATTTAAATATTTTAAAAATTAAATTAACGAAATCTTGAACATGTAAAAAATCACGAGCTTGTTTACAATCTGATAATATAAATTTTTTATTTTTTTTACAACTATCTATAACAAAAGGGATAAATCGATTAGGGTCTTGTTTTGGTCCATAGACTATATATGGTCTTAGTATAACTGCAGGAAATTTTTTTTTAGCATAAAGGTTAATTAAAAATATTGAGGCAAGCAACTTTGATTTTGCGTATGTAGACTGAATTTTAAAATTTTTATAAGGTTTAACTTCAGTTTGAGGAGATTTAATTTTAAGATTTTCTATGCTAGTTCCTATTTGTATAAATTTAATTGGTATTAAATTTTTTTTTTGTAAAATATCTACTAAATATTTACATCCTTTATAATGAGATAAAAAAGTTTTTTTTTTATTTGCGTGATCAACGTATCCTCCCAAATTTATAATAAAATCATATTTAATCTTTAAATTATGATAAATTTTCTTTTTGTTTGTTATGTCACAAATTATATATTTTACATTTTTACATAATCTTTTTTTGTTTGGGTTTTTTGATGAAAAGCTATGAACTATCCATTTTTTTTTAATAGCTTTTTTTGCAACGTGGTACCCTAAAAATCCAGTTCCACCTATAATTAATAATTTTTTACTCAAATCTTCTCTTTTTTTTATATATTTTTTCCAGATTTTCTTTATCTCTTTTAGTATCCATACAATGCCAAAAGCCATTATGTTTATAAGCAACTAATTGATTTTTTCTGGCAGCGTTTATTAATGGAAATCTCTCTAAAAAGGTTTTGTCACCTTTGATATAATTTAAAAATCTTGGCTCAATAACAAAGAATCCACCATTAATCCATCCCTCATCTAAACTTGATTTTTCTTTAAAAAATTTAACTTTATTTCCAATAATTTTTAATGCACCAAATCTTGCTGGTGGCCTTACAGCAGTCATTGTTACAAGTTTTTTATTTTTTTTATGAAATTTAGTTAATTTTTTTAAATTAATATTTGATACTCCGTCACCATAGGTCAGCATAAAAGTTTCATCATTTATGAATTTTCTTAATCTTTTAAGTCTACCTCCTGTCATTGTTGATTTACCAGTTTCAATAAGATTAATGTTCCATCTAAATTTATTTTTTTTAAAATATTCTTTTATGACTTTTGATTTATAACCAAGCGCCACATAAAAATCTTTATAACCATACTTAAAATAATGTTTCATAATATGAATAATTATTGGCTTATTACCAATTCTTACCATTGGCTTAGGTATTGTTTTTGTGTATTCAGATAATCTGGTCCCTAAGCCACCTGCAAGAATAATAATTTTCATATTACTTCAAATTTTTTTTATAATTTTGAATTTGAGAAAAAGTAAAATTTTTCATATTTTTACTTTTAAGGTAAATATTATACCAATTTGCTGTTAATAAAACACTTTGTTTAAAATTTAATTTGTTGCTCCATTTTAAATTTTTGTATGTTTTTTTTGCATTGAGATTTAATAAACTTGCTTCATGAAATGAATTTTTTAAAATTTTTATTTTCCATTTCAATTTTGGTATGTGTTTATTTATTTCTAAAAGAAGTCTATTAACACTATAATTTTTTTGTTTATAAGGTCCAAAATTAAAGGATTGACCATTAATTAAATTTGGTTTTTTATTTAAATTAAATCCTAAATATGCATATCCAAATACTGGATCTAAAACATGTTGCCATGGTCTTGTAGAATCTGGATTTCTAACTTTTAATATTTTTTTATTTATATGAGTTTTTATTAAATCTGGTAAAATTCTATCTTTAGACCAATCTCCTCCACCAATAACGTTACCAGCTCTTGCAGTAGCAGTAAAAATGTTTTTTTTTATTTTAAAAAATGACTGATAATAGGAATGAAATAATATTTCAACTGAGGCTTTAGATGCACCATAAGGCTCAAATCCTCCAAGAATTTCATCTTCCTTATAGCCTTGTTTTTTGTTAACATTTTTATAACACTTATCGCTAGTTATAATTACTGAAATAATTTTTTTTTTTTCACTATATGTTTTGAGAATTTCTAAAAAATTAAGTGTTCCCAATATATTAGTTGACCAAGTCTCATACGGATCATCATATGATTTTCTTACTAGTGATTGTGCTGCTAAATGAAAAACAACATCAGGATTTATTTTTTTAAAAATATTTTTAAATTTTTTAAAATTTCTAATATCTATGTAATAATTCTTGGAGAGGCTATTTATCTTTGAAACTTCATAATTTGATGGATTTGATACAATTCCATTAGAAATTCCATATACTTTTGCTCCAAAATCACTCATTACAGCTGTAAGCCAAGATCCTTTAAAACCAGTATGACCCAATATTAGAACTTTTTTATTTTTATAGAATTTTTGAACTAAATTGATCATTATATAAATTTCTTGATTACCTCTAGTATTTCTCCAGTATTTTCAATTTCTTTTATATGAGGTTTATAAATTGTTTTTAAACCGATGTATCTTGGTAATTTATTAATTTTTTTTTTATCAAGAAATATTGCTTTATAAACTTGGTCGATCATTTTTTGTTTTGAAATATTTAGATCATATTGGTGAAGGCTAGTTGGAAGTGAATATTGTTTTAATATTTTTTCTAACAAATTATAAACTTTATTTTTTTTTTTTGATGATAAAAGAATTTCACATAACATTCCAATTCCTACTGCTTCACCATGTCTAATTAATTCTTTATTTAACAATTTTTCTGTTGCCATCTCAAAAGAGTGGGCAAATGTGTGACCAAAGTTTAGATGAAGCCTTATACCGTTTTCATATATATCGTTTTTAAATAAAATAATTTTAGTTTTCAAAGTTTCTGTGCATAAACTTTCTAATGTTTTATAGTCTCTTTTAATGATCTGATCTTTTGATTTTAGCAATATATTTATAATTTTGTTTTTTTTTAATAAACCGCATTTTATAATTTCAGGAATACCAGAATAATATTCTCTATCAGGAATATTTTTTAATATATCATGGTAAATAAATACTGAATTTGCATGATAATAATTTCCAATTGAATTAATAATATTTTTATAATTAATACCTGTCTTTCCTCCGATGCAGCTATCAACTATAGAAGTCATTGTCGATGGAATATAAAAATATAAAACACCTCTATAATATAAGCTTGCTGCTAAAGCAGATACATCACCTATCACACCTCCGCCTAAAGATATTAAAAGTGATTTTTTTGTAAATTTTTTATTCATCATCAAATTGATAAGACTAAATAATGTTTTCTCAGTTTTATTGTATTTATTTCCTTTAAATTCATACGCTGAAACATCGCATCCAGAATTTTTTAGTTTTCTGAATAACTGTTCGACAATTTTTTGTTGAATTTTTCCATCATAAATAAATAAAATTTTTTTATCACTTTTGATTTTCTCAATCTCTGAGATTATCGAATTGTCTATATTTTTTTTATAAAAAATATTATGATCTATCCGGTCTATTTTATATTGAATTTTCATTAATATTACTTGTATAATTTGAAGAATTTATCTTTAGCCATAACTGTATTGGCTCTTTCAAAATCTTCGGGAACATCCACAGAAAAACTGTCTCCATTTAAATTTAAAGATTTTATTTTTAAACCAATTTCAAGTGCTCTTAATAACTCAATATCCTCAATTTTTTCTAAAGGGGTTTTTGAACTTAAAGCAAATTTTTCTAAAGATTCTGGTCTAAATGACACAATTGAAAGGTGTTTATTATAAGAATTTACCCTTTTTTTAAATTCAAAAGGAACATTTCCCCTTGATAAATAAAGAACAAAATTTTTTTTATCCTTAATTACTTTAACAATATTAGTGTTATTTTTAACTTTTATTTTTAAAGTTGGAAGTATTATGTCGGTTTCTAAATTCTTTTTATGAAAATTGATTACTTGGTCTATATGGAAAGGACTAATTAAGGGCTCATCTCCTTGAATATCAATAACAATGTCGTACTTTTTTTTTATTTTTTTATATGCTTCATTAATTCTTTCTGTTCCATTTTTGTGATGTTTTGATGTCATAATTGCTTTGGCACCATATCTTTTTACAGTTTGATAAATTTTTTTATCATCACAACAAATAAAAAGATCGTCTAATTTTTTTGACATTTTAGCTCTTCTATATGTGTGAACCACTAAAGGTATTTTGTGAATTAACAACAGAGCTTTTTGTGGAAGTCTTGAAGAATTTAATCTTGTTGGAATTAGTCCAATAACTTTTATTTTTTGATTCATCCTGATATCCATCCTCCGTCACAAATAATAGATTGCCCTGTTATATATTTGGAATTATCGGACAATAAAAAATATACTACGTTTGAAATATCTGAAGAGTTTCCCCATTCTTTTAATGGGATTCTTGACAAGGTCCAATTGTAAATCTTTCTTCTTTTTTTTTTAAAATTCTCAAAGTATGAAGTTTTAATAAAACCTGGATGAACAATGTTAACTCTAATTTTTTTACTTGCCAATTCTACAGCAACACTTTTTGTAAATCCTTCCAAAGCTTGCTTAGTAGATGCATATCCAGAAAGTCCACTAAATCCATTTACGCCAACTATTGAACCTATATTTACAATAGAAAAATTATTTTTTTTTTGTTTTAAAAATTCTAAAACAATTTTCTGAGTTAA
>CABZGO010000027.1 GCA_902525355.1 uncultured Pelagibacteraceae bacterium | reverse complement strand
TCCAATTAATACTGATGGAGTAAATTTTTTTGAAAAGGATATTGAAGTCTCAAATTCAAATTTAAAACAATCTTTGTCATTGAATAGAAGCTTAAACTTTAAGCCAGAAAAAGAAAATATTTCAAATGATAAACTAAAACAAAGATTGCTAGACCATCCTCAAAAAGAATTCTGGCATGATAAAATGATTTGGTATGGACCATGTGGGATAGGTACTTCAAGATCTTTAGAAGGTTTTATTGATATTCATCAATTACCATTTAGAAGATCATTTACTGATAGAGACTATTATAAGCTCGGACATTATTGTGAAATAGGTGATGGAAAATTCTCTTTATGTGCAGGTTGGCATAGTTTAGAGGGTGTTTATGGGTCAAATGATTGGCTAGGATATAATGCAAGTAAACAGAAAATTACAATGAGAGTGATGGATTTTTATCACCATGATCAGGGGAAAATCCGTGAAAATTGGGTACCAATTGATATACTTCATATATTAAAACAAATTGGTATAGACGTTTTAGAAAAAATTAAGAGTTAGTATGGCTAATATAAAATTTACTGGCGTTCATAAATCATTTGGATCGAATAAAATAATTACAGACTTTAATTTAATGGGCAAGGATGACGAATTTCTTGTGCTAGTTGGACCATCTGGTTGCGGAAAATCTACCTTATTAAGAATGATCGCAGGTTTAGAAAAAATCGACGAAGGAGAAATTTTCATTAATGACCAGAAAATAAATGACCTCCACCCTTCGAAAAGACAAACGGCAATGGTTTTTCAGTCTTATGCTTTGTACCCTCATATGAATGTATATGAGAATATGTCATTTGGTTTAAAAATTGAAAAAAAATCTAAAGAAGAAATTGAGTCAAAAGTAATGCAAGCTGCAAAAATTTTAAAAATCGAAGAGCTTTTAGAGAGAAAACCCAAACAACTTTCAGGAGGACAGAGACAAAGGGTTGCAATTGGGAGAGCAATTACAAGAAATCCAAAAATATTTTTATTTGATGAACCTCTATCAAATTTAGATGCAGCATTAAGAGCTGAAATGAGAGTAGAAATTTCAAAATTACACAATCAAATTAAAACAAATATGATATATGTAACTCATGATCAAGTTGAGGCTATGACTCTCGCTGATAGGATCGTAATATTAAATCTTGGAAATATAGAACAAGTAGGAACTCCAGATGAAATTTATAATAATCCATCTAATATTTTTGTAGCACAGTTTATTGGAACACCAAAAATGAATATTCTACCATTAAACTCAGAGAGTATAGTTTCAGATAATAAAATAAATTTTTTAGGAAATGAAATCACTTTTGGTCAAACTAAATTCGACAAAAAAAATTATTTCTTAGGGATAAGACCAGAACATTTTAATGTTTCAAATGGCTCAGAATTTAAATTTAAACCTAAAATTGATTTAGTAGAAAATTTAGGAAATGAGAAAATTGTTTACATGAGTAATGACAACTTAGAACTCAGTGCAAAAATATCTAGCCAAGTTGATTTTCAAAGCGAGCTTAATTTTGATTCCAAGGATATTTTTATATTTGATGAACACGGAAGTAGAATTTAAATCACTTTTTGAGCTTGACCGTTGTTAAATTAAGATGAACTGGATAGTTGTTACAATTATAGCTGCATTTTTTCAGAACCTAAGATCTTCATTTCAAAAAAAAATTAATAAAGAGGTCTCCACTATTGCATCGACTTATGTAAGATTTTCTTTCGCATTACCCTTAGCATTAATTTTTTTTTTTATATATTTTAGAGATTTTTCTATTTTAGTAGAAGTTATTAACCAGCCTGGTTTTTTAATTGATGTTACAATGGCATCGATTTTTCAAGTAATATTTACTTTTGTATTATTATACTTGTTTAAGTTCTCAAATTTTGTTGTTGGAACCTCGCTAAGCAAAACTGAAGTTGTCCAAGTTGCATTATTTGAATATTTAATACTTAATGAAAAATTAAGCAAGTTAGGCATAAGTGGAATTATAATATCAACTCTAGGTGTAATAATTTTATCAATAAAAAATTTAAAATTATTTCTTCAAAACATATTTTCAAAAACAACATTAATTGGACTAATATCTGGTTTATTCTTAGCTCTTAGTATTGTTTATTTTAGATCTGCTGCATTATCTTTAGAAAATTTTAATTCGAATTTTGAAAAAGTAATATCAACTTTACTTTTTGGATTATTAATTCCAACGATTATTTTGACAATATACCTTTTAGTCTTTGAAAAAAAAGAGTTTAAAAAACTATATAATGATAAATACGACTGTATGTTAATTGGCATTGGAGGTTTTTTTGCATCCCTCTCATGGTTTTATGCATTTACTTTAATCCAAGCATCCTTTGTAAGAGCAGTTGGTCAAATTGAATTATTATTTAGTTATTTTTCTTCAAAATATTTATTTAAAGAAAAAATAAAGCTAACTGAAATCCTTGGTATATTTATTTTTGTAATTGGAGTTTCAGTTTTACTGATTTCCCGAATTTAATATTTGCATAGCACTTATTAATTATAAACAATTCTTAAAATTTTTGAATTTGATAAGTATGTTGATGATTATTTGGATTGCATCTTATCCTAAAAGTGGAAATACATGGGTCAGATCATTTTTATCTTCTTATTATTATACAAATAATGGAGAATTTAACTTTGAATTATTAAAAAATATACCTCAATATCCAACTAGTAAGTTTTTTAGGACAAAAATTGAAAGACCAGAGGATATAATATACCAATGGTCACAATCACAAGAAGAAATTTGTAAAAGATATAAAATAATTTTTCTAAAGACACACAATGCTCTAATTACAATAAATAATAAGCATTTTACATTACCAAGATTTACAAAAGGATTTATTTATATAGTTAGAGATCCAAGAAATGTGGTTACCTCATTGAAAAATCATTATTCTTTAAATTATGATGAAGCATTGGATTTCATGAATAATCACAAGAAATACATTTTTGATAATAGAAAAAAATTTAAAATAGACTATGCAACAACTCATTTTTTAACTTCATGGTCAAGTCACTACAAATCTTGGATAAATACTAATTTATTTCCAAAATATATACTCAAATACGAGGATTTAATCAAAAAGCCTGCAAAGATTTTTCGTGAGCTTATTGAATTTACAAATAAAATTTCAAATTTAGAGAAAGATATTAATCAAATAAAATTAAATAAATCAATTGAAAGTACTAATTTTACAAAACTTCAATCTTTAGAAAATGAAAACCTGTTTAATGAATATATTTTAGATAAAAATAAAAAAAAAATTAAATTTTTTTTGTTAGGACCCAAAAATAATTGGAAAGGTGAACTTACAGATAAATTTGGAAAAAAAATAAACTCAGTTTTTTCAAAAGATATTAATAAACTAGATTACAATTAATTAGAAAAACCGTACTTTCTCAATCTAACATCTCCTGTTCGCGCGTGTGCTTCCATGCCTTCGTACCTCGAAATTCTTGCACAAGCTGCACCCACTTCTTTAGTAGACTCTTTTGTCATTCTTTGAAAACTCAATGTTTTAATGAATTTTCCTACAAATAAACCACCTGTATATTTTCCTGCACCTTTTGTTGGTAAAATATGATTGGTTCCTGAGCATTTATCTCCATATGCAACTGTAGTTTCCTCTCCAATAAATAATGATCCATAGTTCTTTAATCGGTCATGAAACCATTGAAGGTTTTTAGTCTGAATTTCTAAATGTTCAGGTGCGTATTCATCACTAATTTTTGCCAATTCTTCGTCTGTGTCGCATAAAATAACTTCACCATAGTCTCTCCATGCAGCTCCTGAATTTTCTCTTGGTAAATCTGGTAAATCTTTAATTAATTCTGGAACTCTTTGAATTACATACTCAGCTAATTTTTTACTTTTTGTAAATAACCAGGCTGGAGAATTATAGCCATGCTCTGCTTGTCCGACTAAGTCAAAAGCAACTAGCTCTGGGTCTGCAGTTTCATCTGCTATGACCGCAATCTCTGTTGGACCTGCAAATAGATCTATACCTACTTTGCCAAATAAAATTCTTTTTGACTCTGCAACAAATTGGTTTCCAGGACCAACAAGCATATCTGCTGGAGCATTACCAAAAAGACCATAGGTCATTGCAGCAATAGCTTGAACTCCACCCAAATTCATTATTACATCAGCTCCGCATAAATCAGCAGTATAAACAATAGCAGGATGGACTCCAACACCAGGTTTTGGGGAACTACAAACAATAATATTTTTAACACCAGCTACTTTAGCAGTAGTTACACTCATCACTGCAGATGCAATGTGAGCATATCTTCCTGCTGGCACGTAACATCCAGCCGTATTAACAGGGATTAATTTTTGACCAGCAAACAAACCATCAGATAACTCTACTTCAAAATCTTGACCATAATTTTTTAATTGTGCTTCAGCAAACTTTCTTACTCGTTCATGTGAAAATTGAATATCATCTTTAGTTTTAGGGTCTAAATTCTTTTTAATTTGCTCAATTTTTTCTCTTGTAACAATTACTTCACCTTCATACTTGTCAAATTTTTTTGATAATTCGATGCATCCTTCTTCTTTTGTTCTCTCAATGTCCTTTAAAATATTCTCTACAATTTCTCTAGTTTTTGTATCATCTGTTGATGAAGTTTTTGGTGATTTTTTTAAATATGTTATAGCCATTTTTAAATCCTAATTTAATTATTATTTTTTTTCAATATTCATTTAGTCCAAAGCTACCACAGCTGCAGCAATAGAAGCTAGTCTTGCTGTCGCATCATCTGATCTACTTGTAATTACCACTGGAACCCTTCCTCCTATAACCACTCCTGCCGCACATGCACCCATAAAATAAATCATCATTTTAACAAGGGCATTTCCCGTTTCAACATTTGGAACAAGTAATACATCAGCGTCTCCAGCTACAATATTTTGAATACCTTTTATATCTGCTGATTTTTTTGACACACTATTATCAAAGGCAAGAGGGCCAAATATATTTGCATTTAAATTTTCTTTCTCAGCTAATTCACATATTTCTTTAGCATCAATTGAGCTTTGCATGCTATCCAAAACTTCTTCTGTTGCAGATAAAATAGAAATTTTTGGTTTTGCGATCTTAATTCTATGGCAAAAATCAACTACATTTTTAAGAATGTGCATTTTTGTTTTAACATTTGGATTAACATTTAAAGCACCATCAGTTATTATTAATGGTTTATCTTCTTTATCTAACGTCATATGCCAAACATGACTCAATCTTTTTTTACCGATTAAATTATATTTTCTTAATAAAACTTCTTTCATTAAAATATCTGTATGTATGTGACCTTTAACAATTATTTTTACTTGTCCATCACCGGCAAGCTTTGCAGCAACTTTAGCTGTGTTATTTTCAATTGGCTCATTTATTATTTCAAAATCAGAAATATCAAATTTTAATTCCTCAGCATTTTTTTTTATTTCTATTTCATCACCTATTAAAACGGGAATTATTAATTTTTCTTTCACGGAGTCCATTACAGACAGCATGGGAAGTCTTTTGCCTGCATTAACAATTGCCGCTTTAGCTCCTCTTTTTTGGTGAGCGATATCAAGTAAATTGATAGGACAAACTGTTGATTTATCTGAAAGCATTGGATTTATATATACTAAATTAATAAAAAAACTAATATACTATTATTGATATAAGGATAAAAGTGGAAGTTGTT
>CABZGO010000026.1 GCA_902525355.1 uncultured Pelagibacteraceae bacterium | reverse complement strand
GTCTCTTATTGGACCAAACGCACCAGTATAAGTCGCTGGGTTAGATCTAGGAGTTCTACCAATAGGGGATTGATCTATATCAATAATTTTATCAACTAATTCAATGCCTTTAAATCCTCTAAATGGTTTTGGAATTTTTCTTGATTTATTATTGTTAAGCGTAAGGTTTAAAGCGTTATAAAGAGTTTGAAGTATTAATGTTGATTTACCACTGCCCGAAACACCTGTTACACAGGTAAAACTTCCAAGTGGAATTTTAAGATTTACGTTATTTAAATTATTTCCACTTGCTCCATTAATTTCTAAAAATCTTCCATTTTTTGCCAATCTTCTAGTTCTTGGTATTGGTATGTAGCTTTTGTTTGACAAGTATCTTCCTGTGATACTATCGTTATTATTTAATATATCTTTGTATGATCCTTGTGCAATTACTTCGCCGCCTTTATTTCCAGCCTCGGGCCCAAGATCGATTATGTGATCTGCATTTTCCATTGTCTCTGTATCATGTTCTACAACTATGACTGTATTACCTAAGTCTCTAAGTCTTTTTAATGCATTTATTAATTTTACATTATCTTTTTGGTGTAAACCAATAGATGGTTCATCAAGCACATATAATACCCCTGTCAAACCAGAACCTATCTGCGAAGCAAGTCTTATTCTTTGTGCTTCACCGCCTGATAAAGTTCCAGATTCTCTTGATAAAGTTAAATAGTCAAGACCGACATTAAGCAGAAAATTAAGTCTTTCATTAATTTCTTTTAAAATGTGCTGAGCTATTTTAAGTTGACGTTTATCTAATTTTGTCTCAAGTGATTTAAACCATTCTTTTGCATCAAATATAGATTTTTCAGTTACCTCACTTATATTAAGTTCGTTAATTTTAACACAAAGAGCCTCATCTTTTAATCTGTGCCCATTACATCTTTCACATTTTGTGTCTGATTGATACTGGGATATTTCTTCTCTTTTCCAATCACTATCTGTTTCTAAAAATCTTCTTTCTAAATTATTTACTACTCCTTCGAATGTTTTTTTATGTGAATATTTTTCATATCCATCATCATAAGAAAATTTGATTTCCTCATCATCAGATCCAAATAAAATTACATCTTTAATTTTTTTTGAAAGTCTTGACCATCTATCATTTAATGAAAAACCATAATGTTTTGCTATAGAAGCTAAAGTTTGTGCATAATATAGAGAGGATGATTTTGACCAAGGCTCTATAGCTCCATCTGCAATAGTTTTCTTTTCATCGGGCACAACTAATTTTGGATCTACATTTAATTTAACACCTATACCTTCACACTCTTCACATGCACCATATGGACTATTAAAAGAAAAAAGTCTCGGTTCTATTTCTTCAATTGTAAAACCACTTTCAGGACAAGCAAATTTAGTTGAAAAGATTAAATTTTCAGTTTTTCTAAATTTTTTTGGAAGCGTTTCATCTTCATATTCTACAAACATTAGACCATTTGCTAGATTAACAGCAGTTTCAACACTTTCAGCCAATCTATTCCCTAATGAAGCGTTTAAAATAATTCTATCAACTAGAACTGCTATATCGTGCTTTAATTTTTTATTCAGCTCTGGGACTTCATCTATATCATAAAGTTTATTATCAACTTTGATTTTTCTAAATCCTCTTTTCTTATAGCCAAGAATATCTTTTCTATATTCTCCTTTTCTTCCTCTAACAACTGGTGCATATAAAAAAATTGTTGATTTTTTTGGGAGTGTTTTAATTTTATCAACAATTTGACTTATAGTTTGAGAAGTTATTGGCAGTCCTGTGAATGGTGAATAAGGGATGCCGGCTCTTGCATAAAGAACCCTCATGTAATCATAAATTTCAGTAACAGTTGCAACTGTAGATCTTGGATTTTTTGATGTATTTTTCTGTTCAATTGAGATTGCTGGACTTAATCCCTCAATTAAATCAACATTTGGTTTTTTCATCTTATCCAGAAACTGCCTAGCATAAGCTGATAAGCTTTCAACATAACGTCTCTGTCCTTCAGCATATACAGTATCAAAAGCTAAGGATGATTTTCCAGATCCAGATAGGCCAGTGATGACAACAAATTTTTCTTTTGGAATCTCTAGTGTAATATTCTTTAAATTGTGCTCTTTTGCACCCTTAATAACTATCTTTTTAAGCATAATTTTTGTTGCTTTAGATTAATATAATTAATATTCAAGTTAATAAGTGATATAATAAACATTCTTAAATATTAAAATATTATGGCTGGAAGTTTAAATAAAGTATTATTAATTGGTCGTTTGGGCGCAGACCCAGAGGTCAAGCAAATGGTGAACGGCAAAAGTGTTGCAAGACTTAGTCTTGCTACTAGCCAATCCTGGAAAGATAAAAATACTGGAGAAAAAAAAGAAAAAACTGAATGGCATAGAGTAGTGGTTTTTAATGAAGGTTTGGTAAATGTCGTCCAACAATATTTAAAAAAAGGTGCACAAGTGTACGTTGAAGGACAGCTTTCAACAAGAAAATGGAAAGACGAACAAAATGGACAAGATAAATACTCAACTGAAATTTTAATCCAAGGTTATAATTCATCATTAACAATGCTAGGTAGTGGTAATCAAAATAATATTGCTTCACAAGATAATAAACAAAATTTTGATGATAGTCCAGCACCAGATCAAAGTGGTTTAGACGACGATATTCCATTTTAATTTATATGGAAAAAAACGAAATTCCAAAGATAAATAATAATATTAAACCAATCTCAATGTATGATGAGATGAGTTCATCATATTTATCTTACGCTATGAGTGTTATAGTAAGTAGAGCATTACCCGATATTAGAGATGGATTAAAACCTGTTCATAGAAGAATTATTTATGCTATGCATAAAGGTGGTTTTGATTGGTCAAAACAATTTAGAAAATCTGCAAGAATTGTTGGAGATGTAATTGGTAAATATCATCCACACGGAGATCAAGCTGTTTATGATGCTTTAGTTAGAATGGTTCAAGAATTTTCAATGAGCTTACCTCTTGTTGATGGACAAGGTAATTTTGGTTCTATAGATGGAGATCCACCAGCTGCAATGAGATATACCGAGACTAAACTTGCAAAAGTTTCACAGTTTTTGATTGATGATATAGAAAAAAATACTGTATCTTTTAAAAGTAATTACGATGAAACAGAGCAAGAACCTATTGTTTTACCTGCTCAATATCCAAACTTATTAGTGAATGGTGCTGGTGGAATTGCAGTTGGAATGGCGACAAGTATACCTCCACATAATTTAGGTGAGGTTATAGATGGAACTTTAGCCTTAATTAAAAACAAAGATATTAAAATTAATGAGTTAATGAAACATATTCCTGGCCCAGATTTCCCAACAGGAGGACTAATAATTGGAAAAGATATAATTAAGCAAGGATACAAAACTGGAAGGGGATCTTTTAAGATACGTGGAGAAATTTCAGTAGAAAATTTAAAAAATGGCAAAGATAGACTTATAGTTTCATCAATACCTTACCAAATTAACAAATCTAATTTAAATGAAAGAATTGCAGAACTAGTAAGAGATAAAAAAATTGAAGGTATAAGTGATATTAGAGATGAGTCAAATAGTGAGGGTATAAGAGTATCAATTGATCTTAGAAGAAATGTTGAACCAGAGACAGTTAAAAGACAGTTATATAAGTACACCTCAATAGAATCATCTTTTGGTTTTAATTCTTTGGCAATTGTTGATCAAAAACCTAAGACTTGTAATTTAAAAGATTTTTTAGAAAATTTTTTAAAATTTAGAGAAGATGTAGTTGTAAAAAGAACTAAATTTGATCTTAAAAAAGCAGAAGAGAGAGTTCACATTTTATTAGGATTATCTGTTAGTGTTGAAAATATAGATAAAGTCATTAAAATTATCAGATCATCAAAAAATCCAGAAGAAGCAAAAAATTTACTTTTAAAAACAACTTGGAAAATAAACCAATCATCGAAACTTATAAAATTAGTTGATAGTAAAAATTACAATGGAAAATATGTTCTATCTAAAGATCAAGTTATATCAATATTGGAACTAAGACTTCAAAAACTAACTGCTATCGGAATTAATGAAATAGAAATAGAAATCAAAAAATTAGCTGAAGAGATTTCAAAATATAAAAAGATTATAAATTCTAAAAATGAGTTATTAAGAGTAATAAGCAATGATCTTCAGACAATTAAAGATAAATTTTCAGTTCCTAGAAGAACAAAAATTATAGATGCAGTTTTAAATTATGACATAGAAGAGACAATACAAAAGGAATCAGTAATAATTACAATAACACTTCAAGGATATATAAAAAGAGGTGCTTTAAGTGGAGTTAAGCAGCAAAAAAGAGGTGGAAAAGGAAAAACAGGAATTAAAACTAGAGAAGAAGATTCAGTTGTTCAAACATTATCAGTGGATACACATACATCGTTATTATTTTTTTCTACAGAGGGTTTAGCTTATAAAGTTAAAGCCTGGAAAATACCCGAGGGCTCAGCTTCATCTAAAGGTAAATCTCTTTTCAATATTTTACCACTAAAAAACCATCAATCTATTAGTTCGATTATGCCTTTTCCAGATGAAGATATTGATAAAAAAAACATGCATATAATATTTGCAACTAGCAAGGGGAAAATCAGAAAGAATAATTTAGAGGATTTTTCATCTATTAATGCTTCTGGTAAAATTGCAATGAAATTAGACTCTGATGACAAAATTATTGGGGTAAAAATATGTACAGATGAGCAAGATATAATGTTAAATACAAAATTTGGTAAATGCATAAGGTTTGAGTCAAAAAAATTAAGAGTTTTTAAGGGTAGATCTTCTAAAGGTATAAGAGGTATTAATCTTTCAGAACGAGATACAATTGTTTCGTTATCTATAATTGATAAAGATGATATTAAAAAAAGTAAAAGTAAAACTAAAGATGAAAAATCCGAAGTGAAAGCTAAGGAAAAATTTATCTTGTCAATTACAGAAAATGGTTATGGTAAAAGAACATCCCATTATGATTTTAGAGTGACAAATAGAGGAGGAAAAGGAATAATTGGTATAGTTAATTCCCCAAGAAATGGTAATGTCTCATCATCTTTTCCTGTTTTTGAAGGTGATCAAATATTAATTTCTACCGACAAAGGTAGAGTTATCAGAACTGTTGTAAAGGAAATAAGAATTGCTGGAAGAAACACACAAGGAGTAAGAATTATTAAATTAACTGGTGACGAAAAGGTGGTTTCTTCAATTAAATTAGATGATAATTTAGTTTAATGAAAAATATAGCTATATATCCTGGAACATTTGATCCAATTACAAATGGTCATATAGATGTTATAAAAAAAGCTCTAAAACTGTTAGACAAAATTATTGTTGGTATATCTGATGGTAATGAGAAAAATTTTTTATTTCAAATAGATGAAAGGTTAAAAATCGTTTCAAAAGCTTTATATGTGGACCTTAAATTTCCAAGAAATAAAATTAAAGTGATTAAATTTAATTCCCTGACTACTGAATTATGTAAAAAACATAAGTCAAACTTAATTCTTAGAGGTTTGAGAGCTGTTTCAGATTTTGAATATGAGTTTCAACTAGCTGGAATGAATAGAAAATTAAATAATAAAGTAGAAACAGTGTTTCTTATGTCTGATGTTGAAAATCAGATAATCTCATCGAGGTTTGTTAAAGAAATAGCATTACACAAGGGTGATTTAAGAAAATTTACAACGAAAAGCACTATCAAGTCATTAAAAGAGGTTTATGCTTAAAAAAATTATTATTTTATTTATATCAATATTATTAACAACAGCTTTAAACGCAAAGGAGAATACAATGATACTTAAATTAAAAGATGGA
>CABZGO010000025.1 GCA_902525355.1 uncultured Pelagibacteraceae bacterium | reverse complement strand
AAAAAATGGAGCTTTTGACAAAGGGTTAATGAAGGCTGAACTTGATATAAAAGATGATATGTGGTTTTTTGATTGTCACTTTAAGGAAGATCCAGTAATGCCAGGATGCTTAGGTTTAGATGCGATGTGGCAACTAGTAGGATTTTACTTAGGTTGGCTTGGAAATCCAGGAAGAGGGAGAGCTCTAGGAGTAAGTGCAGTAAAATTTACAGGTGAAGTATTAAAGAATGTCAAAATGGCAACATATATTATTGATATGAAAAGAATATTAATTAAGGGAGAGACTACTGTTGGATTAGCAAATGGAGTTCTTCTTGCTGATGATAAAAAAATTTATTCAGCTGATGGGCTAAAAGTAGGATTATTTAAATAATGAAAAGAGTTGTGATTACAGGGATCGGTGTTGTTTCTTGTTTAGGAAATAATCAACAGGAAGTTTACCAATCATTACTTAATACAAAATCAGGCATAACATTTTCAGAGGAATATAAAGAATTTAATTTAAAAAGCCATGTACATGGAAAACCAAATATAAAACTAGAAGATTATATCGACAGAAAAGTAATAAGGTTCATGGGTAATGGTTCTGCCTACAACTACATTGCAATGGCTGAGGCCGTTAAAGACTCTGGATTAGAAGAGACAGAGGTAAGTAATATCTTAACTGGAATGGTAATGGGATCTGGAGGTCCTTCAATTGAAAATGTTATTCTTGCAGCTGATAAAACTAGAGAGAAAAATCCTAAAAAAATGGGACCATTTGTTGTTCCAAGAACTATGGCAAGTACAGCATCAGCAACTCTAGCAGTTCCATTTAAAATTAAAGGAGTTAATTATACAATTAGCTCAGCTTGTTCCACGAGCGGCCATTGTATTGGAAACGCTATGGAGTTAATTCAATTAGGAAAACAAAATATTATTTTTGCTGGTGGGAGTGATGAGGTTCATTTTGCAATGACTGCTATGTTTGATGCAATGACAGCTTTATCCTCAAAATATAACGAAACACCAGAGAAAGCATCGCGACCTTACGATAAAACTAGGGATGGATTTGTAATTTCAGGAGGGGGTGGAGTTTTGGTACTAGAGGAACTGGAACATGCAAAAGCCAGGGGTGCAAATATATACGCAGAAATAACAGGTTATGGAGCAACTTCAGATGGTTACGATATGGTAGCGCCATCAGGAGAAGGAGCAGTGAGATGTATGAATATGGCATTAAACACTGCTAAAAATAAAATTGATTATATAAATACTCATGGCACATCAACTCCTGTAGGGGATATTACTGAACTAAAAGCTGTTGGTCAGTCATTTCCTGACTACAAACCCAAAATAAGCTCTACTAAATCTTTATCTGGCCATTCTCTTGGAGCAACTTCAGTTCATGAAGCAATCTATAGCTTAATTATGATGAAAAATAATTTTATTTCCGCATCAGCAAATATTTCTGATATGGATGATGAAGCAAAAAATTTCCCAATAGTTACTCAAGTTGAAAAGGATGTTAATTTAAACGCAATTATGTCTAATAGTTTTGGGTTTGGTGGAACCAATGCAACACTAATTTTTGAAAAAGTTTAATCAATGTCTCTAATGAAAGGTAAAAAAGGACTAATAATGGGTGTTGCAAATGAAAGATCTATTGCTTGGGGAATTTCACAGAAATTAGCAGAGGCGGGTGCAGAATTAGCTTTTACATATTTAGGTGATGCTCTTAAAAAAAGAGTAGTTCCACTTGCAGAAAAACTAAATTCTAATGTTACTTTTAGCTGTGATGTTGAAAAAAAAGAAGATGTAATAAAATTATTTGAAGATGTTAAATCTCAATGGGGCGATATAGATTTTGTAGTCCACGCAATCGCTTTTTCTGATAAATCTGAGCTCTCAGGAGAATATCTAAATACCACTAGAGAAAATTTTTTAAGAAGTATGTTAATTTCGTGCTTTTCATTTACTGAAGTTGCAAAAGAAGCTTCAAAAGTCATAAAAAATGGCGGTAGTATGATTACACTTAGCTATGAGGCTAATAAAGCAATCCCTAATTACAATGTAATGGGTGTTTGTAAGGCAGCATTAGAGTCAAGTGTTAAATACTTAGCTAGAGATTTAGGAGCTAAAGGAATAAGGGTGAACGCAATAAGTGCAGGACCAATTAAAACTCTAGCAGCATCAGCAATTGGAGATGCTAAATTTTTATATAAATGGAATGCTGATCACTCTTTTTTAAAAAGAAATGTAGATAACATCGATGTTGGAAACTCAGCATTATATCTTTTGAGCGATATGGCAGGTGGTGTTACAGGTGAAATTCACTATGTTGATGCTGGTTATAACAAAGTAGGTATGCCAGACCCAAAAAATATATCTTAAATTAATTGTTATGCTTATATTAGTTTGGTTTGTAGTTTGTATAATATTTTTTATAGTACAATTAATTCTTGAGGGTTCTGGTCATGCACTAGAAGTTTTTGCCCTATTGACTGCAATAGCTTTATTCTTAATAAATAAACTAGGTAAGAAAAAAATTAAATAATTATAATCTATTGTGAGAAGAAATTTTTTAAAAATTATTGGAGCTTCTATATTAGGAATAATATATTATCCTTTATCATCATTAGCAAATAATTTAGTAGGATTTAAAAAAAAATTAAAAAAAGATGAGAGTGAATACAATATTATAAATCCAGATCTTACAAATGAGCAAAAAATAATAATGTTTGAAGAGGGCACTGAACGTGCTGGTACTAGCGAATTAAATTATGAGAAAAGAAAAGGGACTTACCATTGTGCAAATTGTGGTGTGAAACTATTTGAGTCCACTGCAAAATTTGATAGTGGAACTGGTTGGCCTTCATTCACCGAAGCAATACCAGGCGTATTTGTAACAAAAACTGATTATTCTTTTGGTATGAAGAGGACTGAATATAGCTGTGCAAATTGTGGTGCTCATCATGGCCATGTATTTAATGATGGTCCTGATGGTGGTAAAAGATACTGTAGTAATGGTCTTTGCTTGCTTTTTATCCCTGAGGGTTAGTAATCATTAAGACTTAAATCCAAAAAAAACAGCAATTATAATGACTAGATATATTAAACCTTTTATAAAAAAAAATGCAAAACCACCAACAAGTAAATATTTGCCATACTTGCTTTTTGATAAATAAAATTTTAATTTTGAGTATAAATTCAATATCAATCTTTAATTTTATTCCACTCAGCCATACCACCAGATATGTTTTTTACATTTTTCACACCCATATCTTTCATGGTTTTAGTAGCTAAGGTGCCTTGTCCACCAACACCACAGAATACAACATATTCTTTGTCTGGGTTATTTTTTATAATATCATTCTCAATTGGACTACCTTCAGCTAAATAAAATTCTAATAATCCTCTATCCATATGAATAGCGTTTCCAATTGTTCCTTTTGAAAAACTTTCTTTATCTCTTACATCAATAAATTGAACATTTGGATCATTTAATTTTTTTTTTGCATCCTCTGGGCTAATATTTTTTATCTCTTCACTTACAGACATCAATTCTTCAAATTTTTTCATATTTCTCCTCTAAATTTATTAAATATTATTTCTAATATAGCCAACATTAGTGGTTTTGAAATGCTTGAAAGGGATATTTGTATCTTTAATTGCCTTAATGGTCTCTTCTGTAATATTTCCATACACCTCTATTTCGAATCTATCCGCAATTTTGTTATGCTTTTCAACATAAGCTTGGACTGGGGGATTATTTAGATGATGCAGCATAGCTTCACTATTTCTGTAAGCCTCACTCCAAGTAAATTCTAATGGATCTGTGGGATCTTGATCAAAAGTATGAATAAGCATGTCTGGCTCTGATGCATTGACAGCATCATCAGCTTCTTTTGCAATCTTGAGATACTCTTCAACCTTACCTTCTTTAACACGTATTCTAGCAATTAAAATAAATGGGTTAGACATTTATCTATATAACAGCCTGCTTTATAGATAATTTGACTTTTCCTCTATCAAATCCAATAACTTTTACTTTAACTTCGTCACCTTCTTTGACAACATCTGTTACTTTAGCAACTCTTTTTTCTGCAAGCTCAGAAATATGTACAAGTCCATCTTGCTTTCCAAGGAAATTAACAAAAGCACCAAATTCCATAATTTTCATAACTTTTCCATTATAAATTTTATTTAATTCAGCTTTAGCTGTTATATCTTTGATCATTTGCATGGCAGTATTTCTAGACTCTTCATCTGGAGCAGCAACTGTAACAACACCTTCGTCATTGACATCAACTTTAGCACCTGATTTTTCGACAATTTCTCTAATTGTTGCACCACCTTTTCCAATCACAGCAGCTATATCTTTTTTATCGACCGTAATTTTCTCCATTTTTGGAGTATGTTTTCCAACATTATCTCTTGACTTCGAAAGCGCTTTATTCATTTCACCCAAAATATGAATTCTTCCGTCTTTTGCTTGATTTAAAGCTTGCTCCATTATTTCAAATGTAATTCCAGTTATCTTAATATCCATTTGTAAAGATGTAATACCATCTTTAGTTCCTGCAACTTTAAAATCCATATCTCCAAGGTGATCCTCATCGCCAAGAATATCTGAAAGTACAGAAAAATCATCACCTTCTTTTATTAAACCCATTGCAATACCTGCAACTGGCTCTTTAATAGGAACACCTGCATCCATAAGAGCAAGTGAAGTTCCGCAAACAGTGGCCATCGATGATGAACCATTAGACTCTGTTATCTCTGAAACAATTCTAAATGTATAGGGAAAGTTTTCTTTTGATGGTAAGGAAGAATTTATTGCCCTCCAAGCTAACTTACCATGGCCTATCTCTCTTCTACCAGTTCCAATTCTACCAGTTTCACCAACTGAGAATGGAGGAAAATTATAGTGCAACATAAATCTCTCTTTTTGAAGACCATCTAAACTTTCAATTCTTTGCTCATCATCTGATGTACCTAGAGTAGTTGTAACAATTGCTTGAGTTTCTCCTCTTGTAAACAAAGCTGAACCATGAACTCTTGGTAATATTCCTACTTCACACAAAATCGGCCTTACATCTGCTAACCCCCTTCCATCAATACGATTTTTATTTTTAAGAATGTCAGTTCTTACAATAGACTTTTCTAAATTTTTAAGTTGGGAATTTACATCTATATCTGTATAATCCTCATTCTCCTCATAAAGTTTTTTTGCTTTATCTGTAATTTCAGAAATTTGATTTGATCTGTCTTGTTTGTCGGTCGTAGAGAATGCTTTTTTTAAATCTTCAGTAAATTCCTCCTCTAATTTCTTTTTTATCTCAGAAAGATCTTTTTTCTCAACTGTCCATTCTGGTTTTCTACATTCTTTTGCAAGATTCTCTATCATTTCTATAACTGGGACGAAACCTTCGTGGCCAAATTTTACAGCATTCAACATCTCTTCCTCAGTCAAACCGTTTGCCTCTGATTCTACCATTAAAACTGCATCCTTAGTTCCTGCTACTACCAAATCTAGTTTAGACTTCTCTAATTCCGACTTAGATGGATTGAGTACATATTTTCCTTCAATAAAGCCAACTCTAGAAGCTCCTACTGGGCCCATAAATGGCATTCCTGAGATAGCTAAGGCTGCTGAAGACGCAATGATAGATAAAATATCTGCTTCATTCTCTTTATCATAAGATATTACTGTTGGTAATAGTTGTACTTCGTTTTTAAATTCATCTGGAAATAACGGTCTAATTGGTCTATCAATTAATCTTGAAATTAAAGTTTCACTTTCTGTAGGTCTAGCTTCTCTTTTAAAATATCCACCTGGTATCTTTCCAGCTGCATAATATTTCTCTTGGTAGTTTACAGATAAAGGAAAGTAATCCATGTCTGGATTTACTTTTTTTGCTCCAACTACTGTTGCCAACACTACTGTTTCACCACACTGAGCCATAATTGCACCGTCAGCTTGCCTTGCTATTTTTCCAGTTTCTAAACTTATTTTTTTTCCAGCTACTTCTATTTCTTTTTTAATTACTTTAAACATTTATTTCC
>CABZGO010000024.1 GCA_902525355.1 uncultured Pelagibacteraceae bacterium | reverse complement strand
TTAAATAATAGAATTTCAGAACATGTTCTTACGCAATTAAGTAATGTTGGAATAAAAAATCATTTAGTAAAAAGACTTAATATGAGGGAACAACTTGTTAAGTTAGTGGAAATTATTCCAATTGAATTTGTTGTTAGAAATATTGCAACAGGTTCTTTGACGAAAAGATTAGGAATAGAAGATGGAACAGTGCTTGATTATCCACTAGTTGAATATTGCTTAAAAAATGATGATCTAGGTGATCCTCTTGTAAGCAGAGAGCATATTTTAGCGTTTAAATGGATGGATGTTTTCGAATTAGATTTTATTTATGAAGAAGTAAGAAGAATAAATGATTTTCTTCAAGGCATGTTCAGGGGTGTAGGTATTAAATTAGTAGATTTTAAAGTTGAATTTGGGAGATTTGAAGCTGATGGCAAAAGAGAAATTATGTTAGCTGATGAAATTAGTCCAGATACATGCAGACTTTGGGATATGAGAACAGATAAAAAACTAGATAAAGATAGATTTAGAAATAACCTTGGGAACTTGGTAGAAGCTTATCAAGAAGTGGCAATTAGGCTTAATATATTACACGAGCAATCAAATATAAGACCATTAACTTATCCAAAACCTAAAGCAGTAAAAATTAAGAAAAAATGAAATTAAAAGTAATAGTCACTTTAAAAAATGGAGTGCTTGATCCTCAAGGTAAGGCGATACAACAAACACTTAATGGAATGACTTTTGAAAATGTTTCAGAGGTTAGACAAGGTAAATATTTTGACATAGAAGTAAATGAAAGTGATGAAAGTAAAGCTAAATCACAAGTAGAGGAAATGTGTAAGAAGCTTTTAGCAAACCTAGTTATTGAGGATTATAAAATCTTGTAACTACTTAATGAAATCATCTGTAATTATATTCCCTGGCTCAAATTGTGATAGAGATATGGATGTGGCTCTTAAGAAATTTGGTTTTAAAAATCAAATGGTTTGGCACAATGATACAGAAATTCCAAAGAGTGATTTAATTGTTTTGCCTGGAGGTTTTTCTTATGGTGATTATCTAAGATGTGGGAGTATTGCTGGCAAATCAAGAATTATTAAATCTGTAATTGATTTTGCAAATTCTGGAGGATTAGTACTTGGTATCTGTAATGGTTTTCAAATACTTACTGAAACTGGGTTGTTGCCTGGAATACTTCAGCAAAATAAATACCTAAACTTTATTTGTAAAAATGTTTTTGTTAAAATTAAAAATAAAGAAAATAAATATTTTAAAAATATTAACAAAGAAGTTTTGGAACTTCATATCGCTCATAATGAGGGAAATTACTTCTGCTCAAATGATGAGTTAAAATCTATAGAAGATAATAGTCAAATAGCTATTACCTATTGTGATCATAAAGGGAAGGACGACGAAATGAATAATCCAAACGGAGCTTTAAAAAATATAGCTGGGATATTCAACAAAGATAAAAATATTTTAGGAATGATGCCTCATCCAGAGAGAATGATTGATCCTTTTCTTTCTGGTGAGGACGGATCACTTTTTTTTGAAAATTTAATTGGAAGCTTATAATGATAAAAGTTGATGAACAAATTGCAATTGAACATGGATTGAAGAAAGATGAATATAAAAAAATCTGTGATTTATTAAATAGAACTCCAAATATTACAGAATTAGGTGTTTTTTCAGCAATGTGGAATGAACATTGCTCTTATAAATCATCTAGAAAACATCTAAAAAAATTACATACAAAAGGGAAACAAGTTATTCAAGGTCCTGGTGAAAACGCTGGTGTTGTTGATATTGAAGACAATGATGCAATTGTTTTTAAAATAGAAAGTCATAATCATCCTTCCTTTATAGAGCCTTATCAAGGCGCAGCGACAGGTGTTGGTGGAATAATGAGAGATATATTTACTATGGGTGCAAGACCTATTGCTAATTTAAACTCAATTCACTTTGGCTCAATTGATCACGAAAAAACTAGAAATCTACTAAGAGGGGTTGTTAAAGGTATTGGTGGATATGGTAATTGTATTGGAGTTCCAACTATTGCAGGCCAAACCTGCTTTGACGAGTCTTATAATGGAAATATTTTGGTTAATGCAATGACATTAGGTTTGGTAAATAAAAACAAAATATTTTACTCAAAAGCTGCTGGGATTAATAAACCAGTTATTTATGTTGGTTCAAAAACTGGAAGAGATGGAATTCATGGTGCAAGCATGGCTTCAGCTATTTTTGATGACAAAATAGAAGAAAAAAAACCAACAGTTCAAGTCGGTGACCCTTTTACAGAAAAACTTCTTCTTGAAGCTTGCCTTGAGCTAATGGCCGGTAAATCAATAATATCAATTCAGGATATGGGTGCTGCTGGACTAACCTCATCTAGCATTGAGATGGCATCAAAGGGTGATTTAGGAATTGAGATAGATTTAAATAAAGTACCTTGTAGAGAAGAAAATATGACACCTTATGAAATAATGCTTTCAGAGAGCCAAGAGCGAATGCTGATTGTATTAGAGGCAGGAAAAGAAAATGAAGCCAAAAAAATATTTGACAAATGGAACTTGGATTTTGCTGTTATTGGAAAGACAACAAATAGTAAAAATATAGAATTATTTTTTGAAAATAAAAAAGTTGCTGAAATTCCAATAGATTTTTTAGCTGAAAATGCTCCTATGTATGACCGTAAATGGACGAAATCTAAATTACCTAAAAAAAACAAATTTTCAAAAGATGATTTTAAGTCTTTGAAACTAAGCGATTGTCTAAATAAAATCTTAACTGACCCTAATATTGCAGATAAAGAATGGATATGGAACCAATATGATCATACGGTTATGGGAGATACTATTCAAAAGCCTGGTGGTAATGCAGGTGTAGTAAGAGTACATGGAACCAATAAAGCAGTTGCTGCTGCAGTAGACTCATCGGCAACTTATTGTCATGCTCACCCATTAACAGGAGGAAAGCAAGTCGTTTGTGAAAGTTGGAGGAATATGATTTCCGTTGGAGCGAAACCAATAGCAATCACAAATTGCCTTAATTTTGGAAACCCAGAAAAAGAAAAAAATATGGGTGAATTTGTTGAATGTGTTGAAGGGATCACAGAAGCTTCAAAATATTTGAATTACCCTGTCGTTTCAGGAAATGTCTCTTTCTATAATGAGACAAAAGATAAAGGAATTAAACCTACACCATCTATTGGAGGTATTGGTTTACTATCTGATTATAAACAGATGATTACGATGGAATTGAAAAATGATGGTAATTATATATTTGTAATTGGTAAGACTGAGGGTCATTTAGATCAATCAATATTTGCAAAAAATATTTTATCTAATCATAATGGACCTCCTCCAGAAATTAATTTATTCAATGAAAAACAAAATGGGATGAGTATTTTAAATTTAAATAATAAGAATTTAATTGAGACTTGTCATGATGTTTCTTTGGGAGGGATCTTAACTGCTGTTTCAAAAATGAGCATAAAAGGGAATAAAGGAGTAAAATTATTTCCAATTGAAGGTTTAGTAAATAAATTTGAGTATTTTTTTGGTGAGGACCAGGGAAGATATATAATAGAAATAAAGCCTGAAAATCTGGGAAATGTCGAAAAAATACTTAAAAAAGACTCTATACATTTTGATAAGTTGGGTATTATAGGAAGTGATCAGATTTCATACAAGAATGATCTAAAAATATCAATTGAAGATATTAAAGAAGGCTATAAAAAATGGCTTAAGGATTATATGGTTAACTAATGGCAATGGATTTAAAAGAAATAGAAAGCTTAATAAAAGAAGCTCTCCCTGATGCAAAAATAGAAATTCAAGATCTTGCAGGGGATGGCAATCATTATTCGGCGACAGTAATTTCGTCGCAATTTGCCGGAAAAAGTAAAATTCAACAGCACAAAATGGTATACAGTTCACTCAAGGGCAAGATGGGTAACGAATTACACGCATTAGCTGTTAAAACAAAGGAGAAGTAAATGGATAGTCAAACAAATGAGTTAATTAAAAATGAAATTGAAAGCAACGAAGTATGTTTGTTTATGAAAGGAACACCTGATGCTCCTCAATGTGGGTTTTCAATGGCTGTAACTAATATTTTAAAAATGCTTGAGGTTAATTTCAAAGGTGTAAACGTTTTAGCGGACCAAAACCTTAGAGAGGGAATTAAAGTTTTTAGTGACTGGCCAACGATACCTCAATTATACGTTAAAAATGAATTCATAGGTGGTTGTGACATAGTTAAGGAAATGTACGAAAGTGGGGAATTAGCCAAACTTTTTGAAGATAATGGAATTGAATTTAAAAAGAAAAACTAATCTTATTTAATTAATAACCTAATTTTTTTTGAGAAATATTTTTTTAACAAGTTTAAAATTGATATTTGAACTGGAGCTTTTAAATTGTCATCATCCATATTAAATTGAATACTGTCTTCCCAACTTAACTCGATTACTAAACTTTCACGAAAATATTCATTAAATTTTTTTATTGATCCTACCGTTAAGACTGGTTCGAGGTATTGTTGTTTTTTCGATATATTTATTTCATTATTAACATCATCAAATACTAAATGCCAAACATGATCTTTTTTATTTTCAAATACTAAATTGTCTTCAAGTCTTGTGGGCACTTCGATATATCCTTTTTTTCCTACTCTTGATAGTTCATTAAAGAAAAAAGAAATATCCTCGACATGTTCTGCAACATGAGAGGCGATAATATAATCAAATTCGTTATCTTTAAATGGCAGTTTTTTTTCAGTTATTTTAACAAATGTTTTATCTTTGTAATGGTCAGATAAGTCGATAATATCACTTATTGTAGTTGCATATTTATTAGCTCCATAGCCGCAACCGATATCCAGAATTTTCCAGTCTGGATTTTCTGAAAGAATTTTTTCTATATGTTTTTTTGATGTTCTTTTAATCAAAAAAATTATCTTGAGTAATATTCAATTACTAAATTTGGCTCCATTACAACAGGGTAAGGAACTTCCTCAAATTTAGGAATTCTTACAAATTTAACTTTTTTATTTTTTTCATCTAATTGTAAATACTCGGGCACTTCTCTTTCTTTATTTGCAAGAGCAATATCAATTAAAGCTAATTGTTTTGATTTATCTCTGATCTCAATGCTATCCTCTTCTTTTACTTGATAACTCGATATATTAACTTTTTTCCCATTCACTCTAACATGACCATGATTAATCAATTGTCTTGAAGAAAAAATCGTATTTGACAATTTTGACCTGTAGATTACTGCATCTAATCTTCTTTCTAATAGGCCAATTAAATTTTCAGCTGTATCACCTTTCTTCATTATTGCTCTTTTATACATGTTTCTAAATTGTTTTTCATTCATATTACCATAATAACATTTTAATTTTTGCTTTGCTTGTAATTGAATTCCATAATCGGAAGGTTTTGCAGATTTTGTTTGACCATGTTGCCCAGGAGGGTATGCTCTAGTGTTGAAAGGGCTTTTAGGTCTACCCCATAAATTAACTTTGAGTCTTCTATCAACTTTATGTTTTGAGTTTAATCGTTTTGTCATATTTTAACTATGAGTTTTATAGACTTCAAAATATTTTTGTCAATCAAGGTTTTTTGCTTAAACCTGCGAATACACTGGATAAAATACGTATTTCTTTTTGGGAAAGTTCCATTTTATAAAAAATACTTCTTAAATTTTCAAGCATTAAAGGTTTTTTTGCATTTTGTTTAAAAAAATTTTTGTTTTCAAGTTTTTTTATACAAAAATATAACATTGCAGATATTTCTTTCTTTGTTGCTTTTTGTATTTTTTGAGATTTTTGAAAATGAACTTTATTTTTTGAAATTAATCTTGAAACCGTTTCAGCAACAATAACCAAACTGTGCGATAGGTTTAATGATCTAAATTTATCATTACTTGGAATTTGTAATGTATAATCAGCATAACTTACTTCGTTATTTGATAATCCTGATGCTTCTGAACCAAATAAAAAAGTAACTTTTTTTGTAAAATCAACTTTTTTTAAATCCTCTAATGAAATATGTTTAATATTTTTATTTCTGAATCTTGC
>CABZGO010000023.1 GCA_902525355.1 uncultured Pelagibacteraceae bacterium | reverse complement strand
AAATTTTAATGTTTATCAAAGGGAAAATAAAAAATGTTTAAAATATAATTGCAAAGGAAGAATACATAAAAAA
The DNA here is from genome assembly GCA_902525355.1 of uncultured Pelagibacteraceae bacterium. Classification (GTDB taxonomy): domain Bacteria; phylum Pseudomonadota; class Alphaproteobacteria; order Pelagibacterales; family Pelagibacteraceae; genus Pelagibacter. Next base: position 6,443 of record CABZGO010000023.1, on the reverse strand, counting down.
TTTATTTCAAATAGGTCTAGTTTTTTTTGTAATTTATGCCAAAAATAAACAATTATTGTATTGACCCAATCAATATCTGAAGATATACACTCACGCTTATGGCGAATACGAAATCAGCAATTAAACGTACTAGAAAAATTAAAAGGCAAACTGATGTTAACAGATCTAGAAAGAGTCGCTATAGAAGTGCATTGAAAAAAATGAAATCTATAATTGAAAAAAAAGATAAAAAAGAGGCTTTAGCGTTTCTTCCAAAACTAAATTCTGAATTGATGTCAATTGCAAAAACAGGGATCATTAAAAGACAAAACGCCTCAAGAAATGTATCGAGAATTACAAAAAAAATTAATTCTTTATAACAACCTCTAATAAGTAAAATTTTTTTTATATACAACTTAAGCGTACAATTTATCAATAATTTACTATATCTAAAAGTTTAATTTAAAAAGTTACTAGATGTAGACTTAGTAAAATTTTTAAATTTAAATTTCATTCCCGACTGGGTTGCAAAAAAAATTTTAAAAAATTCAATCTGAAATTTATTCAATCATAAATTTTATTTATTTTTGTTTTTACAAATAAACTTATTGCAATAATTTTTTATAGGCCTTAAGTGGAATTCCTTCATGAAAAATAATGTACAAAACAATAAAGCGCTCGAAAAGAAGATTGATTGGCAGGGTATCAAAAAAGATTTACGTGAAAAACTTGGAAATGATATTTTTGAGAGTTGGATAAATAAAATCGTATTAGTCGAAGAATTTCATAATTATATATTATTTTCAGTCTCAACCAGATTTATAAGAGATTGGATAGTATCAAGATATTTAGACCAAATATTGCAGACAATTAAAGAATACAAAAAAGATTTGGTGAGGATCGAATTCATAATAAACAATAGTAAAGAAACTGAAATTAGTGAGACAAATACTTCATCTCAAAATTCTTTTAAAACCGATAATGATAATGTGTCGTTTATAAAAGACTCTTATCTTCAATATAATAGAATTGATCCAAATAAAAACTTTGAAAATTTCATAACTGGAGGAAGTAATAAGTTAGCATTTGAAGCATCAAAAAAAGTTTCCCAAGATATAGCCCACTATAATCCTCTATATTTATATGGTGGTGTAGGTATGGGTAAAACACACTTACTAAACGCTATCGGACTAAAATTGATAGAAAAGAATAAAGTTATGTTTATATCTGCAGAAAGATTTATGTACCAATTTGTAAAATCTATAAAATCAAATGAAATGGTTAAGTTCAAAGAATACTTTAGAAATACAGATATTTTATTAATCGATGATATTCAGTTCATGAATGGTAAAGAAGCTTTGCAAGAAGAATTTTTTCATACTTTCAATGCATTATTGGACAAAAATTCACAAATAATAATCTCAGCAGATCGACCACCTAATAAACTGACTAGGATTCAAGAGAGAATTAAATCTAGATTTTCAGGAGGTTTAGTTGTGGATATACAAAACCCTGATTATGAACTTAGATATAAAATTATTAAATCTAAAACTGAGGAATTAAAACTATCTTATTCAAATCAAGTGGTTATTTCTGAGGAAATTCAAAAATTTTTAAGTACAGAAATTAAAACTAGTATTAGAGAATTAGTTGGAGCACTAAATAGAATTGTTTCATTCACAAGGATTTATAATAAAGTTCCAAGTTTGTCAGAGGTTAAAATAGTTTTAAAAGATTTGCTAAATCTTACAGAGAATAAAGTGGATATTGACACAATCCAGACAATAGTTTGCAAATTTTATAAAATTAGCAAAAATGAAATGCTTTCTCCAAGAAGATCAAGATACCTTGTACGACCAAGACAGACTGCAATTTATCTTGCTAAAATGCTAACATCAAAATCATTACCAGAGATAGGTAGATCTTTTTCTAATAGAGATCACACTACTGTGATCCACTCGGTTAAAACTATAGAGAGATTGAGAAAAGAAGATAGCGAATTAAATATTAATATTGATAGTTTAAAAAATAAGATTTTGTATAATAAAGAAAATGAAGTTTAGCTTAAATCAACAAGACCTTCAAAAATCTTTAAATTATTGTCAAGGTGTAATTGAAAAAAGAAGTACTTTACCAATCCTTTCTAACGTATTGTTAGATGTAAGTAATGGAAAGTTAACGATAACAGCAACTGATCTTGATTTAATTTTTATTCATCAAATTCCAAACGTTGAAATATTTGAGGAGGGCAAAACTACTTCATCATCATCAATAATGTATGATATTGTGAGAAAATTTTCATCTGGAAGTAAAATAAACTTTTCTAATCTTAGCGAGAATAAATTACATTTAGAGTCTGATAAATCTGTTTTCAATTTAAATTGCATTAGTGCTAGTGAGTTTCCATTAACTGATGAAAATTTTAATGAAAATGAATTCTCAATTAAATCAAAAGAGTTATTAAAACTTTTAAATAAATGTAAATTTTCAGTATCTAATGATGAAACAAGACATTATTTAAGTGGAATTTTTTTACATCAGACAGAAGTTGAGGATAAAAATTTCTTAACAGCAGCTGCTACTGATAGTCATAGAATGTCTATTTCAAAAATAAGACTTGAAAAAAAAGTTCAATTTGACCAAATAATTTTACCAAAGAAGACTATTTTTCAGCTTTGTTCATTACTCGAGGATTATGAAGGCGAAGTTAAAATATCAAATATTAAATCAAAAATTAAATTTGAAATTAATAATAGTATATTGATATCAAAACTTATTGATGGAAAATTTCCAAACTATGTTCAAGTAATACCTAAAGAAAACCAAAAAAAATTAGAAATTGATTTAAAATTATTTTTAAATTCAGTAGATAGAGTTGCATCTGTTTCATTAGATAAAAAGGATGGTGTTAAGTTTAATCTCTCAAAGGATAATCTTGATCTTTCTGTTAACAACACAAATAGTGGTGATGGAAAAGAAAGTTTAAATGTTAGGTTTGATCATGAGTTAGATATAAGTTTTAATTCTAGGTATTTAATTGATGTTGCATCCCAACTTGATGGAGATAACATTGAAATTTATTTAAAAGATACTGGCTCCCCAGCTTTAATTAGAGATCCAGCTGATTATGACAGCATTTATGTTGTAATGCCTATGAAGGGTTAATTTATCAAATCTAATTCACTGTATATTTTATTTTCTATATAATTTGTAAAGTCTAGTGAGTTCATTCCAGGTTTTACTGCTGGAAGAATTGATACTATTATTGTTTGTTTCAAAGCTAATTTACCATTTTTTGGCCAAACGTTTCCAGAGTTTATAGCTACAGGTTGACAATTTATTTTTAATTCATCATAAATCCTACCAACTCCTTTTTTAAAAGGAATCTTTTCATTTGGCAAAACTCTAGTTCCTTGTGGGAATATAATTAATGGTCTCTCTAAATTTCTTACAGAATTTTTTATTTTGTCAATTAAACCTAAATTATCTTTACTAATTTTATTTCTATTTATTGAAATTGATCCTATCTTTTTTAAATACCAGCCAAAAATAGGAATTTTGATTAATTCATATTTTAAAATAAATATTGGTGAATTAAAAATTGTTTGTAGGTAAAAAGTTTCAAACATAGATTGATGAGAACAAGCAATAAAAAACTTTTCATTTTTAATAATATTTTCCCTACCCTTTACAATAATTTTTGTTTGTAAAAAAATTTGAAGACAAAATGCTGCCCATCTTCCCATCATTTTTCCACCAAATAAAACTATATTTGTTGGCATTATTAATGATGGCAGGAATATTACTGAAATTATAGATATACCAAGAAAGAAAAAAAATAAAAATAGCAGTTTTCTTATCATTTTTGTCAAAAACTAAATTATATCTTTTAGTTTTTGTCTTTTTTTAATTATATTTATTTTTGAACCTTTAATTAATATTTCAGCAGGTTTAGGTCTAATATTGTAATTTGAAGATAGCGATGAACCATATGCTCCTACATCACAAATAATAATACAATCTTTCTCACTTAATCTTTGAAATTTATTTGTTGTTAAGAATTTATCTGTTGTTTCGCAAATCGGACCTACAAAATCATAACTTTTCCTAGTCATTTTATTGGTTTTTTTTAAAGGGATAATTTTATGTTTAGCTCCATACAACGCAGGTCTCATAAAATCATTCATAGCTGCATCTACAATAATAAAGTCTTTTTTAGAATTTTCTTTTATGTAAATAATTTTAGAAATTAATACCGCAGTATCACCTATAATTGATCTACCAGGTTCAAAAATAATTTTTGATTTATGCTTATTTAAAAATTTTTTAATAATTTGATTATATTTTTTATAATTAAATTTTTTACTGTCCTTGGTGTAATCAATACCCATACCACCACCAAGATCTATAAATTCAAAATTAAAGTTAATTTTTTTAATTAATTTGTCTAATACGCTGAGCATTTTTTGATAAGGTTTATAATCTAGGATTTGACTACCAATATGTACACTTAAACACTTTAAATTTAAAAATTTTGAATTTTTTATATATTTAGAAATTTCAATAAATGTCTTTTCATTAACGCCAAATTTATTTTCTTTTTTACCAGTTGAGATTTGTTTAATTGTTTTTGCATCTGTATTTGGATTTAATCTAATTCCAATATCTACCTTTCTATTCTTAGATTTTGCTATACTTTCTATTTCTAATATTTCACTTTTTGACTCACAATTAATCAATAAAATATTTTTATCTATCGCATAAATCAATTCCGACCTAGTTTTACCTACTCCAGAAAAAACAATCTTTTTGGAGGTTATTCCTGCTTTAAGCGCAATCATTAATTCACCTTTTGAGACAACATCAGCTCCCAATCCACTTCGTTTAATTAATTTAAGTATTTCTAGATTACAGTTTGACTTCGTTGAAAAACATATGATTGGAGAAAACGATTTAAAACTTCTTTTAAATTTATTTATATTTTCATTAATTTTTTTCTCAGAATAGCAAAAAATTGGTGTTTCAAATTTTTTAATTACCTCAGTAAGTTTTGTTTTTTCAACTGTAAAAATATTATTGATATATTTCATCTTTTTTTGGAATTTTAAATACATTATTAAAATTATATAATTTCATAACATTATTATTTAATGATGCCTCATATTTTGGCTCATTTTTTCTTCCACATGAAGTTAATAAAATTAGACATATAGTAATTAAAGTTATTTTTTTAATCATAGTTATTTCTTTTTGTAACTTAATATCATTTTCTTTATGTTGTCGAAAGAAGTTCCACCGTAAGAAACTTTAGAATTAACAGATTTTTTTAGTTCAAATACTTTTAGAACATCTCTGGTTAAACCTTTTTCAATTTTATTGATCTCTTTTATTGTGAGCTCCGAGAGTTTTTTTTTATTTTTTTCGGAAAAATTTATGATTTTTGCAGTTTGTAAATATGCTTTTCTAAATGGATATTTTAATTCTCTAACCATATAATCTGCTAAATCGGTTGCTGTAATGTAGCCACTTTCTGCAAGTTCAATCATTCTTTTTTTATCTGGTGAAAAATTTTTAAGAACATCATTTAATATAATTAAGGAATTTTTTAATTGATCAAATGATTTAAAAACAATTTCTTTATCATCTTGCAAATCTTTAAAATAAGAAAGTGGTAGACCTTTTAATGTTGTAAGCATTGAAAATAGATTTCCAAACATGAAACCTGTTTTGCCTCTCAAGTATTCTAAGGGATCAGGATTTTTCTTTTGAGGCATAATGGATGATCCGGTTACAATTTTATCATTCAAATTAATAAGTTTAAATGCATCTGAATTCCAGATTATAAACTCCTCAGCAATTCTAGAGATATGAACAGCACATGCAGAGCAAGAATAAAGAAAATCAATTACAAAATCTCTATCAGAAACAGTGTCAATTGAGTTTTTAGTTGGTCTATCAAAACCTAATTTTTTTGAAGTGTAAAATCTGTCTATTTTAAAAGAAGTACCTGTTAGAGCAGCCACACCAAGTGGATTTTCATTAAGACTCTCTAGATTGTTTTTAAATCTTTTTTTATCCCTGTTAAACATTTCTAAATACGCCATTAAGTAATGAGCAAAAGATACTGGTTGTGCATTCTTTAGGTGTGTGAAACCAGGCATTATTGTTTCAACATTTTTTTCTGCTTTTTTTAATATATTTTTAATTGTTAAATCTATATTCTTAACAATTTCTTTATTAGCTTTTCTTAGCCAAATTTTAAAATCGGTTACAACTTGATCATTTCTTGATCTCGCAGTGTGAATATACCCAGCATCTTCTCCAATTAATTCAAAGAGTCTATTTTCAATATTCATATGAATATCCTCAAGTTTATCATCAAAAATAAATTTCTTTTTTATAATTTCATTCTTAATTCTGTTCAAACCCCAAACTATTTTATTTTTAATTTTAAAATTTATAAT
>CABZGO010000022.1 GCA_902525355.1 uncultured Pelagibacteraceae bacterium | reverse complement strand
GTAGAGGATAAAATACATGCAAGATCTACAGGTCCATATAGTTTAGTTACACAACAACCACTTGGAGGAAAAGCTCAATTAGGTGGTCAAAGATTTGGAGAGATGGAAGTTTGGGCTTTAGAAGCTTATGGTGCTTCATATACACTTCAAGAAATATTAACTGTCAAATCAGATGATGTTGCGGGTAGAGTAAAAGTTTATGAAACAATTGTTAAAGGTGAAGAGAATTTTGAGTCTGGTATACCAGAATCGTTCAACGTGTTGGTAAAAGAGATAAAATCACTGGCATTAAATGTGGAGTTAAATTAAAAAATATGAGTAAAGAATTATCAGATTTATTTAAATCCTCGGAGATTTCTGAAGCGCAAAATTTTAACAGTATAAAAATTACACTAGCAAGCCCTGAAAAAATAAAGTCATGGACATTTGGTGAAATTAAGAAACCTGAGACAATAAATTATAGAACTTTCAGACCTGAAAAAGATGGTCTTTTCTGCGCTAGAATATTTGGCCCTATAAAGGATTATGAATGTCTATGCGGCAAATACAAGAGAATGAAATTTAGAGGAATAATTTGCGAAAAATGTGGCGTGGAGGTAACAAAATCAAACGTTCGTAGAGAAAGAATGGGTCACATTAATCTTGCTACACCTGTTGCACATATTTGGTTTTTAAAATCTTTGCCTAGTAGAATTTCATTAGCAATTGATATGAAACTAAAGGAGGTTGAAAGGGTTTTATATTTTGAAAATTTTATAGTCATTGAACCTGGCTTGACAGGCTTAAAAAAGAATCAACTGCTTGGTGAAGAAGAATTAATTAAATATCAAGATGATTATGGTGAAGAAGCATTTACCGCTGGTATTGGTGCAGAGGCAATATTAGAAATTTTAAAATCTATAAATTTAGAAGAAGAGAGAGATACCCTCATAAAAAGTATAAAAGAAACTAAATCTAAAGTATCGGAAGAGAGATCTATAAAAAGACTAAAATTAATTGAGTCTTTCATTGAAACTGGAAATAAACCAGAGTGGATGATATTAACTACAGTACCAGTTATACCACCCGAATTAAGACCTTTGGTACCTTTAGATGGAGGAAGATTTGCTACATCTGATTTAAATGATTTATATAGAAGAGTTATAAATAGAAATAACAGATTAAAAAGACTTATTGATTTAAAAGCCCCTGACATAATTGTCAGAAATGAGAAAAGAATGTTGCAAGAGTCTGTTGATGCTCTATTTGATAATGGTAGAAGAGGAAGAGTAATTACAGGAACTAGTAAGAGACCACTTAAATCACTTGCAGAGATGCTAAAAGGGAAGCAAGGAAGGTTCAGACAAAATTTATTAGGAAAAAGAGTGGATTATTCAGGAAGATCTGTAATAGTTGTTGGTCCAGATCTAAAATTACATGAATGTGGGTTGCCAAAAAAAATGGCTTTAGAGCTATTTAAACCATTTTTATATGCTAGATTAAATAAATTAGGATTAGCATCTACCATTAAACAAGCAAAAAAATTAGTTGAAAAGGAAAGAACTGAAGTTTGGGACGCGCTAGAATTAATAGTGAGAGAACATCCGGTAATATTAAATAGAGCACCAACACTTCACAGACTAGGTGTTCAGGCTTTCGAGCCAAAACTAATTGAAGGTAATGCAATAGAGCTTCATCCATTAACATGTGCTGCATTTAATGCTGATTTTGATGGAGATCAAATGGCAGTACACGTTCCATTAAGTTTAGAAGCACAATTAGAGGCTAGAGTATTGATGATGTCTACAAACAACATCCTAAGTCCTTCTAATGGTAAACCAATAATTGTACCCAGTCAGGATATGATACTAGGGATCTATTATTTATCTCAACCTCCAGTTCAAACTGAGAGGATTGAAGGATATTTTATAAATACATCTGAAATAGAACATGCATTAGAAACAGGGCAAATTAAAGTGCACTCAAGAATTGTGTCTAGATTTGAAACTGTTGATGAAAAAGGAAATTCTAAATTTGAAAAACATATAAGCACAGCTGGAAGATTTTTATTATCAAGCATAATTCCAAAAAATATAAATAATAAATTTTCATTAATAGACAGATTGCTTCCAAAAAAAATAGTTTCTGAAGTTATCGACCATGTATTTAGGTTTTCAGGTCAAAAAAATACTGTAATTTTTTGTGATAAATTGAAAGATATAGGGTTTAAACATGCATTTAAAGCTGGAATTTCATTTGGAAAAGACGATCTTTTAATACCAGATAATAAAGAACAATTAATTGATGAAACTAAAAAACTTATTGCTGACTATGAGGGGCAATACGCTGAAGGATTAATAACAAGAGGTGAAAAGTATAATAAAGTTATTGATGCATGGTCTAAATGTACAGACAGAGTTGCATCTGAAATGATGAAGAGAATTTCAGCGACAGAAGTTACAGAAGATGGATTAAAAATAAATTCTGTATTTATGATGGCTGATAGTGGTGCTAGAGGTTCAGCAGCTCAAATGAAACAATTAGCTGGAATGAGAGGCTTAATTGCTAAACCATCAGGTGAAATTATTGAGACACCAATCACATCAAACTTTAAAGAAGGTCTTACAGCATTAGAATATTTTAATTCAACACATGGTGCTAGGAAGGGTTTGGCCGATACAGCACTGAAAACTGCAAGTTCAGGTTACCTAACAAGAAGACTTTGTGATGTTGCCCAAGATTTAACTGTAACAAAATATAAATGTGAGAACCCAGGATCAATTCAACTTTCAGAGGTATTAGAGGGTGGAAATATCATGGTAAGTCTCTCAGAGCGTGCCCTAGGAAGGGTTACTGCTCAGGATGTTAAAAACCCTTTGACAGGTGATGTAATAATTAAAAAAGAGGAGATGATTGATGAGACTGCTTGCGAAAAAATTGATGCAGCAGGAGTTAAAGTACTAAAAGTGTACTCCGTGATGACATGTAGCTCTAAAGACGGTGTTTGTGCGATGTGTTATGGAAGAGATCTATCGAGAGGGAAGATGGTCCATGTAGGTGAGGCTATTGGAATGATATCTGCTCAGTCTATAGGTGAACCTGGTACACAGCTAACTATGAGAACTTTCCACGTCGGTGGTACAGCTTCAGTTAAACAAGAGTCACAAATAGTATCAAATTCAGAAGGTACACTAAAAATTGTCAATACAAATTTAATTAAAGACTCGAAAAATAATCAAATAGTTATGGGTCGAAATACCGAGATATCAATTGAAGATGATAAAGGATTACAAGTAGCATCTTATAAAATTCCATATGGGTCTAAACTATATTTTGAAAATGACCAAAAAGTAAAAAGAGGTACTAAGATTTGCGAGTGGGATCCATACACTACACCTGTAATTGCAGAAAAAGACGGTATTGTAAACTATGTTGATTTAATAGACGGTGTTTCAATTGCTGAAACTGTTGATGATGCAACTGGTATTTCTACAAAAGCAGTTGTTGATTGGAAAACACAATCTAAAAATACTGATCTTAAACCAAGAATTACTCTAAGAGATGCAAAAGGAAATGTTATTAAGAAAGCAGATGATAACGAAGCAAGATATTATCTCGTGCCAGACTCTATTTTATCAGTAAAAGATGGAGCAAAAATTTCAGCAGGTGATGTAATAGCAAGACTACCTAAGGAAACTACTAAAACCAAAGATATTACAGGAGGATTACCTAGAGTAGCAGAATTATTTGAGGCAAGAAAAGCTAAAGATAGTGCAATTATAGCAGAAAATGATGGAAGTGTAATTTTTGGAAAAGAGGTAAGAGGAAAACAGAGAGTTACAATAGAATCAGAAGATGGAGATACTTCAAGTTATTTAATTCCAAAAGGCAAGCATATTAATTTTAACCAAGGTGAAAAAATTAAAAAAGGTGAGTATTTACTTGATGGTCAACCTTTACCTCATGATATTCTAAGAATCCTAGGAATAGAGGAATTAACTGAATATTTCGTAAACCAAGTTCAAGATGTCTATAGACTTCAGGGAGTTATAATTAATGATAAGCATATTGAAACTATCTTAAGACAAATGTTAAAAAAAATAGAAGTAAAAGAAACAGGAGATAGTAAATTATTACCAGGAGAAGTAGTAGATAGAATAAAATTTGATACCATGAATGAAGAGTTAATTGCAGATGGTAAAAAACCCGCTGTAGGTGAAAGAGTGTTAATGGGTATAACTAAAGCGTCATTGCAAACCGAGTCATTTATTTCAGCAGCCTCATTCCAAGAAACAACAAGAGTTCTAACAGATGCTGCAATCAAAGGTAAGGTTGACAAACTCTCAGGTCTAAAAGAAAATGTGATTGTTGGTAGACTAGTACCAGCAGGAACAGGTTCAATTAAAAATACTTGGAATAAAAAAGCAATTGATGATGACCAGAAATTTTTATCTGAACATGAAAGTTCAGATTCATCTGAGGCTCAAATAAACCAATAAAATTAACCCTTTTTTTCCTTTATTTAGTTTGACAAATACAATTTCTAATGTATTTTGGCCATGTTTTTGGTTGGAATGTAGTGACTAGTTCACTAAACGCTGCCACAAATAACACGTCAGTTATTTTCATCAAAAATATAAATTAATAAAATTTTTTATGCCAACTATTAACCAATTAGTAAGAAAAAGTAGAGATAAACAAGTTACAAGGAATAAGGTTCCAGCTTTGCAGAAGCAACCTCTGAAAAGAGGTGTGTGTGTAAAAGTTTATACAACTACACCAAAAAAACCAAATTCAGCTTTAAGAAAAGTTGCTAGAGTAAGATTATCAAACGGTTTTGAAGTAACTGCCTATATACCAGGTGAAGGTCATAATTTACAAGAGCACTCTGTAGTCTTAATCAGAGGAGGAAGAGTTAAAGATTTACCAGGTGTACGATATCATATCCTTAGGGGTAATTTAGATACACAAGGTGTTGCAAATAGAAAACAAAGACGTTCTTTGTATGGAACGAAAAAAGGTAAATAGCAAATGTCAAGAAAAAGGAAAGCTCCAAAAAAATTAGCTATTATAGATCCAAAATATAAATCAACAATAATACCAAAATTAATAAATTCAATAATGTACGATGGTAAAAAAACAATTGCTGAGAAAATTATTTATGATGCTATTGAAAAAATCAAAAGTAAATCGAAAGACGAACCCTTAAACGTTTTCAATGATGCAATTAATAATATAAGACCTACTGTTGAAGTTAGATCAAGAAGAGTTGGTGGTGCTACTTATCAAGTTCCAGTCGAAGTGAAAACAAAAAGATCACAAGCTCTTGCTTTAAGATGGTTAATTGATGCATCAAGAAAGCGTAAAGATAAAAAAATGTCAGATAAAATATTTAATGAAATATATGATGCGTATCAAAATCGTGGATCAGCAATAAAAAAAAAAGAAGATACTCATAAAATGGCTGAGTCTAACAAAGCGTTTGCTCATTTTAGGTGGTAATTTATTATGTCAAGAACTCATACATTAGATAAATATAGAAATATTGGTATCATGGCTCACATTGATGCTGGGAAAACTACTACGACAGAGAGAATTCTTTATTATACAGGTAAGAGTCATAAAATTGGAGAAGTTCACGACGGCGCCGCAACTATGGACTGGATGGAGCAGGAGCAAGAGAGAGGTATTACAATAACTTCTGCAGCAACAACTTGTTTTTGGAATGATCATAGAATTAATATTATTGATACACCTGGACATGTTGATTTTACAATTGAAGTTGAAAGATCTCTAAAAGTACTTGATGGTGCCGTAGCTGTATTTGATGGTGTTGCAGGTGTAGAACCTCAATCAGAAACAGTTTGGAGACAAGCTGATAAATATAAAGTACCTAGAATCTGTTTTGTAAACAAATTAGATAGAACTGGCGCGGATTTTTTTAGATGTGTAAGTATGATTAAAGACCGCTTAGGAGCAAAACCTCTTGTAATGCAAATCCCTATCGGTGTCGAAGCGAATTTAAAGGGTGTTGTAGATCTTGTTCAAATGAAAGCTATAGTTTGGAAAAATGAGGATTTAGGGGCAGCTTGGGAATTCACTGACATTCCAGAGGATCTCAAAGAGATTTCTTTAAAGTATCGCCAAGAATTAGTTGAAACTGCCGTAGAGCAAGATGAAAAGCTTATGGAAGATTATTTAGGTGGAGTAGATATTTCTGAAGATGATCTAAAAAAATGTATTAGAAGAGGATGTTTAGGATTTGATTTTGTCCCAGTTTTAACTGGATCAGCATTTAAAAACAAAGGGGTTCAGCCTTTACTTGATGCTGTTGTAAATTATTTACCAAGCCCGAAAGACATTGGTTCTATAAAAGGAACAAAACCTGGTTCTGAGGACGAAATTGAGATGAAGTTTGATGATAATGCTGCGTTTTCAGCTTTAGCATTCAAAGTTGCAAATGACCCTTTTGTTGGAAGTTTAACATTTATAAGGATCTATTCAGGCACTGTAAAGTCTGGCACAAGCATTTATAATACATCTAAGGATAAGGAAGAAAGAGTAGGACGTATGTTATTAATGCACGCGAATTCAAGAGAAGATATTAAGGAGGCAAATGCTGGAGATATAGTTGCATTAGCAGGTTTAAAAAACACTATCACAGGACACACACTTGCAAATGAAGAAACACCTGTATTATTAGAACCTATGGAATTTCCTGATCCTGTGATTGAAATTGCAGTTGAACCTAAAACTAAAGCTGATCAAGAAAAAATGGGAGAGGCTTTAGGAAGATTAGCAAAAGAAGATCCATCATTTCGTGTAACTTCAGATGAAGAATCTGGTCAAACTATTATTAAGGGAATGGGAGAATTACATTTAGATATAATTGTTGATAGAATGAAAAGAGAGTTTAAAGTGGAAGCCAACGTAGGTGCTCCTCAAGTAGCCTACAGAGAAACAATTCTATCTGCAGCAGAAAACGATTATACACATAAAAAGCAAAGCGGAGGTGCTGGACAATTTGCAAGAGTAAAATTGACAGTAGAACCACTTGAACCTGGAAAAGGAAGAGAAATTGAAAGTAAAATTAAAGGAGGTGCAATACCTAAAGAGTTTATACCAGGTGTTGAAAAAGGAGTAGAGACAGTTGCAGACGGAGGTATTTTGGCTGGATTTCCATTAATTGATTATAAAGTAACAATAGTTGATGGATTACATCATGATGTAGACTCAAGTGTTTTAGCATTTGAACTAGCTTCTAGACAATGTTTTAAAGAAGCATGCACTAAAGCTACACTAAAATTACTAGAACCCATTATGAGAGTTGAAGTAGTTACGCCAGAAGATTATATGGGCGATGTAATTGGAGATTTAAACAGTAGAAGAGGTCAAATTAGCACTCAAGAACAAAGAGGAAATGCAACCGTAATAACAGCTATGGTGCCTCTGGCTAATATGTTTGGTTATATAAATAATTTAAGATCTATGTCACAGGGAAGAGCTCAGTACTCAATGTTCTTTGACCATTATGATAAAGTTCCACAAAATGTTCAAGACGAAGTGACGAAAAAAACAGGATAAATATGGAAAAACAAAATATTAGAATAAAACTAAGAGCTTATGACAATAAGGTACTAGATCAGTCTACGGAGGAAATTGTCAATACAGTAAAAAGAACTGGCGCAAATATTAAAGGTCCAATTCCTTTACCAACCAAAAAGGAGAGATATACTGTACTAAGATCGCCTCATATTGATAAAAAAAGTAGAGAACAGTTTGAAACAAGAACTCATAAGAGGTTAATAGATATTATAGAACCAACACCAGCTACAGTAGAGGCTTTGATGAAATTAGATTTAGCATCAGGTGTAGATGTGGAGATAAAAATATAATGAGTGAAATTGCATTGTTAGGAAGAAAAATAGGCATGTCACGAGAATTTTTTAAAACTGGACAGTCTGTGCCAGTAACTGTTCTAAAAGTTGAAAAAGGAAGAGTAATACAAATAATTGATAAACATCATAGAGGCTATAATGCAATACAAGTCGGATTTGGTAAAATTAAAAATTCAAAATTATCTAAATCAATGAAAGGATATTTTTCAAAAAAAAATACAGAGGCAAGAAAAACTCTAAAAGAATTTAGAGTAAAAGATACAGCTCAGTATAAAGAGGGTAACGAATTTGGAATTGAAATTTTTAAAGATATCAAATTTTTAGATGTAAAATCAAAAACTATTGGAAAAGGATTTGCTGGAGCAATGAAAAGACATAACTTTGGAGGTTTAAGGGCATCACATGGTGTCTCGATATCTCATAGGGCACATGGATCAACTGGGCAAAATCAAGATCCAGGAAAAGTATTTAAGGGAAAAAAAATGGCTGGTCATATGGGTGATAAAATTAGAACTATACAAAATCTTGAGATCATAAAGACAGATGTGGATAATGAACTTATATACTTGAAGGGATCAATACC
>CABZGO010000021.1 GCA_902525355.1 uncultured Pelagibacteraceae bacterium | reverse complement strand
TACAAAACCAAAATGAGAAATTGAAATATTCAGATCTGAATTAAAATCAAAAAAAAATAACCCAAATGTTTGCCTAATACCCATTGCAAAAATAACTGTTAATGAAGCTGCAATAAGGGTGACAAGCGCTTTTTTACTAGTAAAAAATTTTTCTTTACTCATTTAACGAGCATAAGGCTTTTTCTAATATCTGCAATTAAATCTTTTGGGTCTTCTAGTCCTATATGTAATCTGACTAAGTGTTCGTTTTTGTCTAAATTTAAGAATTTTCTATCACCCATCTCAATATCACTTTGTAGCAATGCTAAACTTTCAAAGCCACCCCAACTATATCCATGACCGAATAATTTTAACGAATTAACAAATTTCAAAACTGATTTTCTGCTTTTAGATCTTATAATTAATCCCATAAGACCTGATGAGCCAGAGTAGTATTTTTTCCACATTCTAAAATTGAAAGAGTTTTTTTTATAAGGATACAAAATTTTTACCTTTTTACTTTTGGAAAGAAACTTACAAACCTCTCTAGCATTAGACTCGTGTTTATCTAGTCTAATATCTAAGGTTCTTAAGCCTCTTGTTATTAAATAAGCATCATCAGGACCCAATCTTAAACCTAAAATATCATCTGCTTTTTTTACATATTTATATACTTTTTTGTTAACAGCTAAACTTCCACCCATCAGATCCGAATGTCCTGAATAATATTTTGTTGCTGATACTATAGACATATCAAAACCTAATTTAATAGGTTTAAGAAAATATGGTGTAGCCCAAGTATTATCTATTGCAGTAAATATTTTATTTTTTTTTGCAATAGAAATTACTTTTTTCAAATCCTGAAATTCAAATGTGTTACTTCCAGGGCACTCAACATAAATTAATTTAGTTTTATTCGTTATACTTTTTTCTAAAGATTTTAAATTATGAGGGTTATAAAATTTTGTTTTTATTCCAAATTCCTTGAGATAATTTTCACTTAAGTTTCTAGTAGGATTGTAAAGAGGGTCTGAAATTATAATCTCATCTCCTGGTCTTGTTACACTAAAAATTGAGAGGAATACTGATCCAAATCCAGTTGGAGTTAAAAATACATTGTATGACTCTTCCATTTTGGTTAAAATTTTTTGTAATATGAAAGTAGTAGAGGTCCCCTTTCTACCGTAATCGTAGTGCCCACCTAATGGTTTTTTTAAAGCCTTTCTTTGCATTTTTCTTAAATCTTGCATTGATTTAAAAATAATTGTAGATGCCCTCACAACTGGTGGATTTACTGAACGGTTATGAAAATCTTTAGCCGTATGCTTTAAAAAAGTTTTAAAGGAATAATCCATAAAAAATTTGATATGTAGTTAGGACAATGCTATATCCACCAAATAAGTCAATAAAATAGTAAAACTAAGGAGATTATGGGATATCCAAAAAAACATAGAGGTCGTAGAAAAATGGGCTCTAAAAAGAGACGAGCAAGAAAAAAAAATAAAAAGAAATAGTAGATTTAATCTTTAATCCAACCACCACCTAGAACTTTGTGACCAAATTGGTCTTTTTCGTAAAATACACAAGCCTGACCTGGAGATATTCCGTACTCAGGTTTTAAAAGGTTTACTTTAAAATTTTCATTATCTTTTATATCAACTTTTGCATTTAAAAGTTTGCCAGTAGATCTTACTTTAACGAATATATTTTTGTCTAAATCTTTTTTATTTGTTAGTAAATTTACGTTTTTTAAATTTATATTACGCTTTGCCAGCTTTTCTTTTGGACCAATGTAAATTTCATTTTTCTCAGCATCAATTTTGATTACATAAAATGGCTCTTCATTTGAAACTTTAATTCCTTTTCTTTGACCAATAGTAAAATTGACTATGCCGTCATGTACTCCAACAACTTTTCCATCTAAATTTTTAATATTTCCTTTTCTGTATGATTCTGGTTTGAATTTTTTTATTACAGAAGCATAATCTCCGTTGGGCACAAAGCATATATCTTGACTATCTGGTTTATCAGCAACATTTAAATTCAAATTTTTTGCAATTTCTCTTGTTTTATCTTTAAGAAGTCCACCTAGTGGAAATCTTATATAATTTAATTGTTCTCTTGTAGTATTAAATAAAAAATAACTTTGATCTCTATTTTCATCAATTGCTCTGTACATATTCGTTGAGTTACCCTTAGTTAAACTTTTTACATAATGACCTGTAATTAAAGCATCTGCATTTAAATCTTTAGAAAATTCAAATAAATCTTTGAACTTAACCGTCTGATTACATTGTACACATGGTATTGGTGTTTCACCCTTTAAATAACTATCTACAAAGTTATCTATAACACCTTGTTTAAACTTATCTTGGTAATATAAAATCTTATGTTCAATATCTAGTTTGTGTGCAACTCTTTTTGCATCCATTATATCTTGACCTGAGCAGCATTGTTTTGAAGCAGTAACTTCTTTGCCATCATTGTATAGTTTTAGTGTTATACCGATTACTTTGTATCCCTCTTGTTTCATCATCCCTGCAACAGTTGATGAATCTACACCTCCAGACATGGCTACCACTACTGTAGTTTCTGAGGGCTTTTTATTAAATCCTAGTGAGTTAGTTTCTAAATTCATTTGATGGAATTTATACTTATTTCTATTATAAGTTAAGTTAAATGATTTTAGATTTTGAACCAGGTGACAAAGTTATTAATCCAGCCAATAAAAGTTGGGGTATTGGTCAAGTTCAATCAATAATTAAGGACAAAGTAACTGTTAATTTTGAGAATGTTGGTAAAAAAGTAATTAACGCAAATAATATTGAACTCGAAAGAATTGATAATGATGGATGAAATTAAAATAAAAAGTGTTGTTGAGGGTTTAATTGACACTTTTCTTATGGCGGGAGAAGTTTCAATAAAACTAAGAAAAGAGGGTTTATCTAAAGAAATAAAATCAGATAATACCCCTGTAAGCAATGGTGATCTTGAGGTAAATAAAATTATCACAAAAAAATTGTTAGAACTAACACCAAATATCCCAATTGTTTCAGAGGAAACTTCACACAATAAATCTAAAACCAATTTAAAAAACTTTTGGTTGGTTGATCCAATTGATGGAACATACGACTATATAAATGATGGAGAGGAATTCACAATTAATGCTGGATTAATTTTAAATGAAAAAGCAGTAGCTGGTTTAATTAACGTACCTGCGAAAAACAGAATGTTTTATAGTTTTGGAAAAGACCAATCATTTGAAATTACATCAAACAAAACCATAAAATTAGATTGCAGAAAAATTACTCCTAAAGGTTCAATAAAAGTAGTTTCATATTCAAATAAACTTAAACCTGAAATTGAAAAAATTCATAATGATTTAGGAGTAACAGAACACGTTAGAATGAAAAGCTCTCTTAAATTTTGTGTAATAGCAACTGGAGAATTCGATGGATACGTCGCAGAACCCAGAGCTTGTGAATGGGATATAGCTGCAGGACATGCTATACTCGAAAACGCAGGTGGAATAGTTACAGATTTTAATGGCAATGAAATTACTTATGGTAAAAAAGATTTTAAAAATCCAAGCATAATTTTAAAAAGAAATAAGAATTTATCATGACCGACCAATTAAGAATAATTTTTATTATAATTGTATCAGTATCAATATTTGGTTTAATTGTATTTGTGATAGTTAAAAACTTTATAAGAAATAAAATCCAATACTATTTAGAAGAAAAAAATAAAAAAACTAAAGAAGATTAATTATTTTCAAATATTCATCTTTTTCAAGATCCATAACTCTTCTTGAAACTTCAAAATCAAAACCTGAGCGAGCTAAGACCCCTATATCCTTTTTGTAAAACAATGGTCGATTATCCTCTTGCCTTGAAGGTCCAATTCTTTTCTTTTTACATATTTTTATGGCTGAGAAAAAATCCTGATCTTCATTTTTATCTTTTATTCGTTCAATTGTATTTTTAATATATTTTTCACCTATACCCTTATTTATTAAGTAATTTCTTATTTTATTTATGGACGATCCTCTCTGAATTAAACTTTTTGCTTTTGACTCTGAATAAAATTTATCATTTATAAACTTTGATTTCTCTAAATCTTCAAGGACAATATCTATAAGATTAGATACATCATTTTTTTTAATATTTGGAGTTCTTGAAGTTAAATATTTTTTTAGTAGATAAGTTCTTAATTGTTGTTTAGAAGGTGCAAATTTTTCTACATAATTAAGTGCAAAGTTGGTCATCTCTTCAACTGTTACTTCTAGTGTCTTTTTTTTATTTTTTATGGGAATCATTGTTTTATTTAATATAATATAAAAATAATATGATTGAACAAATAGCTGCTTTTTTTACCATAGAGACGATTTATTTGTGGTTAAATATAGGTGTAATACCCTTCTGGTTAATTCTGATTATTTTTCCACAATCAAAGATTTGTGGATTATTGGTTACTTCTGTGTTTCCTTTTTTTATTTTAACAGCTGTCTATATTTACCTGGGTTATTATTTCTACATTTCTGGATATGATTTTGATTATAATTTTACGTTGTACCTTGGTCTGTATGACTTGAGAAATCTTTTTGAAGCTGAAGCTTTTTTGATAATGTTTTGGACACACTTTTTAGCAATAAACTTATTTTGTGGAACGTGGATAATGAAAGATAGTCAAAAATTATTTATGTCTAGATATATAGTCTTCATCCCAATAATAATAACTTATTTTATTGGTCCATTAGGTTTGGTTATTTATTGGATAATAAGAATGTTCTACGCTAAAAGAATTAATTTATTAGATTAAAAACCAAATTACTTTACTACTTTAAACCCTGAATTTTGCATTGATCCAAAACCGCCATCTACATGGCAAATATTTTTAAAACCCATACTTTGTAAAGTTTTTGTTGCTAATGCTGATCTTAGACCCCCAGCACAAAAAAGAACCATTTCCTTATTCATATCTATTTTACCTTCTTTAAAATATTGACTATCTGGATCCATCCAAAATTCCAGCATCCCTCTTGGAATGTGAGAAGATTTTTCAATTCTTCCTAATCGTTCTAGTTCTCTTACATCCCTGATATCGATAAGGTTACACGTATCGTTATTTAATTTTTCTAGAGCTTCCTCTGGTGATATTGTTTTAACTTCCTTTAAAGCTTCTGCGACTAAAGTTGATGATGATTTTATTGTCATAAATGTTTATTACACTAAATAAAAAATATTACTATATAAATCAAACAAAGGTTATTAAATGAAAGCTCCAAATTTTAAATTAACATCTACCTCAGGTAAAATTGTTGAATTAAATAAAGTAAAATCAAAATTTATCATCATCTATTTCTATCCAAAAGATAATACTAGCGGATGCACAATTGAAACAAATGATTTTAATAAACTTTTAAGTAAATTTGAGAAACTTGGATGCACTATTTTTGGAATATCCAAAGATAGTTTAGAAAGTCACGAAAAATGGAGTAAAAAACTTAATTTAAAGTTCGAACTATTAGCAGACGAAGATAAAACCTCTTTAAAAGCTTATAAAGCTTGGGCCAAAAAGAAATTCATGGGTAGAGAATTTATGGGCACAATAAGAAGTACTTTTATAGTCGAGAAAAATAAAATTATTAAAGAATGGCGAAACGTCAAGGTAGCTGGTCATGCTGCAGAAGTTTTAGATTTTATTAAAAATTATTAAAAAAAAGGCCCCAGATAAGGGGCCTTTTATCAACTATAGAGAGAGAGATAGTTATTCTTTAGTCTCTTATTGCGTACGCGATTACTCCAGACTCTGAAACATCAGTTCCAAGTCTTTCTGCTTCCTTACTCAATCTAATACCCATTGTTCCTTTCATAATTCCCCAAACTATTAGTGAAACTATAAATACAAATGCATTAATTGATATTACTCCAAGAAGCTGCGCTCCAAATGATGCATCACCGTTTGTTAGTGGAACTGCTAAAGTTCCCCAAATTCCAGCGAATAGGTGAGCAGGTACTGCTCCAACAACATCATCGATTTTAAGTGAGAATAAAAATTTAGTTCCGAAGACTACTATTATTCCACCAATCGCACCTATAAGAATTGCTGCTAGCGGTGAAGGCATTAATGGTTCTGCTGTGATTGCAACAAGACCACCAATTGCTCCATTAAGCATTTGAATGACATCAGTTTTACCTGACATTAATCTTGTTATTGCACCAGCTGCTAATACACCACCACAGGCTGCTAAGTTTGTATTAATAAAAATATTTGATACTGCTACTGCATCATCAAATGTTCCCATTGCTAATTGTGATCCACCATTAAATCCGAACCAACCTAGCCACAAAATAAATACACCAAGTGTTACTAATGGCACTGATGATGCTGCAAATGGCTTCATAGGTTTAGCTGCTCCAGATTTATCAAATCTACCAGTTCTAGCTCCTAGAAGAATTGCTCCAGCTAATGCCGCTGCACCTCCAGTTGAGTGAACAAGTGTTGAACCTGCAAAGTCAGAGAAACCAGCAGCTGCTAACCAGCCACCACCCCACTGCCAACCCATAACGATTGGATAGATAATTCCTGATAGAATAGCTGCAAACAAAAAGAACGGCCATAATTTAATTCTTTCAGCTAATGTTCCAGATACAATTGAAACTGTTGTTGCACAGAAAACCATTTGGAAGTACCAATCAGATCCATCTGCATATCCAGTATCAACTGCACTTGCATCAGACCATGGAGTAAAGCTTCCGATGTATCCACCTTCTGGAATTCCGTATGCTAAATTATATCCAACCATCCAGAACATAATTCCAGCTATTGAAAATAATCCGATATTTTTGGCACATATTACTGATACACTTTTTGACGTTACCATCCCTGATTCGAGCATGGCAAAACCTGCTGCCATAAACATTACTAAGAAACCACAAACCAAGAAAAGAAATGTATTGAATATGAAACCAACTTCAGCTGAAACTGTTGTTTCAGCATAACCTGCACTAGTCATGTTAAGTAAGAAAAATAAACTTACTAATGGACCAGCCAGTTTTTTTAAAAGTTTAACCATTTCACCTCCGTTTAATTAAAGTGATTGTTATAGATTTAATAAAACTAAAAACTATTGATTGTTATTTAAAAGAGATATGCGGTATTTGCATGTAGTACACGAAATAGTTGAAAAAAAACAGCCTTTATCAAATTCTAATTTTTAATAAAGGCTGTTTTAAAAAGTTTATTTATTGAAAACTTCTTTAAGTGCTTTTGCAGGTAAAAACTTCACCTTTTGAGAAGCAGCGATTTGGATTTGTTCTCCAGTTCTTGGATTTCGACCAATTCGAGCTTTTCTTTTAGCCACTTTATATGTTCCAAAACCAGCAATTTTTACATTATCGTCGCCTTTTAATGCGTCCAAAATAGTGTTGGTAATCGTATCAAATGTTCGCTCCGCATCAGCTTTACTTTGATTTAATGACCCTGCTAATTTTGCTATAAGTTGTTTTTTGTTCATTTTAGCTCCGGTTTTAAAGGTTATATTTATATACTTAACAAAATCATTGATAATTCAAGCTTTTTTTTTGTGCCTATAATTGAATTTACCACAACATATAGTTATAAATAAGTACTGTTTTATAAAGCTTTTTTAACGTTATAAAATCCCTTTAAAATAGGCCTAAATCTTTAAGATCATTGAATGTTGCAAAAAACATTAAAGTTAACAATAAAAACATTCCGATTCGAAAAAAACCTTCTTGTGTTTTTTGGCTCAATGGTTTTCCCAGAACTTTTTCACATGCGTAAAACATTAAATGGCCTCCATCTAAAAGAGGGATTGGAAACAGATTTATTAAGCCTAAACTTATAGATATATAGGCCATCATACTAATAAATGGCAGTATGCCAAATTCAGCAACTTGTCCTGAAATTTTTGCTATTCTAATTGGTCCACCTAGCTGCGAGCTATCTCCAGATCCTGTAAGCATTGACCCCATATATTTGAGTGATGAGGTAGTTACAAAATATACTTCTTTAACAGACTCTATCAATGCATTTGCTGGCCCTAATCGTTTATGATTTATTTCATTATTGTAGGGGCTAAGTTTAATACCTACTATTCTTTTGTTGATTTTATTTCCTAAATTATCGACACCAGCAACAATTTTTGGCTTAACCTTCAATAATACTTCTTGATCATATCTAGAAACTTTAAAATCAACTATATCAGAGGTTGACATTAAAATCATTTTAGAAACATCAAGAATGCTTTCTACTTTATTGTTATCAATTTCAAGAATTATGTCATTTTTTTGCATCCCAGCTACTTCTGCTGGGCTATCTTTTTGAACTTCATCAATAACTGCTGGCGTAAAGTCTTTACCAGCAAACATGTATATGAATAAAAAAATGAATATTGCTAAAACAAAATTTGCTATTGGACCGCCTGCAACAATTAAAGATCTTTGGTAAAGTGGTTTCGTTACAAATAGCTTTTCTTGGTCCTCTTTATTATATTTTTTTAATAGTTCCTCTTGATCAGCTTGAGAAAAAACATTTCTATCTCCAAAAAATTTTACATAACCTCCTAAGGGTATCCAACAAATCTTCCATCTTGTTCCAGATTTATCATTCCAACCGAACAATTCTTTTCCAAAACCAATTGAAAAATCTGTTACCCCAACACCATATTTTTTTGCAAAATAATAATGTCCATATTCATGAATGAATACAACTACAATAATTAATATTATAAATGGCAAAATAAAATTCATAATTAATTTATAACATATTTATATTAACATGATGTAAATAATGTTTCACTTTAGTTTCCAAGTTAAAATGGGTAAAAATGTTGCAACTACAAAAGAACAAAACAGCAAGGATTGAGAGACAAATGTCGGTAAAAAATCTATTGGCAGTAATATTCCGACCAGAATTGATTTTGAAAAGTCAGGACTGGGAAATAAAAGAATTCCTCCGATCAAGCCAACTATAATTGATACATATGCATTTTTTTCGTTAAACTTTTTAGAGTAAAAACCAAAAAATATACTTAGTACCGCTGCGCAACAAAATAAATCAGCCAATAAAAATAAATATAAAATGCTCAATCCTTTTGATGCTACAAAAAATGAAATTATAGAGATTAATATTATTATTTGCTTTGAAAGTTTTAAGTAATCACCTTTAAATTTTAAGACTTTATTCCCATCGACAATTATTAGGCTTGAAATGGCATTTACTAAAGTATCTATACTGCTTACTGTTAAAGAAATTGCTAAAACGATTATTATAACTGATAAAGAAATAGCATTATCTTTCAGCAATAAAGAAAAAAATGCAAGGTCAGGAATAACATTTAAGTTTTGAGAAGTTGCAATTAATCCTGAAAAACCCATAATAAATACTATTGGTATGATTATTAAAAATGAGATAATTAAACTATTCTTTAAAACTCTATTATCTTTAGCAGCATAAACTCTTTGCCAATTTCCCTGATGAAAAAGATTGGTTGCGGCTACAGCTATAAAAAAAGTTAAACCAGCAGTGAAATTTGGCAAGTAGCTTGGGCTTAGTAAATTTGGTTTGTTCTGTTTTATAAATTCGAAACTAAACTCATTTGAGTTAAAGGAGATTAAATATGAAAATGCTATTAATAATAACAGACCAAATACTATGAATTGAATATTATCTGTAAAAATTGAAGCTCTTAACCCGCCGTACAAAGTATATATGAGTGAGCTTATGATTACGATTGAAGCTGTAATCCATAAGTCTGTTCCTGAAATATAATTTATTAAAATTGAGACTGCAGTAACCTCTGCAATTAAAAAAATCGACATATAAAAAACAGATAAAAACAAAATCAGTTTAAATAATTGTGAGCCAAATCTAGATCTTACAACCTCAATTAAAGATTTCCCTCTTGGATAATTATCTCTAAATTTTTTTCCCAAATAAATTAAGATAAAAAGAGGAAATGCTGTACCTAGAGAATATCCAATAACAGCCCCTATTCCTCCCCATGTTGCCGCTGATGCAGGACCAAATAATATCCACGCTCCCAATGCAGATGCAACTAAACTAGTTGTTAAAGAAAAAGTACCTACTGATCTACTTGCAACTAAATAATTGTTGAGTCCTTGATATTTTTTTGAATAGATAAGTCCTATTAAGACAAAAATTATACTTATAGTTAAGGTTAACAATATTGCAGATGATTGATTTAATATATTTATGTTATCCATTTTTCCCTTTCTGAATTACCGGACAGGTTCCATGGGTATATCTCAGCCTATATAGCACCCCATGTTTCAGTTTAAGTCATAGTTTAAATAAGTAAAGTGCCATTTTTGAGCATATATACAGATAATACATAGCTAATATTCGTAAGTAACGCTGCATAAAATCAATGTGTAAGTTATTATTCTTTTATCTCTCTCTTATTATAAGTTAATTATAATACTAGGCTTCGCTAACTAGAAGCCTAGAAAAACAAAATTTGACTCTACTGATTGATTTTAAGCCTACATGTGTCACTTTAAAGTATGTTCATATATTAATTTTATAATAATAATTTATCTTATTATGAAAAAGTTCTTTGTCTTAATACTCTGTTTGTTTGCATTTAGTGCAAATGCGATGGAAAAGAAGACTACATTTGATAAAGCACTGTTTGAGAAGGCTCAGTCTGAAGGTAAGGTTATAGTCATTAGTTCTTGGATAGAATACTGTGGATCATGCGCAAATCAGATGAAAGTTTTACAAACTGCAAAAAAAGAAGGTGAGTTATCTGATATAAAATTTGATAACATTGAATATTTTTCATTCGATGTAACAAATAGAGATATAGCTGGCTCATTTAATGTACTCTATCAAACCACTCTATTGATTTTTAAGGGTGATAAAGAAGTTTATAGAAGTATAGGGGAAACTACAGAAGATTTAATATACGAAGCTTTGAAAACTTCGATTAATAGTTAAATTAAAAAATTAACCAAACTACTCATTTCTAACAAGTGGATAAACTTTTGGGCTTAAATACTTAAAGTTTGTAATCACAATTAGAGCAAGTGTTGTTAAACCTACTCCAATTGTAACGTATAAAAATATATTTAATTCAAATAACCAGTTAAGTTGAAAGATATTTTCTATGATAAACTTTGATGCTATTACAG
>CABZGO010000020.1 GCA_902525355.1 uncultured Pelagibacteraceae bacterium | reverse complement strand
AGGCTGGTTTAATGTCTTACGGAAATGATTTTACAAAAGAAAATAATCCTCTCGAATGTAATCTTGAAAAATACTGTAAACAAGAGGATGATCATGATTTTATAGGCAAAGAGGCTTTAAGAAAGATCCAATTTGATGGAATTGTACAAAGAATGAGAGGAATTTTGTTTGATGGAGATCCATGTAAGCCAACTGGGGTGCCCCTACCAGTATACTCAAGAGATAATGCAAAAATTGGGCAAATTGCTTCTGGAATATATTCTCCAAGATTTAAAAAGAATATAGGTCTTTCTATGATTTTAAAAGATTATTGGGAAATTGGAAATGAGGTCTTTGTAAATACTTTTAATGGAAAAAATAGAAAAGGCATTATAACTTCTTTACCATTTCCAGATTAACCTTATATTTATTATTATGTTTAAACCTGTAATTGCCGGCTTCTCTAGATCACCTTTTACAATGGCGAGAAAAGGTGCGCTCGTAGATAAAAAGCCAGTAAATTTATTGGCAGAGGTGATAAACAATTTAGTGTCAAAATCAAATGTTAAAAAAGAAGACATTGAAGATATAGTTGTGGGTTGTGCCTTTCAGACAGGGGAACAAAGTTTTAACATTGGAAAGTTAACTACTTTTCTTACAGGTATGAATGTAAAAACATCAGGGATGACAGTTGACAGGTGGTGTGGTTCATCTATGGAAGCTATTCATATTGCAGCTGGTAAAATTTCATTAGGTGCAGGGAAAGTATTTATATGTGGAGGAGTTGAAAGTATGACAAGAGTTAATACAGGATTTGATCCTATACCTTATCCTGAAAATAAAAATGATAATCCTCATGTATATTTTTCAATGGGAACTACTGCTGAAAATGTTGCTAAAAAATATAATATCTCAAGACATGAACAGCAGGAATTTGCAATCTCAAGTCATCAAAAAGCACATGAGGCACAAACAAAAGGTAATTTTAAAAATGAAATTGTATCTATTGGAGATTGTGATACTGACGGAAATATTAGACCAGGCAGCACAATGGAAAAGTTGGATGGATTAAAACTCGCGTTCGATGAAAATGGTACTGTAACAGCAGCCACTTCATCACCTTTAACTGATGGTGCAGCTGCAACATTAATTTGCGAAGAAAATTACGCAAAAGAAAATAATTTAAATATTATGGGAAGAATTATTTCTACGGCAGTGCAGGGTTGTGATCCTGACTATATGGGACTAGGACCTATTGGAGCATCAAAAAAAGCTTTGGAGAGAGCTAATTTGTCAGCAGATAAAATTGATATTATTGAATTGAATGAGGCTTTCGCTTCGCAATCTTTAGCATGCATTAAAGATTTAGGTGTAGACAAAGGTAAAGTTAATTTAGATGGAGGAGCACTTGCCCTTGGGCATCCTCTTGGAGCAACTGGTGCAAGAATTACAGGTAAGGCTGCTGAATTACTAAAAAGAGAAAATAAAAAATACGCATTGTCAACTCAATGTATTGGTTTGGGTATGGGAATTGCTACAGTAATTGAATCTGTAAACTAAACTATCTGTTAATTCCTCTTAATCTTTCAGATCTTCTTCTTAAAAGCTCAGCTGTTAGTAAAATTAATACTGACAAAACTATTAAGCAAGTTGCTACAGCTAAAATTGTAGGACTTAATTGTTCTCTAAGACCTGTCCACATTTGAATTGGAATTGTTGTATTATCTAAGCCTGCTAGGAATAATACAACCACAACTTCATCAAATGATGTAACAAAAGCAAACAAGCCACCGGAAATAACACCAGGTAGAATTAATGGTAAAGTTATTTTCATAAAAGTATTAAATGGATTGCTTCCTAAGCTGGAGGCTGCTCTTGTAATACTATGATCGAACCCAGATAAAGTTGCTGTAACTGTAATTACTACAAAAGGAGTTCCTAAAATAATATGAGCTAAAATTATACCTAAATGTGTTGCAGCTAAACCTACTTTTGCCATGAAAAAGAAAATTGCAACTCCAGAAATAATTAGAGGAACAATCATTGGAGATATTAAAGTTGCCATAATCAGGCCTTTGTATGGCATATGTCTGCTGCTCAAACCAAGAGCAGCTAAGGTTCCAAGTATAATTGATCCTATCGTTGCAAATATAGCAATGATAAAACTATTCTTTGCTGCTAATCCCCACGGATTCTTTGTTCCATAAACCATATCTTTGTACCATCTTGTAGAAAAAGCATCTGGATCAAGTCTCTTCATCCCATCTGTAAAGACTAAAAACTCCTCCGCATTAAATGATAATGGAAAAATTACAAATAAAGGTGCAATTAAAAAAAAGAAAACACATCCACAAACAAAAAGATAAAAATAATGCCAAATTCTGTAATGAGGTTCTGTATATTTAGGTAAAGCCATAATTATCCTAGTTTAATATTATCAACTCCTACAAGTTTGTTATAAATCCAATAAATAACAAGTACTCCAGTCAAAAGCATCAAACCCATCGCGGATGCAAAACTCCAATCTAAAGTACTCTTCATGTGATAAGCTATTTGGTTACTGATAAGTGTTCCTGAGGCTCCACCTACTAAAGCTGGAGTTATGTAATATCCAATTGCAAGAATAAATACTAATAAGCATCCTGCCCCAATACCTGGAATTGTTAGTGGGAAATAAACTTTAAAAAACGCTACTGCTGGAGTAGCTCCTAAAGACTTACCTGCTCTCATAAGGCTTGGAGAAATTGTTTTCATAACGCTGTACAAAGGTAATACCATAAATGGTAAAAGTATTTGAGTCATTGCCACATAAGTCCCGGTCTTGTTATACATCATCTCAGGTCTGTTATCATCGGCCACAAGGCCAATCCAAACAAAAAAGTCATTAACGATTCCTTGTTGCTGTAACAAAATCATCCAACTAGCGGTTCGTACAAGCAATGAGGTCCAAAACGGCAGCAGCACACAAATCATGAGTAAGTTGCTATACTTCATTGGAAGAGTTGCTAATAAATGTGCAATTGGATACGCCATTAAAAAACAAAATAGAGTTACAAAAAATGCAACTTCCAAAGTTCTTGACCATAAAATCCTATGAATTCTTCTATCTTCAGCAACTTGTACAATTTTACCATCTTCATTGGAGTACATATCAACTCCTTTTAAATATTTAGAATAAGTGTATGCTGGGGCTCTTCTTTTAATTGCCCTCCAATATTCAACATTTCTCCACCTTTTATGCACTTCCATTATTTGCTCTTTATAATTACCTTCTTCAAATTTCTTTTGCTTTCTTGCTAATTTTTTCAAAACACTTTTAAAGCCATTTTTTTCATAATTAAGCTGTGTTTGTAATTTTCCTGCAGTCTTATTTTTTACTAAAATTTTGTAATCTAGATAAAACGCTTCGAATACTTCTTCTGGTGGAAGTTCTTTTCCATCCCACTGTTCCATAGCTTTGTATGTTTTAGGCAACATATTGGTAACCATCTTATCGTCAATACTTCTTGAAAACATATCAGCAATTGGAACTATGTAAGTTATAATAAGAAATAAGAGTAACGGGGTTACTAAAAGAAATGCTTTTATTTTATTTTTTTTTTCTGCTTTTTTGAGACTTTCCTCTAAAGGTATTCCATCAGTAGAAAGTATTTTTTGTGTTTCTGAGCTCATAAAAAAAAGGGCGGTTAAAATAACCGCCCTTAATATAATATAAAATTAAAGTGTTTAAAACTTTAATTATTTAATACTAGCTTTCATAGCTTCCCACTGTTCACCAAGTTCTGTACCATTATCAGCCCAGTACTCAGCGTCTACTAAGAAGTATCTTTTTAAGTTAGCTGGTGCAGTTGGCATATGTGGAACCATATTAGTTTTTCCATCTTTATACCAAGGCTCTCCTGCTTCCATAACTGCAATAGATGATTTTCTCCATGGAGCATATGCAATATATTTTGCACTTCCTGCTAACATTTCAGTATTTGTCATCATAGCTAAAGCTTTCTTAGCGTCTGCCTCGTTTGGTCCACCTTTAACTAATGCAAAATATTCATAGTCAAGACCTTGTCCGTCCCAAACTTGAACTATTGGAGCACCTTCTCCAACTGCTGCATTGAAAAATCTCCCATTCCAACCAGTTGCCATTACAACTTCACCACTCATTAATAGTTCTGGTGGTTGAGCACCTGCTGACCAAAATACACATCCGCCATTTGGATCTTCACAAAGTGCTTTGATTTTGTTCATTGCTCTTGTTACGTAGGCTGGGTCTTCAAGTTTTTTGTATATAAATTCTCCACCTTTACCCATTTTTACACCATCAGCTGCCAAAGCAATTTCTAAGTTTGTAAGAGCGCTTGTGTAAATAGCTCTTTTTCCTGGAAATCTTTTTGTGTTGAAGAAATCTTTTAATGTTGATGGAGTGCTTTTTAATAGATCACTATTATAAGCATAGTTCCAAGAATATAAAATATTTCCTACAGCACATTTACTTGGCATGTCTGTAAAGAAGTCTTCACTTGCAGGTGTACCATCTGGAGCTGGTGGAAAGTCTTTGTCAAAATCAAATTCAACAAAAATCCCTTCGTCACAACCATTGATAGTATCATAAGCAAATACATCTATAATATCCCATGTAATCGCTCCTGCTTCTTTTTGGGCTTTGATTTCTGATAATCCACCAGAATAATCTACCCATTCGATAGGGATACCCAATGCTTTTGCAGTTGGATCACCATATCCTAACTTCTGACTTTCTGTGTAAGCTCCACCCCATGATGCAACAACTACTGCAAATGCTGATGAAGATACTGAGATAGCAAAAGTTACGGCAAGTAATAATTTACTTAATTTTTTCATTTATCCTCCGTTTAAACGTTTTTTTTATAAAAAACGAAGTACAGCAACATAGGAAAAGAGAGTCAACAGGGGATTTTGGTAATTTTGTAATAATTTAGCTTATTTTGGGTCTAAAGCTCTCGCATCTCGACTGTTCCATCCAATATCAATCTCATTTCCAAGTTTAATATCTAAATTTTGAGAACTGTTTGGAACTTTTAAAATAAATTCAGAATTGCCTAATAAATTAAGTCTCACTCTAGTGTGGTCACCATGATATATGACTTCCTCAATTTTACCCTTTTGATTGTTATCCATTTTATCTTTTGGATTAATCAATGCTCTTTCAGGTCTAATTGAAACTGTAGTTTTTTCACCTACAGACTTAACTGAAATTGGATTTGCAATTATTTCACCTTTATCTAGTTTAACTTTACATGACCCATTTGATATATCTGAAATTTCTCCAACGAAAGTATTATTCTCTCCAATAAACTCTGCAACGAAAGAATTAACAGGTTCTTCATATAATTTATCTGGACTTGAGAGTTGCTGGACTTTACCATCATTAAACACTGCTATTCTGTTTGACATTGTTAATGCTTCACCTTGATCATGAGTTACATACACAACTGTTACACCAATACTCTCATGAATATGTTTAATTTCATACTGCATACTCTCTCTTAAATTTTTATCTAAGGCACCTAAAGGCTCATCCATTAATACAACAGATGGATCAAATACTAATGCTCTTGCTACGGCTACTCTCTGTTGTTGACCTCCTGAAAGTTGTCCTGGCATACGGTTTCCAAATCCTGACAATGAAACCATAGATAATGCCTTTTCAACTTTTTTATCAATATCATCTTTTGAAATTTTTCTTACTCTTAAAGGAAAAGCCAAATTTTCAAAAACTGTCATATGAGGAAACAGAGCATAATTTTGAAAAACCATTCCAATACCTCTTTTGTGTGGAGGAATATTTGAAATTGGATTTTTATCTAAATAAATTTCTCCATTAGTTGGGGTTTCAAAACCAGCAAGCATCATTAAGCATGTGGTTTTTCCTGAACCTGAGGGTCCAAGCATTGTTACAAACTCACCTTCTTCGATATCCAAATTCAAATCTTTTACTACTAATACTTTTCCATCATAACTTTTATCGACTTTATCAAATTTTACGAAATCTTCTTTTTTTGACATATGTTAGTTTTTAAAACATTTAGTTAAGTTGTTTGCAACATTTAATTAGCTCTTAATATGTAACTCTTTTGGAAAATTGCAAAATAATTCACATCCTTTGTCTGTAACTCTTATGGCTTCAGATGCTTCAACTCCCCAATCACCAAATTGCATTACAGCTATCATATGAAAACACGCATTTGGAACTAATTCGGTCATTTCTCCTTTATATATGTTAAGAGTATGTTCTCCCCAATCTGGCGGATAACCAATACCAATTGAGTAACCTGTTCTAGACTTTTTCTCTATGCCATATTTATCTAGAATACCCCAAAAAGCTTGAGCTACATCATTTGCTGTATTACCAGGTTTTGTAGCATCAATTCCTGCTTGCAAAGCCTCGATAGTTTTGTTCATTGTGTCTATTTTTAATTGATCAGGTTTTCCAAGTAATACTGTTCTGGCCATTGGTGCGTGGTATCTTTTATAAACTCCAGACAACTCAACAATAGTCGCCTCACCTTCAACAAACTTGTCCTGCGTTGCTGTTAAATGAGATGCAGATGTTCCTTTTCCTGTTGGTAAAAGTGTTGCGATACTAGAATACTCTCCACCAAACTCGGGTGTCCCATAAAATAAAGTTTTTTGTATATCACCTACTGCATCGCATTGTCTGACACCTGGTTCTATTACCTCTATTGCAGTTTTCATTCCTTTTTCTGAAATTAGTGCAGCAGTTTTCATATAGTTAATCTCTGCATCAGATTTAGCAAATCTTGCCCAATTAACTAATCGTTCCGAGTCTTTTATTTTTGCATTTGGTAAACCTTGTTTTATCTTTTCATAGCAAAAAGCAGTGAAGTAATGAGCATCCATCTCAACTCCAATTGAAAGCTTATCCCAATTTCTATCTTTGATAATCTTTACTAAATAGTCGTAAGGATGTTTTGGCCATGTGTGAATATAGTTTTCATCATACACAATTATATTTTCATCTTTCAGATACGTTTTTATATACGCACCTCCTGAGTCTTGAGCTCTTACAAAACATAAAGGTTCATCAGCATTAACATGAACAATAGCACACTGTGCATAATAAAAAGACCATGCATCATAACCAGTTAAATAATTCATGTTATTTGTGTCTTGAGAAATTAATAGTTCAATACCCTTGTCTTGCATCATCGACTGAACTTTTTTTAATCTTTGTTTATATTCGTCTTTAGTAAATGACATAAATTTCTATTTGAATAATTTACCAAAACCTTCTACTAGGTTATTTTTATTTATTTGGACAAGAGTATCCCAAATTAAAGCCTGATTACTTGATAAAACAATGGTGTTAAGTTTTTTCTCAAGCTTATCAATTATTGGTAATACTGGCAGGGCTGTACAAGATACAAATAATGCATCCGCTCCATTTAAATCTATTTTAGACAAGACATCATACAAATAATTTTGGTCTACTTTTCCAATGTCATAATCTGCTTCTATATCAAAGTATGAATTGGATGTTATTTCAAAACCTTCAGACCTAAAATATTCCATAACCTCATCATTAAGTTTTTTGTTGTAGGGAGTAAATAGCGAAAGCTTTTTAATATTTAACTTTTTTAATGCTTTTATTGCTGCTGTACTTGGTGTTGTAACTTGGGCCATTGGTTTTGCTGCTTTTACCTTTTGTTCAATAGAGTTATAGCCTGCTGCAATAGTTCCTGAGGTACATCCGTAGACAACGCAATCAATATCTTGATCTGGTAAAATATCTTTTGTTACGCTGGTTACTTTATCTGACATTTTGATCAGATTTTCTTTGGTTAAAGGATTATAACACTCTATTCTATTAACAAAAAAATCAATTTCTCTATCCTTAATTACATTAATAAAATCTCTCTCAATCATAAAATCACTTGCAAGAGCAATAAGGCCAACTCGTGGATTTGATTTACTTATGTATTTTGGTTCTATTTTTGTTGAATTCATATTTTAAAAAAGTGAATATATCATAAGTTCTTGAATAATCATTAATATTAAATGAATTGAATGAATTTTAAAGATACTTTAGTTGCATCACTTGTTCCTATTTTTTTAGGTTTTGGTTTTGTAATTGCAAAACCTGCTTTTGAATCTTTTCCTCCAATTCTTTTAATGGGATTAAGATTTATATTTGCAGCATTAATTTTAATTTGGTGGTTTCCTATTCCCAAAGGTTTCTTAAAAAAAATTTTTATCGCTTCGTTTATAGCAAACACGTTGCAATACAGTATTACCTATACTGGTTTAAATTTTATTGATGCATCTGCAGCGGTATTATTAGTACAAACAGAAGTTCCATTTGGAGTAATATTTGCTTTTTTCATGTTAAAAGAGAAACCAACTTTAAGAGCTTTGATTGGGATAGGAATTGCATTTGTAGGAGTTTATATTTTAACTGGCTCACCCAATTTAGATGGAAAAATATTTGGGATTGCTCTTACAATCTTAGGTTCAGCAATATGGGCACTTGGCCAAGTAATTGTAAAACCTTTGAGTAAAGAAATTAATCCTTTAGCTTTAGTTGCGTGGCTTGCATTATTTTCTGGACCCACTTTAATTTTAATTTCTGCAGTAATTGAAGGTGATACCATATCATATTTATCAAATGCTAATTTTAATCACTGGTTAATAGCATTTTACATAGGATTTATTATGCAACCTATAACTTATGGCTGCTTTTATTATGTTCTAAAAAATAATCCATTATATAAAGTTTTGCCCATAGTGACTATGGGTATACCACCCACTGGATTGCTTGCGGCAATTTTTTTATTAGGTGAGAAACCAACAAGTGAATTATTTATTGGAGGAATAGTAATTATATTTGGTGTCATAATGATATTATATAAAAAGAAAGAGAAGGTAATTTAATGAATGTAGGATTTATTGGCTTGGGAAATGTTGGAGGAAAACTAGCTGGGAGTTTATTGAGAAACAAAT
Source organism: uncultured Pelagibacteraceae bacterium (assembly GCA_902525355.1). Lineage (GTDB taxonomy): Bacteria > Pseudomonadota > Alphaproteobacteria > Pelagibacterales > Pelagibacteraceae > Pelagibacter. The sequence continues at coordinate 13,580 of CABZGO010000020.1, read as the reverse complement.
TTAATTTAACAGTTAGAGATTTAGATAAAAATTTAACAAAACAGTTTAAAGACTCTGGAGCTAAAATTGCAAACTCTGCTAAAGAGCTGGCTGAAGAAGTTGATTTAATAATAACTTGTCTTCCTTCTCCTAAAATTTGCGCAGAAGTGATGGAAGGTCAAAACGGGATACTAGAAGGTCTTTCTGAAAATAAAATTTGGTTAGAAATGAGCACTACAGATGAGGCAGAGGTTAAAAGAATTGGACAGAAAGTTATTGAAAAAAAAGCAATACCTCTAGATGGTCCAGTGAGCGGTGGTTGTCATAGAGCTGCAACAGGAAATATAGCAATATTTGTTGGTGGAGAAAGGGATGCATTTGAAAAGATTTTACCTGCTTTGACTGTAATGGGACGAAAAATATTACATACAGGAGTATTAGGTACTGCTTCTGTGCTTAAAGTAATTACAAATTATTTAGCATCTGCACACTTAGTTGCACTTGGTGAGGCATGGACAATTGCAAAAAAATCAAACCTAGATCTTGCAAAAACTTACAAAGGTATCGCAGTTTCCTCAGGTAATTCATTCGTGCATGAAACAGAAAGCCAAGTTATATTAAATGGTTCTTACAATATAAATTTTACAATGGACCTCGTTTTAAAAGATACAGGTCTGTTTGATGAGCTAGCTAAAAAATTAAATGCACCTTTAGAAATTTCTCCAAAAATTGTTGAAATATTTATGGATGGTCAAAAAAAATATGGGTCAAGAGCTTGGTCCTCGATGATAGTAAAAAGAATGGAAGACTTTAATAAAATTAATTTTAGAGCTAAAGGTTTTCCTGAGAAGTTAATTGACAATGAGCCTGAAGAAAAAGGTTATGAAATTTAAATTTTATGCTACAATAAATTTATGATTGAAAAGAAAAATTTTTATATAAATGGAAAATGGGTTTCACCTGCTAAGCCAAATGACTTTGAAGTAATTAATCCATCAACAGAGGAAGCTTTTGCGATAATTTCTTTGGGCTCTGGAGAAGATGCTGATAAAGCAATAAATGCAGCCAAAATTGCATTCGAGACTTGGAGAGAAACTACAAAAGAAGAAAGATTAGCTTTACTTGAGAAGTTTGATGAAATTTATAATAGAAGATGGGATGAAATGGTTGAGGCACAATCTAAAGAAATGGGCGCCCCATTAGATTTTGCTTCCGAAACACATACTAAAATGGGTGCTGATATTTGTAGAAATAACATTGAAATTTTAAAAGATTTTAATTTTGAACATCAATTTGATCCTAAATCTAATAACCATATAAGATATGAACCAATTGGAGTTTGTGGATTAATTACGCCTTGGAATTTTCCTATGAATCAAATCGTATTAAAGGTTATTCCTGCTTTAGCTGCTGGTTGTACAATGATTTTAAAACCATCCGAAATTGCTCCAGTGTCAGCAGTATTGTTTGCAGAAATGATTGATGAGGCTGGCTTTCCTGCAGGAGTTTTTAATTTAATTAATGGAAATGGAGAAGTTGTTGGAAATCATATTTCTGGTCATCCTGATATTGATATGGTTTCATTCACAGGATCAACAAGAGCTGGAAAATTAATTCAAAAAAATGCAGCTGATACTATTAAAAAAGTTACTCTTGAATTGGGTGGAAAAGGTGGAAATATAGTTTTTGCGGATTCATATCCTGATGCTGTTAGAGATGGTGTAAGAAATATAATGAGCAACTCAGGACAATCATGTGATGCTCCAACCAGAATGTTGGTTGAAAAACCAATTTATGAAAGAGCTGTTAAAGAAGCTGTTGATGAAGCAAATAAAATTAAAGTTGATCTGGCATCTAAAAAAGGAGATCATATTGGACCTTTGGTTTCAAAAGTACAATATGATAAAGTTGTAAATCTTATAAATGAGGGAATAAAAGAAGGCGCAACATTAGCTGCAGGTGGACCAGATTTGCCAAATGGACTTAACAAAGGTTATTTTGTTAAACCAACAATTTTTTCAGACGTAAATAATGACATGAAAATTGCAAGAACTGAAATTTTTGGACCTGTGCTTTCAATTATACCATTTGAAACTGAAGAAGAAGCAATAGCAATCACAAATGATACATCTTATGGACTAGGTAATTATCTACAAACTGAAGATAAAGAAAAAGCCAAAAGAGTTGCTAGAAAAGTTAGAGCTGGGACGGTTTATATCAATGGTCAAGCCACAGACACTGGAATGCCGTTTGGTGGCTATAAGCAATCTGGTAATGGTCGTGAAGGTGGTGTCTGGGGTTTCACTGAATTTTTAGAAGTAAAAGCAATTACCGGTTGGAATTAATAGTTTAAATAACCTATAATCAGAATAAGTTAATAGAGGTTTATATGATTGGTTATGTGATGGTAGGTACTAATAATTTAAATGAGGCTATTACGTTTTACGACAAAGTTTTAGAAGTAATTGGTTTAGACAGAAACGATACAATAGAAGATGATTATGCTGCATATGGAGCAAAAGGTACCAAGGATATTGAGTTTTACGTCACTAAACCTTTCAACAAAAAAGATGCTACCTTTGGAAATGGAACACAAATCACATTTCTAACTTCATCAAGATCTCACGTAGATAAATTTCATGAGGTAGGTTTAAAAGCTGGAGGAACTAGTGAGGGATCTGGTGGTGAAAGACCAGAAGGCTCAGGAGTTTATTATTCTTATCTTCGTGATTTAGATGGAAATAAAATTTGCGCATTTACAAATAGTAAAGAATAAAATTTATGTCATACGACCCAATCAAGACAAAATTAGAAAACAAAAAAATTATTATTTTAGATGGAGGTATGGGAGCAGAACTAGAAAAAAATGGTGCTGAGATGGATAAGCATATGTGGTGTGGGAAGTGTTCTGTTGATCATCCTGAATTAGTTAGAAAAGTGCATGAGGATTATATAAATGCTGGAGCCGATGTAATTACAACTAATACGTATAGTACTACTCCTATATCAATGAGACAATATGGTTATGAAGACTCTATAGAAAAATTCAATCAAAAAAGTGTAAAGGTTGCAAGAGAAGCAATAGAAAATACTAATAAAGAAACTTCATTAGCTGGAAGTGTATCAACTTTTGGAAACTTTTATAAACTTGGTATCAAAGCAATGATACCGGGTTTTCATGAACAACTAAAAATTTTATCTGATGCTGGTGTAGACTTAATTATTTTAGAAGCTATGTCTTCACAAGCTGACATAGTTGAAGCAATGTTAAATTGTTCCACAAAAGTAAACATACCTGTTTGGTTATCTGTGTCATGCGTAATGGATGATCAAAAAAATATAATGCTTGGATATAATGATACAATTGATTCTGATACACATGTCTATGAAAACTTTAAGACATCCATAAATAACTTTAAAAAATTACACAGTGGGCCAATATTGGTTGCTCATTCAGATATAAATATTACAGGAAAAGCAATCGAAACTGCGAGAAAAAATTATGATGGAGTTATAGGAGCATATCCAAATAAAGGATTTTATGAAAAACCACATTGGAGATTTATAGATGACATGACTCCAGATGATTATTTGAATGAGGTAAAAACGTGGATTAAAGATGGAGCTCAAATTATAGGTGGCTGTTGTGGAATAGGAGTTGATGAGATTAAAGCCATTTCAATTTTAAAAAACTAAAGTATAAATTAAAAAATTATGAAAACATTTATTGGTGGTATTGGTTGTTTTTGGGATGAAACTAAGTACGAGGGTATTAAAGGTATAATCTCTACCGAATGTGGTTACTGTGGAGGGGATGATCCCAATGTAACCTATAAAGCTGTATGCGGTGGTGACACTGGCCATATTGAAGTTGTAAAAGTTAAATATGATGAAAAAGAAAAATCATATGAGGACATGGTAAATCTATTTTTTGAACTTCACGACTCAACACAAGTAAATCGACAGGGTACTTATGTAGGAATTCAATATAGATCGGAAATTTTTTATAATACCGATGAGGAAAAAAAGATTGCTGAAAAAGTATTAAACGAGGTTAATAAGAAATTGGACGGTAAGGTATCAACAAAAATATCCAAGGAAAAAAATTATTGTAAAGCGGAAGGATATCACCAGAAATATGAACAAAAAAAATCATTGAAATATTGAAAATAAAAAAATTAGCTTCTGTTAAAAATCCTGAATTAAAGACATTTAGAGACAATAAGGCTTTATGGAATCTTCCAAAAACTAGAAGATTAGGTTACAGAAATCTACATAAAATAAATAGATACAGTCTTTATTTAAGATCTGATCTAGTATTAAGACTAAAGTCAAAACCTAATAATAAAATTAGTAAAATACCATTGGTTAAAAAAATGATCAAAAATAAATCTTTTTGCTCATTAATTGTTGGCAAAGGTCAAAATATATTATTTGAAAAATACGCTAAAGACTTCAAAAGAAATCAACCACAGACAATTATGTCAATAACCAAAATGTTTATTAACTTATTTGTTGGAGAACTGGTTAAAAAAAAATCGATAGATTTGAATAAAAAAGTTTCACATTATTTGCCTAAAATTGGAAGTGGTTATGCTAATGCAAAAGTGCAAGATGTTTTAAATATGAATATTATAAATTCCTATACAGAAGATTATACTAAAGCATATTCTTCCTCTTTTTTACATGAGCCTGTTGGAGGTTGGAGACTTCCAAAAAATTTAAAAAATCATTTAAGCCAAGAGGAATATTTAAATACGATTAAAAAAATTAAAAACAAAAGTTTAATAAATAGTTCTGAATATGCATTTTATAAATCTGCAAATACTGATGTGGTGGGATTAATTGTAGAAAAGGTAAGTGGAAGAACTTTAAGAGATTGGGTATTGTCGGCAGTTGAAGCTGCTGGCTTTGAAGAGGGCTTATATATTGCTTCTGATAGATATGGAATGCCATGGATGTCTGGTGGTGGTTGTTTAATTGGTAGGGATTTTTTAAGAATGGGTTTGCTTTTTGCAAGGAAAGGTATGGGGGTTGGAAATAGAAAAGTTGGATCACCTTCTTTTTTACACAAAACAATTAAAAATTTAGGACCCAAATACTTGGAATTATCAAAAAACAAATATTTGTATTACTCAAATTCAACAATGGTATCTGGTAACATGATTGGACACTCTGGATATGGAGGTCAATTTTTGGCAACAAATTTTAAAACTGGCAAAGTCGCAGCATTTTTTTCAGTATTGGAAACAAAATCTGCAACAAAGGAGAGTTATAAAGTTGATATGATTAACATGTTGATAAATTTAGTTAATAATTAAAATTAAGAATATCTAGAAATTAATTTTTTAAGATGATTATCTGTAACACCACAGCATCCTCCGATAATTTGAATTTGTTCATCAATTAGATTTTCACATTCATAAGCAAATTCATCCTCTGCATAGGTCACTATTGCCTTGTGTGTTTTTGTATCGAACTTATGTATTTCTGGATAAAACATAATTGGACCTTTCCAATTATCTTTAATTACCTTCAATCCATCAAAGGCATCAACAAGCCAAGTATGCATAATACCATAAACATCTCCGCCCATATTGGTCAGAGACTTCATAATATCGTCTAAAAGAACAATCTTATCATCAGGAATGAATTTTGGTTGCTCTTTGTATATGCTTTCATCATAAATAAGTGATTTTTCTTTTTCAGCTCTAAAATTTCTTCCAATTACGCTATTATCAAATTTACTAATACAGCAGCTTAATCCAACCCAAACGGGTAAACCAGTTTCTAAAACAGAGTTAAGTAAAATTTTTGAGTGATCTATATCTAATAACATTTCTAGAATTAATACATCGACTCCTTCTTCTTTTAAGATTTTAGCAGCCTCTTTATAATCTCTCTCTTCCTCTCTAAATGAAGGTATGTACTTTGGATCTGGAACAAATTCATTTTCTTTTAATGAGAAAAAATTTGATAAACTACCAGCTATCCCTACTATATTCTCTTTCCCTTTATTCTTAATTGCCTTTTTGGCTATATCAACAGATCTAACAATAAACTCCTTTGTTTCATCCCCTCTACTAATACTGTTAAGATTGTGTCTTGTAGTACTAAAAGTGTTTGCTGTAATAAGATCACAGCCTGCATCTATAAAATTTTCATGAACTTTAGTTACAATATCTGGAGCTGTGATTGTTGCTAATGCAGAAAAAGCTGGAGTCATCTCACCCCCTAATTTTGCAATTTCAGAACCATTTCCACCATCTAAGAATATTTTTGAATTTGATTTAAACTTTTCTTTAAAAAGCATCTATTTTTCTTCTTTTGGTGCAAGCACTACAGCTAATACGCCTCCTAATACAATCATTGTACTTCCTACAACTTCTCGCCAACCAAATGTTTCGTCTGTTAAAATAAAATACAGAAATAAGAACTAAAAAAGTAAACATTGATGTAAAAGCTTCAATGGGTGGCATAGGCCCTAGATAATCTTTTAAAATAAAGCCAGCAAAAACATTAAATATAGTTCCATAAACAAAAAATGAGAATATTACAGGAAAAACACCATCTGTTTTTGTAATTTCTAAACGTACTAAGCCAGCTCCAAAAAGCACACCTCCAACAAGAGCTAACCAATCTCCTGCATTTTGTGGTAATGGTATGATATTAGATTGACTGAAAACAACCCATAAACCTCCAAGTGCTAAACTTAGTGTTAAAACCCTTTCTAAACCAGGTCTTTTCTTTAAAAAATATATTTCAAATATGGTTGTCCAGATCGGTATCATGTAAAACATAATCAATGCACGAACAACATCTGTTAATAAAAAACTTAAAGCGTAACATATAAAACCACTACCAGTTAAAAAACCAACAAAGGGAATTTCTAATCCTGATGTTCGACCTTTGAATTTTCTCCATAAAGATAAAGGTGTAAGTAATATAATTCCAATCATCATTTGAGAAATAGTTCCCCAACCTCCTGTAAGACCACCATCCTCTAAAATTCTTTGAGGAAGCCAATAAACTCCCCATGATCCAGCAGCTACAGCTAAAGCAAAAGCTATTTTAAAATGATGTTTGTGTCTGACCATTAATTTAGTTTTGGTTTATGATTTGAAAAATTAAAAATTTCCTCATATCTTTTTGCAAAAGATATCACTTTTAAATCCTCTTTTTTTTTAGCTATGATTTGTATACCAATTGGAAATCCATCTTTATTAAAACCAATTGGTAATGAAATCGAGGGTAAGTAAAAAAGACTGGCAAATATATGGATTTCAATCCATCTATGGTAAGTATCCATTGGTTGATCGTTAATTTTTTCAGGGTGTCTTAAGTTTTTATCAAAAGGAAATGATTGTTGAGATGGTAAAGCTAAAAAATCAAAACTACCAAATAAACTATTCACATCATTTGATAATTCAATTCTTGAATTAAGAGCAAATTTTACATCTTCTTCTGAGAGCTTGATGCCTTTATTGTATTCCCATATTGCTTGTGGTGTCATTTGTTTAATTTCTTCGATGTTCATTGTAATAATATCTTCATAAATACTTTTTGCTCTTAATGTTCCCCAGCAATTCCACAACTCATGAGTATCTATTTTTGGTTTTAAGTATTCAATTATAACTTTATTTTTTTGAAGACTATTTAATTGTTTATTGCACATTTCAACTAACTCAGGATCATATTGGTAATTACCATTCATGTCAGATAGCCATCCTATCTTTATTTTTGAAAATTCTTGATCACTTATATTGGTATCTTGAAATGAGTTTGTTAAACCAAAAGAAATTGGATCCTCTTTGTGTTCTCCAGCTATTACATCTAAAAGAATAGCCATATCATCTGGTGTTCTTGCAAGACATCCTGGAGTTGAGATAATTGGGAGTTTCTTTTTTTTATCATTTGTTCGATAGTCAGGCAAAAGTCCTGGTGTTGGTCTAAAACCATAAACATTTGCATAGGCTGCAGGAGTTCTACAAGAACCCATCATATCTGTTCCATCTGCAAATGGTAGTAACTCAGCCGCAACAGCCACACCAGCTCCACCACTCGATCCTCCTGATGATTGAGTATCGCCATAAATATTTGGTGTAATTCCAAATAATCTATTTGCTGTATGAGCGCCCACTCCTAATTCAGCAGTGTTTGTTTTTCCAATTATTATTCCACCGGCATCTATTTGACGATCAACAATTATAGAGTTTTTTTTTGGAAAATAATCTTTATATCCAGGAAAACCATAAGTTGTTGGAAAACCAACTGCATCTAATAAATCTTTTGATGCCAAAGGAAGACCAAACAATGGTTTACTTTTATCAAAGTGTTGATCTTTATCATTAGCCTCATTAAGTATTTGTTCTTCATCTTTAATTGAGACAATGGCGTTTAGAGAAGGGTTATATTTTTTAATTCTTTCTAAGTAAAAGTTAACAACTTCTCTTACTGAAATCTCTTTTTTATTTATTAAAGAGATAATTTCTTTAATTGATCTATTTTCAAGCATTAGAATTTACTATTACCGAGCTTTTTTTATAGATGCTAGAGTAATTTCCCTTATTTCTTCTAAAGTTGCTTTTTTAGGATTTTGTGCATAGGCTTGATCTTTCATTGATTTTTCAGCAATTCTATCAACACAATCTTCAGGTACACCAATTTCACTTAAACTTTTTGGAATTTTAATTCTATCAAGAATGTTTTCAATGTTTGATATAAATGCATCTACAGAATGATCTTTAAATTGCATAGCCTCTGACATTCTTTTAACTTTTTCTTCCATACCTGGTAGATTATATTTTAAAACTACAGGTAATATTATTGCATTCGTTAGTCCGTGATGAGTATTGTATTCGGCTCCAACCATATGAGCAATAGCATGTACTAATCCTAAACCTTTTAAAAAAGAAATTCCTGCTAAACAAGATCCAACATGCATTCCACCTCTTGCAACTATATTGCTAGGATCTTCTACAGCTGTGACTAAAGATTTTGATATCAAAGATAAACCTTCTAAAGCAGCACCATCACACATTGGATTGAAACCAGGAACACAATAACCCTCTATACCATGGATTAAAGCATCTGCACCAGTCCACGCGGTTAGATTTGCTGGCAATCCAATTGTAAGTTCTGGATCTAACAATGCTAAGGAAGGTCTAACATCTGGATGCCACATACAAAATTTCATGCCTTCTTTTAAATAAGTCACCATAGCTGAAATTTCTGTTTCAGCTCCAGTTCCAGCAGTCGTTGGAATAGTTATAATTTTTGGGAATGGATTATCCTTGCTAATTTTTGGCGGATTTAATTCAAACTCAAAATCTCTTAATGGAACGTCATTGTTTGCTGTGAGGCAAATTAATTTTCCTCCATCCATAGCACTACCTCCGCCAATCGCAATTATAGCATCATGGATACCATCTTTAAATTTACTAACACCATTTGAAACTTCATCTTCTCGAGGATTTGGAGATATATCAAAAAATAAATCTGATTTTATATTTGAGCTATTAAGATAGCTTTGTAAATTTGTAATAAATGGTAATTTTGGACTTCCTTTATCTGTAACTATTAACGGATTTTTAATATTTAAATTATTACAAATACTTCCTATTTCTTTTAATCTGCCTCGGCCATAAGCAATGTTAGTAGGAAACGTCCAATCTTGATTGGATAGAATATCAGTTTCATTAAGTTTAAAACTTTGCATTTTTTTTATAAAGTATACAATTTTAAAAAATTATAAATGAATATTTATTCAGAAAAAACAGATTTAAAAAAAACATATTTAGCAATATTTACCATGCTCTTAGCAATCCTATGTGTGGATATGTATATGGTTGTAATAAAGTTTTTAGGCAATGAATATACTGTAATTCAGTTAGCAGTATTCAGAAATATTGCAGGGGTAATCCCTTTATTTATACTTATTTTATTTACTCAAGAGTATATTTCAGTTTTTAAGAACCTAAACAACAAATTCATTGCCTTAAGCTTTTTTAGAGGTTTGGCTTTCTTATCAATGAATATATTTATATTTATTTCAGTTATTAATTTAGAATTTGCAACCGCTATGGTTCTTACATTTTCTTCGCCATTTTTCATTGTAATTTTATCAATAATTTTTTTAAAGGATAAAGTTGGTATTTATAGATGGTCTGCAATTTTTATAGGTTTTTTTGGAGTTGTTTTAATTGTTCAGCCTGGTAGTGACATTTTTAGCTTTTACTCAATATTTCCAATTTTAACGGCAATTGCTTGGGCACTGAGTGTGATAATTTTAAAATTTATACCTGATGGTCACTCAACAGCAAAAATTCAGTTATACACTTTAATATTTAATGTATTTGGTGGTGTTGTACTGTTTTTATTGACTACTGGACATTCAGAAATAAAAAGCACCCATGATTTTTTTCTTATGATATTAACTGGAATTCTTGGAGGTACTGCAGCAATACTTTTTATCTATTCTTACAGATTAATCTCTGCAAGTAAGATGGCTTCGTTTGAATATTTTGGCATTCCTTCATCATTTGTTTTAGGCTGGTTATTTTTTAATGAGGCTCCTTGGGAACAATTATTCCCAGGTGTATTTGTAATAGTATTTGCTGGAATGATTATAATTTGGAGAGATAAAGTAAAACAAAAAAAAACTAAGGTGAGTAGAGAAATTAACTAGCAGATTTCATTGATTTCATAACTATTGCTCTATCAATTTCACCAATAAGCTCGCCCGTCTCACTATTAACCACTGGAAATTTCTGATCTGTATCTACAAGCTTATCAATTAAAGTTTCTATTTTTGAATTGTGAGGAATATTATTTGATCCGTTTTCAAACATTTTTTTTGTATCGTCACAACATTCTTCCCTCATTACTTTGCTTGCACTAAGGACTTTGTATTTTGGCACGTCTTCGCAAAAATCTTTTACATATTGATCTTTGGGGTTAGCAACTATTTCCTCTGGTGTCCCTACTTGAGAAACTTCTCCATCTTTCATAATTGCGATATGATCACCCATTTTGATAGCTTCTAAAAAGTCATGAGTAATAAATACCATAGTCTTCTGTAGTTTTTCTTGAATCTTTAATAGTTCATCCTGCATTTCTCTTCTAATTAATGGGTCTAAAGCTGAAAACGGTTCATCAAAAATTAAAATTTCTGGATCAACTGCAAGTGCACGAGCCAGACCCACTCTTTGTTGCATACCTCCAGATAACTCTCTTGGGTAATTGTTGTGCCAACCTTCTAAACCAACCATTTTTAAAACTTCCATTGATTTTTCTACTCTATCATTCTTTTTATTTCCTCTAATCTCTAAACCATATCCAATATTTTCTACAACTGTTCTATGTGGAAACAAACCAAAATGTTGGAAAACCATACTCATCTTATTTCTTCGTAGATCTAACAAATCTCTTCCACTCATTTTAGTTACATCAACATCATCCATTTTGACTGTTCCAGAAGTTGGTTCAATTAATCTAGAAATACATCTAACTAAAGTAGATTTTCCACTACCAGATAGACCCATTACTACAAAGGTTTCGCCTTTCTCTATTGAAAAGCTAACATCTTTTACTGCAACTACATGTCCAGTCTTTTCTTGAACTTCTTTTATTGATAAGCTTTTATCCAATTCTTTAATTATTCTTTGTTCGTCAGAACCAAATAATTTCCAAACATTTGAACACGTTATTTTGGGTTGATTATTCATATTTTGTTATTTTAATAACACAAAAATAGACAATATTTTTCTTTAAAAGTAAAATTATTTATTTTAAATTTTAGATAATATGTCATCTGAAGTAGCAAGTATCCAAGGAAAGTCAAATTCATCAAAAAATATTATTACATATTCTGTAATCTTAATAACATTTTTAGTTGCACTGTGGTTATCTTTTCAAAGCGATGGTCCTTCAAAAATGCCTAAGGTCGTCACTGACCAATTTACATTTACAGCATGGGTCAATGAAGGTGAAGATTATTTAAAAAAAAATTATAGATGGATTACCAAAATAATAGCCAGTTATATAAAAAATGTATATTACTTTGTTGAAGATTTCCTTATCGATTCACCTTGGCTATTAATTGCAGCATTAATATTTTTGCCTTGCTTAATTGCAGGTGGTTTAAGATTAGGATTGTACTCTTTATTTGTCATTTATTTTTGGGGTGCAACAGGAATGTGGGAACCATCTCTGCAAACGGTAGCATTGATGGGTTTATCAGTTTTACTATGTGTCGTAGTTGGAGTTACCCTGGGTGTGCTTTGTTCACAAAGTGACAGGTTTGAAAATTTTATGAAGCCTATTTTAGATACAATGCAAGTAATGCCTGCGTTTGTTTATCTTTTCCCGGCGCTTTTCTTTTTTGGAATTGGAGGAGCTCCAGCAATATTAGCCACAATGATTTACTCTATGCCTCCGATAATAAGATTAACAAATACTGGTATAAGACAAGTTTCAGCAGAAACAATAGAATCTGCAACCTCATTTGGATCAAGTAAGTTACAACTACTATTTAAAATTAAAATTCCACTTTCACTTCCAAGTATAATGATGGGAATCAATCAGGTGATAATGATGGCTTTAGCGCTTGTAGTTTTAGCATGTTTTATTGGAGCTGAAGGGATCGGTGGTCAAGTATGGCAAGCAATTAGAAGACTTGATGTTGGATGGGCAATGGAAGGAGGACTTTGTATTCTTTTCATGGCAATAATGTTTGATAGATTTAGTATGTCATTTAGTAAAACGAAACAAATACTTCCATCGAACGTTCAAAAATTTTATTTGCTTCCGCAATCTTGGGAAAAATTTACTATCGCAAGAATTATAGAAAAGCCTTTAGAATTTATAGGTGGTTTAATTAATTTTGTTTGTACAAATTTAACAAATTTTATTGCATATGTATTTGAATTTTGTATTTCTTTAGCAAGTAAAGAAACAGCAAAAGATATTGGTGAAATAATTTCTAGAAGATATTATATCATCCCATCTTTTTTATTTGTTCTGACTATATCATTCATTGACTCCTATATGATAAGCATAGGATCATTTCCTGAAGAGTGGAGATTATCAATAAGACAACCAATTTCTAATAGTGTAGAGTCATTAACTGTTAATCCTAGTTTTATTGCATTCACAAAAGCTCTTAGGGGATTTGTATATCTCAAACTTTTAAGACCACTTGATATATTCTTAACTCATGTGCCGTGGTGGTATACGCTAGGGGTATTTGCAGCAATTGGATATTTTACTGTCGGTATCAGATTTGCAATTATTACAGCAATATTATTACTTTTTATTGGAGCTTGTGGGATATGGCCTCAATCAATGATTACATTATCATCTGTTCTGGTCTCTGTAGCTTTATGTTTTGTAATTGGAGTTCCGCTTGGAATAATTGCGTCTTACAATGAAAGATTTAGAAATGTTCAAAATGTAGTTTTAGATGCAATGCAGACATTGCCCTACTTTTGTTACTTAATACCTGTTTTGATGTTTTTTGGGGGAGGTATTGTTTCCGCTGTATTAGCAACAGTAATTTACTCAATACCACCAATCATTCGTTTAACTTCTTTAGGTTTAAC
>CABZGO010000019.1 GCA_902525355.1 uncultured Pelagibacteraceae bacterium | reverse complement strand
TGTTTTTTGGTTTATTATAAATCTTTGATTTTAATATACTGACTTTGTGAGTTTTGTTTAAAACTTTATTAAATTTTTTTATTTTTATAAAACCTAAGTAATTGTCAAAATCAGTTCTGATCTTAAAAAAATCATTCTCTTTTCCAATTATCCTAAATTTTTCACCGTAAATTAATTGTGTACTTATATTTGATTTCTTTGAGGCCAGCTCATAAACGTTTAAATAGGAATTCTTACAGTAATAACTATTTTGCACCAACTTTAACTTTATTCCTTATAAACCAAAGACAAATTAGTGATGGTATCACCATTACAGTTGTTATTATAAAAAATGTACCCCAGTCTCCATTTAGCCAATCTACTAGCGCACCCGATGAAGAGGCAAGGGTAGTCCTTCCAGCAGTTCCAATGGATGCTAATAATGCATATTGGGTTGCCGTGTAGGTCCTATCTACTAATAAAGATATAAAAGCAACAAATGCAACTGTTGCAAATGCAGCTGTTATATCATCAGCTATCACAGCAATTGCAAATAATAATTCTGATTTCCCTGTCCAGGCCAATAATGCGAAAAGTAAATTAGTTACAGCCATCAAACCTCCAGCAAAAAACATAGTTTTGACTGTTCCAGCTCTCATCGCCATTATACCACCTATTAAAGTGAAAACTACGGTTGTTATCCATCCTAATCCTTTAGAATAAATTGCTATTTGTCCTTTTGAAAATCCAATTTCTTTATAAAAAACAATAGACATACGTCCTAAAAATGCCTCACCTATTTTAAATAAAAACACAAATCCTAATATCCCAACTGCAATTGCAAAACCATTTTTCTTGAAAAAACTTATTATTGGTCCACCAATAGTTCCCGAAATGTAAGCAATAAAATTTGTTAAAACATTATTTGATCCAAGTTTGTTTATAATCATTTGATCTGTTTCTTTTTGATTATTTTGTCTGTTATTATCAATTGGTTCATGAACAAACATCAAACAAATATTCATAAAAATAATTAAAACACCTAAAACTAAAAAAGTAGCTTGCCAATAATCTGCTACTCCCATATTTTGAAAAAATTCAGCAGTGAATAGTGCTACAACGCCTCCTAATTTATAACCAGTCCACCAACCAACTACTGCCATAGCTGCACCTGCTGCCATGGATTTCCCCTCATTTGCGTCAATTTGTTCAATTCTCAACGCATCAACAGTTATATCTTGGGTTGCTGAAGCTATTGCAATTATTAATCCAACACTAATCAAAAGTGCTAAATTTTGTGTAGGATTTATAAAACTCCAAACTATCAAACTAAGTAAAATGATTAATTGCATTAAGACGATCCAACCTCGTCTATGTCCTAATTTTTTTGTCAAAAGTGGAATTTGTATTCTATCAATTATTGGAGCCCATAAATAATTAAAAGCATAAACTCCAAATATTAATCCTGCCCAACCAATTGTTGATCTACTTAATCCCTCTTCCTTTAGCCAAAGACTTAAGCTACTTGCAATTAATACCCATGGAAAACCACTTATTGCTCCTAGAAGCAATATTCTTAACATTCTTATATCTTTATATACTAATAATGAGTCAACCCAGCTTTGTTTTGTTTCAGACATTAATATTTTCTCCAAAATGATGGAATAAACAATACTAGTATAGCAAACAACTCTAATCTACCTAAAATCATCGCTAAGCTTAAAATCCATTTTGAAAAATCAGATAAATTAGAAAAGTTACCATTTGGACCAATAATATCACCTAAACCAGGTCCTACATTTGATATCGATGTTGCAGCAGCAGATATTGAGGTTGTCAAATCTAAACCACTTGTTGATAAAAGAGCAGTTATAATAAAAAAAATCACGATATATAAAAATATAAATGAAATAATTGATGCTAAAAATTTTTCATCAATATTATTATTTTCATATTTTATTTTAAATATACCTCTTGGATAAATTATTTTCTTTAGTTGTACAGAAATAAACTGGAATAAAATTTGGACTCTAAATATTTTAATCCCACAAGCTGTTGAGCCTGCACAACCACCAATAAACATAAGAATAAGAAAATAAATTAATGGGAATTGACCCCAATCACTAAAGTTTTGAGTTACATAACCGGTTCCAGTTAAAATTGATATTACATTAAATGCAACTGACCTAATACTGGTATCAAAAAAACTTTGATTTTTTGTAAGTAGATACAGATACATTAAAAGAATTGAAAAAAGGACAATCTTTATAAAAGTTTTAATTTGTGTATCGTTAAAAAATATTTTCTTGTCTCCATTTAAGTATTTGATATAGGCGATAAATGGAATGCTTCCTAAAATTATAAATATAATTGATGTAAATTCAATAAGTGAACTATCAAAATATCCAATAGACTCATTATAATTTGAGAAACCCCCTGTTGCAATTGTTGTCATTGAGTGAACTATGCTATCAAAAAAGTTCATTCCGAATATTTTATAAAACAATGCACATATAAAAGTTAATCCTGAGTATACCAAGATCAGTCTAAATGCTATTTCTTTTGATCTAGGTAAAATTTTTTCTGGGGTATCGCTTGTAGATATAATAAACAGCTGCATTCCACCAATATTCATAAGTGGCATTAAAGTAATTGCCATAACTATAATACCAATTCCACCTAACCATTGAAGCATTCCCCTCCAAAGTAAGATACTTTTTGGAGTTTCATTTAAATTAGTGATTATAGTTGATCCAGTTGTAGTAATACCTGACATGCTCTCAAAAAAAGCGTCTGTAGCACTTAAATTTATCTCAGAAAATATAAATGGAAGTGAACCAAAAATAGCAATACTCAACCAAGATAATGCTGTTAAAAGAAATGCCTGAGGTAAGCTAATTTTTTTATCATGATCTAAATTTGATAGTAAAAAGAGAATTCCAAATATAACAGTTACAATTCCAGAACTTATAAAACTAGAATCAAATTCATCATAAAAAAACTGCGTTAAAATTGGCGCAATCATCGATAAACCTAAAATAATTTGTAAAATTCCTAAGGTAAAAAAAACTGTTTTATAATTGGACATTTTGATTGGACATTATTTTATGGTAAATAAATTTCAACTCTATAAGAATTATTAAAAACGTTATTTTATAAGCTGTTTAATTAAAAGTGATAGATAAAACTAACATAGATAAAACAAACGCTTGGCCCTTTGTTGAAGCTAAAAAGCTTCTAAGAGAGAGAGAAAAAAATATTGAAAAGAAGGGAAAAATTATTCTTCAAACAGGATATGGTCCTAGTGGCTTACCTCACATTGGTACCTTTGGTGAAGTGGCAAGAACCTCAATGATTGTTAATGCTTTAAATCATTTATCTGATCTCCCTAAAGAAATAATTACTTTTTCTGACGATATGGATGGACTTAGAAAAGTTCCTGAAAATATTCCCAATCCTAAAAAACTTGAAGAAAATCTTCATAAACCCTTAACTCAAGTTCCAGATCCTTTTGGAAAATTTAACAGTTTTGGCGAACATAATAATGAAATGTTAAAAAATTTCTTAGATAAATTTAAGTTTGAATACAGTTTTAAAAGTTCATCAATTTTATATAAGTCTGGTTTTTTCAATGATACATTAAAATTAATATTAGAAAATTATGATGGGATAATGAATATAATTATTCCTACCCTTGGTAAAGAAAGACAAAAAACATATTCTCCATTTTTACCAATATGTCCGGATACAGGGATTGTATTAGAGATACCAGTCTCAGAACTAGATACAAAAAATTCAAAAATAATTTTTGATAATAACGGCAAAAAATTAGAACAAAGTATTTTAGATGGAAATTGTAAATTACAATGGAAAGTAGATTGGGCTATGAGATGGTATGCCCTTGATGTAGATTTTGAAATGTATGGAAAAGATTTGATTGAGAGTGCAATTTTATCTACAAAAATCATAAAATTATTGGGCAAGTCAAATCCATCTGGCTTTGCATATGAGTTATTTTTAGATGAAAAAGGTGAAAAAATATCTAAGTCAAAAGGAAATGGTATTACGATCGATCAATGGTTAGAGTATGCATCACCTGAAAGTCTCTCCTTATATATGTATCAGAATCCAAAGAGAGCAAAAAAACTTTATAGAGAAGTAGTACCAAAGGCTGTCGATGAATATCTTGATTTTATTGAAAAAGGTAAAACTCAAAACGAACTTCAAAAACTAATGAATCCTGTTTGGCATGTTCATAATTCAAAGATACCAGAGGAAAATTCAATTATGTCCTTCTCAATGCTTTTAAATTTAGTTGAGACCAGCAATGCTGATAATAAAGAATTACTTTGGAAGTTTGTAAAGAAATATAAGAAAGATATTGATGAGGATATGTATCCTATTTTTGACAAATTAATATCGTATGCAATTAAATATTTTAATGACGCTATAAAATCTAAAAAGATTTATAAAAAACCAAATGAAAGTGAAAAAATTGCTTTAGACGCTTTAGTAAACTCTTTAGATAACTGCGATGACGCAATGAAACCAGAGGATATTCAGACTACCATTTATACAGTCGGCAAAGAGAATGGTTATAAAGAAAATTTGCGTGATTGGTTCAAATTAATATATGAGGTAGTTTTTGGGGTAGAAAATGGACCACGATTTGGTTTTTTTATAAGCTTTTTTGGGGTTCAAGAAACTAAAGAATTAATAAAAAGTAAATTAGAAAATGTTTAATATTTTAAGACCATTAATTTTTAAATTTAGCCCTGAAGTAGCCCATTCTTTAGCAATAAAAGCACTAAAGTTAAATAATATTCCTTACTCAAAACCTAAAGATAATCATATTTTAGAAATAACTTTTTGTGAAAAAAAATTATCTTCACCGATTGGTGTTGCTGCTGGGTTTGATAAAAATGCTGAAGTATATAATCCTCTGTTTAATCTTGGATTTGGTTTTGTTGAAGTAGGGACAATTACTCCAAAGCCTCAATTTGGTAACCCTAAGCCAAGAGTTTTTAGACTTGAAGAAGATGAAGCTCTTATAAATAGATTAGGTTTTAATAATTCTGGTTCAGAACAAATTAGTAAGAGAATAAAGGAAAATAATAAAAAAGGTTTTTTAGGAATAAATATTGGACCAAATAAAGACTCCACGAATAGAGTTGATGATTATTTAATTTGTTTTCGTAAATTTTATAATTTAGCTGATTATATAACTATAAATATTTCCTCACCAAATACAGAAAATTTAAGAGACTTTCATAACCAGGATGAACTAAATTCATTGATTGACAAACTTAAAAATGAAAAAAAAGAGTTAAATTCAAACATTCCACTTGCAATCAAAGTATCACCTGATCTTAATGATGATCAAATTTATGAAGTATCAAAGATAATTATGGAACAAGAAATAGGAATTATTATTGTTTCCAATACCACAGATAAGAATAGAGAAAATTTAAAAAATATAAATAAATTAGAAAAGGGTGGCCTGTCAGGCAAACCAATTGAAAAGATTTCAAACGCTGCAATTTCTAAATTTTATAAAATTCTAAAAGATAAAACAAAAATAATAGGAGTGGGTGGTGTTAGCAATGGACAAGATGCTTTTGAAAAAATCACTTCTGGTGCAACACTCGTTCAATTATATACTGGAATGGTTTATAGAGGTCCTCGTATAGCTTCAAAAATAAGTAAAGAATTAATTGATTTATTAAAAAATAAGGGGTTTAAAAATGTTTCAGAGGCTATTGGAACTAAAAATTAATCTTGACGCGATAAGATTCAGATCCTATACAAGCTCATAATTTATGTCTAAAAAATGCGAACTTACTGGAAAAATCCCACTCAAGGGTCATAACGTTAGTCATGCTAACAATAAGACTAAAAGAAGATTTCTTCCAAATCTAAAAAAAGTTAAGTTTAAAAGTGAGCTACTTAAGAGAAGTTTAAGACTAACAGTCTCAAATGCTGGTGTTAGATCAGTAGATAAAAAAGGCAGTTTTGACCAATTTCTTATTTCAGCTAAGTCTAGAGATTTATCATTAAGACTTAAAAAATTAAAAAAATCCTTAGTCAATAAATCAGCATAATGAATAGAGTATTTTTAACACTCTCATTTTTAATGGGATTGATTGTCTTGGCATCTAATTATTTAGTCCAATTTCCAATTCAATATTACGGTCTTCAAGAAATCCTTACATATGGAGCATTCAGTTATCCAGTAGCTTTTTTAATAACTGATCTAGCAAATAGATCTTTTGGTAAATTAGTTGCTAGAAAAATTGTTTATATAGGATTTACAATAGGTATTTTGTTTACACTAATTTTCTCAACAAATTTTGCAGATTTAATTTCAGTAAGAATTGCAATTGGTTCAGGGACAGCATTTATTATTGCTCAATTACTGGATGTACAAATATTTGATCAACTAAGACAAAAAAAATGGTTTATTGCGCCACTTGCCTCATCATTAATTGGTTCTACCGTTGATACATTTTTATTCTTTTCGATTTCATTTTATGGAACAGGGATACCTTGGGTGACACTTTCTTTAGGAGATTTAGCAGTAAAGATTTTCGTAGCCTTAATAATGTTGATACCTTTTAGATTATTATTAGGTACTTTAAAAGCTGCTTAATTTAAATTTTTGGCTCCTGTTGCGTCATGCAATGAATAGCTCCAAAACCCCAAATTAAATCACTACAATCAATATCAATAACTTCTCTATTTGTAAAAAATTTTCTAAAAATTTTTATAACCTTTTTGTCTTCTTTCACATTGAATACTGGAACCAAGACTGTTTTATTACTTATGAAAAAATTTAAATAACTTGCTGGGACACGAGTTTTGTCTATAACAACTGGGCTTGGCATTGGAATCTTTATAATTGTAAATTTTTTCCCATTTTCATCGTAACTTTTACTTAATATTTTTAAATTTTCTTTAAGAGCTTTAAAATTTTTATCTGATCTATTATTTTCTACAGCTATCATAATCGTACTTTTTGAAACAAATCTTGCAATATCATCAATATGACCGTGTGTGTCATCTCCAACAATTCCTTTATTAAGCCAAATAAAATTTTTTGCATTTAAATATTTTGAAAATAGATTTTCATAATCAATTTTTTTGAAACCTTTATTTCTCTCTTGTTTTCTACTTAATAAGCACTCCTTTGTAAGCAAAATGGAGCCCGATCCATTGTTATCAAATGCACCTCCTTCCATTACTACTCTTTCAAATTTTTTTGAATTTACTTTTTTTGGTAAAATACTTTCAATATTTAAGTACCTACTAATATATTTATTAATTTTATTGTCATTCCTGAAATTTTTATATTTTGACCAGGCATTAAATTTAAAATCAAGCATGGATTTTTTTTTATTTTTTTTGTTGACTAAAAATATTGGCCCAGAGTCTCTTAACCAAAGTCTGTCTGTTTTAAGTTTATGAAATTTAATGTTAGATATATTACAACCTATTTTTTTTAAATATATTCGTGTGGCGTTAATACTTTTGGGATGATTGACTAATAAATCTATTCTTTGATGTTTTGTTAAATATTTTATTATTTTTCCAACTACATTTGGAATTTTTTCAAATAATCCAGGCCAGTCATCTTTATTATGAGGCCAAGACATCCAAACTGATTTTTGAGGTTCCCATTCTGCTGGCATTCTAAATTTATCTATTTTTTTACTCATCTTCGGGATTTTTAAGAATATCTTTATAAAATTCAGTTCTTCTGTCTCTTAAAAAAGGCCAATGTTGTCTAGCAGTATCAATTTTTTTATAATCTACTTCACAAATTAAAATATCTTCTTTTTTATTTCCTGCTTTTGCAATTACCTTACCACTTGGATCTATCACCATTGAATTCCCCCAAAATTCAATTTTTTTTTTACCTTTAGTTTCTACCCCAACTCTATTAATAACAGCTACATAAGTTCCATTAGCAATAGCATGAGATTTTTGCATTGTAATCCAAGAGTCTAGTTGAGATTTTCCAAACTCTCTTTTTTCTTTTGGATGCCATCCGATAGCAGTAGGATAAAAAATAATTTGAGCCCCTTTTAAAGCCGTTAATCTTGCTGCTTCGGGGAACCATTGATCCCAACATATAAGAGGACCTATCTTTCCAAATTTTGTTTTGATACTTTTAAACCCAAGGTCTCCAGGACTGAAATAAAATTTTTCATAATACCCTGGGTCATCAGGTATATGCATCTTACGATATTTAGATAATATGTTACCATTTTCATTAATAATGATACTAGTGTTGTGATAAAAACCAGATGTTTTTTTTTCGAACATCGTAATATTTAATACAACTCCAAGTTCCTTTGCTACATCACAAAATATTCTAGATATTTTTCCTGGAATTTTTTCTGCCAATTTAAAGTTTGAATGGCTTTCAGTTTGGCAAAAGTAATTAGTCAAAAACAATTCTGGAAGACATATTATCTTCGCCTTTTTTTTTGCAGCTTTTTTAATATTTTTTATAGCTAAATCAATATTGGATTGTATTGTACCTAAAGATTTACTTTGTATTAAACCGATTTTGATTTTTTTGATCATTATTCAAAATATCTTGGAAAAATTTTTTCTCTCTCTATTTTTCCATTCACCTTTATGATAGGCGTCACTTGCTATTAAGGGTAATACACTTGTTGCTTCTGCAAAGACCATTTGCTCCTTGCTAATATCTACTTTGCCCCATGAGCTTGCCTCTTTTAAGGTTGAGCTACTGCATGCTCCATCTCTAGAATCAGCAACTGTTATTTGAATAGCATATTTATGCATATCTACATCTTTACCTAAAAGCTCAGCACATATGACAGTGTCTTGAATAAAATTTTTTGGTACACCACCTCCAATCATAAACAGTCCTGAACCTTTAGATTTTATTTTAATTTCAGTTAATTCTCTAAACTCTCGAATTGAGTCAATTGTAATATGATTTTTTGGGTTTCTTTCTTGGTGCATCACAAGTCCAAATCCAGCACTTGAGTCAGTAAACGCAGGACAGAAAATTGGAACATTATTGTCATAGGCAACTTCTATTAATGAATTTTTCTTCTTGGCATTAGTTTTAAGATATTTACCAATCTCTTTTATAAATTCTCTTGATGTATAACTTTTGGGCTCCAATTGATCTGCAATTTCCCTGATGGTTTTATCGCAAATCTGAAGCTCTTCCTCATCAATGTAAGTATCATATATTCTATCAACGTAGTTATTTCTTAACTCTGTATCATCTTGATACTGTGATCCCTGATAATGTTTAAAACCAAGTGCCTCAAAGAAATCCATATCAATAATTGAAGCACCAGTGGCTACTATTGCATCAACCATGTTATATTTAACTAAATCTCTATAAATATGCATACATCCCGCAGCAGATGTTGATCCTGCAAGTGTTAAAAAAATTGTGCAATCTTTATCTTTTATCATTTCATTATAAATATTTGCTGCATTTGCAGTCTCTCTTGAAACGAAAGACATTTTTTCCATTGATGAAACAATTTTTCTAGCATCAAAAGAAGTTATATCAATATGTTCTACCTCTTTACTAAGTAAATCAATTTTCCTATTACTTGATTGGTTTTTATTATCTGACATTAAGCAACAAGAAATTCTTTATTTGCTTCTTTGTCATACATCGTCATGATTGGTTTATCTTCAACTTCATAAATTTCATCAGAATAAAATCCATTAAAATGTGTTCTAAAAGTTAATCCATAAGCTCCAATCTGTCCTAACTCTATATAATCATTTTCTTTTATATTATTTGGTAAAACAAAAGGACCTTTCATATAATCCATGCTATCGCAAGTTGGGCCATAGAAATCGAAACATGTTAATTTCTTGGAGACTACTCTTCCATCAGTTATCATTTTTGATGGGTAAACAATATTAGGAACACCGGCGTCAAACAAAGTTCCATATGTTCCATCATTTATGTAAAGCTTCTGCTTTTTTCTTAAATCAACTCTAACAATTGTTGAACCACTTTCTGCAACAATCGCTCTTCCAGGTTCACAAATAATTTCTGGAAGGTTATCCAATTTTAAATTACTTAAACCTTTTTTTATTTCATTAAAATAAGCATCTAAAGATTGAGGAATAAGATCAGGGTAAATAGTAGGGAAGCCTCCTCCCACATTAATTACATCAGGTATAATTTTAGTTTTTTTAATTATATTACTGATTTCAAATATCCCTTTCGAATAAGATATTGGGTGCATACATTGTGAACCAACATGAAAACTAAGTCCAATTTTTTTAGAATATTGTTTTGTTAATCTAAGTAATCCAGCTGCTTCAGTATTAATTGCTCCAAATTTTTTTGATAAATCAATCTCTGCATGTTCATTAGAAACAGAAACTCTAACAAATAATTCTAAGTCTCTAGCGTAATTGGTACTTTCTAAAATTTTTATTAATTCATCTTTAGTATCCAAAGAAAAGGCCTTAACATGATATTTAAAATATGCTTCTTTAATACTTTCTCTACTTTTGACCGTATGCATATAGGAACAGTTCGCATCAGGACTTATTTTTCTTATGGCTTCTATTTCTTTTATAGATGCTACGTCAAAACGATTAATACCACTTTCAATAATAGTTTTAAGAACTACTGGATTAGGGTTGGTTTTTAACGCATAAAGTATTTTTCCAGGGAAGTTTTTTTGAAAGTATTTAGACGCCAATTTAATTGGTTCTTTTCTAATACAATAAACAGGTCCTGTTGGTCTCAGTTGATTAACCAATTCTTCAACTGACTTAAATTTTTGCATATCTGCACCTCTAAAAAAAATTTACAAAAAAAACCTGCATAACACCTATGCAAGTTTCATAAATGCAGCATTTATGGGAAATATTTATTAATGTAAAGTAAATAATGCTATTGAAATATTAAAATTTACTTCCATATATTGGCTATGATCAATCAAACAACACTCCAAAAACTAAGTGATTTCGAGGATAAATCGCTTTTGATCGTAGACGATGATAATCCATTTAGACAAAGATTGGCTAGAGCTATGGAAAAAAAAGGTTTTACAGTTACACAAGCTGAGAGTGTAAAGATTGGTATTGAGACCGTAAAATCACAAACCCCAGCATTTGCTGTTGTTGATCTAAGATTAAATGATGGAAATGGATTAGAGGTAGTAAAAGAAATTCAGAAGGGAAACCTTAAAAGTAGAATTATTATGTTAACTGGATATGGTAATATTCCAACAGCTGTTGCTGCGATTAAAGAGGGAGCGATTGATTATATTGCTAAGCCGGCAGATGCAGATGATGTTGAAAAAGCACTTTTAGCTGATCCAAATCAAAAACCAGCTCCTCCTGAAAATCCAATGTCCGCAGATAGAGTAAAATGGGAGCACATCCATAGAGTTTTTGAGTTATGTAATAGAAATGTCTCTGAAACTGCAAGAAGACTAAAAATGCATAGAAGAACTCTTCAGAGAATTTTATCTAAAAGGTCTCCTAGATAATTTAATTTTTTGTAAGTCTTAAAAATACATCTTCAAGATCTCCATCATCAGTTGAAATATCTCGTATTTTTATATTTTGTTTTTTAATTTCCGAAATTATTGAGTCAATGCTTAGTTTACTCTTCTCATATGACAAAACTAACCTCTTTTCATCATTTGATATAACTTTTAATGACTCAAAAGTGTTATCTTGAATACTAGTTTTTTTATCTGTGGTGATATATACTATTTTTGTTTGAATTCTTTCCAAGAGATTTTTAGTCGTATCTAAAGCAACTAATTTTCCTCCATTAAGAATACCAATTCTGTCACACATTTTTTCTGCTTCCTCAAGATAATGAGTTGTTAGTATTGTTGTTACTCCTTGTTTGTTCAAAGATTTAACGTTTTCCCACAATGTATTTCTAAGCTCAACATCTACTCCTGCAGTAGGTTCATCTAAAATTATAATTGGAGGTTGATGAACCATCGCTTTTGCTACTAGCAGTCTTCTCTTCATACCACCTGATAAAGCTCTAGCATAACTGTCAGCTTGTTCCTCTAATGATACTAACTTCAATATAGTATCTGTTATTCTATCTTTTTCTCTAATCCCATATAGTCCTGCTTGAAGCTCTAAAAGTTTTCTGGGACTAAAAAATGGATCAAAGTTTACTTCTTGTGGAACAATTCCAATAGAGGCCCTAACTTGTCTAGGGTTTTTATCTATGTTAAAACCCCAAACATTTACCTCACCACCAGTTTTCACAACTGATCCACCTAATATGTTTATAAATGTACTTTTTCCAGCTCCATTTGGTCCTAGTAGTCCAAAAATTTCACCTTCTTTCACTTCTAAGTTTAAATTATCAAGTGCGTGCGTTTGTTTAGAACCATTTTTTGAATAAACTTTATTCAAGTTTTTAACAGTTAAAACGTTTTTTTTATTCATATGAGGGCATACATTTATTACATTTATAAAAATTAAGATATCATTACATTATGGAGAAAATTAAAAAAAGTGACCATTTTTACTTAATAGATGGTTCGGGATATATTTTTAGAGCATATTATGCACTTCCTCCTCTGACTAGAAAAAGTGATGGACTGCCAGTTGGTGCCGTCAGCGGTTTTTGTAATATGCTCTTTAAATTATTAGAAGACTCTAAATCAGAGGATAATTTAGAAAAACCGACACACTTTGCTGTAATATTTGATTCAGCAAGAAAAAATTTTAGAAATGAAATATATTCAGAGTATAAAGGAAATAGATCTGATGCACCTGACGATTTAATTCCTCAATTTGATTACATTAGGCAATCTGTAAAAGCATTTAATTTACCATCAATTGAATTAATTAATTATGAGGCAGATGATTTGATTGCAACTTATGTAGAAAAAATTCTAGACTTAGGTGCAAAAGTAACAATTGTTTCCTCGGACAAAGATTTAATGCAGCTTTATAAAAAAGGAGTGAGAATTTACGATCCAATGAAAAACAAATTTATAAATAATGACGATGTACATAATAAATTTGGAGTTACTCCAGAAAAGGTAATAGACGTCCAATCTTTAGCAGGTGATAGCACAGATAACGTACCTGGTGTACCTGGTATAGGAATTAAAACTGCTGCTGAATTGATAAATCAATATGGAACTTTAGAAAATTTATTAAAAAATGCATCAAAAATAAAACAAAATAAAAGAAGAGAAACTTTAATAAACAACAAGGAAGAAGCAATTATTAGTAAAAAACTAGTTACATTAAAAAAAGATGTACCTGTGAAAAATAAAATTGAAGAATTCATTTTAAAAAGTGTTAATCAAGACAAGCTATATAGTTTTTTAAGAGAAATGGAATTTAATAGGCTATTGAGTTCCGCCATCTCAAAGTATGGGAACACAAAAAATTCTGCAACTAAAGATATTGATAAAAATTCAGAAAAAATATCAGAAATTACTAAAAAAAATTATCAATTAATTTTAAATGAGAAGGAAATTGAAGATTGGATGAAACAATCTGAGGAAATAGGTGAATTTGCGATAGATACCGAAACAACATCATTAGACCCTCATACTACAAAGTTAGTAGGTATTTCAATATCTAACAGAATTGGAAATGCATGTTACATTCCACTAAATCACGTTGGTGGAAATAATCTTAACGAAAAAAAAGTCTTAAGTATTTTAAAGAATTATTTAGAGGATGAGAGCATTAAAAAAGTAGGACAAAATATTAAGTTTGATTTTATAGTTTTTTATCACCGTGGAATAACTTTAAATTCTATGGAAGACACTATGCTTATGTCTTACACACTAGATGCTGGCAAAAATAGGCATAATATGGATGTTCTTTCAGAGATCCATCTAGGTCATAAAACTATTAAATTTAAAGATTTGGTTGGTACGGGAAAAAAACAACTTAATTTTTCTGAAGTGGATATATCTAAAGCTAAAGATTACGCGGCTGAAGATGCAGATATTACATTTAGATTATACAAAATTTTTTTAAAATCGTTAAAAGCAGAAAAATTATTGAATATTTATGAGTTATTTGAAAAACCACTAATAAAAATATTAGCAGAGATGGAGATTAACGGAATCAAACTTGATAAATCTTCACTAAACAACTTGTCCTCAAAATTTTCTACTAAAATCGAAAGATTAGAAAAATCTATTTTTAAGATTTCAAAAAAAACATTTAACATTGGATCAACAAAACAACTTGGTGAAATAATGTATAACGATTTAAAAATAGCAGCCTTAAAAAAAACAAAAAAAGGAAGTTTTGCTACTAGCGCATCAGTTTTAGAGGATTTAGCCTTTAAAGGTTATGAATTTCCAAAACTCATTTTGGAATGGAGACAAATTAGTAAACTTAAAAATACTTATTCAGATTCACTGCCAGAACACATAAATAAAAATACTAAAAGAGTTCATACATCTTTTTTATTAGCAGCTACTACAACAGGTAGACTTGCATCTAGTGATCCAAATTTGCAAAATATTCCAATAAAATCAGATGATGGTAAGGATATAAGAAAAGCGTTTGTTTCTGAAAAAAATAACCAATTGATTTCAGCAGACTACAATCAAGTTGAGATGAGAATTTTGGCAGATCTAGCAGATGTAAAACAGCTGAAAAAGGCATTTTTAAACAATGAGGACATTCATACTTTGACAGCTAGTCAAGTTTTTGGAAAAGAAATTAACAAAATTGATTTAGAAACCAGAAGAAAAGCAAAAGCAATAAACTTTGGAATAATTTATGGTATTTCACAATATGGTTTAGCCAAACAAATAAATGTTTCGAACAATGAAGCAGAGGAATTTTTAAATTCTTATTTTAAAAAATTTCCAGAAATTAAAGATTATATGAAAACAACAATTAATTTTTGTAGAAAAAGTGGCTATGTCAGCAATATATTTGGAAGAAAAACACATCTCACTGGAATAAACGATAAAAATTTTAATGTAAGAAATTTTCAGGAGAGGGCAGCGATAAATGCACCAATTCAAGGGTCAGCATCAGAGATAATGAGATTAGCTATGATCAGAATAAATAAAGAAATCTCTAATAACAAAAATAATAGTTTAAAAATGTTGTTACAAATACACGATGAGTTAATTTTTGAGGAAAGCTCAAAACAAACAAAAAAAAGTACTAAATTAATTAAGGACTTAATGCTGAGTGTGAAAGATAGTGAACTTCACTCATTTTCAATACCTCTTTTGGTCGATGTGAATATCGGAGAAAATTGGGGTGAACTTCATTAAAAACAAACAATTGCCCTAATATGAACAATTTAGTATTTTTATTCTAATTTATGTCACAAACAATTGCTTTAGTAGATGACGATCGAAATCTTTTAACATCTGTACAGATGGCCTTAGAGGAAGAAGGTTTTAAAGTTCAAACCTATATTGATGGTGAAAATGCTCTTATAGGATTATCAAGAACCCCGCCGGATCTTGCTGTGATCGATATTAAAATGCCAAGAATGGATGGTGAAGAACTTCTAAGAAAACTTAGAAAAAAAACTTCTATGCCAGTTATTTTTTTAACCTCAAAAGACCAGGTTACTGATGAGGTAAGTGGTTTAAAACTTGGTGCAGATGACTTTGTTGGTAAAAATGGAGGAGCATTCTCAACCAAAGTCTTAATTGAAAGAATTAAAGTACAATTAAGAAAAAAAGATAAGGACATCAATATAGAAGAAAATAAAAATGTAATTTCTCATGGTAAGTTAAAATTGGATCCTTCACAACTCGAATGTGAGTGGGATGGTAAACAATTGCCTGATAAACTTACTACAACAGAATTTAAAATTGTTGAGGAGCTAGCAAAAAGACCAGGAATGATTAAAGAGAGACCCTTGCTGATGGATGTAGCTTATCGAGAAGACACAGATATAGAAGATAGGACTATTGATAGTCATGTTAAAAGGATAAGAAAAAAATTTAAAAAGGTAGATAGTGATTTTTCAGCAATTGAAACAAGATATGGAAGTGGATATAGATGGAATGTTAAATAATAATTATGGGAAAAATACTAAAAAATCTGTCTATATTACAGAAATTCCTTTTTATTAATTTTGTAGTCTTTATATTTATAATAATAATCACGTTCTTCTACCTAGGCGCTATCCAAAAAAATTTGATCAATGAAAAACAAAAAAATCATACAGATATAATTAATCAAACAATATTAAATCTTGAAAAATCAAATATAAAATTAAATGAGTATGGTATAAGCGAATTTTTATTTTCTAAAAAGTCCCGATTTCCTTATTTTGAAAAACTAGATAGAGTAATATTTTTTGACGATGAATTAAATTGGATTGGTGATACAAGATCTATTCCATCCTCAACGTTACTAATAGAAGAATTGAATAAAGAATCAAATAATAATAATTTTAATAATCAAGAAAATAAAAATGAAACTATTTTCGATGAAGATCTTAATAAATATTACTTATCAGGAACTGAAAAATCTTTAACCAATTTAAAACAAATACAAGAGCAGTTTTTTGTTTATAGTATTAAAAGTATTAATTATTCAAATAATAAGGGTTATATTCTTATATCTGAAAATACTGATAATATAATTGCACAAATTGAAGAGAGAGAGAACTTTATTATTAGAACAGCTCTTGTGGTACTTCTTGTTATCATTATTTTTTCATATGTCTTAAATAGATATTTTTTAAAACCTATTAAAAATTTAGTTACTTATACAAAAATCATAAAAGATAAAAGTAATGAAAAAACAGATATAGAAAGGGTTAAGACAAGAAATGATGAATTAGGAATACTATCAAAATCACTTGATGAAATGACTAGTGAATTAAATAAAAGAATTACAACTGCTGAAAATTATTCAACAGACCTACTTCATGAAATTAGAAATCCCCTTGCTTCATTAAAAAGTGCATCCGAGATAATTTCAGAAACAGAAGATAAAACTAAAAGAGAAAAATTAATTAATATTGTTTCTCATGATGTAGAGAGAATAGAAAGATTAATTACTGATTATTCTCAAATGCTGAAAGATGAGGCAGTAATTTCAACAGAAACAATGGAAAAAATTGATATAAAAGATATTGCAAAATCTGTGGTTGACGATTTTAACAATATTTATAATTCAAAGAGAAAAATACAAATAAGATTAAAGTCTAATGGATCTGAAAATTATTTTATACTTGGTATCAACAATAGGATAGAACAAATTATTGCAAATTTACTGGAAAATTCAATTTCTTTTAGTGATGAGAATCAGGAAATTATAGTAGAGCTCAGTAAAGACAAAGAAGGCAAGCCAAGACTTGTTGTAATTGACGAGGGGACTGGTTTTAGTGAGAAGGATACCACTAAAATTTTCAATAGATTTTATAGCAATAGACCTGAAAACTTTGGAGAGCACTCTGGTTTAGGTCTAAATATAGTGAAAAACTTAGTTGAATTACATAAAGGACAAATTAAAGCTGAAAATAATAAAGAGAGGGGCGCAAAAGTTGAAATTATTTTCCCGGCGACCCAATGAAAAGTTGATTAATATAAATAAAGTTGTTACAAGCCCTACCTTATGACAGATTATAAAGTAAAAGATATTAACGAAGCAGAATTTGGAAGAAAAGAAATCTCTCTAGCTGAGACTGAAATGCCAGGATTAATGGCAGTAAGAGACGAATATAAAGGCAAAAATCCACTTAAAGGTGCAAGAATTTTAGGTTGTCTTCATATGACAATTCAAACGGCAGTTTTGATTGAAACTCTGGTTGATTTAGGTGCAGAATGTAGATGGTCTTCATGCAATATATTTTCAACACAAGATCATGCAGCAGCAGCAATTGCAAAAGCTGGTATCCCAGTATTTGCTTGGAAGGGTGAGACAGAGGAAGAATA
Source organism: uncultured Pelagibacteraceae bacterium (assembly GCA_902525355.1). Lineage (GTDB taxonomy): Bacteria > Pseudomonadota > Alphaproteobacteria > Pelagibacterales > Pelagibacteraceae > Pelagibacter. Next base: position 8,186 of record CABZGO010000019.1, on the reverse strand, counting down.
CTGGTGGTGTGTGAAACAAACAATTGAGGGTAAAAAAGATTGGATGCCTAACATGATTTTAGATGATGGTGGAGATCTTACTGCTCTTATGCATAAAGATTACAAAGATTTATTAAAAGGTGTAAAAGGTTTAAGTGAAGAAACAACAACAGGGGTTCTAGCACTAAAAAAAATGGAAGAACAAGGTCAATTGTTAGTCCCTGCTATTAACGTAAACGACTCAGTCACAAAATCAAAATTTGATAACTTGTATGGATGTAGGGAGAGTTTAGTTGATGGAATTAAAAGAGCTACTGATGTAATGATGTCAGGAAAAGTTGCAATCGTTGCAGGCTTTGGTGATGTTGGAAAAGGTAGTGCAGCATCTTTAAGACAAAGTGGAGCAAGAGTCTTAGTAACTGAAACTGATCCTATTTGTGCATTGCAAGCTGCTATGGAAGGTTACGAAGTAGTTTTAATGGATGAAATGATTGGTCAAGCAGATATTGTTGTAACTGCAACTGGAAATAAAGATGTAGTAACTGCAGATCATATGAGAGCTATGAAAGATAGATCTATTCTGTGTAATATTGGACACTTTGATAACGAAATTCAAGTTGAAGCATTGAAAAATTATAAATGGGATGAGGTAAAACCTCAAGTTCACGAAATAACATTCCCAGATGACAAAAGATTAATTTTGTTAGCTGAGGGAAGACTTGTAAATTTAGGTTGTGGAACTGGTCACCCAAGCTTTGTAATGAGTGCATCATTTACAAATCAGGTTATTGCACAAATTGAGCTTTGGAACAATTCACACAACTATGAAAATAAAGTTTATGTGCTTCCTAAACACTTAGATGAAAAAGTGGCAAGACTTCACCTAGATAAAGTTGGTGCAAAATTAACACCATTATCAAAAGAGCAAGCTGACTATATAAGCGTAACACCAGAGGGACCATACAAGCCTCATGCTTATCGCTACTAGAAGCGGCAAAATAAATATTTCTAAAGAAAAAGATACAAAACTTGTAGCTGAAAAACTTTGTAAACTTATCAATATAGGAGATTTGATACTTTTAACTGGCAATTTAGGTGTAGGAAAAACTACGTTCATTAAATACATTGTAAATTCTCTTCAAAGAATAAATAGACAGAAAATATCAGAGGTTCCTAGTCCTACTTTTAATATTACAAATGAATATCAGATAAAAAAAATTTCAATAAAGCACTATGATTTATACAGAATTAAAAATCAAAAAGAGCTTAATAACTTAGGTATCCAAGAAAATTTAAAAAAACAAATAACCCTAATTGAATGGCCAGAAATTACAAAAAAAATAAAAATAAAAAATAGTATTAGCTTAATATTTAAATATAATAAAAGCTATACTGAGCGTTATCTTACAATAATTTCAAAAAACAAAAAAATAATTAATGAATTTAAATAAATTGAAAAAATTAGCTGGAGATGCATCATTTAGAAATTTTTATAGAGGAAAAAAAAATATTATTGTTCATTGTAAAAAAAATAAAAAAAGTAATTTGTTAGAATATGATGCTGTTAACAAAATATTAATAAAAAAAAATATTATAGCCCCAAAATTAATATCTCAGAATTACAAAAATAATTATATTGAGATTGAAGATTTTGGAGATTTAACGGTTTTTAAAAAATTTCAAAAAAAATCAATAAATAAAAAAATTTACTATAAAAAAATTTTAGATTTATTGATCAAAATTAAAAACATAAAAGCTAAGTATCAAAAAACGTTTTTTGAAAACTAATTATAAAGTTCCAAACTATTCATTAAAAAAATTATTGGATGAGAGTAATTTATTCTCAGAGTGGTATTTACCAAAATATGTTAAAAGAGAAAAAAATAGAATTTTAAATGTTAAATTTAATAAGATATTTAAAAAATTACTAAATAATATTTATTATAAAAATAAAGTTTTTGTACATCGAGATTTTCATATATCTAATATAATGATAACTAAAAAAGGTTTAGGATTGATAGACAGTCAAGATGCTGTCTATGGTAATATTGCATATGATTTAGCTTCTCTTATCGACGATGTTAGGTTCAAAACAGATAAAAAGATTAAAAATTTTATTTTTAATGAGTTTATAAAAAAGAATAAACACCTAGACCCTAAGAAGTTTAAAAATGACTTTGAAATTCTGTCCGTATTGAGGAATTTAAAAATAATTGGCATATTTACTAGATTATCTGTGAGAGATAAAAAAAACAAATACCTCAAACTTATACCTCACGCATGGGAGTTGATAGAATACAGAACTTTGAATAATCCAATATTCAAAGACTTAAATTACATTTTAACTAAAAACTTTGACAGGAAAATTAGAAAATTTTATGAAAATTAAAACTGCTCTTATACTCTGCGCTGGATTTGGTAAGAGAGTACAACCGATAACAGATAGTTTACCCAAGCCATTAATAGTTTATAAAGATAAAACTTTATTAGAAAATACAATTAATTTTCTTATAAAAATAAAAATTAAAAAAATTAAAATTAATGTTTTTTATTTAAAAGAAAAGATTATTGATTTTATTAATAGTAAAAATTTTCCAATAAACATTGAAATTATAGATGATGGTGAAACAATTTTAGGAACAGGGGGTGGTACTTTAAGTCTAATTAAAAAATCTAATGAGGATGATGTTATAGTAATCAACCCAGATACAATTTGGGATGACAGTTATATCAAATCAATTTTTGAAATGGAGAAAATTTACTTTGAAAAAAAAATAAAAAATATCTTGTTAATTGTAAATAACTTGACATGTTTCGATAAAAGATTTAATGGAGATTTCGAGATAAATGATAATATCCTTCTTAAAGAAAAAATAAATAATTTTAAATATACTGGATGTCAAATATTTAATAAGGAATTAATATCACACAAACAATTAAATTATTTTCCTATATCTGAAATATGGGATGAACTTTTAAGAGAAAGTAAGCTTTATGGTTATGAGTATAAAGGTGAATTTAAGCATTTAACTGATTTTGAAATATACGAAAAATTATTTATTTAGAAAACTAAAAGATCTTTTGCTCTATCCTTATCTAAATACTTTGCATTCTTAATCTTTCCTTTTTCAGATACAATCAATAGAGGATTGCCAGTTGGTATTTCCAAACTCGAAATATTTTCATTATCTAAATTAAATATATATTTACATAATGACCTAATTGAATTTCCATGAGCCGATACTATAATATTTTTATTAAGTTTAGGTTCAATATTCTTTTTATAAAAAGGTATTACTCTTTCATAAGTATTTTTTAATGACTCTGTATCTGGAATTTTATCTTTGGGAACATTTTTATATATATCAATATTCACTGGATGATATGGGCTAGTTTTTTTTAGTGGCTCAGGGGGGTTATCCCAAGATCTTCTAAAAATATGAATTTTTTCTTCTCCATAAAGTTTTTTCATTTCATCTTTATTTAAACCTGTTAACGCTCCGTAGTGTCTTTCATTTAGTTCCCAGGCATTAACAATATTTTGATCTTTAATTCTCATAGTATTGAGGATTAAATTAAGTGTTTCGATCGATCTAGTCTGTAAGGATGTATAAAAATAAGATAATTCAAGGTTTAATTCTTTAATTAATTCTCCTGCCTTACAAGCTTCAAGTTTACCCTTAGCAGCTAAACCTACATCTACCCAGCCAGTAAAACGGTTTTCTAGGTTCCATTCGCTTTGTCCGTGTCTAACAAGGATTAAATTATTCATAAATTTAACACAAATATAAATTAAATTAGATTGACATAAAGCTAAATCTTTTTATTTTATTAAAATGAGTTCATTTGAAGACAGAAAAAAAAGTTTTGAAAAGAAATTTGCTCATGATCAAGAGCTTCAATTCAAAGTTAGTGCTAGAAGAAATAAATATTTAGGTGAATGGGTATCTCAAATATTAAGTTATAATCCAGATCAAGAAAAAGAGTACATTCAATCAGTAATAAAAGCAGATTTTGCTGAAGCAGGAGATCAAGACGTTTTTCGAAAAATTAAAGAGGATTTGAAAGAAAAAAACGTATCAGATGAAGATCTACGAAAAAAAATGGACGAATTAAATGAAAAAGCAAAAACTGATTTTAATTAGTTTTTTTTTCCTCTTATTTAATATTAACCACTTATTATCTTCAGAACAAAATTATTTATTAATTTCAGGTAAACCAAAAATTACAGATGGTGACACAATTAAGATTAATAATAAAAAAATTCGCTTTGGTGGAATTGATGCTCCTGAAAGTTTTTTTTTTGGAAAGAAACAATCATGTGTTTTGAATAATGTTGAAATTTTATGTGGAAAGTTATCAAAAGATAAGCTCATTGAAAAAATTGGAAATCAGATTGTTAATTGTAAAATTGAAAAAAATAAAGATCAATATAGCAGATTAATTGGTGAATGTTTTTTAAAAAATGAAAGCCTATCAGTTTTTATGGTCAAGAATGGTTATGCATTTGATTATCCTAAATACTCAAAGGGTAAATTTAAAAAATATCAAGTTTTTGCAAAAAAATTTTCTTTGGGTTTATGGCAAATGCAATTTGAATATCCTTGGATATGGAGAAAAAAAAATAGATAATAATGAAAATGATTCGAAATAAAAACATATATTTATTTTTAATTTTTATTTTGTTTTCTAGTTGCTCCTCAATTCCTAAAAATACTGCAGATGGCTGTTCAATATTTTCAGAAAGATATCTTTGGTACAAACATGCAAAAAAAACAGAGCAAAAATGGGGCACACCTATTAATTTGCAACTTGCTATAATTAAAATGGAGTCAGATTTTGATTGGTTGGCAAAACCACCTAGACAAAAATTATTTAAGGTTATTCCTTATAAAAGACCATCAAGTTCTTTTGGTTATTCTCAAGCAATTAGAGGAACCTGGAAACAATACAAAGACGAAACAGGGAATAAATATGCTACTAGGACAAGATTTAAAGATAGTGTAGATTTTATTGGGTGGTACACAAACAAAACAGAAAAGATCCTAAAAATCCCAAAAAATGACGCTTTTAAGCAGTATGTTGCTTATCATGAAGGCTGGGGAAATTACAAAAATTATAAAAAAAACCAAAAAATTATTATTTTAGCAAAAAAAGTTGAAAATCAATCTAAGAAATACAAGGAACAGCTTAATAATTGTCGAAAGTCACTTACTACTAAAAAATATATTATATTTTAGTTTAATTGTTTTTTAAGCTCTATATCAACTGCATCAATTCTCTTCGTATTTTTTGCTAGAGTTAAATACATTGTTGGAGTTACATATAAAGTGAAAAAGGTAGAAATTATCATTCCACCAAGTATAGTTGCACCTACAGCAAGTCTCGAACCTTCTCCAGCACCTGGACCAATATTTCCTATAACCAAAGGCAACATCGCAATCATTGTGCTCAGAGATGTCATTATAATTGGTCTAAATCTTAAACTGCAGGCTTCTTTCACGGCTTTTTCAATTTCTTTACCTTTAGTTCTCAATTGATTTGCATAATCAACTATAAGAATACTATTTTTTGTTGAAATACCTATTAGTATTACTAAGGCGATTTGTGAAAATATATTTATTGATGAATTTAAAAATAGAATAAATATTAAACCTCCAAATACTGCAAGTGGAACAGTCAAAATAATTATAAATGGGTGTATAAATGAATTAAAAGTAGCTGACATAACAAGATAAGCTGTTAACAATGCTAGAGCAAATATAATATAAAGTTCATTACTTGTTTCTTTTAATTCTTCAGATTTTCCTTTCCAGGTAATTTGTTTATCTGGAGCAACATTAGTCATGGTTTCCTCTAAATACTTTATTGCTTCAGCTAAAGTATAACCTTCACTTATGTTAGCTGATATTGTTACAGCACGTTGTCTGTTATATCTTGACAACTTACTTGCTGTTCCCTTTTCATTAAATTCAACAAGATTAGACAGAGAAACTAAATTACCTGTTTTTTCTGATCGAACAAATATTTTACTTAAACTTTCTTTATTTTTTCTATCTTCTAAATATTGTTGTAAAATAATAGGGTATTCTTTTCCAAGTTTATTAAATTTTGTAACCGTCTTACCTCCATACAAAGTTTCTAGTGTTTGACCAATTGCTTCAGTTGATATTCCTAAGTCTTTTGCTTTATTTTTGTTAATTTTTATATTTACTTCAGGTTTATTTCTTGTGTAGTCAGATTCAAGTCTTGATAAATTTCTGTTCTTTCTTAATATTCTAATAACTTGAGATTGTATTTGCTCTAGCTCTTCATATGTATTTCCATAAATAACCATTTGAACAGGCTTATTGTAACTAGAAACTCTTATGGACTGTGGAGAAATAGGAAAAGCTAGTGTTTGGGGCACTGTAACTATTTTTCCAATTGCTTGTCTCATTATTGTTTGAGAATTCTGTTTTCTATTTTTCCAATTATCTAATAGTGAAATTATTAAGAAGCTATTTTCAGAGCCAAAACCTGGAACTATCATTAAAAATCTGTTGTAAGGACTATTGTCTCCATCTAGCAGTGGAATAAGTCTTTTTTCAACGTCTTCAGCCCTTTTTTGAGTATATTGGAATGAGCTTCCCTCATCTGTAAATCCTATGACTAAGTAAACACCTCGATCTTCTAATGGCAATAACTCTTTTTTTGTATAATTGTACAAAGCTCCAGATGCAACTACGATAAATATTATAAATGTTATTATAGTTTTCTTCTTATTCATCCAAAATCCCAATGTCTCAGTGTAAAATTTTGAAAAACCTTGAAAAAATTTATCAAATCCTCTTGTCAAGAGATTAGACTTTTTCTTTTTATCAAGAAATTTACTACCTAGCATTGGCGAAAGTGTTAGAGCAACAAATGATGAGACTACAATTGCAAATGATAGCGCTATTGCAGTTTCTTTAAATAATGTTCCAGCAATACCTTCAATAAAAATTAAAGGTAAAAATACTGCAACTAAAATAAGAGTTGTTGCAATAATTGCAAATGTAATTTGTTTAGAGCCTTTATAAGCTGCTACAAGGGGTGTCTCGCCATTTTCAATTCTTCTATATATCGCATCAGTCATAATGACCGAGTCATCAGTAATAATTCCAATTGCTAATATAAAACTTAATAAGACAAATATATTAATTGATAAATCAAATATATATAAACCTAAAAAAGTTGCAATCAGACTTACTGGTAAAGCTATTGCAGGAACAATAACTGCTTTTAGGTTTCCTAAAAATAAATAAATTATTATCACTACAAGTATAAAAGCTATGACTAAAGTTTTATAAACTTCATTTATTGCTTCACCAATATAAGTGGCTCTATTAAAAGCTATTTCTAAATTTAAATCAGCTGGTAAAGTTTTTTTTATTTCTATAATTTTTTTTTCAACTTCTTTTGATAATTCAACAGTTGAGGCTCCACTTCTTGCATAAATACCTATTCCCATAGTTTTTTAAATTTAGTGCTCCTTTGCTCTGAGCTCTAAATAAAACTTTCTCTGTGACAGGGCCTAATTCTAAATTTGCAATATCCGATAGTCTTACTATATTGTCTTTAGCCTTCTTAATTGGTAGCTCCTTTAATTTTTCTAAGTCATTGTATGATTTATCAATATTGATTGTTAAATCTATATTTTCAGCTTCAAGTGTACCTGCTGGTAATCTAACATTTTCATTTCTTAATGATCTCTCTACTTCTTGTATAGTTAAATTATTTGCAGCTAATTTTATTGGATCTATCCACACTCTTATACTCTGTTCCCTAAGGCCACCTGTTCTTATTCGGCCAACATTTTTAATACTGGAAAACTGATCAACTAAATATCTTTCTGCATAATCTCCCAACTCAAGATCACTCCAAGTTTCTGAGGACAAAGCTAGCCACATAGTAGTCGTAAAACCCGCTGATTGCTTAAGAATTCTTGGTGCCTCAGATTCTGTGGGAAGTCTTCCAACAACTCGAGCAATTCTTTCCCTTACATCATTAGCTGCATTGTCAAGGTCAATATCAGTGTCAAATTCAATATTTATTGTGCTTTTCCCATTTTCTGATTTGGCATCTATATTTTTTATTCCCTCCGCTCCACCTATGACTTCTTCAATTACTTGTGTTACCTCTTCATCAACAATCGGAGCTGAGGCTGAAGCATATTTTACCTGAAC
>CABZGO010000018.1 GCA_902525355.1 uncultured Pelagibacteraceae bacterium | reverse complement strand
ATGATATATCTGAAAAACTTTACGACTTATTTTTAGATAAAAATAGACAATATTCTTGTGCTTATTTTAAAAATGATAGTGATACTCTTGAACAAGCTCAAAGCAACAAAATTCATCATATTATTAAAAAGCTAAACATACAGCCAAACCAAAAAGTTTTAGACGTTGGTTCAGGATGGGGAACATTAGCATTAGCAATAGCAAAGGAGACAAATGCCAGTGTTACAGGAATAACATTGTCTGAAAATCAATTTGAATATAGTCAGAATAAAGCGAAAGAAATGAATTTATCAAATCAAGTAGACTTTAAACTTATTGATTACAGACAATTAAATGAGAAGTTTGATAGGATTGTGAGTGTTGGAATGTTTGAGCATGTTGGTAGAAATTTTTATAAAACATATTTTAATAAAGTTTTTCAGCTTTTGAATGAAAAAGGAATAGCACTAATTCATACAATTGGTTCCTCTATGCCTCCGAGAGATCCACAACCATGGATACAAAAATATATTTTTCCTGGTGGTTACACGCCTAGCTTAAGTGAAATATCAAAACCAATCGAGAAGTCTGGTCTTATAGTGTCTGATATCGAGGTACTTAGGATGCATTATGCTCATACTCTTAGAAATTGGAAAGAGAGATTTTTATCAAAAAAAGATACAGTTTTAGATATGTTTGACGAAAAATTTTTTAGAATGTGGGAATTTTACTTAGCTAGTTGTGAAATGGCATTTAAATGGGGAGATCAGGTTGTATTTCAATTACAATTAGCCAAAGATAATAGCTCTGTTCCAAATACGAGGGACTATATTTATTAAAATATTACTGATAAATTAACACCAGTAATAATGAAAAAAAATAAAAAAAAAAAAGTTTACAAGAAAAAAAAAATTAGCAAAATTACCTCAAAAATAAAAAAAAAAGTAAAGAAGAAGAGAAAAAATCTTAAGATTAGAACAAAAAAAAATATAAGTAAAAAGTTAGTTCTAAAAAAGAAGACTAAAGATAATTTAATTACAAAGTCAGTAAGAGTAGAGGAAAATATAAAATCAAAATTAAATGTTAAAGTTAAATTTGATATTTTTGCAATTGATAGGGGTATCTCTAAATTCTTTAATTCTATTGATGGAAAAATTAATGAATTTAAATCTCAAAGAAAAGACGAAAAAAGAAGGTTAAAATTAATTGAAATTGAAAAAAATGAAAAAGAAAAAGAAAGAATAAAAAAACAAAAGATATTACAAGAGGAAAAGCAATTAAAATTAAAGGAGCAACAACTAAAAGATGAGGAAAGAATAGAAAAATTAAGAGCAAAAGACCTAAAATTATTTTTAAGAAAAGAACAAGCTCTCTTAAGAAAAGAACAATCAGAGAGACAAAAGAAATTTTTACAAGAATTAAAAATTCAAAAACAGATTGAAAGTTTTAGAATAAGAGAGGTAAAAGAATTAGAGAAACTTGAAAAAATTTCTTTAAGAGAAAAAAGAGAAAATTATGGGGAACTTCAACAAAGAATAGAGAACTTAAAAAATAAATATAGATTAATAAGAGACCAAAAAATAAGAGAAAGAGTTGAGGCACTTGGCGTTCAGACAGATGAAGCTGATGATAGATCAGCACTTCTGCAAAAAGAAAGAGAATATAATTTAGCGAGACAAAAAATTGAGTTTGCTTTAGAAAGTTTTTATAGAAGTGCGAACAGCCTAGTTTTCCAATTAAACAAAAGATATATTACAAGACATATGTCTATTTTTAGATGCATAGATAAAAGATTTGAAACTGGAGAAATATTTATAAAATGGGACGAGTCATCAGACGAAGAATGGTTAATTTTAATATATATTAAGGATAATTCACCTGATAAAGGAATAATAATAGAAGATAAGACAAATAATGAAAAAAATATGTCTTATGAGTTCAAATCTAATGAAATATTCAAAGCATCAGATTTTATGGTGGACTCACTTACTCAATTAATTTCAAAGAAAAGGCAAAAACTAAAGCAAAACTAACCATTTATTCATTTACGTAAACAGAAACTCCTCTAGAATTGATATCTACATCAAATTTTTTATGAAGAGGTGGAAAGGCTCTTTGTGAACAATCAAGTCTATCGCATGTTCTACATGATACTCCTATAGGCAACTCAGATTTTTTATCGGTTAAATCTAAATTTTCAGTATAAACAAATTCTTTTGCATATTTTGCTTCGCATCCTAGACCTATAGATAACATACTTTTCTTCTGTCCATATCTTCCGACACCTTTTTCAACTGTCTTTGCTATACAAACGTATTTTTCTCCATTAGTCATTTTACTCACCGCTGCTTGAATTACACCAGGTCTTGAAAAAGCTGAGTAAACATTCCATCTCGGACAAGCACCACCATATCTTGGTATTTCAATACCTGATAATGAAAATCTCTTTGAAATATTTCCTGCAACATCTACTCTTAAAAAATGAAAAGGTATTCCAGGAAGCAGTGGATCTTGTAAACAAGTGACCCTATGAGCAACTTGTTCGAAGGAAGTTGCAAAAGTATTTTGTAAAAGTTCTAAATCATATTTAAGGTCTCTACATTCTTGATGAAATAATTTGTATGGCATTAATATTGCAGCGCCACAATAATTTAATAAAGCTACTCTTGTTAATTTTTTTGACTCATTTGAAGGAAAAGTAAATGTTGATAAATATGATTCAATTTGATGAGATGCACCCTCTTGAGCAATTTGTGCAGCAGCATGTAATTTTTTTGTTTCCAAAGAAATATAATCTGAAAGAAATAACTCTTTAGTATCAATTTTAAATATTTTTGAAAATGGTTTATTCTCTTCTGGAATAATATCAGTTACCTTGATACCATATTCACTTTTTAAAAAATCACATAAAGCTATATATCTTGTTCTGTTATTTTGTTTTACTTTTTCAAAAACCTCATTAGCAAAATTTTCTAATTCAGGAAAAAAATTTTTATTTTCTTGCAAAAAATCAGAAACCACTTCTCCAGGAAATGATGCTTTTCTACTGTCTATAATTTTACCTGATAAATTTTCAACTTTATTTACTATATCATGATCTTTCTGCTTAAAGTTATCCCCAAGTTTTATTAAAGCTTTTGCAATTTTGGGATTAGTGTTTACCAAATCCTTTACCTCTGGACCAAGAATATCCAAATCTTCAAATAACTCATCACCAAGTAACTCAGATATATTATTTTCAAGGTTTAAATCTGATCTACTAGTTAAATCTGATAAATTTATTTTAAGTTCTTCACAAACTCTTATTATTAGGTCTCCATCAATTTTTCTTTTCCCACTCTCAATTAAGTTTAAATAACTTGGCGAAATACCTATTTGTCCAGCTAACACATTAGCTTGAATACCTAGCTGCCTTCTGAAGGCTTTTATCTTTGGGCCAATTTTAAGATTGATTTCGTTTTTATTATTTCCTCTATAAAAACTGGCAATTGCTTTTCTAGAATTTTTAAGATCTACTTTGTCTTCAAGAATGTCATTAAATTCAATTCTTAACTCCTGACTAATTTTAAGAAGTAAATCTCCATCAATTTTTCTTTTCCCACTCTCAATTAAGTTTAAATAACTTGGCGAAATACCTATTTGCTCAGCCAATTTTTTTGCTTGAAGACCTAATTTATTCCTAAAAGTCTTAATTTTTTTGCCAATTTTTATATCAGGTTGACTCATGTAAATTTTGTAAATTTAAATTTACAAAAAATTATTCAAATTTACAAGTAAAATCAATATTTTTCTGGATTTTGTAAACATTGTAAATTATAAGGAAGTTATGGAAAAAAACAAAATTAACAATATCGAAAATAACTACCAAATTACTAATAAAGAAGAGCATTCTGAGCACAAGTCAAAAGGTATTTACATTAGAGACGATCATTGCGATTGGGGATCTAGCGGAATGAACGAATTTACTGAAGAATACAGCTCAAAATAGTAATTAGTTATTTCTAGTCATTTAATCAAAAGAGAGGGGTTTAAGTGTCAGCTGAGAATATTTCATACGATTTAAAAAGATTTGCAGGTATTAAAAGAGATTATACTCCTGAAGAAGTTGAAAGATTAAGAGGTTCAATCAAAATTGAATATTCTATGTGTAAAATGCAGTCACAAAAGCTTTGGAAACTGCTTAATACAGAAGCTTATGTTAATACCCTTGGGTCACTTTCTGGAAATCATGCAGTGCAACATGCAAAAGCTGGTTTGAAAGCAATTTATTTAAGTGGTTGGCAAGTTGCGGCTGATGCTAATAGTGCTGGAGAAATGTATCCTGATCAATCTTTATATCCATATGATAGTGCACCAAAATTAGTTGAGACAATGAATAATTCCTTAGTTAGAGCTGATCAAATTCAACATATGGAAATGATAGATGGTGACATGGATAAGAGTAAGAGAACTGATTACATGTTACCAATTATAGCTGATGGTGAAGCAGGATTTGGTGGACCACTAAATGTATTTGAATTAACTAAAAAATTTATTAGAGCAGGTGCTGCTGGGGTTCATTTTGAAGACCAATTAGCTAGTGAGAAAAAATGTGGTCATATGGGTGGAAAAGTTCTTGTACCAACTGGAACAATGGTTAGAAATTTAAAGGCTGCAAGACTTGCTGCTGATATAGCAGATGTACCATTAATAATTTTAGCAAGAACAGATGCAAATGCAGCGAAGCTAATAACTAATGATTTTGATGAAAATGATAAACCATTTTTAACTGGAGAAAGATCACCTGAAGGTTTCTTTTATGTTAAAGATGGAATAGAGCAGGCTATTTCTAGAGGTCTAGCTTATGCTCCATATGCAGATTTAATATGGTGTGAAACTGCTACTCCAAATTTAGCAGAAGCAAAGAAATTTGCTGATGCTATACATGAAAAATTTCCTGGGAAAATGTTAGCTTATAACTGTTCACCATCATTTAATTGGAAGAAACATTTATCCGATGAGGAAATTGGATCATTTCAAAGAAAGATTGGAGAAATGGGATATAAATTTCAATTTATTACATTAGCAGGTTTCCACACTCAAAACATCGCAATATTTGAATTAGCAGAAAAATATAAATCAGAAGGCATGACTGCTTACTCAAAAATTCAACAGCATGAATTTGCTAGAGAAAAAGATGGATACACAAGTGTGAAACATCAAAGAGAAGTAGGTACATCTTATTTTGATGCAGTTTCAAATACAATAAGCTCAGGCAAAAGTTCAACTACAGCAATGGAAGGCTCAACTGAGTCAGAACAGTTTTAGATGATAGAATAATGTTTACTAGTGGACTTCTGTTAATTGTAAGTTATCTTTTATTTAAATATACAGTTCAATGGATACAATTTTATAATCAAACCGATCCTAGGATGCCTGACTCGATATGGCGTTACACTTGTGATTATCAAGTTGTCGGTGTAAGAGATATTTGTGATCTCGACGATAAACCATTTGTAAGACAAAGAAGGAAAAGAGATAAAATTGTTACAATAATGTATTTTATTGTGGTCCTTGCTTTTGTATTTTCTATGTATTTTATGGCGAGTTTATTAGGACTAATTCTTTAATTTTTGTGTTTGATCCCAAGCTGAATTTACAGCTCTCATTTTAGCTTTGCTCTCATCTATTACTTCTTGAGGAACACCTTTACTTAATAAAAGATCAGGATGATGCTCTTTGCTAAGTTTAATATAACGTTTTCTTATTTCTTCGAGTGAATCATCAGGCTTACTTTCTAAAACAATATAAGGATTAAGTTTGTCTGATGACTTTCTGCTTTCTTTAATTCCATTAATTTGAGTCTGATTTAATCCAAAAATTCTTGCTATATCTTCTATCATTATTAATTCATTTTCACTTATATGTCCGTCAGCTTCAGCAATATAAAAAAGAGTGTTAATTACTTCCTCTAATACATTCATATTTCCTCTATAAACTTCTGCAATTTGTTTTGCATATGGTTCATACCCGGTACTTTCCTCTTTAGCTTTATTGAAAATTTTACCAACCTGATCTAATTCATTTTCAGGTATTTTTAATTTATCTTTAACTGCAATTAATTCTTCACGACTAACCTGTCCATCTGCTTTACTTAGCTTTGCTGATAAAACTATCAAAGAGAGTGCAAATATTTGTTGTGGCTGTGCAAAAGATCTAAATCCACCACTTGATCTAGCTCTTGACATTTTTCCACCGATTAAGGATCCTAAAAGCATACCAAAAGGCCCACCGATTGAAAAACCTAGCATTCCACCAATTATGCTTCCCCATATTGCCATTACTCAAAACTCCTTAATCTATACTCCCAATTGCCCATTTTATTATAAGTTACTTTTAATATTAAATTATTTTCAGGATTATACCAAACATCAAATTCAAATTTTTTTTCATCAGAAAGACTTTCATCATTTGATTTAATATTAAAGTGTTTAGTTAAATATTCTTCACCGTTAATATTAACGTTTTCATTCCCAATTAAACTCACAGTCTGTTTTTTTATACTTCCAGATAAAGGACTGATCTGTTTATTAGCTTTAAAAATTTTATGGTTCCACCAATTCCCAATTGTACAATCTAAACTGGCTTCACCCTTGTATGATGATCCGTCTATAACGAATTTATTTATAGATTTATCATAATTTAAATTTACATATTTCTCCTTATCATTTTGAAAAGTATTAGATTTAAAAAAAACTAATTTATCATCTTTGTACTTTTCTATTGTCTCACTTAATATCGAAAAAACTGTTATGCCAAATAACTCTACTTTAAAATTAGTATAATTTTTTACTACAAATAAATCTTTATCGAATTCAAAGAAGTAGTTGGTGCTACCAATAACTTCATTATTTCTTAGAACATCCATCTCAATTTTTTTAAGACCTTCATAATGACTGCTATGTGCCATCACTTTAGACGCAAACATAATAATTATTGATACGATAATAAAATGTTTCATTTTCATAGATTTTAGTTAAAGAAAGTATAAATAATAGCGAAATATATGTTCCTTACTATCAAAAATATTCCTAAAGTCTCATGGAGTTCTCACGAGACTTTTAATTTAAAGCCAAAATTATCTACCTTATTCTTTCTTTGTTTTGGTCTAATATTATTCGGTTTTGGCGAGGCCTTAGTTGTTATTTCATTTATTGGCAATTCTCCATGGACTGTAATGGCACAAGGAATTTCAATTAATTCAGGATTATCTATTGGAATTGTAACTTTTATAGTAAGTGTTGTCGTTTTGTCTTCATGGTTTTTTTTAAAACAAAAACCTGGTCTAGGTACCATATTCAATATCGTAATTATTGCAGCAATGTTAGACATTACAATTGCATTTATACCAACACCTGAAACTTACATTATGAAATTATTAATGGCTGCAGGAGGCGTTATGATAGTTGGAGTGGGGAGTGGTATTTATTTAATAGCCAATCTAGGTCCAGGGCCTAGGGATGGTTTAATGACTGGTTTACAAAAAAAAACTAATCTACCGATTGCTTCTGTAAGAGCCTTTATAGAAATTTCTGTAGCTTCAGTTGGGTGGTACTTGGGTGGAACAATTGGTGTTGGAACTTTGATGTTTGCTTTTGGAATTGGTCCTTGTATTGCTTTTAGTTTGTACATTATTGATAAAATAATGAACTAAGTAGCAGTATTTTGTTTTTCGCTTCTTTTTCTTTCGTTTGGGTCCAGAATCGCTTTTCTGAGTCTACAAGATTTAGGTGTAATTTCTAACGCTTCATCAGTATTAAGTATACTTAACTGTTCTGCAATCGACATTTGTCTTACAGGTGTAAGAACAATATTTTCATCAGTACCTTGTGTTCTCATATTTGTAAGTTTTTTTCCTTTCATAACATTAATTATCATATCACCTGGTTTAGGAGCTAAGCCAACAATCATTCCTGTATAAACTGGATCATTGTGAGTGACAAACATTTCTCCTCTAGCCTGTAAATTAAAAATTGAAAATGCAACAGCTTTACCCTGGTCCATAGAAATTAAAGCGCCATTTCTTCTACCCTCCATGTCTCCCTCAAAATCTCCGTAAGATTGAAAAATTCTGTTAATAACACCTGTTCCTTTTGTTAAAGTTAAAAATCTACTTGTGTATCCCATTAAACCTCTTGTTGGCGCATGAAAAATTAGTCTTTTTTTATTCTTCCCAGTATCTTTTAATTCAATTAATTTACCCTTTCTTCTATTCATAGAGTCAATAATCCTTGATGAATATTCTTCATCTAAATCCATAGTAATTTCTTCAATGGGTTCTAACTTTTTTGAATTTTCATCAGTTTTAAATAAAACTTTAGGAGGGCTTACAGTCATCTCAAAACCCTCACGTCTCATTTGTGTTAGTAATATTTCGAGCATTAATTCTCCTCTTCCACTTATCTCAAATGCATCTTTATTTGCGTTTTCTGAGAAAGAAATTCCAACATTGTTTTGAGCTTCTAAAATTAGACGATCTCTAATCTGGGTACTTGTTAATTTTTTACCCTCCGTTCCTGCTAATGGTGAGCTATTTACTGTTATTTTTATAGACATTGTTGGTGGATCGATCGGTGTTGCCTCAATAGGCTCATTTACCTCTAAATCACAAATAGTATCTGCTACATTTGCTTTTTCTAGTCCAGCTATAACTACAATATCTCCAGCTTCTCCAACTTCAATGGGCACTTTTTTTGTGCCCTCATATCTAAAGATCTTTGTAAGTCTACCTTCATCTACTTTTTCACCTTTTAAATTTATTGCTTTAATTTGTTGATTTGCTTTTGCCGTCCCTTGTGAAATTCTTCCCACTAAACTTCTACCCAAAAAATTGTCAGCATAAAGCAGCGTCGATAGCATCGCAAATGGTTTTGATCTATCAAATTGAGAAGGTTTTACATGATCCAAAACTAAATCTAATAGCGGATTAAGATTTTCTCTTGGTCCATCAATATCCTTTGAAGCCCAACCAGACCTTCCACTTGCGTATAATACTGGAAAATCTAATTGCTCTTCATTAGCATCCAAACTAACAAATAAATCAAAAGTCTCATTTAAAACTTCATCAGCCCTTTGATCACTTTTGTCTAATTTATTTATTACTACAATTGGTTTTAATCCCTGTTTTAATGCTTTACTTAATACAAATTTTGTTTGAGGCATGACGCCTTCTGCAGAGTCTACTAACAATAATGCACCATCGGCTAAACTTAAAACTCTTTCAACCTCTGCTGCAAAATCTCTGTGACCAGGAGTATCAATAATATTTATTCTAGTATCTTTCCAATTAATCGAAGTAGGCTTAGCAAGAATTGTAATCCCTCTTTCTTTTTCTAGTTCTCCAGAGTCCATTAATCTTTCATCGACTACTTCGTTGTCTCTAAAAGAACCACTTTGTTTCATCAAATTATCAATCAGTGTTGTTTTTCCATGATCAACATGAGCAATGATAGTGATGTTTCTAATATTATTATTCATGATTGAGGTTCTTATACATTTATACTTTTAATAGAAAACAAAAAAAAAGGGCAGAATAATCTGCCCTTTCTTAAATTTTTAGTTAGACTTTTTGGGTTACATTCCCATGCCACCCATGCCCCCCATGCCGCCCATTCCTCCTGGAGGCATTCCTCCAGCAGCAGCATCCTTCTCTTCAGGTTTGTCAGCAACCATTGCCTCAGTTGTTACTAATAATCCAGAAATTGAAGCCGCATCTTGTAAAGCTGTTCTAACAACTTTAACAGGATCAATAATTCCTTCTTTAAACATGTCGACGAATTGTTCTGTTTGAGCGTCGTAACCTTGAGAAGATTTATTGCCTTCTAAAAGTTTGCCTACTATAACTGAACCGTCGACACCAGCATTTGTTGTTATTTGTCTTATAGGTGCTTCTAATGCACTTTTAACAATTTCAACACCTGCTTTTTGATCTGAACCTTTAACTTTTAGTTTATCTAGATCTTGTGAAGCATAAAGAAGCGCACATCCACCACCAACTACTATTCCTTCTTCAACAGCTGCTCTTGTAGCATTTAGAGCATCCTCGACTCTATCTTTTTTCTCTTTAACTTCTACTTCTGTTGCACCACCAACTTTGATTACTGCAACACCACCTGCTAATTTTGCAAGCCTTTCTTGAAGTTTTTCTCTGTCATAATCTGATGAAGTTTCTTCAACTTGTTGTTTAATTTGATCGCATCTTGCTTCAATGTCTGATTTTTTACCAGTGCCACTTACAATCGTACTATTTTCTTTATCAACTTTTACTCTTTTAGCAGACCCTAGATCAGTGATTTTCACATTTTCCAGTTTTATACCAAGATCTTCAGATATAACTTGTCCACCAGTTAAAATTGCGATGTCCTCAAGCATAGCTTTTCTTCTATCGCCGAAACCAGGAGCTTTAACTGCTACAACTTTAAGCCCACCTCTTAATTTATTTACAACTAAAGTTGCCAATGCTTCACCTTCTACATCCTCTGAAATTATCATTAAAGGTCTTCCTGCTTGAACTACAGCCTCAAGTAGTGGAACCATTGGTTGAAGATTAGTTAATTTTTTTTCATGTAAAAGGATTAATGGATTCTCAAGCTCTGTTGTCATTTTTTCAGCATTTGTGACAAAGTATGGTGATAAATATCCTCTATCAAATTGCATTCCTTCAACAACATCAAGTTCTGTTTCAATACTTTTTGCTTCCTCGACAGTTATAACACCTTCGTTGCCAACTTTCTGCATAGCCTTAGCAATCATGTTTCCTATTTCTTTATCTCCATTAGAAGAAATAGTTCCAACCTGAGCAATTTCATCACTATCTTTCACTTTTTTAGCTGAAGATATAAGAGTATCTCTTACCTGTTCTACTGCAGCATCAATTCCTCTTTTAACATCCATAGGATTCATACCAGCTGTAACATACTTACAACCTTCTTTTACAATAGCTTGAGCTAAAATAGTTGCAGTTGTAGTACCGTCACCTGCTTCATCATTTGTTTTGCTCGCAACTTCTTTTACCATTTGCGCACCCATATTTTCAAATTTATCATCCAGGTCGATTTCTTTAGCAACTGATACACCATCTTTCGTTGTTCTTGGTGCACCATATGCTTTGTCTATAACAACATTTCTACCTTTGGGGCCAAGAGTAACCTTAACTGTGTTTGCAAGTATATCTACTCCTTTCAGCATTGCTGATCTAGCATCTGAATCGAATTTTACTATTTTTGCCATTATTAAACTCTCCTTTTATTTATTTATTTAGAAGTAGAGATACCCATAATGTCTGATTCTTTCATTATGCTGTATTCTTTACCATCAATTTTAACTTCAGTTCCTGACCATTTTCCAAAAAGAACTTTGTCACCAACTTTAACATCCATTGGTATAATTTTTCCATCCTCAGTTTTTGATCCACCACCTACAGCAACTACTTTGCCTTCTTGTGGTTTTTCTTGCGCAGAATCAGGGATGATAATTCCGCCAGCAGTTTTCTCACTACTGTCCAAAACTTCGATTAATACTCTGTCATGTAACGGTTTAAACTTCATATTTACTCCTTTAAATTAATGATCATATAGATGCATGTGACTATTATTTCAAGATCTGTACTTAAATATATAACTGAGAAAACCCAAGAATTTATAGGATTTTTAGGCTATATCTGAAAGATGAGTAAAAATTTGGAGGAATCAGGCTTAAAATCAATAGTCAGTAAATATGACTTATTTTTCATAGATATTTGGGGAGTAGTTCATAACGGAATAAAGCTTTATGAGAATGCTGTTAAAGTATTAGAAGAATTATCTAATAATAAAAAAAAATTCATATTGTTAACAAATGCTCCAAGACCCAACCTAACTGTAGTTAATTTTTTGAAAAAAATGGGATTAAATAATTTCACTGATACAGTTTTTACATCTGGAGAGGCATCAAAAAGATATCTTTTAGAAAATTTCAATAACAAAAAATTTTTTCATTTAGGACCGACAAAGGATTTTGATTTATTCCAATCTTTTGAAAATAATAAGGTCTTAAATATTAATGAATCAGATTATTTGTTATGTTCAGGTCTTTTTGAAGAACACGAAGATGATCTAGGGTATTACAAAAATCTTTTATCAAAACATATAACTAAAAAAATGATATGCACTAACCCTGATCTAATAGTAGATCGAGGGGACAAAAGAGAATATTGCGCAGGCTCAATTGCAAAATCATTTGAAGAAATTGAAGGTGAGGTAATTTACTTTGGCAAACCGTATCCGCCTGTTTATGAAATTGCGGCAGATGTAAATAACAAAAAAATATTATGTATTGGTGATAATTTAAACACAGATATAAAGGGTGCTAACATACAAAATTTTGATTCATTGCTTATTACAGGTGGTATACATAGAGAAGAAATATCAAAATTATCAATTAAAAATGTACTTAAAAATTATAAAGCAAAAATTAACTATTTTCAGAAAGAATTAAAATGGTAAAAAAATTAACAATTTTTAATAATTTTAATATTCCAGGTAAATTTAAAAAATCAATTATCTTAATAGGTAATTTTGATGGCTTACATTTAGGGCATCAAAAATTATTTGAGTTAGCTAAAAAATATAAAACAAAATATAAGTCTAAAGTTGGCGTAGTCACTTTTGATCCTATACCTAAAATGTTTTTTAATTCAAAAATTAAAAATTATAGAATATCGAATTTTAATCAAAAAGTTATTTATTTAAAAAAATTTGGTGTTGATTTTGTTATTAATAAAAAATTTGATAAAAATTTTTCCAAGATCACTTATTATCAATTCATAAAAAATATTTTATCCAAAAAACTTAGATCAAAGTTTATATTCGTTAGTAATAACTTTAGATTTGGCCATAAAAGAGAGGGCGATGTATCAATGCTTAAAAAATTTGAGAATGATTTTAGTTATAATTTAATAAATCCAACTCCTTTGATGAAAAACAAAAAAATAATCTCATCAACAATAATTAGAAAGTTGCTTGAAGAGGGAAGGTTGTCAAAAGCAAACACTTTTTTAAAAAGAAACTGGGAAATTGAAGGAAAAGTCCAAAGAGGTAGAATGATGGGTCAAAAAATTGGATTTCCAACCTGCAATATCGATATTGGAAATTATGTTATAGCAAAGCCTGGAGTTTATGCTGTAAAAACAAGAATTAATGATAGAGGAAAATTCTATAAAGGAATTGCAAATTTAGGGTATAGACCCACATTTAACCAAAAAAAAATACTTTTAGAGGTAAATATTTTTAATTTTTCAGGAAATCTTTATAATAAAAAATTATCTGTAGAATTTTTAAAATTTATAAGAGGAGAAAAAAAATTCAAAGGTATCAGTGAGTTAAAAAATCAAATTAAAAAAGATATTTTAAAAGCTAAAAAAACATAATGAGCAAGGAACATTTAAACTTACCTAAAACTGCTTTTTCTATGAAGGCAAATTTACCAAATAAAGAGCCAGAATATTTGAAATATTGGGATAAGATTAACTTATATGAAAAAATAAGATCTCAAAGTAAAGGCAAAGAAAAATTTGTCTTACATGATGGACCTCCATATGCAAATGGAAATATTCATATGGGTACCGCATTAAATAAAATTCTAAAAGATATAATAATTAAATTTCATCAAATGGATGGTAAAGACTCAGTTTATGTACCTGGATGGGATTGTCATGGCTTACCAATTGAATGGAAAATTGAGGAACAATACAAAAAAAATAAAAAAAATAAAAATGATGTACCTATTATTGAGTTTAGAAAAGAATGTAGAGATTTTGCAAGTAAATGGATTGATATTCATAAAGATCAATTTAAAAGATTAGGAGTAATTGGAGATTGGGAAAACTATTACTCAACTATGAGTTTTGATGCAGAGGCTCAAATAGTAAGAGAACTTGGAAAATTTTTAAAAGAGGGTAGTTTGTACAAGGGTTACAAGCCTGTTTTATGGTCAACAGTTGAAAAAACAGCCTTGGCAGATGCAGAAGTTGAATATCAAGATCATGTATCCGATACAATCTATGCAGCCTTCCCAGTTAAAAAATCTAATATTAATGAACTGATTGGATCGAATGTTGTTATTTGGACAACAACACCATGGACGATACCAGCTAACAAAGCATTAGCCTATAACAAAGGTTTGAATTATGTTTTATGCGAGATAAATAACAAAGATATTTTACAAAATGAAAAAATAGTTATTGCAAAAGAACTTTTGACATCTGTTGTAAAAGATACTGATTACAAAATTAATATATTAAAAGAATTTAAAGGTAAAGAATTTGATGGAACCGTTTGTAGCCATCCATTTCATAAAATTGGATATGATTATGATGTTCCGATGCTCGAAGCAAGATTTGTAACAACTGAACAAGGTACAGGAATTGTTCATTGTGCGCCAAGTCACGGACCTGATGATTTTAATTTGTGTATCAATAATGGAATAAAAGCAATTGAAACTGTTGATGATGATGGAAGGTACACGAAACACATACGTGTGTTTGAGGGAACGCACATTTTTAAGGCAAATGACATCGTTATTGACAAGCTTAAAGAACTTAAAGGTCTTTTAAATAATGGTAAACTAACACATTCTTACCCTCATTCTTGGAGATCTAAGGCTCCTTTAGTTCACAGAGCAACACCTCAATGGTTCATTTCAATGGAAAGCCATAATTTAAGAGACAAAGCACTTAAAGCAATAAATGATACCACTTTTTATCCTAGCAAAGGAAAAGAGAGAATAAAAGCAATGATCGAGACCAGGCCAGATTGGTGTGTCTCCAGGCAGAGGGTTTGGGGCGTTCCACTTCCAATATTTATTTCAAAAAAAAATGGAGAAATTCTTATTGATGAGGAAGTTTTTGAAAATATTGCAAAAATTTATGAAAAAGAAGGTTCAGATTGTTGGTTTGAAGATAATTTTCAGAGACTTCTTGGAGATAAATATAATGCAGAGGATTTTGATAAGACTAGTGACATTGTAGAAGTGTGGTTTGATAGTGGATCAACTCATTCTTTTGTTTTAGAAAAGAGAGAAGATTTAAAATGGCCTGCATCAATGTATTTAGAGGGTTCGGATCAACATAGAGGATGGTTTCACTCTTCACTTTTAGAGTCTTGTGGCACAAGAGGGAGAGCACCATTTGAAAGTATTTTATCTCATGGATTTGTTGTTGATGGAAAAGGACTAAAAATGTCTAAATCAACTGGAAATGTAATAGCTCCAGAAGATATTTTAAAAAAATATGGTGCAGATATCCTAAGAATTTGGGTTGCTTCTTCAAATTATGCTGAGGACTTAAGAATAGATTATTCAATTTTAGACCAACACTCTGAGTCTTACAGAAAAATTAGAAATACTTTCAGGTATCTTTTAGGAAATATACAAGATGAATATTCAAAAGTAGATTTTGATAAAATTGATTTGAACAATATTCCTGAATTAGAAAAGTATATGCTGCATAGATTGTATGTAATAAATGAAAGTTTTAATGAATACTTTAAGTCCTATAATTTTCATAACTTATATAAAGAATTATTAAATTTTTGTACAGTAGAACTTTCAGCATTTTATTTTGATATTAGAAAAGATCTTCTTTATTGCGATCCAATAACTTCAAAAAAACGTTCAGATTGTATCTTAATTTTAAAAGTAATTTTAGAATGTTTATTAAAATGGTTTGCCCCAATCTTATCATTTACTACGGAAGAAATTTATCATTTAATTCATAAGGAAGATAATAAAGGAAGTATTCATTTACAAAAATTCGTAAAAATTCCAGATAAATGGAAAAATGAAGAATTAAACAATAAATGGAATAAACTTAAATTGATCAGAGATGAAGCAAATATTAGCATTGAAAGTAAAAGGGCTGATAAAATTATTGGCTCAAGTTTAGAGGCAAAAATTGAAATAAAAATCAAAGATAAAGATTTCTATAATTTAGCTGAGAAGCATGATTTCTCAGAAATTTGTATTACATCCTCAGCCTCAATTTCAAATGACACTAATTTAGAAAAAGAAATTGAGATCACCAGTTCTAAAGCTGTTGGAAATAAGTGTCCTGTCTGTTGGAAAATTAGTAAGGAAATATGCCAGAAACATGGACATCTTAGTGTTCAATGAAAAGTGAAAACATAAAAAAAATCTCAATAAGCATTTTCATTTTAATATCTATTTTCTTCCTAGATAGAATATCTAAAATACTTATTTTGAATATATTAGAGGATACTGGACAAGTAGATATTTATATAAATTCATTTTTAAATTTTTATTTAGTTTGGAATAAAGGAATAGGTTTTGGCTTATTATCCTCGGATCAAGATCTTTTTTATAATGTAGTTACTATTTTAATTGTTCTAATTAATTTTGTGATAATTTATCTATTATTTAAAGAAAAAGGAATAAAGTATTATTTTTTAATAGTTATTTTAGGAGGCTCATTAGGTAATCTATTTGATAGGATGTATTATAGAGCTGTACCAGACTTTTTTGACCTGAATTATAATGGATACCATTGGTTTATCTTCAATGTTGCTGATATATTTATAACAATTGGAATTATTTTGCTTATTTTGGCAGAATTAATAAGTTATAAAAAAAGTAAATGAATAAATTCCTTAAATTTTCAAAATTATTAATACTCTTATTATTTTTATATTCCTGTGGTTCAGTGGGGGAAGCTTTGCAAGGGAAAAAAAGATCAGATCAAGGAGATGAATTTTTAATCGATAAAAAAAATCCACTGTCAATGCCACCTGACTTTGATAAATTGCCTAAACCTGGAGAAGCTAATATAAAATCTAATAAGGATATTGAAAACGATCAATCTAACATAAAAAATTTACTTAAGAATACTGATGGAAAAAATGTTTCAAATTCAGATGAATCGACATCTATCGAAAGTTCCATATTGAAAAAAATTAAATAAAAAATGTTTTCAAAAAACATAATTTTTAAAAATTTCAACCTAAAAAGAAATATGAAAGATATAAAAAAAATAAATAAAATTTTAAACAAAGAATTAAATTTAAGTGCTGATTTGCTTAATTCATTTACCAACAATTACAAATATAGTTTTAAAAAAAATATTTTTAAAAAATATAAAAATTGTAAAAATATCAATTTAATTGGAATGGGCGGATCAATATTAGGCACTGAAGCAATCCATGATTTTTTAAAATATAAAATTAAAAAAAAAATAACTTTTTTTAATAATTTAAATAATCAAATTAAACTTGAGACCAACAGAAAATCTATTAATTTAATAATTTCTAAATCAGGAAACACACTTGAAACAATTTCTAATTTTAACTTAATTTTTAAGTCTCAAAAAAAAAATAAAAATATAGTAATTACTGAAGATAAGTCTAGTTTTTTAACCTTATTGGCAAAAAAATTAAAAGCAGAAATAGTTGAGCATAAAAATTATATTGGTGGTAGGTATTCTGTTTTGTCTGAAGTAGGAATGTTGCCTGCTAAATTATTGGGACTGAACGAAGCTAAATTTAAAAGATTTAACAATTTAATTAAAAATAAATCCTTCCTAGACACATTAATTACTAATGTAAGTTTTATTTTAAAATGTGTCTCGCAAGGAAAGAAAAATTCTGTAATTTTAAATTATGATGAGAGCTCTGAAAATCTATTTAGATGGTATCAGCAATTAACAGCAGAGAGTTTAGGTAAAAAAAATAAAGGTATTTTTCCTATCATATCATCTATGCCTAAAGATAATCATAGTTTACTTCAGTTATATTTAGATGGACCAAAGAACAACTTTTTCACATTTTATGGTGTCTCAAATGAAAAAACAAACAACTTAGATAACAGTAATTTATTTGGTAATTTTTCAAATTTAAAGAATAAAAGTCTGAGTCAAATTGCGCAAGCTCAAAGACAAGCTACTCAAATAGTTTTTAAAAAAAAAAAAATACCATTCAGAAGTATTGAAGTTCTTAAAAGAAACGAAGAAAGCATAGGTGAGCTTTTTTCTTTTTTTGTATTAGAAACAATTTTACTTGGAAGGGTAATGAAGGTAAATCCTTTCGACCAACCATCAGTTGAATTAATTAAAACTGAAACATCAAAAATACTTAGCTAAATTAATTTGCAAAAAAATATTTTTGATAAACCATAATTTTTTTCTTCTAATATATTCAGATATTGAGAAATGTTATCATCTGATTTTTTGTTTCTATGTAAAATTAATGTAGAATTTTTATCTGTAATTTTGATTTTCTTAATTTGATCTATTAAATTTTTTATTTCCACATCTTTAAAAGGAGGGTCCAAAAAAATTATATCAAATATCATATTTTTAAAATTTGAGGCTTCTAAATTATAAGCACTATTATTATATACTTTACTTTTATTTTTTAATTTTAGGGTAGAGATATTCTTTTTTAAAATTTTTAACGAATTGTAGTAATTTTCAAAAAAAAATACTTCCGCTGCACCTCTGGATAAACATTCAATTCCAAATGATCCAGTTCCAGAAAACAAATCTAAAACTTTTGCATTATGTATTTTTGCAGATACTTTATTTGAGTGATCTAAAATATTAAAAATTGACTCCCTAACCATATCTTTCAATGGTCTAGTTGATTTGTCTAACGGTTCTGATAATTTTTTCCCTTTTAATTCTCCTGAAATAATTCTCATTTGTCTATAATTCTAAAACCAATATCTTTTCTATAAAAACCATTTGTCCATCCTAAATTTTCAATTTCATTAATTATAGACTCTCTCGATTTCTTCAAATTTTCAGAAATATTTACAAAGTTAAGTACACGCCCTCCTATTGCATAAACCTTTTTATCGATCAACTCAGTTCCAGCATGATAAATAAAAGTACTATTATTTTTTTTAATTTTTTCTAAATGCGGAATTTCTACATTTTTTTTGTAAGCATCTGGGTATCCATTAGAGCACAACACGATGCACATACTTTTTTTATTTTTCCACTTAATTGTCTGATGTTCTAAGTTTCCTTCACAGCAAGATAACATTAATTCTAATAGATCTGAGTTTAATAATGGTAAAATTGTTTGACATTCTGGATCTCCCATTCTCACATTATATTCAACCAGATATGGATTGTTATCTTTAATCATGAGACCCACATACAAAAATCCCTTATATTTTTCCCCCAAATCCTCTATTGCTTTTAAGGTCGGTTTAATAACATTTTCAATAATTTTAATGTCTAACTCTTTATTTATAAGTCCTGATGGAGAATATGCCCCCATACCACCAGTATTTTTACCTTTGTCACCTTCACTAACTCTTTTATGGTCTTGAGCAGTATTAAATTTTTTAAATGTTTTTCCATCAGATATTACAAAGTAGCTCATCTCCTCGCCTTTTAGGAATTCCTCAATAAGAACTTGATTGGCTTTACCAAATTTTCCATTGAAAATTTCATTCACAGCATTTTTTGCGCTACCTGTATCCTCACAAATATAAACGCCTTTTCCTGCCGCTAAACCATCTGCTTTAACAACAATTGGCTTGTTAGCTTTTTCCAAATAATTGTGTGCGTCTTTGACGGAGTTAAAAACACCAAATTGAGCAGTTGGTATTTTATATTTTTCACATATTTTTTTTGTAAATATTTTAGAGCCTTCAAGTTGTGAGGAAATTTTATTAGGTCCAAATACCATTATTCCTTTATTTGTAAGAAAGTCGACAACTCCATCAACAAGAGGTTTCTCTGGTCCTACTATTACCAAATCTATTTTATATTCATCGACAAAATTCCCTAATTTTTTAAAATCATAAATATCAATCTTTATATTCTCAGCAATAAGTTTAGTTCCAGCATTACCTGGTAAGCAATATAACTTTTTAAGTTTAGGAGATTTTGATATTTGATATGCTATAGCATGTTCTCTTCCACCTTTTCCAATAATTGCAATTTTCATATATTTAAATATATATCCTATAAACTATGAACAAGTTAGCAAAATTAAAATATCTTCCAAATAATTTTGAAATAATGGAAGAGGGTGACCACGTCATATGCGCAATTTCAGGAAAGAAAATTCCTTTAGAAAAATTGAATTATTGGAATGTTGACGAACAAGAAGCATATTATTCTTATATTGAGGCTTCAATTAAAAAAGAGAAGTAACTAAATTTTAGTTATTTTCTCCACCTATCGTGCGTCCAGATCCATTGATCTGGATTTTTCAATATCATTTTTTCCAAAATTTTATTTAAATGTATAGAAATTTCTTCATTAGATTTTTCTGGATTTAACACAATTGGTTGTGAAACATACATTTTAAAATAATGTTTTTTTGTTCTCTCAATATAAATTGGAACCAAATCACACTTATATTTCTTTATAATTTGAGCAGGTAATGTTGTAGTAGATGCCAAATCTCCAAAAAAATTTATTTTAATTCCTTCAGTAACTCTCTGATCAATCATTAATGCGATTGAGTTACCTCTTTTAAGATTTTCTAATATTTGCCTAGTTCCTGACCTTCCTTTTTTTATTTGATTTTTACAAATATAATTTTTTCTAATACCCTCCATATCTTTATTTAAAAATATATTATTTAAAGGTCTGTATATTGCAGCTAAATTAATTCCTGATTTCTCTATTTGCATAGCCATTAATTCAAAATTGTTGAAATGTCCTGAAATAAATACAGCAGGTTTATTTTTTTTTTTTATTTCTTCCAAATTGCCAATCCCATCAATTTCAATATAATTAGACAGTTTATTATTTCTAAAATCTTTTAAAAATGGATATTCTGCCAAAATTCTTCCATAGTTTCCCAACACATTTTTTGCAAATTTGTTTTCGGTTATATCGATTGAAATTTTAGATTTTTTTAGATTTCCAATAATAGATGTTTTTTTTCTGAAAATATTGCCAATATTTTTACCAATATAAAATCCTAAATCAGATGAAAATCTATATCCAAGTAACTTACAGATTGTAAAAAATAATTTTATTACAATAAATTCAAGAAAATATATTATTCTTTTCACAATCTTTCCTTAAGAAACTTTGTAAATTTTTTTTGATTTTTAATTTTTAACTTAATTTTTAAATAATCTATATTTTTTTTATTTTTTGTATTTAATCTTTTATAATCTTTTTCTGTAGTTATGACTTTTAATTTATTTTCAAACGCAATTTTTTTTATTTCATCTATTTCTTGATTTTTAAAATTATGATGATCAGGAAATATAAATTTTTTTTCAATATTAAATTTATATTTTTTAAGTGAATATTCAAATTCCTCAGGGTTCCCTATGCCACAAAAATATAGATATTTATTTTTTCTGTTAAATTTTCTAATATTAGTTGAGATATAATTTGAGTAAAAAATATGATTATTAAATTCCTTTAAAATGGAAAAAAGCCTTTTGTTTTTTTTTTCACCATTAAGAAAAACTGCACTATAATTTCTAAGCATAGATAAATTCTCTCTTAAAGGGCCTGCTGGTATTAATAGTCCATTCCCAATCCCATAACTTGAATTAAAACAGGCAATAGAAATATCATATTTTATAGTTTTATCTTGTAAACCATCATCCAAGATAGCCAAATTAAATTTTTTTGTATTTTCTGCCTTAATCAAACTTATTTTCCTATCATTGTCGCTAAAAACATTTCCATAAGTTCTAAGTAATTCTCTCTCATCTAATTGGTCTATATACTTCTTTTTTATAAATATTGTTTTGAAACTTTTTTTTAAAATATTATTTATCTCAATGGTAAGAGATGTTTTTCCTGTCCCACCTACATAAATATTTCCGACACATATAGTTTTAATTTTAAAATTATCTTTTGGTGAGAAATTTTTAAAAAAATTTATGATAAATGTAATTATTGAAAATGGAATTAAAAATAATGAAATAAGATTCTTGTTATTCCAGAATATTGGTTTACTTATCCTCATTTAGACAAATCTCTTAATCTCTAATATATTTTTATTTATTATTTTATTACCCAAGTAATTCAATTTATACTTTACTTTTTTATTTTCTGAATAATTGATTTTTTTAAGAATAAAGTTTTTAAAACTTTTTATTGAATTTATTTTGTTTGCAATTTTTAAGTCTTCTAACATTTGATAGACCTCTTTAAAATTATCAACGTGAGGACCATATAATATATAATTTCCTTCACGTGCAGGTTCTAAAGGATTTTGCCCACCATGCAAAATCAATGAACCCCCAACAAATGTTAACTTAGAAAGTGAGTAGAATTTAGAAGCATCTCCATAAGTATCAACAATATAAATATCTGTGTTTTTTTTTAAAGTCTTAGAGGAAGTATGAAGCTCAGAATTTAATCCAATCTTTGATAATTCATCAGTTATCTCTTTCTTCCTATCAATGTGTCTAGGTATAATAATAGTTAATAAATTTTTTATATTATTTTTTAATTCTTTATGGGCTTTGCCAATAAATAATTCCTCATTTTTGTGTGTACTAGCAGCACACAAAATATTTTTTTTAAGAAATTTTTTTTTTAAACTAGAACTATTATGATTTGAGAATGCTGATCCATAAAATTTTATATTTCCTGCAATTTTTATATTTTTTGTACCAAGAAGTTTTAAATATTTTTTTGACTCCTTATTTTGAGGCAATGCAATACTTATTTTTTCAAATATATCCTTTGAAAAATTGGGAAAATATTTCCACCTATTAAATGATTTCTTAGTAATTCTTGCATTAAGAAGTATTAAAGGAATTTTTTTTTTGTATAAATTATTGTACATATTTGGCCAAATTTCTGAATCTATAAATATTGCCATTCTCGGCTTCCAGTAATTAATAAATAATTTAGTTAGAATATTTAAGTCAAATGGATAAAATTGATGAATTGTCTTTTTAAATTTATATTTAGATAAAATATAGGAAGAACTAGTTGTTGAAGAAGTGATCAAAATTTTGTTAATTTTATTGTCTTTTTCAAATCTTTTGACGATTGGGATAATACTTAAAATTTCCCCAACACTCGCTCCATGAAACCATATTGTTCCATTCACATGATTTTTTTTTGAAAACAAACAAAACTTCTCTTTAAACCTAATTTTATCTTCTTTCCCTAAAAATATTCTTATTAATAAGATTATTGGTGAGATTAATAATATTATTAATAAAAAAATATTATAAATAAAAAACATCAGTTTTTGTTTATCTGCTTATTGTAGAAGTTTTTATATGTTTCACATTTTTTTAAAAGCTCTTCATGATTTCCTGAGTCTAGAACATTACCTGCATCCATTACATAAATTTTATCTGAATTCAGAATTGTTGAAAGTCTATGAGCTATAACTACAGTCGTTTTATTCAATACCAATTTATCAAGTGCTTTTTGAATTTTTTCCTCAGTTTCGGAGTCTAATGAGGATGTTGCTTCATCTAAAAGGATTATTTTACTATCTTTTAAAAAAGCTCTAGCAATTGACAACCTTTGTTTTTCACCCCCTGATAATCGAACACCATTTTCCCCAATCATTGTTTGATATTTATTTTCAAGCTTATCTATAAAATCTTGGCACATAGATAGCTCTGCAGCTCTATAAACTTCATTATCTGCAGTGTCTGGTTTTGCATATTTAATGTTATTAAAAATCGTGTCATCAAATAGTGTTACATCTTGGTCAACTATCGATATTTCTTTTCTGAGAGAAAATAAATTAACATCTCTGATATTTTGCCCATCAATTTCTAAAATTCCAGACTTTGGATCATATAATCTGGGGATTAAACTCAATAATGAGGACTTTCCCGATCCACTTTGACCAACTAATGCAGTCATTTTTTTTCCATTTATTTTTATATTAATATTTTTCAGAACTTTATTTTCCATGTTAGAAGAATAATTAAAATTTATATTTTTAAATTCTATATCTCCATTTTTAAAATCAATTTCTGATTTATCTTTATTTAATTCAATCAAATTTTTTATATCTATAATTGGAAGTATCCTTTTTCCTGCTGACATACCCTGTCCAATACCTACATTTATAGTAGCCAATGATTTTACTGGTTGATAAGCTAACATCATCGCTGCTAAAAAAGAAAAAAAATTGTTCAAGCTCAATTGATCGTTCATAATTAATTTCCCAGAATAAAATATTAATAAAGCAATCATAATTCCTGTAAGAATTTCCATAATAGGAGTCGCCCTGATGAATATTGTGGATATTTTAATCGACTTTTCTTTCAAATCATTAACAAACTTTTCTGATCTATTTTCCTCAAATCCTTCTCTTTGAAAAATTTTAATTATTTTATGGTTTTTAAATAAATCAATTAAATATTTATTTAGGTCCCCAGATTTTTCTTGAGCTTCTGTAGCTACTTTACCCATCCTTTTACCTAATCTTTTTGCAGTTATAGATGCTAGGGGGATCATAATTATAGCTATTAAAGAAAGTCTCCAATTTTGTGTGAACATAACTGTAAGTAGACCTATTAAGGTTAGACCATCTTTAAAAAAATTCAAAAATGAAGTACTAAGCATCATTGTTATTTGATTAACATCAAAGTTTAAATTTGAGATATATTTTCCAGTATGTTTATTTTCAATGTATTCTGTATCAGCCTTAATAAAAGAAGTAAGCATATCCAATTGTATTTTTTTTTTTACTTCCTCAGCAACATTTATCATTAATACTTTAGCCATATATAGAGAAATTCCTTTGGTAGCGAACGCAATAATTATAAAAAAAGGAATAAGTAACAATAGACTTTGGTCTCTATTCAAAAAAATTTTATCAATAGCAGGATCTAATAGCCAAGCTGTAGCCGATGTACTTGCTGCAACTAAAATTGAAAAAAAAACAGCAAGTAAAATTTTACTTAAGTGCTTTTTGGTATAATCTTTATAAAGTCTTTTCAGTATTTCAATATTTGTCATTTAAATTATTTTTCCTATTAAAATATTTAAAAAAACTATTAATCCTAAAAAATTATTACTTTTAAATTTTTGTAGACATTGATTTGCATCATCTACATTAAGATTTTTTATTTGATAAATTAATAAATGTAAAAAGGTTATTATTAAAGTTAGGAAATATAATATCTTAAAACTCATTAAAATTCCTGTTATTATTAAAGAAATAAAAAAAAATAAGTAACATAAAGAAATAAATATTTTTGGGTTCTTTTTAAATTTTATTGAAGTAGATTTAACTCCTATTATCTCATCATCTTTTATATCCTGATATCCATAAATAGTGTCGTAACCCAGTGTCCAAAATATGGCTCCTAAATAAAATATAATTGAAACTATAGATATACTGTTATTTATAGATATCCATGCAAGAACAAGCCCATAATTAAATGTAATTCCTAGAAATAATTGTGGCCAGTAAGTAAATCTTTTCATCAACGGATAAGTAAATGCAAATGGCATTGATAACATTGCCATTAAAATTGTTAATTTATTAAAATTTAACAAGACTAAAAATGCTAATCCACATAAAACAAAAGAGTAAATTATTGCAAGCTTTACAGAAACTTTACCTGATGCAATTGGTCTATTCTTTGTTCTCTCAACTCTTTTATCAAAATTTTTATCTACTATGTCATTTACAATACAACCAGCAGATCTCATTAGCATTGACCCAAGTAAAAATAGAAAAGTATAAAAATAAAATTTTTCTAATTCAGAATAAAAATTAAAAGCAATTGTAAGACCCCATAGACAAGGCCAAAATAAAAGCATGTAACCAATCGGTCTATTTAATCTTGTAAGTTCAATGAATAATTTGATGTTTTGCATAACAATTTACTTGTAAATAGCAAAGCAGAGTCTCATAATCAAATTGATTCGAATGAATATAGATTACACTGTTACAGCATTGATGTTTCCAGCAATACCTCTTATTATGAGTGTATATAGTAATCGATTTCATACACTAAGTGGATTAATTAGAAAAATTCATGATGAATACGTCTTTGAAAAACACACTCCCCCAGAATGGAAAGATCAACTTATAAACTTAAATAGTAGAATTGGTGTATTAAAGTTTGCAATCATGTCAGCAGCATTTGGCTTTCTATTTAATATGCTGACTGTATTTGCTCTTTATTTACAAAGTTTAATTGTAGCCAGAGTAATTTTTGGAACGTGCTGTTTATCAATGATGATTTCAATAATATTTTTCATCAGAGAAATTCAAATTTCTACCAAAGCTTTAAAACTCCATCTTTCTGATATGGATGTTCAGTTTAAGGAATAATTATTGCTGGACCTGTAATTTTTCTTCCTTCCAAATCTTTATGCGCTTGAACAGCTTCCTCTAATTTATATTTTTTATAAATTTCTATTTTTACATTATTGGATGAAATTTGTTTAAATAACATGTTTGCTGCTTCTTGTATTTCTTCACTATTTGTGAAGTATTGATTCATTGCAGGTCTAACAAAATAAATACCTTTTGGTTGCAAAGATTTTGAAACAATAATTGGGTCAAGTGGACCTGATGCATTTCCAAATGAAACCATTGTTCCTCTTAATTTTAAACATTCAATGGATTTATCATATGTTGTTTTACCCACACCATCATAAACAACTGAAACACCTTTACCATTTGTGAGGTTCAACACTTTTTTTGCAAAGTCTTCCTTAGAATAGTTTATAACCTCATCACAACCATACTTCTTTGCTATCTCAACTTTTTCATCACTACCAACTGTTCCAATAACTTTCAGTCCTAAACTTTTTGCCCACTGACAAAAGAATTGTCCGACACCACCAGCTGCTGCATGAAATAATACAGTTTCATCTTCTTGTGGAACATATGTTTTGTGTAATAAATAAAATGTTGTCATCCCTTTTGTCATTGCACTAGAAATTTGTTCCAAATCAATATCATTTGGAACTTTTACAATATTTTTTGATGTGTAATTTCTGTGAGTTGAGTAAGCACCTAATGGAGCTGCAGCATATGCAATTTTATCTCCAACTGAAAAATTAGAAACATTTGAACCAATTTCTTTAATTATACCTGCTGCTTCCATGCCAATTCCAGTTGGTAATTCAAGAGGATATAAACCTGACCTATGATATGTATCTATATAATTCAAACCAATTGAAACATGTTCGATTTGAACTTCATCTGCTCCAGGTTTTTCTAAAGTTATATCTTCTAGTTTTAGAACTTCTGGGCCACCTGTATTTGTTACTTTAATAGATTTCATTTTACAAATGTACCTTTATGATAATCCTCGACTGCTTGCAAGATTTCTTGTTTAGTGTTCATAACAAATGGACCGCCTCTAGCAATTTGTTCACCTATTGGTTTTCCAGCAATAAGAAGAAACTTAGCATCAGTAGAGCCACAAACCTTAAGTTTATTTCCCTTTTCCAAAAGAATTAGTTTTGAATTTTCAACTTTTTGATGTTGATGATTTCCAATTTTTATCTCACCTTCAATTAAATAAATAAATGAATTGTGAGTTGATGGTAAATCAAAATTGAACTCTTTGCCTTTATTTAATTCTACATCAAAATAAATAGGCTCAACATTATGTTTTTTTACAGGTCCCTCAGCTTGTTCAAATTTACCTGCTATGACTTTTACAATTTTTTCCTCATCTTTATATGATTGCATTTGTTCAGCATCTATGTAGATGTAATTAGGTTTGCTCATTTTAAGTTTAGATGGCATATTTATCCATAATTGAAATCCATGTAGTTTACCTTCTTTCATTGCTGGCATTTCAGAGTGAATTATTCCACTCCCAGTTTTCATCCACTGAACATCTCCAGCAGTCATTCTCCCTTCTCCACCTGTACTGTCTTTGTGCTCAAAATCCCCAGCCAACATGTACGTTACTGTTTCTATTCCTCTATGAGGATGAGGTGGAAAACCTGCTATATAGTCTTCACTATTTTCTGATCCAAATTCATCTAGCATTAAAAATGGATCAAAGTAATTTGGCTCTACACCAATACTTCTTTTTAATTTAACCCCAGCCCCGTCAGATGCTGGCGTAGGTTCAATAATTTTTTTAACTTCAATATTTGACATTTTATTTTTAAAATTTTCTATCTAAACTAAAATCTTTAGTTCCGTTTATGAATATAAATATAAACCCACCAGCTAATGCTATATTTTTCAAAAAGGATCCTAATTGCATCTGGTCCGAGAAATCGTTGTGAAAAATTACTGCTGTAGCAATACAAAATAGACTTAATAAACCTGCTGCAATTTTTGCTTTATAGCCTAATATAATTAAGATAGGTCCAACTATCTCCAAAATTATTGCTGGTATAATTAAAACTCCTGGTATTCCAAAACCCTCCATCCATTCAATAGTGCCCTCATAATTACTAATTTTAAAAACACCATTAAGAAGAAATAAAGCTGAAATTAAAATTCTTGCAACAAGATCTAAAATGTTTGTCATAATTTTAAAATA
>CABZGO010000017.1 GCA_902525355.1 uncultured Pelagibacteraceae bacterium | reverse complement strand
TTTATAAAATGTGGAGAGGAAGACGGTTTTAAATTAACGCCCACCAAACTAAAAAAAGCAATCACAAAAAAAACAAAATGGATAATCTTAAATTCTCCATCTAATCCCACTGGTGCAGCTTATTCAAAAAAAGAAATTATTAGCTTAGGAAAGGTGTTACTTAAAAATAAAAATGTTTTAATTTTGAGCGATGATATTTATGAGCATGTAAAATTTGATAATTTTAAATTTTTTACAATTGCACAAATCAAAAAACTAAAAGACAGAACATTAACTATGAATGGTGTAAGTAAGGCTTATGCTATGACGGGGTGGAGGATTGGTTATGCTGCTGGACCAAAAAATATTATAGCTGCAATAAGAAAAATTCAGTCACAATCAACTTCTAATCCATCATCTATAAGTCAGGCAGCTGCTGTAGAGGCTTTGAATGGGACTCAAAGCTTTATCGAAAAAAGAGCTAAATCTTTTAGTGACAGAAGAAAATTCGTTGTTAATTATTTAAATAGCATAACAGGGATTACTTGTTTAATGCCAAAAGGTGCGTTTTATGTTTTCCCTAGTTGCAAAGGTTTGATCGGAAAAAAAACAAAAATTAAAAATGATACAGATTTCGTACAAAAGCTTCTTGAAAAACAAAATGTAGCAGTTGTACAAGGATCTGCTTTTGGATTAAATGGGTATTTTAGAATCTCTTACGCAACCTCCATGCAAAAATTAAAAGTTGCAATGCAAAGGATTAAGTTGTTCTGTGACAGTTTAAGCTAAATTTAGCCTTATTACAGATTTTGCTGCGTCAACTATTGAAATTTCAGGCTCTATAAATTTCATTTCAAGAATTTCTTCGGCATAAGTCGAGTCTGTTTGCATTTTAAGCCCCAAATCAGGAACCAAATTTTTTGCACTTGAGTCTACATAACTTATAAGTTTGACCATAAAATTAGGTAATTCTTTTTTAGGAAGTTTTTTTGCATGACTTGGAATATTTTCAGCCATTATTTTTGACAATTCTAATATAGATCTTACTCCAGACCCAACAATTAGTCTTCTACCCTCAGCTTTTTCATTATTTAAAGATAAAACATGAGCTTTGGCAATATCCTTGACATGAGATATCATGACTGAAAATTTTGGAGCTGCTGGGTATTTACCTTGGAGTAATTGTTTAACATATTCCATTGATGTACAGCTTTTCTCATTCAAAAAGTCTCCCAAAACAAAACCAGGGTTGATACATGTGAGTTTATTTTTAATATTTTTACTTTCCATAAGTTCCCAAGCAGCTATTTCGGCTCTTGTTTTAGATACAAAATAATCTGTAGTTTTTTCCCACTCTAGGTCTGTCCAATCATTTTCACCAAATGTATATGGGTTTGTTCTATTTGGTTTTCTATACATGCAAACTATAGATGAAGTTTTTACGATATGTTCTACATTTGCATTTATTCCAGCATTCAAAACTCTTAAAGTTCCATCTTTTGCAGCTGGAGTAAGCGACTCTCTGTCATTTGAAACTTTCAATGGAAAAGGAGAGGCAACATGAATGATATATCTACAACCTATTGCAGCTTCATTCCAACCATCATCTCTTAGCAAATCTAATTCTATAAATGATAATTTCTCAGTTGAAATATTATTTTCTTCTAATGTTTTTTTTGTTTGTATTATTGAGTTTTTATTCCTCACCGTTCCTA
Organism: uncultured Pelagibacteraceae bacterium; assembly: GCA_902525355.1. GTDB lineage: Bacteria > Pseudomonadota > Alphaproteobacteria > Pelagibacterales > Pelagibacteraceae > Pelagibacter. Next base: position 28,092 of record CABZGO010000017.1, on the reverse strand, counting down.
AAACTTCAAAGCCTGAATTCAACAATTCTATAGCCACATGTTTTGCAACAAAACCACTTATTCCGGTTAATAATACTTTGCCGCTCATATAGTGAATAAACTACTTAGTTTTTTTCTTTTTTTCTAAACCAAATAATGGTGAATTTCTAAATCTTAAAACAAGTATTGCTATAGCAATTAAAACAATTGCTCCAGCTTCATATAGTAATACTTCTGGATTTATTGATTTTCCTTGCAAAATAATAAATCTTGATAAGGCAGTTATTGCAATAAATAATGGTAATGTAATTTGAATAGATTGACTTTCCCAAAATACTCTTACCATCGCAAGTACCTCCAAGTATAGAAAAAGCAACAATAAATCAGCTAGTGTAACGGTTTGAATGGACATCATTTGATAAACTTCCATACCAAATGCAATTATCGTTGCCACAAGAATTATCACTAAAGCTAACAATTGTATCTGCTTTACAATATTTTCCATTTATCTCTTATAGATGATATTTAACTAATTTGAAGCCAAAAATTTTTCAGCTTCTAATGCAGCCATACAGCCCATTCCTGCTGCAGTTACAGCTTGTCGATAAATTTTATCTTTGACGTCTCCAGCTGCATAAACACCCGGAATATTTGTTTCTGTAGAATCACTTTTAGTAATTAAATACCCTGTATTGTCCATTTCTAGTTGATCTTTAAATAGTGCGGTTGCAGGGTCATGACCAATAGCAATAAATAAACCATCTATTTTTAATTCTGATGTTTCATTAGTTTTGACATTTTTAATTTTTAAACCTTTTACATTTTTCGGTTCATCATCTCCAATCACTTCCTCAACAACTGAGTCCCAAATAATTTCAATTTTTTTATTTTCCATTAATTTTTTTTGTAAAAGCTTTTCTGCTCTTAATTCATTTCTTCTGTGAATTAATTGGACTTTTGATGCAAATTTTGTGAGAAACATTGCCTCCTCAACTGCTGCGTTACCACCTCCAACCACTGCGGAAACGCCAAATCCTTTAAATTTTTCCTCAGAGTCAATATTTAACCATCTTGCTTGTGCTCCAGTTGAAATTATAATCGAGTCCGCAGTATATTTTTGACCGCCATCGCCAATCGCTTCAAAAGGTTTAGATTTTAAATTTACAGATTGTATATGGTCTTCAATTAAATCCGTTCCTACTGCTCTAGCTTGTTCTCTCATTTGTTCCATCAACCATGGTCCTTGTATAACATCAGCAAATCCTGGGTAGTTCTCAACATCAGTTGTAATTGTTAGCTGACCACCTGGCTGCATACCTGCAACTAGCATTGGTTTCAGCATAGCTCTTGCTGCATAAACTGCAGCAGTGTAGCCCGCTGGACCAGATCCAATTATTAACACTTTTGTATGTTTAGTTGGTTTTTCACTCATAGAGGTCTATATAGTTAATAATGAGCAAATTAAAAGGTATTTTATTGACCGAGGGAATGCACGGAATGCTGAGCCAGGTTGAAGGCTTAGCTAAAGCTTTAGATATAGAATTTACTCACCACAAGGTTGAACTAAATAATTTGTGGAAGTTAATTCCATCAAAATTGACGCCAATTTCTCAAAGTGTTTATAAAAAAATAAATCACTCAGATTATGATTTAATAATATCTTGTGGCCGAAAAAGTATAATTCCATCTATTCATTTAAAAAGTATTTCAAACAAAAAAGTTTTAAATATCCATATTCAAGATCCAAAAATAAACCTGAGTTACTTTGATTTTATAGTTGCCCCAGAGCATGATGGAGTCAACGGGTCCAATGTCATTACTACTAAAGGTGCTCTCCATTATCTTACAGAAAGTGAAATAGTTGAGCATAAGAATTATTTAAACTCTTTTATAAAAAAAGATGACAGAAAAATCTGGTGCTTAATAATGGGTGGGCCCACAAAATACTATGATTATTCAACAAAAAATATGAAACATATTTTTTCAATTATTTATAAACTTTTAAAAAAACATGAATTTCAACTTGTTGTAGTACCATCAATGAGAACTCCACTTAATACTATTCACTATGCTAAAGAATTTTTTGGCAAAAATCATACCGTTGTAATGAAAGTTGACAAAAAAGCTTACTTATCTGCTTTATCTATTTCTGAAAATATTATTGTTACCTGCGACTCTAGCTCAATGATTTCTGAAGCTGCCCTGACTGGAAAACCTGTCTATATTGCAAATATTTTGCCAAGAAAAAATGATATAAGATTTCAAAGATTTAGAAATTTATTTAGAGAATTAAATATCACAAGAAATCTTGGGGAAGATATGGAAACTTGGACCTATCAAAAACTTGATGAAGCAAATAGAGTAGCAAAAATCATAAAAGAGAGATTAAATAGTTAATGTCCTATTTAAATTCAATTATTAATGAGTCAAAAAAATTTGACAGTCCTTTCGTACATTGGGAATTAAACAAGCCTCTTACAGATGAACAAATAAATGAAATAGTTTCTGCTGATATCATCGATCCTGCAAAACATAATCTCAATTATGATGGTACTAGAGCTATAGACGGAGGAGAGGGAAAATTTAGGAAAGGTATTTCAGATGGTGGGAAGGCTTTAAAATTTAGATGTTTTGTCACCAAGGAAAATAGTAATGAATTCCCAGGACTTACAAATCTAATTAATGAACTTCAAAATAAAAAAACATATCAAAAAATATCTGAATTAATTAATAAAGACCTATCAAATTCCTATGTAAGAGTTGAGGTAATTTGTGATCGTGAGGGTTTTTGGTTAAAACCACATTGTGATATCAAAGAGAAACTTATGTCATGCTTGTTATTTGTTAACAAACATAATGAAAGTGAAGATTTAGGAACTGATTTTTATGATAATGATTTAAAACTCATAAAAACATTGCCTTATAAAGATAATTATGGATATTTTTTTTCAAGTGGGCCTGATACTTGGCATGGAATGGAAAAAAAAGAAATAGTTAAAGAGAGAAGATGCTTACAAGTAAATTATGTTACTTTTAAAACTGATTGGAAGGTAAAAGATTAATCTTCCCAATCGAACCTAGGAAAAGTGTCGAAAACTTTAAAAATTCCCTCAGACCAAGTATTACAAACTTTTGAATAATCCTCATCATTTAAACTTAAACACTTTAAAGAAGCTAATTTATTTTCATCTTTTTTATAAATTGCAAAGTCTATTGGTGGTCCTACAGTTAAATCACTTTTTAATGTAGAATCCATGGATATTAAAGCACATCTAGATGCATCACCAATTGATACATTTGGTTTAATAACTCTATCTAGTATTGGTTTTCCGTATTTAACTTCACCAATAACAAGATAGGGTTTACTATCTGCTGGTCTTATATAATTTCCTTGAGGATAAATAAGATACAGTTCTGTTTTTTGTCCTTTTATTTGCCCACCAATAATAAAAGTTGAACCTAAAAGCACATTATCAGTGTTAATTCCCTGAGGAGAAGAGTGCTCAATATTTAAAGATCCAACATATGAAGCTATTTGTTCGAAATCTTTACAAGTATTTAAATTCATTATACCAGATGAACTACCTAAATCTTTTTCGATTGATTTATAGACTGCCTGTGAGGTTCCTAAATTTCCTGATGTAACAATTACTATTGTTCTATCCCCGACATCATGTGTAAACATTTTAGAATATATATTTACGTTATCCAAACCGGCGTTAGTCCTGGAGTCTGATGCAAATACTAGTCCTTCGTTTGTTTTAATTCCTATACAATATGTCATGATCAATTCTTATTTAAAAAAGCCATATTTTTCAAACCTTTTATGTCATAGCTGATATTTAATTTTAGCATTTGTTTTGCAATTTTAATTAATAAAAAATCTTAAATATGGTTACTTCGTTTTGGAAAAACTACGACGCTAAATCAGCTTATGATGGATATTTAACGGAAGATAATAAGCTAAGAAAACACGCAAGAATAATGTCTGGTATTTTAGAAAGACATGGAACCAAAAAACTCCAAGAAATTGAAAAAAATTGTCAAAGTACGATAAGTGCCAGAGGAATAAATTTTAGAGTTTATGCAGCAAACAATAGAGCTGAGGAAAAAAAATGGCCATTAGATATTATTCCTCGAATAATTCCTAAAACACAATGGAATAAAATTTCTAGAGGCTTAATTCAAAGGGTAAAAGCACTAAACTTGTTTATTGATGATGTCTACAATAAGAAAAAAATTTTTAAAGATAAAGTAGTACCTAAAGACTTAATTTTTAACTCACCATATTATCTTAAAGAATGTGATGGAATTTCTCCAAAGTTTAAAGCGTGGGCTAATATCTCAGGTGTAGATTTAATTAGGAATATAAATGGAGAATATTTAGTTCTTGAAGATAATTTACGTGTTCCATCTGGAGTTTCTTATATGTTAGAAAACAGAATGGTGATGCGTGATGTATTTCCAGAATTATTTACAAGATATAAGGTTGCATCCGTTCATCAATATTCAAATAAACTTTATCAAAGCATGATCGAGTGTATACCAAAAAAAACTGATAACCCTCATATGGTAGTTTTAACCCCTGGAATTTATAATTCGGCATACTTTGAACATTCCTTTCTAGCTGAGCAGATGGGCATAGCTTTGGTTGAGGGTAAAGATTTATTCGTTGAAAATGATTATGTTTATATGAAAACAGTTAAAGGAAAATTAAAAGTTGATTGTATTTATAGAAGATTAGATGACACGTTTCTTGACCCCAAGGTATTCAATAAAAATTCGTTAATCGGTGTCCCTGGTTTGTTTAAATGTTGGAAAAAAGGGAATGTTGGTATTATTAATGCACTTGGTACTGGTGTTGCAGATGACAAGGCAGTTTACTCATATGTGAATAAAATGATTGTCTATTATTTGGGGGAACAGCCAATATTAAACCAAGTTGAAACATTTCTTTGCGAAAATAAGGTCCATCGACAGCATGTAATTGAAAATATTTCTAAATTAGTAGTCAAACCTGCAAATGCTTCTGGAGGTTATGGAATAATGATAGGACCTAAGGCTCCCAAGAAAGAGAGAGAGGAAGTTATAAAGAAGATTAAAAAAAATCCTAGAGATTTTGTGGCACAACCTTTAGAGATATTATCTACAACACCAACCATATCAGAAAATGGAATTGAGCCGAGACATTTGGATTTAAGACCTTTTGTATTAAACGGTAAATCAACTTATGTCACAACAGGTGGACTAACAAGAGTTGCATTGAGAAAAGGAAGCACTATAGTTAATAGCTCACAAGGTGGAGGATCTAAAGATACTATGGTCGTCGATACCTAATTTTCTTGGAGTGCTTTAACTCTAATTTTCTTTGTTTTAAGAGAGTTTATTGCTTCCAAAAAAGAGTATGCTGTTGACATGTTTGTACAATAAGGAATTTTATTTGCTAAAGTTCCTCTCCTTAGTGCCTTTGCATCGCTAATTCTATTTTCACTATTTCCACCACCTGTATTAATCACTAGGGATATTTTTTTAGAATTAAGGATATCTACTATGTGAGGTTTTCCACTGCTTACCTTATTAATTTTTCTACATTTCATTCCATTTTTTATTAATATTTCTGCAGTCCCTCTTGTGGCTGATAAAGTAAATCCAAGTTTTATTAATCTTTCAGCAATGCCTATGATCTCTTGTTTATGAGAGTCTTTAACTGACAAAAAAGCCAAACCTTTAGTGGGCAATGAGTTTGCTGCAGCAATTTGACTTTTAGCAATCGCCATTCCAAAATCATCATCAAATCCCATCACTTCACCTGTTGATTTCATCTCTGGTCCAAGTAATAAATCACTGTCTGGAAATTTGTTAAATGGAAATACAGCCTCTTTTACAGCAAATTTTTTATTCGTTTGATATTTTAATTTATATTTTGAAAGTTTTTCACCTGCCATTATTCTTGATGCAATTTTGGCCAATGGTATCCCGTTAGCTTTCGATACAAATGGAACTGTCCTGCTGGCTCTTGGATTTACTTCAATAACAAATACTTCATCTTTTTTAATTGCAAATTGAATATTTAAAAGTCCTTTAACTTTTAATGCTAAAGCTAATTTTCTTGTTTGAATTTTAATTTCTTTTAAAAGATTATCTTTGATAGAAACTGGAGGTAGACAACAAGCAGAGTCTCCAGAATGTACTCCCGCTTCTTCAATGTGCTGCATAATACCAGCAACATAAACATCTTTACCATCAGAGATAGCATCCACATCAACCTCCATTGCGTGATCTATAAATTTATCGATTAAAATAGGATTTTGTTCTGAGGCTTTAAAAGCCTCATTAATAAACTTTTTAAGTTGGTTTTTATCATGAACAATTTCCATTGCTCTACCACCTAAAACATATGAAGGTCTAACGACGACAGGCAGTCCGATTTTTTCACTTATTTTAATTGCTTGATCAAATTTGTTAGCAATCCCACTTTCTGCTTGTTTTAAATTTAATTTAATTAATAGATCTCTAAATCTATCTCTGTCTTCCGCAAGATCAATAGAAGTATATTGAGTACCAAGTATCGGTAATTTATTCTCATGTAAGAATTTTGCTAATCTAATTGGAGTTTGGCCTCCAAATTGAGCAATAATCCCTATAAGATTTCCCTTTGATTTTTCTTTAAGAATAATATTTTGAACATATTCCTCAACAAGAGGTTCAAAGTAAAGTCTGTCACTTGTGTCATAGTCTGTTGAAACTGTTTCAGGATTGCAATTAATCATTATAGTTTCAAATCCAGCCTCTTTTAGAGAAAAGCTTGCCTGACAACAACAATAATCAAATTCTATACCTTGTCCAATTCTGTTTGGACCTCCTCCAAGTATTATTATTTTTTTCTTATTGCTAGGATCTGCCTCACACTCTGTGTTTAATGAAAAGTTTCTTTGGTATGTAGAGTACATATATGGAGTAAAGGATTTAAATTCTGCTGCACAAGTATCTACCTTTTTAAATACAGGTAAAACTTTTAGCGCAACTCTTTTAGATCTAACAATTTGTTCTTTGATTCCGGTGATTTTTGATAACTTTTTATCCGAAAAGCCGATAGATTTTATTCTATTAAATTCGTTATATGTTTTAGGTATACCTTTCCTTTTTATATTCCTCTCTTCATCGACAAGATCTTTAATTTGATTTAAAAACCAAGGATCAACATTTGATAATTTATATATTTTATCTAAAGAAATATTCTTTTTAAAAGCTTCAGCTATTAATATTAATCTATTTGGGATATTAACTTTCAAATTTTTAATAATATCTTTTCTTGAGTAGTTAAAAAAGTTATCTAATCCAGAAAATCCTGTTTCTAAAGATATCAAGGCTTTTTGAAAAGATTCTTTGAAGTTTCTTCCAATTGCCATTGCTTCACCAACAGATCTCATTGAAGTTCCAAGCACCGCTTTAGTATCTGAAAACTTTTCAAATGTAAATCTTGGTATTTTTGTAACAACATAATCAATTGTTGGTTCAAATGAAGCTGGTGTTATTTTTGTAATTTCATTTTTTAATTCATCTAAAGTGTATCCAACTGCAAGTTTGGCTGCTACTTTAGCAATTGGGAAACCTGTTGCTTTCGATGCAAGAGCAGAGGATCTTGATACTCTTGGATTCATTTCTATTATAACCATTCTTCCACTTCTAGGATTTATAGCAAACTGAACATTTGATCCCCCCGTTTCAACTCCAATTTTTCTTAAGCAGGCAATAGATGCATTTCTCATGACTTGGTATTCTTTATCAGTTAAGGTTAATGCTGGAGCAACTGTGATAGAATCCCCAGTATGGATTCCCATTGGATCTACATTTTCTATTGAACAAATTATTATACAGTTATCCTTTTTGTCTCTCACAACCTCCATTTCAAATTCTTTCCAGCCTTCAAATGACTCTTCGATTAAAACCTGGTTTTGAGGGGACTCATTCATCCCAGTTTTGACAAGTTTAAAGAAATCCTTTTTGTTTTTAGCGATGCCTCCTCCTAGGCCACCCAATGTAAAAGATGGTCTAATTATTGCTGGTAATCCTATCTCCTTTAAACATTTAGCTGCATCTTTAAAGTGATTTATAATTCTTGATTTTGGCAAATCTAAACCAATGTCAGACATATTTTTTCTAAATTTTTTTCGATCTTCAGCATTTTCAATTGCCTTAGAATTGGCCCCAATTAGTTCAATTTTATATTTTTTAAGTAGACCTGTTTTTTCTGCACTTATTGCTAAATTTAATGCTGTCTGTCCCCCCATTGTTGGTAAAATTGCGTTAGGTTTTTCTTTTTTAATGACTTCTTCTAAAACAGGAATTGTGATGGGTTCAATATAGGTTTTATCAGCAACTTCAGGATCAGTCATGATAGTTGCAGGATTTGAATTTATTAAAACTACCTCAAAACCTTCATCTTTAAGAGCCTTACAAGCTTGTGTACCCGAATAATCAAATTCACATGCTTGTCCAATTATTATTGGGCCTGCTCCAATAACTAATATTTTTTTAATGTCTTTTCTTTTTGGCATATTTTTTTACATCTTGAATAAAATTTTTGAACAAATATTTACTATCTTGTGGTCCTGGATTTGCTTCTGGATGATATTGAACAGAAAAGACAGGTTTGTTTTTCAATTTAATTCCCTCAATAGTATCATCAAAGAGTGACTTATGAGTAATTTGAATATTTTTAGATAAGCTTTTTTCTATAACAACAAATCCATGATTTTGACTTGTAATTTCAACAGAACTATTTATAAAATTTTTGACTGGATGATTGGCACCTCTATGACCTAATTTCATTTTTTTTGTTTTTGCATTTAAAGCCAAAGCTAAAATTTGATGACCGAGGCAAATTCCAAATATAGGATAATTTAACTTAATTAATTTTTGAACCGTATCAATTGCATATTTTCCAGTGGCTGCTGGATCTCCAGGTCCATTTGATAAAAAAATACCATCGGGTTTTAATTTCACAATTTGATCAGCAGTTAATTTACAAGAAACTACCATTACCTCACAGTTATAATCTGAGAAATATCTTAAAATATTTTTCTTAATCCCATAATCAACTGCGATAATTTTAAATTTATTTATTGAATTCTTTTTATATCCGACATTCTTTTTCCACGTTTTAAATCCTTTCCATATATAAGTTTTTTTTGTTGATACTTCTTTGGCAAGATCTAATCCATTTAAGCCAGGCCATTTAACTGACATATTAGTTAGTTTTTTTATATTAAATTTACCTTTTTTATTATTTGTAATAGTACCTTTTGGAGCACCTTTATCTCTAATAAAGTTTGTTAAGCTTCTAGTATCTAATCCAGTTAATCCAACAATTTGATTCTTTTTAAGCCATTCATCTAATGTCTGTAATGCCCTATAATTTGACGGAGAAGTAATTTCGGAATTAAATATTACACCTTTCGTCCAAATTTTATCAGACTCTAAATCCTCATTATTAGTTCCAACGTTTCCAATATGAGGAAATGTAAAGTTTATAATTTGTCCAGCATAAGATGGGTCTGATATTATTTCCTGATATCCTGTTAAAGATGTATTAAAACAAACCTCTCCAGTTGAAGTTCCTTGATATCCAAGGCCAATACCTTTGAAAACTAGCTTGTTATCTAGAACTAAAATACCCGTAGGAAATGGATGATTAATTGCAATTTTATTTTTTTGTTTTTTGATCAATTACAACTCATGAGTTAAAGGTCTATACAATAAAACCTTTTTTTGCGCAACACATCTAATGTATATTTTGTAAAAAAAATTTTTTTCTTTTTGAAGAATATTTTTAATACGCTAAAATTAAATATGTCATTAAGAGAAAGTATAGAGTCAGACTACAAAACAGCTTTAAAATCTAAAGATAAAAATAAAATATCAACTTACAGGTTAATTTTATCTGGTATTAAAGATTTGGATATTAACAATAGATCTGGGGCAAAAAAAAAAGAAACAGATGATGGAGATATTAAGAAGTTATTAAAAAAAATGATTAAACAGCGTAGCGAATCAATTGAATTATATAAAAAAAATAATCGTAAGGACCTTCAAGATATAGAAGAACAAGAAGTTGGAATAATTAGCCAATATTTACCTAAACAGATTAGCGAGGAGGAGACAAAGAAAATTTGTGAAGAAGCGATTAAATCAACAGGCGCAAACTCAATTAAGGATATGGGAAAAATTATGGGTGAATTAAAGAAAAATAATGCTGACAGTATTGATTTTTCTAAAGCAGGAGCAATTATAAAAGAATTATTAAATCAAAAATGAAATATCCAAAAGAGTACTTACAAGAAATAAAAACTAGATTAAAAATTTCAACTGTAGTTTCAAAAACAGTTAATTTAAAAAAGAGAGGAAAGGAATATGTTGGCCTTTCACCATTTAAGACTGAAAAAACACCATCATTCACTGTGAATGATGAAAAGGAATTTTATCATTGCTTTAGTACTGCAGAGCATGGAAATATTTTTGATTTTATAATGAAGACTCAAAATCTTAAATTTGGTGAGTCAGTCAAATATTTAGCAAATTTAGCAGGGATGAGGCCTTATACCTTTTCAAAAGAGGATGAGATCAGAGAAGAAAAGTGGATCAAATATAAATTGATATATGCAAAATATGTTGAATTCTATCATCAAGATCTTTTTAAAAACCCTTTAGCAAAAGAAGCAAAGAATTATTTAAAAAATAGAAATTTAACTGTTGAAGAAGTAAAAAAATTTAAAATTGGATATGTTTCAAATGATGAAAACTTTAAAGAAGAGATTTTTAAGGAATTTACTGAAAGTGAAATCAAAGAAACAGGAATATTTTATTTTAACGAAAATAAAAAAAAATACGTAGATAGATTTAGTGACAGAGTAATTTTTCCAATAAATAATATTTCAGGTGATCCAATAGCTCTTGGAGGTAGAATATTAAAAGATAATAAATATCTTGCTAAGTATATCAACTCACCAGAAACCTCATTTTTCAAAAAAGGATCTCATCTTTATAATCTAGATTTTACAAGGAAACTTTCAAACAATATTGATAACATATTTCTTGTTGAAGGCTATATGGATGTGGTTGGTCTTAGTAAAAACAAAGTGGAAAATGTAGTCGCAAATCTGGGCACTTCTTTAACTACAAGACAAATATTAACTCTTAATCAATTTTTTCAACATATCACTGTTTGTTTTGATGGTGACGAAAGTGGATATATAGCAGCTTTAAGAGCGGCAGAAAATTCTATTGTTGAATTAAAACCGGAAAAAGAAATTTCTTTTTTATTTTTACCAAACAAACATGATCCAGATAGCTATATTAATGAAAAGGGAAAGGATTTTTTTGAGGATTTTTCTAAAAATAACTCTGTGCCTATTCATAAATTTATATTTAATCACTATTCTAAAGAAATGAATGATAACCCTTCATCAAGAGCTATTTTTGAAAAAAAATTAAGATCAATTTCATCAACAATTAAAGATGAATTCATTAGAAAATATGTGCTTGAATATTTCTTAGAAAAAATTTCTGTATTAACACCAAATACAAATTTTAAATATAATAAAAATTACACAAAAATTACAAAATCACTCAAATCAACTCAGAATTATTATAACGAAACAAAGTCTTTGTCAGCCATTGATATAAAGGAATTTTCTTTTCTATATATTTTACTAAAAAAGCCTGAGCTTATAAGAGATAATTTTAAATTAATTGAAAATGTAAAATTATTTAGTAGTGAAAATAAATTATTTCTTGAAGAAATTATTGATCAAACAAATAATTTTGAAAATTCTGATTTAGAAAGTTTAAAAATTGATCAGGGTTTGATAGATAGAGTTTTTAAATATGCATCTATTAAGCATATTTTAATTAAAAACTTAAACGACGATCAAAAAATTCTTGAAATTTTATCTGAGATAATAAGGGATTTAAAAAATTATGAGTTAGAAATAAGAATTGAAGAGTTAGAATCAAGATTTTCTAGAGATTTAAGTGAAGTGACATTTAATGAGTTAAAAGAGCTTAAAAAACTGCAAAAAACCAATTAAATATTAACCAGAATCCAATAGATTTTTTTAATTTTAGCATTATATACATTCTGGGTTTTTTATTGTGGAACGTATAATTACAAAATCATTTGCTAGATTAATGGGCAGGGGTGTCCATAGGGGTTTCATCACCCATGAAGAACTAAATAAATCTTTGGGAAAAAGAAATTTATCTAACGAAAACTTAGAACAGGCATTTATTCATATTCTTGATGAAAAAATAATATTAGTTGAAAAGAAAGCTGACTTCAAAGTTCTCAGAAAAAAAGATAACGGATCTAAAGAGGAAGGCAAGTCAATTGAGAAAAGTGACGACCCAATTAGAATGTATCTAAGAGAGATGGGGGGAGTAGAACTACTTTCCAGAGAAGGTGAAATTGCCATTGCCAAACGAATAGAAGCGGGAAAAGATGTAATGTTAAATGCTCTCTCTCAAAGTCCAATTACAGCTCAACAGTTTTTTGAGTGGAATAACAAGCTTCAAAATGATGAAATTCTAGTAAGAGAAATTATAGATATTGATACTAATTATATGGAGGATGAAGACACTGGACAAAGTGCAAAACAAAAAAAGTCAGATGATGGAAGTGACACTCAAAATAATGATGAGAACAACTCGCATTCTGATGATGATGAATTTAACCCTACTCTTGCTGCGATGGAAACAGAGATTAAACCTAAAGTTTTACAAACAATTAATAATTTAACAAAAGAATATAACAAACTAATAAAATATCAGAATGAAAAACTAGAGTGTGTTTTAAATTCAAAATCATTTTCACCATCTAAAGATAAGAATTATAAAAAAATAGTTGAAGATGTATTAGAAAATATTAAATCACTACAGTTATCTCCTTCTGTCTTAGAGGAATTGGTGCAAAAACACTACATAGAAAATAGAAAAATAGTATCACTTGAGGGAAATTTATTAAGACTTGCAATAAACGAGAAAATTTCTAGGGACGAATTTATAAAATTTTATGTTGGTAATGAGATAAATCCCAATTTGAAAGGTTTCTTAGATACAAATGAAATATGGAAAAAGTTTTTTCAAAAGAACAAAATTGAATTTAAGAATATAAGAGATAGACTAGTAGAGATAAGTAAGAAACTTGGAATTTCTGTTACAGAATTTAAATTAATGGTAAGCAGAATTCAAAAAGGTGAAAAAGAGTCAAGAATAGCAAAAAAGGAGATGGTCGAAGCCAATTTAAGATTAGTTATTTCTATTGCTAAAAAATATACAAATAGAGGTTTGCAATTTTTAGATTTAATTCAAGAAGGTAACATAGGATTAATGAAAGCAGTTGATAAATTTGAGTACAGAAGAGGATATAAATTTTCTACTTACGCTACGTGGTGGATAAGACAAGCAATTACCAGATCAATTGCAGATCAAGCTAGAACTATTAGAATACCAGTACATATGATAGAGACAATAAATAAAATTGTGAGGACCCAGAGACTAATCTTGAGCGAATTTGGTAGAGAGGCTACACCAGAAGAGTTAGCAAAAAAATTAAGGATGCCACTGGAAAAAGTAAGAAAAGTATTAAAGATATCAAAAGAACCTGTATCACTTGAAAAACCAGTTGGAGATGAAGAGGATAGTAGTTTAGGAGACTTTATTGAGGATACAAAAGCATTAGCACCCTTAGAGCAAGCAATTAAATCAAATTTGAGTGAAGCAACAACTAAGATTTTATCAACTTTAACTCCAAGAGAGGAAAGAGTTTTGAGAATGAGGTTTGGTGTGGGTATGAATACCGATCATACGCTAGAGGAAGTTGGTCTACAGTTTTCTGTAACTAGAGAAAGAATTCGTCAAATTGAAGCAAAGGCTCTAAGAAAGTTAAAACATCCAAGTAGATCAAAACAATTAAAAAGTTTTTTAGAAAGCTAAAATAGATAAGGATATATATAAGGGCCGTTAGCTCAATAGTAGAGTACTGCATTGACATTGCAGGGGTAGTTGGAGCGTAACCAACACGGCCCACCAATTTAAATAGAATTTGTGAGAAATACTAATCTTAAATTTCAACTAAAGTTATTCATAATTTTTACAATCTTTTTATTATTTGAGGGGTTTTTTTATTATTATTCTCAAAGATTATCTTATTTTTGTTTTGCTGAATTCAGTTTTACAAATAAATGTAATGGTGAGCACTATTATGAAACGGATTTTAATTTTTTTGATAAATATAGGTCTGGATTTAATCCCCTAATTTGGAATGAGAGTAAATTAGTTGAGTCACTACAAATTTTATTCCTTGTATTAACAATTTATTATTTAATAAAAAATATTATTTTAAAAAATAAACATAAATTCTCTAAAATTTTTTTATATTTTATTTATTTTTATACACTTGGAATAATATATTTTTTCTTAGAGGAAATATCTTGGGGGCAACATTATTTAAAATGGGAAACTATTGAGATATTAAAAGAATTAAATAACCAAGGTGAAACAAATATCCATAATATATCTAATATTTTTGACCAACTTCCCAGAGGAATTTTAACGTTATGGTGCGGGTTTTCAATATTTCTAGTAAAAATATTTAAATTTTTACGATTGAATGAAATATACATTAATTTTATCTTTCCATCTGAAAAATTGAAATATATTTCACTTATTTTAATAATATTTTTACTTCCAGACTTATTCGTAGATAAACTAAATTTACATCCTGGTTATAGCCATACATACTCGATTAATTTAGCTGAAATTTATGATTTTTTTACATTTAATTTTATCAAACTCTCAGAATTTCAAGAATTAATTTTTGCCTTTTATATTTATCAGCATACTTTATTTTTTAATAATACTCTAAGATAATATCTTGAATGCAGTTTATAAAAGGAGTAAAAGCTTTTTGTTTAAGGGCCTGTAGCTCAGTTGGTTAGAGCAGTACACTCATAATGTATTGGTCCCAGGTTCGAGTCCTGGCGGGCCCACCAGTAAAATCAATACTTTTTAAATAACGTTAAGTCATACAACCGGCCAGGTACTCACATATGACTCACCTGACGAAGACTTTTTTGATATAATCTAACTATGAAACGTTTACTAGCAGATCTGATTGTGGTTATTTCTTTAGTGATGACATTTAGTGTTAATGGTAATGCTGAAAAAATACCTCAATTAGCAGGAGCAGAATTGTCCATTACTTATTTTGATAAGTCATTTCAAATTAGAAATAAACCTTTATTTTTTGAACCTACTATACACGGTTATGTAGAGTATGAAAATCAAAGATTAAAAGGTGAATGGTGCGGTAACAAACATAGTGATTGTCATTGGAGTCAAGATGGCAAATCTTTTCAAATAAAGTTTGAAAGAAGAGGAAGACAAATCGTTTTAAACGGTAAGATAGTTGATAAAATATATGTGTTAAATAATGATGGCAAAATTTCTCATGTTGTTAAAAGTCAGCAAGTTCAAGGAAATAAATTCTTAATTTCTGGATCAATAAAACTTAAAAAACATACCTCAACATTTTATGGTTATTTAACCCCAATACTTTATTGGAAAGAAACCCAAATTGCTAAAGCAGAACCAGACACGTCGAGTGCAGATAAAGCAAAAATACAAAAAGAAAAAAAGAAAATAGCAGAAGAAAAAAGAAAAATTGAAGAAGAAAAAAGAAAAATAGCTGAAGCTAAAAAGAAACAGGAAGAAGAAGAAAAGAAACGTAAAGAAGCTAATTCAAAACTATACGTTATTGGATCTGGTACCGGGTTTTTTGTAAGCTCAGCAGGTCATGCAGTATCAAATGAACATGTTGTTGGAATCTGCAAAAAAGTGGCTACTAAAATTGAGGGTGAGAAAGTATTTTTTAATATTCTAAAAACTGACAAAGTTAATGATATTGGTCTGATAAAAGGTGGCTATAAAAGTTCAAGTTTTTTAAACATTAAGTCTGATGGAGCTGAATTTGGAGAAGATATCGTAGCTTTCGGATATCCACTTAGTGATAAGCTGAGCAGTAGTGTAAAATTATCTAGAGGCATTGTAAGTTCTTTGAGTGGTCCAAATGACAACTATTCCGAAATTCAAATTGATGCAGCTATTCAACCAGGTAATAGTGGTGGACCAGTTTTGAATATGGAAGGCCAAGTTGTGGGTATTGCATCATCTGGTTTGAATAAGGTTTTGATGTTATTAGATGAAGATCAACCGTACATACCAGAAAATATTAATTTTGCAGTTGCGGCACCTACATTATTGAACTTCTTAAAATCTAATGGAGTAAAAACAAAAAGTGAAGCATTAGAGATTAATAACACTAAAGAACTAGCTAAAATAGGAAGACCAGCAACTATTCAATTATTTTGTTTAAATACAAAAGCTAAATACGAAGAACTAAAAAAGAAAAAAAAACATAATAATGTTTTGTTAGAAAAGGTAGTGGAATTAAATTAATTCTGTGACTCTCATAGGTACTCACTCAATACACGTTTTTGACTAGTTATGAAAATTTTTAATTATATTTTTTGCGGTTAATTCGTTAGAGCAGTACACTCATAATGTATTGGTCCCAGGTTCGAGTCCTGGCGGGCCCACCAAATATACTTTAATTGTTCATTTTATCTATTTGATTAAGAACTCTTCGAAAGATTTAAAAAGAAAATTTATATCATTGTTATTATTCTGCATAATAGATTTAAACTCCTCTTTCTGAGTTCTAGCTAAACTTAATCCCTCAACAATGAGATCTCTAATTAATGGCCTTTTAAGGTTTTTGGTATATATCCTCCAATCTATTTCAATTCTTGGATTCTTAGATGTTTCCTCTAATACTGTTTTTACAATTGTATACTTTTCGCTTATTTTTTTTTCAGAAATAACATTTATTTTGGGATTTGAATAATCTACTAAGCGACTAGAAAAACTTTTTAAAAAATAACTTCTAAAGAGTTTTTTATATTTAATTTTTTGATCCTCATTTAAATTTTTTCGATATTTACCAAGTGTGTACATTCCTATTCCATCTATATCTACACTCTTTTCTGCAATGTCATTTAATTTTATGATTTTTGACTCAACTGGGTCTGAGCTTGATAATATTTTTGAAGCTTCATTAACAATTTCATTTATCAACTCGCTTGGTTCTTTTGCGTGTGTAGAAATTGTAAATAATAGATAAAAGAATATTAATGAAAGTAATTTATTTTTTAACATTGTTGATTATTGGGTATCTATTTCTTCCCAATCATCATCATTCATAGTTTCTGTGGTCTCATCAAGATTTAAAATTTTTCTTTTTCTATCCTGTATATAAAGACTTCTGACCGATGCATAAAGATCTATCGAATTCTTTTCAAGACTGTCAAATGCTTCTAAATTTTTTGCCCTAAAATCAACTCCAGCAGTTAATCTAGAATAATAATAGTCAGAATTTTCAAAATAATTAGTATTGTTGCCTACTGTAACGTTATACCATGCGTCACCACCTGAAAAATTAGCGATTGATCCGAAAGTGTCCCTCATAGTTGAAGGTCCAAGAACAGGAAGTACAAAATAACATCCCTCTTTTATTCCCCAAGTCCCTAGGGTTTGTCCATAATCCTCTTTTTCTAATTTATTAAGACCGTAATATGAAGCCACATCAAAGATACCTGCAATGCCAAGTGTTGAATTAATAGAAAATCTCAATGCATTAATTCCCGCCTTTTTTATTTGTCCTTGCAAAATATTATTAGGCACTGTTACTACATTTGATAAATTATTAAGAGCATTACTAGTTCCAGATCTAATAGGTTTTGGCAAGTATCTATAGCCTTTTGCAACAGGTTTAAAAAAGATTTTATCTAAACCCTGATTGAAAGCAAAAATACCTCTATTAACAGTTTCAAAACAGTCTTTTACTTCAGAAGTACTTTCTTTAGTTTTATTTTTTATTTCTAAAGTTCCATCTGATCCTGCATAAAGATTTAGTGTTACAAATTGAGAAATTAAAAAAATATAAAATATTAAAATTTTTTTCATTAAACCTGTTTATATTATATCTTCTATTTATTTAAAGATTAAATTGTTTAAAATAATGCAGAAAAATGTTGAAAAAATGATTACTAACTACTCTCCAAATTTTAGTATAAAAAAAAGAGGCAAAAATAAAATAAAGTATTTAATTTATCACTATACTGGAATGAAAAATGACAAATTAGCTATTAAAAAGTTAACAAGTTCAAATTCTAATGTAAGTTGTCATTATTATATTACTGCATCAGGAAATATTATTCGAATGGTTCCTGATTTATATGTAGCTTGGCATGCTGGTAAATCTCATTGGAGAAATCATAAGTCTCTAAATTATAATTCAATAGGTATTGAAATTTCAAATCCTGGTCATGAATATGGTTATAGAAAATTTAATGGTAGACAAGTCAAATCTTTAATTAAAATTTCAAAGTTTTTAATTAAAAAATATAAAATTAACAAAAAAAACATTTTAGGTCACTCAGACATAGCTCCTTTACGAAAAATAGACCCTGGAGAAAAATTTCCATGGAAACTTTTATATAAAAATAAAATCGGAATGTGGCACAATATCAATTTAAGAAAAACCAAAATATTTAGAAGTAAATTATCACAATCAAATTTAATTAAATTTATTAATTATTTAAAAAAAATTGGTTATAGAATTGAATATTCTAAATCTCATCAATTAAAAAAACTTATAAAAATTTTTCAAATGAGATTTAGACCTGGGCTCGTTGATGGAAAATTAGATCTAGAATGTTTTATGATTGCAAAATCCCTTGTTAACCTTAAATAATTTATGTTGAATTTTTTAAAAAAATTTATATTGTTTGGTTGCCAGATAAATGACTTATCGCTTTAATTTGTTAAAGAGGAAAGTCCGGGCTCTACAAAGACACAGTGCCAGTTAATTGCTGGCGGGGGCGACCCTAGGGATAGTGCCACAGAAAACAAACCGCCTTATCAAGGCAAGGGTGAAAAGGTGTGGTAAGAGCACACCGGCTACGTTGGTAACAGCTAGCGCTTGGAAAACCCCACTGAGAGCAAGACTGAGTAGAGATGACACAGTTAGAAATAACGAAAAGTAGTCTTTGGCTAGTCATCTGGGTTAGTTGCTTGAGCCTTAAAGTGATTTAAGGCCTAGAGAAATGATAAGTTTAAATGACAGAACCCGGCTTATATTTTATCTGGCAAAAATATGATTTTGCACTCTAAGCCTTCACTAATTAAAATTATTATTTTTACATTTGGAAATTTAGAATAAATCAATAATAAATAAGTATGATTTTACATTCTTCTGCTTTTTTGAAACTATTGAGAAATTACATATCTTTTTTGTTATCTTCGTTGAGAAAATCTAAAATTTTGGAAGGAGTTTGGAATTAATACAATTTTAAATACCAAGTTTGCGTTAGAAAAGTTATCAAACATAATTAACAAAATTAAAGCTTTAAAGAACATATCAACATAATGAACTTCTTAATAAAAATATTTTCACCAACAATTTTAATAATTTCTTTTTTATTATTGATTTATACTTTTTATAAATCAGAAATTATTTGGATTGGTGACAATAGAAATTATTACAAAACTTATTATTATATTTTTTCAATATTGATTTGTTTTTCAATTATTACATTTTTTATCAAAGATGAGATAAAACAATATTTAATTATCTTTGGTATTAGTTTAATTTTATCATTATATCTATTTGAGGGATATTTAACCTTTAAAGAACAAGTTTTAAAAGAACAAGTTTTAAAAGAACATTTTTTAAAAGAACAACTGCTAAAAGAACAGCTTTATGAAAAACAAACTGGAAATAAATGAGATAGAAGAAGTAAATTAGATATTTATAAAGAATTAAAAAAAAAATAATAATAAAATTACAATTTCTTTTCATCCAGAATATTTTGTTTTTAGAAATTACTCTAGTGTTCCTTTACCTCTATCTGGTGTGTCAAATTCAGAAACAATCCATTGTAATGAAAATGGTTATTATTCACTTTATCAAAGTGATAGATATGGTTTTAATAATCCAGATGATGAGTGGGATAAAAAACAAATTGAGTATCTTTTAGTTGGCGACTCTTATACCCAAGGTTATTGCGTAAATAGACCAAACGATATTAGTTCTGTTATAAGAAATTTATCAAATAAATCTGTATTAAATCTAGGAATGGGTGGAAATGGACCTCTTATTGAATATGCCACTTTAAGAGAGTATTTAGATATAAATGTCAAAAAGGTTTTATGGATTTATTTTGAGGGTAATGACCTACATAATTTAGAATTTGAAAAAAAAAATAATATTTTAATTAGTTATTTAAAAGATTTAAATTTTTCTCAAAATCTTAAATTTCAACAAAATGATATTGATAGTTTGTTATTAAATCTAATTAAAAAAAAAGAAAAAGAAAAAGAAAAAGAAAAAAAAAGAGAAATAGAAAGAAATACTTTTAAATTTAAATTAGTAAAATTTATTAAAATTTATAATACAAGATCTTTAATGTCTTCAATTTTATTAGCACCAGCACCAGAATTTAAACAAATAATTAAGTTAACAAAAGAACTTACGAATAAAAATAATTCTAAATTGTATTTTTATATTTGCCTAATTATAATCGTTATAAAAAAACTTACGATAACAAAAATTATAATTTAGTAAAAATTAAAAATATTGTAACCAAATTAAATATTCCTTTTATTGATATACATAAAGAAGTTTTTAAAAAGGAACAAAATCCTTTAATGTTATTCCATTTGAACTTTACGGACATTACAATGCTTATGGATATAAAAAAGTTGCTGAAACTATTTATAAATTTACTAAAGATTGAAACCTACTTTCTTCATATTGTCTAATCAAGTTTTAAACTTTATCAAATCATTTTAATAAAGATATAGTTTACTATTTCATTCACTGATTGAATAACTATTGAATTCCCTTATTTTTTAAAATTGTTCATCACTTTTATTTTCGCAGATATAAAAAAAAGGGCAGTAAAAACTGCCCTTTTAAAATTTTTAATTGAGTAGATGAGATTAAGTGTTGACGATTATAATTAAAACCCATATCATCCCATAAAATCCCAAATATGGAATTTATGGATTATGTTTATATCTACTTACGAAAACAAACTAGACAAAAAAGGAAGGGTGTCTGTGCCTGCTAGTTTCAGAAGCTATCTATCAAATATGGGATATAACGGAATTGTTTGTTTTCCATCGTTTAACAATCAATCAATTGAGGCTTGGCCTCAAGATAGAATTGAAAAAATTTCAAATGCAATAGATTCTTTAAATCCATTTGAGGATAAAAAAGATTATTTTGCAACCTCAATACTATCAGAAAGTATTAATTTACAATTTGATAGCGAAGGTAGAATTCTCGTCACAGAAAAATTATTAAAACATGCAAAAATAAAAAAAAACATGTTGTTCGTTGGTCAAGGAAGAACCTTCCAAATATGGGAACCAACAAATTTTGAAAAATTTAGGGTCACTGCTAGAAAAAAATCTAATATTAATAGGGCTAACCTTAAATGGGAGCAAAAACTTAATAACTAAACGGGGGATAAATGACAATTAATTTCAAAACACCAGACATCAAAGAGTTGAAACCTAGAATACTAGTTTTAGGAATTGGAGGAGCTGGAGGAAACGCTATTAACGGAATGATAGAAGCAGGTTTACAAGGAGTTGAGTTTATAGCGGTTAACACGGATGCGCAAGACCTAAGGTTGAGTCATGCTCAAACAAAAATTCAAATGGGTTTAAACTTAACAAAAGGTTTAGGTGCAGGTGCAAAACTAGATATTGGAGAAGCAGCTGCTGACGAGTCTCTTAATGAAATTGTAAATGTACTTCAAGGATCTAATATGGTCTTCATAACTGCGGGAATGGGCGGAGGTACTGGAACTGGTGCTGCACATGTTATAGCTCGTGCTGCTAAGGAATTAAATATACTTACAATTGGAGTTGTTACATTACCTTTCTTATACGAGGGTCCTTCGAGAATGAGAAAAGCAAACCAGGGATTAGAAGAGTTAAGAAAACATGTGGATACTATAATTGTAGTCCCAAATCAAAATTTATTTAAAATTGCTAGCGAACAAACCACATTTGAGGAATCTTTTTTATTGTCTAATGATGTATTAAAGCATGGAGTTCAAAGTATTACAGATCTTATGGTAAGACCTGGTTTAATTAATTTAGATTTTGCTGATGTTGAGACAGTTATGAGTTCGATGGGTAAGGCCATGATGGGTACTGGTCAGGCCGAAGGCGAAGGTAGAGCAGTTAAAGCTGCGGAGATGGCTATAAGCAATCCTCTTATAGATGACTACACATTAAAAGGAGCTAAAGGCTTGTTAGTAAATATCACTGGTGGAAAAGATCTTAAACTTTTTGAAGTAGATGAAGCTGTTAATAAAGTTAGAGCTGAGGTAGATCCAGAAGCAGAACTAATAATTGGTGCAATTACAGATGAGAATCTTGATGGTATAATGAGAGTATCAATCGTAGCTACTTCTCTGGATGGCCAACAACCAGAACCAAAATCTGTCATTAATATGGTTCATAGAATACAAAATAGAAATCCTGGATATTCTGATTTTTCTAATACAGGTTCTTCTCAAGCATTTACATTCTCTAACCAAAACAGCTCAATCATCACTAATGGGGCAAATGCTCTTAAAATAGAAGATGAGGTTAAAGCTGAAACTGAAAGTCAAGCAACATCTGAAACTGATAATTCCGAAGAATTAGTAAGTTCGACAAATATTGCGGAGGAAAGAAACAGTGTAGAGAATGAATCATCCACAGGTTCCGAGCAGTCTTTTGAAACAGATGAAAGCAACTCCTCTCCATCAAATGGATTGGAGAATTTTGATTTTGATGAAGAAACACCTGAACTATTTAATTCTGATGGATCAATTAGTGAAACTGAAGAAGAAAATTCATTATCAACAGAAACAAGTACAACAAGAGAAGAAGAAGACGATTTAGAAATTCCTGCATTTTTGAGAAGACAAAAAAATTAATGGTCTTCAAAAAAATAAATGAATGCCACCATAAATCTGGAAAACAAACATTTTCCAGTTCTGCTAAAAGAATTAATTAGCATTATTTCCCCTCTTTATGGTGGCACATTTATTGATTGTACTTTTGGTCAAGGAGGTTATTCAGAAAAAATTCTTGAAAATAAACAAAACAATATTATTGCATTAGATAGAGACAAAGATGTCTTAAGCAGCACATCAAAACTCCAAAAAAAATATGATAAAAGATTTAAATTTTATAATCTTAAATATTCTCAATTAGATCAAATTAAATTAAAAAATCATAAAATAAAAGGAATTATTTTTGATTTAGGATATTCATTCAACCAAATTAAAAATTCCCAAAAAGGTTTATCATTTTTTGATAAAGGAAAGCTAAATATGAGAATGGGTATAAATGATTTTTCAGCAAATGAGATCATATCCAATATGGATGAAAATAACCTTGCTAAAGTATTTAAAGTATTTGGCGACGAAAAATATTCAAAAAGAATAGCAAAAAAAATAGTAGAAAAAAGAAAAGACAAAACAATAAAAACAGAGGACTTAGTTCAAATTATAGATCATGTTAAAAAATATCAAAAAACAAAAATACATAATTCTACTAAAGTTTTTCAGGCTTTAAGAATTTTAGTAAATGAGGAAATTAGTGAATTAATAAATGGCTTAATTAAGTCATTTAATTTAATTCCTATAGGTAGTATAATAGCTGTAGTTACTTTTCACTCAATAGAGGATAAAATTGTAAAATTTTTTTTTAAACACTATTCAGAGCAAAGAAATTCTTCAAGGTATTTACCTGATAATGAAGTTTCAGAAAAATGTTTTAAATTATTAAATAAAAAACCTATTTTACCCAGTGCGAACGAGATAAAACAAAACCCGCCATCAAGGTCAGCCAAATTAAGATATGGAATTAAAACTAATGATAACTGTGATTTTAATGAGTTTAGACAAAAATTTAAAAATCTTATTGAGGTTGAGAATTTAAGGTAATTAATGAAAAAGATAATTTTTTTTACACCTATAATTTTTTTAATATTGGCGACAACATTAACAAAAAACTCCACTAAAAAACTTGATAAAGAAATTTTTCAATTAAAAGAAAATATCAGAATATTAGAAGATCGTTATGAACTAACTTTACTTGATTATAATATTTTAACTTCACCAAAAAAATTAATGGAGTTTCAACAATATTATTTTGAGGACAAATTTGAGCAAAAAAAAATAGAAAATCTTAGTGAAATTAAATTTTTAAACGACAAGTTAAAAATTGACAAAATGGTTAGAATTAATGAGTGAATTGGATAACCACTCTCAAAGTTCTTACAAGTATAATGACAGTTTTTCATTTACAGAAAATAAGTCATATCTGAAAATATCTTTTGAGAGAATAGCATTTATTTTTTTCATTTTTTTTATCTTAGCAATTATCTTTTCATTTAAAGTAATATTGTTGAGCATAAAAGAAATTCCTGAAATTAAACAAACATTAAAAAAAGAAAATTTTAGATCTAGTATTTTAGACAATGAGGGAAATATTTTGGCTAAAAGTGTTCCGATAGTTAACTTGGGGATTAATCCTAATTTAGTAATTAACAAAGAGAAATTATTAATTTCTCTAAAATTAATTTTTCCCAATAAAAATTTTGATAAGGAAATGTATGGAAAAAAATTTTTTTATATTAAAAAAAAAATAAGTCCAAAAAAACTTGAACAAATTCTACTTTTAGGAGATAAATCGTTTATTCAAGAAGATAGTATTGCAAGAGTTTATCCAAATGGTAATTTATTTAGTCATGTAATCGGTCAAATTGATAATGATAATAATGGAATATCAGGTATAGAAAAGACTTTTGACTACGAACTAACTACCACAAAAGAACCTTTAAAATTAACTCTTAATAAAGATCTTCAATTTTTAATTAAGGAAGAATTATCAAAATCTAAAGATATATTTCAAAATATTGGGAGTGCTGCAATCTTAATGGATATTAATACTGGCAATATTTTATCAATGGTTTCTCTTCCAGACTTTGATCTTAATAAAAGAGAAAAAATAAATGATATAAAATATATTAATAGAGCAACAAAAGGTGTGTATGAATTTGGATCGGTTTTTAAAACATTTACTCTGGCCGCAGGTTTGCAATACAAGGTTGTTGAACCTGAAACAGAATTTAAGAACCTTAAAAAAAGAATTACATGTGCAGGAAATTCTATATCTGAGTATGATGATAAAATACCATCAGATTTAACTGCTGAGGAGATTTTGATAAGATCAGGTAATATTGGCTCAGTTAGAATAGCCGAAAAAGTTGGTATTGAGAATTATAATAATTTTCTTCAAACTATTGGAATTATTTCAAATTTAGATTTTGATATTCAAGAGGTAGGCACAACTCAGTTAGGAAAGTGGGGTAAATGCAAACTCGCAACAGTTGCTTTTGGTCATGGAATTGCAACAACTTTATTACAACTTTCAAAAGGGTATTCAATTATAAGTAATGGAGGGTATGAAATAACGCCTACATTAATTGAGAGGGAAAAATATAAAAGAATTAGAATACTTGATGAAAATTTATCTGATACAATAAATCCCATTCTTAGAAAAATTGTATCGACAAAAGAAGGAACAGCAGGATTTGCAAACGTAAAAGGCTACGAAATTGGTGGAAAAACTGGAACTGCCGATCAACCTTCAAAGGGTGGCTATTCAAAAAAAAAAGTTAACACTTTTGCCTCAGTCTTTCCGACCTCAGATCCAAAATTTGTATTAGCTGTAATGTTGGATGATCCAAAACCAAATAGAGAATTCGTTTATCATTATAGAGACGGAAAATATCCTTACAAAGGGAATTGGAGGAATACAGCAGGTTGGACCACTGTCTGGGTAACAGGTCAAATCATAGATAAAATTGGGCCAATTTTAGCCACAAAATATTAAGAGCGTAAATAATGT
Source organism: uncultured Pelagibacteraceae bacterium (assembly GCA_902525355.1). GTDB lineage: Bacteria > Pseudomonadota > Alphaproteobacteria > Pelagibacterales > Pelagibacteraceae > Pelagibacter. The sequence goes on along the minus strand of CABZGO010000017.1, from coordinate 2,010 downwards.
TACTCAAAGATTATTTTCCAAATCTTCATAAAAAATATCATAAAATAAATTTTACAGGGGTTGCCTTTAATTCCAATGAAGTAAAAAAAGGATATATTTTTTTTGCATTTAAGGGAAGCAGTACGGATGGAAATCTATTTATAAAAGATGCCATTCAAAATGGATCAAAAATAATAATTTCTCATAAAATAAAAAAAACTAGTATTAAAAATAATATTTTATTTTTAAGTGCAAAAAATCCTAGAAAATTACTATCTCAAATCAGTACAAAAATATTTAATAAAAAACCAAAAAATCTGATCGCAGTTACAGGCACCAATGGAAAATCATCTATAGCAAACTTTTATTTTCAAATTTTAAAACTAAATAAAATTAAAGCAGCTTCGATTGGAACACTAGGGATTGATGGTATAAATATTAGAAATAAATTTTCAAATACTACATTTGATACAATAAAAGTAAATAAAATCTTACAAAGATTAAAAGAAAAAAAAATTGAAAATGTTATTTTGGAAGCCTCCAGTCATGGATTAAATCAAAATAGACTTGATGGATTAAAATTTGATGTTGGTATCTTTACAAATTTATCAAGAGATCATTTAGATTATCATAAATCTTATAAAAATTATTTTAATTCAAAATTAATATTATTCAAAAAATTATTAAAAACAAAGTCGTATGCTGTTTTTGATAATGATTTAAAAACCTCGTCAAAATTAAATAGGATTGCTGAATTAAACAAATTAAAAAAATTTACAATAGGATATAACAAATCAAGTTTAACAATATTAGATCATCAATTTTTAAAAAGTGAGCAGAAAATATTATTTAAATTTGAGAATAAACAATATTATTTTTCAACAAGATTAATTGGAAGTGTACAAATAAAAAATTTACTAATGGCAATTATGGCTGCTATAAAAAGTAAAATTTCATTGAAAAAAATTTTAAAAATTACAAAAAAAATAAAGCCAGTAAATGGAAGATTGGAAAAAATAGGAAGACTTAACAATAATGGAATTGTAATTCTTGACTATGCTCATACACCAGATGCTTTGAAAACTTGCATTAAAAATGTAAAGGAACAGTTTAAATTAAGAAATATTAATTTAGTGTTTGGATGCGGAGGAGAGAGAGATAAGCCTAAAAGAAAAATGATGGGGAGGATTGCTGACAAATATTGTAATAAAATATATTTAACAGATGACAATCCAAGAAGCGAAGATCCAAAAAAAATAAGAAAAGATATAAAGTCTAATATTTCAAAGAATAAAGTATTAGAAATCCCATCAAGAGAAAGTGCAATAAAGTCAGCCATTTTAAATATTAAGTCAAACGAGGTCGTTATTATTGCCGGAAAAGGACACGAAGTTTATCAAGAATATATCTCTAAAAAATTCTTTTCGGATAAAAAATGCATTAAAAAATTTATTAAAGTTAAGAATAAATCTTTAAATAGAAATTGGAAATCAAATATTATTTCAGAGATAATAAAAAAAAAAATCGATAAAAATGTAAATATAAACAATGCATCAATTGATTCAAGATTAACAAAAAAAAATAATATTTTTTTTGGTATCAAGGGAACAAACTTTGATGGAAATAAATTTGTTAGACAAGCTTTTAATAATGGAGCGTCTATTTCAATTAACCAAAATAAAAAAAAAATTAAATTTAAAAATGATATATATGTAAACAACTCCTTAAAGACATTTTCAGAAATTGCAAAACTGATTAGAGTGTCATCTAATGTTTCTTCTGTAGCAATTACAGGATCATCAGGCAAAACTTCTTTAAAGGAGATGTTGGGGCAAATGATGAATAAAATATGTCAGACATCTTATTCAAAAAAATCATTCAATAATAAATATGGAGTTCCGATTTCTCTATTTAATTTAAAACAAAATGATAAAATAGGTATTTTTGAAGTTGGGATGGATAAGAAAGGAGAAATTGATTTTTTAACTAGAAAGATAATGCCTGACGTTGGTATTATTACTAATATCTCAT
>CABZGO010000016.1 GCA_902525355.1 uncultured Pelagibacteraceae bacterium | reverse complement strand
TTTTTTAATTATCTTATAATAATATTTTACTTAATATCATCTAGCGTCTCATATTCAATAGAGCGTCCAGAAATTAAGAATCTTATAGTACATAAAGACAAGAAAAAAATTGAAAATATAGAATTTATTAAATCTGAAGGTGAAAAAGTAAGTTTAAATGATTATAAATCAAACCCATTAATAATAAATTTTTGGGCTACTTGGTGTGCTCCTTGTAAAAAAGAGATGCCATCTTTGGATAAACTTAAAACTTTAATTGAATTTAAAAATATCAATATTATCCCGATTAATATTGGTGGCGATAGTTATAAAAAATCAAAAGAGTTTTTTGACGACATCAAAATTATGAATTTAGATATATTTACAGGATCTGGACCAGAGTTTTCACAGTTATTTAAGCTACGAGGATTACCCACAACAATTTTAATAGACCGAAATGGTTTTGAAGTTGGTAGAATTGTTGGCTATATTGACTTTAATGATCAATCATTACTTGATTGGTTACCAAAAAATTTATGAAATTTTCGTTAAATACAACAATGATAAAACCAGAAAATAATGAGAAAGTAAAAAGTGCAGTCATTTTACTTCATGGATATGGAGGTGATGGTAAAGACATCAGTATGCTTACCTTAAATTGGAAAAGATTTTTAAAAAATACAGTTTTTTTATGCCCTGATGCACACGAGTTGTGCAGCATAAATCCAACTGGTTTTCAATGGTTTGATCTAAATAATGAAGATCAAGAATATACTCTCCAAGAGTCAAAAAAGGCAGAAAATATTTTAAACAGTTATATTTCAGAAGTAAGTAATTATTTTAATTTAGAATATTCACAAATTTGTGTTTCTGGCTTCAGTCAAGGATGCATGATGTCATTAAATGTTGGTCTAACATCAGAAAAAGAATTTAGTTGTATTGTAGGGTTTTCTGGAAGAATCATAAATATGAAAGACCTTTCTTTAAGAATTAAAAATAAAACTAATGTTTTAATGATACATGGTGAAAATGATCCAATCGTCCCCCCGAACAATTTGCTTGAAGCTAAGGATTTTTTTATTAGAAACAAAATTAAAATTGAAACTTTAATGATTAAAAACTGTGATCATCATATACCTATTGAAGCATCAAGTGCGGCATTAAACTTTATTAAAAAAAAATTAATTAGTTAATAAATATTTAATATTAAATTAGATGTGTTGATAAAATGTATTTTTAATGTATGTTTTATGTATGATTGAAATGTCTGATCAAAGTACTTCCTTAGAAAAATGTCCTGCATTAGTTTTAAATGCAGATTATAGACCTTTAAGTTATTATCCACTTTCATTATGGAGTTGGCAGGATTCAATTAAATCTGTTTTCTTAGATAGGGTTTCTATTGTTAGTTATTATGATAGACAAATCAGAAGTCCTTCATTTAGTATGAAACTTCCAAGTGTAATTGCGCTTAAATCATACATCAGACCTCAATCTAATCCTAACTTTACGAGGTTTAATGTATTTTTAAGAGATAAGTTTAGCTGCCAATATTGTGGAAGTAAAAACGAACTTACATTTGATCATCTATTGCCAAGATCAAAAGGTGGAAAAACAGATTGGGATAATGTTGTAACAGCCTGTTCATCTTGTAATGTTAAAAAGGGAGGAAGACTAATAAAGAATTCAGGTATGACATTAAACCAATGGCCTTTTCAACCTACAACAGAAGATCTTCACAAAAATGGTAAGAATTTCCCACCAAACTTTTTACATAAAAGTTGGATGGACTATTTGTATTGGGATGTTGAACTTGAGCCGTAACTAAATTTTTTCAGATATTTTTATAGCAACCTTAGAGCCAGTTTTAATTATTTTGTCCATAATGGAATAAAGTCCTTTTTTTGTGGCTCCTTCCTCATAAGCTATATCTTTATGATCTAATTCATCTTGTCTAAATTTTATCATTTTTTCTTTTAAATCCTTTTCATCCACTTCTATTTGATCAATTTGATTTTTGTAATGCTCATCAATTACCTCTTCAACAGAGGCTGTACATAACATCGCAGCTTTTTTTCCAAGGATTGTTGAACCAAAACCAAGACCCAATCCAAGTAAATCCCATAATGGCAGTAATTTAGTTGGTTTGATATTTCTTTTTTCTATTTCATCTTCAAAAAAATTCGAGTGTTCTTCCTCATGCTTTTTCATTTCATAAATAGTTTGTTTTAAATCGTCATTTTTTACAATAGTATTTAGAGCAAGTAGTTGACCTTCATAGATTTTAATTGCACCTCTTTCGCCAGCATGATCTACTCTTATAAATTCTTCTAATTTTTTTTTATTAGTTTTTTTCATAGGACAATGTTCTAATAGAAAAAATAACAATTAAAATTGATAAAATTGTATTTATTGCCGCTAGTGAAAATCCTAAAATTTTAAAAGTAGCATCTTTACAGTCAATTGGCATACTTTTACTAAGACTATCCAATAATTTTGACTTATTTGATATATCAAGGGAGTCATTAGCACAACTAGAAATTTCTTTAATTAAATTGTTCTCAATTCCAAAATGATAGCCAGAAATTATAGAACTTATAGCAAATATCATAATTATAATTATTAAAATTTTATCATTACCAAAATAATAATATCCAACAAAACTTACTAATACTGCAGTTATGTAGGGTAATCTTTGATAGATACATAACTTACATGGTTCATAATTAAGTATATATTCAATATATAAAGCTGAAATTGTTGAAATTAACGAAATTGATAAAATAATTAAATAAAAATTTTTTCTTTTAGGAAATATGATCATATTTAATTAATAAAATTATTTAAAAATGTATAAATAGCATATACAAAAATAATCAAAATTATTGATAAAAAAATAGAAAATTTTAGAAGTTTTTTTTCAATAATCTTTTTCATTGTAGGTCCAAAGTTTCCAACTAAAAATGCTATTAAAAAAAAACGTGAACCTCTTGTTAAAAGAGAAATGATAATAAAATACAAAATATTAAAGTTTATAAAACCGCTTGTGATTGTAAGCAACTTAAAAGGCACTGGTGAAAATCCAGCAATTGCTAAAAGAGTTATCCAGGCTATAACACCACCTTCAGAAGAAACTTTATCTTTTAAAAATGAAGCGTTATCAACACCATATATCTCAAAAATTTTTAGTCCGATTTCATTGAAGAAGACATATCCTATAAAATACCCTAGGCAAGCTCCCAAAACAGATCCTATGGTTGCAATCATTGCAATTTTAATCCATTCATGTTTTCGAGCTATTGTCATAGGAATTATCAAAACATCAGGAGGTATCGGGAATATAAAACTTTCAATGAAAGATATAAATCCCAAAATAGATTTAGATCTTTTATGACCTGCTAATTTAATTGTTTTATTGTACAGCTCTTTAAACATATTTTCTTTTAATACAATAAATGATTTAATACTATCAGTTAAAATATGCAAAGCTTTGGGCGAATGGCGGAACTGGTAGACGCGTTGGACTCAAAATCCAATAGTAGCAATACTGTGAGAGTTCGATTCTCTCTTTGCCCACCATAAAATTATGAGTACACAAAATATAAATAATTTAGTCGATCTCTTTTTTATTAATTATAAAAAACAAAAAAAAAATAATATTCTTTTAACATCTTTGAAAGATAACAATAATTATTTTACGTGGGAAAAAACATTCCATTCAATTAAAAAACTTTCTTCAGAAATTAAAAAATATACAAATAAAGGTGATAGATGTTTATTAATATCTGAAAATAGACCTGAATGGTTAATAACTGACCTTTCAGTAATGTTATCCGAAGTAATAACTGTTCCAGCATATACAACTTATGCTGAGAAAGATTACGAATATATTATTGAAAATTGTAATCCAAAATTAATCTTTGTTTCTAATCAAGAACAATATAGCAAAGTAAAAGAAATTATAAAAAAAAAGAGTTTTATTAATAAAATATTTTCTTTTGAAGAATTAGATGCAGATACGGATTCTTATATAAATGTTAATAAATTATTTTCTAATTTAGACTATCAAGATTTAAACGTTCCAGACTTATCAATTAAAAGAAATGATCCTGCTTGTATTATTTATACCTCAGGAACCCAAGGTAACCCAAAAGGTGTAATTTTAAGTCATGGTGGTATTTTAAATAATTGTGATGGTGCGCTTGATATATTAAAACCTTTGTTATCAGATCAGACCAGGTTTTTAACTTGGTTACCCCTATCACATTCTTACGAACACACCGTTCAATTTGTTCAAATAAGTGTTGGAGCAAAAATATTCTATGCAGAGAGTATTGAAAAATTAATTAAAAATATGAATGATTGTAAACCCCAAATAATGACTGCAGTACCAAGGTTTTACCAAAATCTTTTTCAAAAAATCAATGCAAGTTTCAATAAAGCAACAGGTTTAAAGAAAAGTTTAATATTTAAAATGTTAGAACTAGGAACTAAAAAAATTAATAAACAATCTTTAACAATTTTAGAAAAAATGATTGATAGTATTTTAGAAAAGATTGTGAGAAAAAAAATCAAAAGTCAATTTGGCGGTGAGCTTAAAACATTTGTTTCAGGTGGCGGAGCGCTTGATAAAGAAGTTGGTATTTTTTTAAATGCAATAGGCTTACCAACCTTACAGGGTTATGGATTAACCGAGACCTCTCCAGTTGTAAGTTGTAACCCAATTAACGATATTAGGGTTGAGACTGTGGGACCACCATTTAAAGGTAATGAGGTAAAAATAGCCTCAGATGGAGAAATTTTAGTTAAGGGTGAGAATGTAATGTTGGGTTATTGGAATAATGATGAAGAAACCAAAAAAGTTTTAAAGGATGGTTGGTTGCATACAGGAGATATTGGAATTTTTGAGAACAGTTATCTAAAAATTACTGATAGAAAAAAAGATATTTTAATAACACCAGGTGGAGACAATATATCTCCAGTTAAAATAGAAAATGAATTATCAAATTCGAAACTTATTGATCAATCAGTTGTTTATGGAGATAATAAACCATATTTAGTTGCTTTATTAGTTCTGTCGGAGGATAATATTGGTACAAGTAATGATCAAATACAAAAAGAAATAGAAAATATTAATAAAAATCTTTCAAGAATAGAAAATATAAAAAAATTTTTTATAATTAATGAAAAATTTTCAATCGAGAATGGAATGCTAACTCCAACTTTAAAACTAAAAAGGTATAAAATTGTTAAGAAATATAAAAATGAATTTGAAAAACTTTATTAAAATCTTTTTAAAAAAACACTTTATTAATAGCGATTTATGTAACTTTTGTTTAATTAACAAAAAAAATAAAAAAATAATTTTATTTTTAAATTTTTTAAAAAATTATATGTTTGACATAGCTATTCAAAAAAAATAAAAATTAGTAATTAACGAATCATAAAGATTCGTTTAAAAAAAAAGGGAGCTAAAGATGGCTAAAAGAAAAAAGAAAGCTGCTAAAAAGAAAACTAAGAAAAAAGCTAAGAAAAAAGCTAAGAAGAAAAAAAGAAGATAGTTTAGTATTCTTTTTAACTGATAACGCTTCTCATGGCGCTTGCGTGGGGAGCGTTTTTTTTATTCTGTATCTTCCTGATTTATTGGTTTTTCAGCCACTTGTTTTTCCTCAATCTTCTGAACCTGTTTTTCTAAATTTCTTTTTAAAGCTTTATCAAGCTTTTTTTGAGCATCCTCTAAACTTGAACCCATTACAATCTGGAATTCAGTTAATAATCTCTCGTAAGCTTTTTCAAATAATTGTCTTTCACTATAGGATTGATCAATCATAATATCATCTCCTTTATTTAGATCTCTCACTACTTCAGCTAACTCATAAATTTTGCCAGAAGATATTTTAGCTTCATATTCCTGAGCTCTCCTGCTCCACATTGATCGTTTAATTTTTGGTTTACTTTTTAAAATACTTACACATTTATTTATCTGATTAATTGTTGCTAGTGGTCTTAAATGAGATTGTTTATTTACAGGAACCATCCCGTTTGCTTTGTCTTTTTCAAATTTAAGAATATATGTTTCAACATCAATACCACCAATATTAATTTTTTTTGACTCTGTAATTTGACCTACACCATGTTTTGGATAAACAACATAATCTTTAATCTTAAATAGTCTTTTTTCAGTATCTTGTTTTTTTACTTTTTTGATTTCAGGTTTTTGCTCATTGTTTTTAGGAATTCTTAGTGGATCAGTTTTTGTTTCAATTTTATCTTTTCTTTTTGTATCTTTAATTAATTTATTAATTCTAACTACTTTAATTACTTTTCTTACTTTTTTTACTTTAGCTACTTTAGAAACTTTTTTTACTTTAGCTAATTTAGAAACTTTTTTTAGTTTAACTACTTTTTTTATAATCTTATTTTTTTTTGGAACTTTTGTTTTTATTTTTTTATTATTCAAGATTTTCTTTAAAATATTTTTCATACTTATCTTTTACATCTTTAAATTGTTCATGATCCGCAGGTGGATCTTTTTTGTTACTAATATTTGGCCACAAATCTGCATATTTTTTATTTATTTCTAACCATTTACCATTATCATCCTCGTTATCGGATATTATAGCGTCCACAGGACATTCTGGCTCACAAACGCCACAATCTATACACTCATCGGGTTTAATTACAAGCATATTTTTACCTTCGTAAAAGCAATCCACTGGACATACTTCTACACAATCCATCAATTTACATTTGATGCATTTATCATTTACTAAATATGTCATGTTTTTTTTTGGCGAACTTTCTCTTTAATGTCACCTACGGTTTTTGTATCTAGATAAAGTAATCCAGATAATCTTCTCATTAGGTTTGACTCATACATATCAGCATCTTCATCCGAATATATAATATCCCACAATGCCTCTATAATGATTTTTTTATCCTCTTCATCAATATTTTTAATTTCTCTTGTAAAATCTAGAATTTGATTTGAGTCTTTTTCTTTTTCTTCAGCATCTTTTATTATTTTATCAATATTTTCAGTCTCTGCTCCCATTTCAATAATTGCATCTTTAATAATTTTTTTTTCTTTATCAGTATAATTCTCATCAATTCTTGCTGAATGAACTAGCAAACAAGCTACCGCCATTGTTGATGGATGATTATTTTCTTTCTCAGTTTCTGTTTTTTTAAAAATATTAAACATTATTTCAAGTTAAGTTGTGAAAGTACATTAAATGGATTGTCATTAATATTCTTCTTTATATCTTTTTTAATTACTTTTTTAGATGGAATATATTTAAAGTGAAGATTTTTATTTTTCTCATAAGTTTTGTAATTCATTTTTTTTATTAATTTCACAAAATTTTGTTTATTACAACCTAACAAATTCAGCATTTCGGGAATTAATTTGATCTCTTTAATTTTATCTTCTGATTTAGTGTTAAAAATCATTAAAAACAACCTTTCTAAAATATCTATCCTCACATATAAATTTTCAAATTTTTCAAAACCACATAGGAGCATTAGATTTTTATTTAATATTCTCTTCTCTTCTAAAAAATTCAATCCAAAAGTTGGTGGTGAGAAATCAAAATTTTTCTCATTAAAATTTTTCCATAATAGAATTCTTAATGATACAGAACTTGGTTTAAACAATTTAAATAAAAAAATATGATACCTTCCAAATTTTACACCTAATTTCCTCAATTTTTTTCTTTCATCTTGATTAAGTTTATTTAAATAATTTAATACTCCATCTCTTTTAACAACTCCATTGCTTTCATAAAGATGATAAGCTAAAGCTCTTAATTCTGAATTATTATCTTTAACATTTTTTAAATCTATTAGACTTTTTAACTCTGTTTCAATTTTGTTATTTATCCAGTTCTGTAAATAATCATTTAGTCTTGATTTTTCAATATTCTCAATCATTTCATCAATAATTAAATGAATTTGTGGATTCAGATAATCTGAGCCTGGAATTAGTTTTGCAATTTGATTGTTATTCCAATAAATTTTAAAATCATTTTTTAGTTCAATTAAACCAGTATCAATAATTTGTGTTATTCTTTTTATAATTTCGGGAACAACGTTTTGTCTCGCAGCTTTTTTTAAAGATTTTACGTCAGCATCTAATGTATCAACCTTTAAATCCAATTCTAATTTAAGACCTTTTAAACGACCAATATACTGTTCATTAATCATTACTTCTTCGTCATTAACAATCTCTGTTTCAAATAATATATCTTGTTTTAAACCTCTAGCTAATACACTTGCCCTTTTATCAATAAAAGTTTTTGTTAATTCCTCATGAAGTCTATCAGATAGTTTATCTTCAAGTTTTTTAGTTCTCTCTATCCAATAGTCCTGATTTTCAACCCAATTAGATTTATTTGATACATAAGCCCATGTTCTTACGTTAGCAATTCTATTTGATAAAGAGTCAACGTTTCCATCTAATTTATCAAGTAGGGATAGTTGTTCCTTCATATAGTGGTTAGGAACTTTATTATTTCTATTTGTTAAAAAATTGAAAATTTTACTCACAACATCAAAATGATGACCGTAAGTTTTCTTTACAAAATCAGGTATTTGACAACATTCCCAAAGTATTTGTAAAATTTCAGTATTATCTTCTATTTTTATATTTGGAGCCTCTTTAAGAAAGTATTTTAACACTTTTTCATCTTGACATTCATTTATTCTTCTTAGCCATTCCTTATGAGGTCTCTCCTCTAAAGATTTTAACAACGAAACTTTGTTAGACAAATTTAATTTTGAGTTTCTCCAAAAGATGGTTTGTATATCTGGAAAACTATGTGTTTCTAATGCTGCAATTTCTTCAGATCCTATTTCTTTGCATTCACCTGTTGTACCAAATATACCATCGTTTAAGTATCTTCCTGCTCTACCTGCAATTTGTCCAATTTCAGAAATATTTAAATTTCTTAACTTTTTACCATCAAACTTTTTTAAATTTGAAAAATAAACATTATCTAGATCCATATTTATACCCATTCCAATTGCATCAGTTGCAACTAAGTAATCAACATCACCAGATTGGTATAAACTTACTTGTGAATTTCTTGTCTTCGGACTAAGAGAACCCATCACAATAGCAGCTCCGCCTTTTTGACGCCTAATCAATTCTGCAATTGCATAAACTTCTTCAGTAGAAAAAGCTATTACAGCACTTTTTCTTTCAATCCTTGAAATTTTTTTATGACCACCAAAAGATAATTTTGATAGTCTATCTCTATTTTTAAATTCAACATCATCATCCAGTTTTTGAATAATTTTTTTTATTGAGTTTGAACCCATTAACATAGTAAGTTTTTCACCTCTCATATGTAATAATCTATCTGTAAAAATATGGCCTCTCTCGTGGTCATTACACATTTGAACTTCATCAATTCCAACAAACTCTAAACTTTTATCCAATGGCATGGACTCAACAGTGCAAAGAAAATATTTTGCATTAATTGGAATAATTTTTTCTTCACCTGTAATCAAAGCTACTTTTGATGGGTCAACTTTTGTAATAATTTTGTCATATACTTCTCTTGCCAAAAGTCTTAAAGGGAAACCGATCATACCCGTTTCAAACGAGAGCATAGTCTCTATTGCCAGGAAGGTTTTTCCAGTATTCGTAGGTCCAAGAACTGCTGTGATTTTATTTTTTGCCATTTCTAGTTTTGGTGTGATTTTTTTTACTAATACTATATATTGTTACCTTTAAAGAACAAAAATAGACTAAAACTAGTCCGAATCATTGACGAAAAAGTTCTCATTTTTATTGTTTAATGCATTAAGGTTATCATAATTTCAAAAAATTAAATATATTTTTTTATGCCTCAGAAACTGTGGGAAGCAAATTCTAAAACAAAATCAAAATCAAATTTATTTGAATTTGAAAAGTTTTTAGCAAAAAAATTTAATTACACACCTAAGAAAAATTACAAAAAATTGTATAATTGGACAATTGAAAACCCAAAACTATTCTGGTCTTCTATATGGGAATTTTCAAATGTCAAAGGTCTTAAAAATGATAAATTTCATTTTCCAAAAGAAATTTTTAAAAGTAAATTTTTAGTAAAATCTAAATTAAATTATGCAGAAAACTTGTTATCTAAAAATGATAATTCAAAGGCTGTTACATTTATTAGTGAAAACGGATATCGAGAAGAAAAATCTTGGAATGAATTAAATAATAACACTGTAAAATTAATTAATTTTTTTAAAAAAAATAAAATCAAAGAAAGAGACAGAATTGCAGCTTATACTGCAAATCAAATAGAAACAATTGAGAGTTTTTTAGCCACTAGTGCTATTGGAGCCATTTGGTCCTCATGTTCACCAGACTTTGGTATAAAAGGTGTTGTAGAAAGATTTTCTCAAATCAAACCAAAATTATTAATAATTACAGATAGGTATTATTATAATGGTAAAGAGATCAATGTACTTGAAAGATTACCAGCTATTCTAAAAAAAATTAAATCTATTAAATGTGTTCTAATTACTAATTATCCAGGTAAGAAAAGTTTAAAACAAAATAAGATCAAACGAATTAAAATTTTTTATTATAATAAAATTAAATATAAAAAAGAGAGAGAATATAAATTTAAAAAGTTTGATTTTGACAAAGAGCTAGCAATTTTATATTCAAGTGGAACAACAGGGAAACCAAAATGCATATGTCATAGAGCCGGTGGTGTTTTGTTACAGCATCTTAAGGAACATAAACTTCATTGTGATGTTAAGGAAGGAGATAATGTATTTTATTTTACTACCTGTGGATGGATGATGTGGAATTGGTTAATAACTTTCTTGGCATCGAAAGCTTCTATTGTTCTATTTGATGGCTTTCCAATGCACAAAAGAAATGATTTACTATTTAAATTAGCTACCAAAGAAAAAATCTCTTTGTTTGGTATAAGTGCAAAGTATATAGACCAATTAAAAAAGCTTAACGTAAATATTAAAAAAAAATTTAAACTAAAGTCTCTCAAAACTATTTGTTCTACTGGATCACCTTTATCCTCTGATGGTTTTGAGTATGTTTATAAAAATGTAAAAAAAAATGTTCATTTAGCATCTATTGCGGGTGGTACAGATTTAGTATCATGCTTTGTATTAGGTAATATATATTCTCCAGTTTACAGGGGACAGATTCAGAATAATGGATTAGGAATGAATACAGATGTTTTTTCTGAAAGAGGAAAGTCTTTAATAAATCAAAAAGGAGAATTAGTCTGTAAATCGCCCTTTCCCTCAATGCCAAAATTATTTTGGAATGATAAAAATAATGAAAAATATAAAAGTGCATATTTCAAAAAATATAAAAATATTTGGCATCACGGAGATTTTGCTGAAAGAAAATCTAACGGAGGCTATGTAATTTATGGAAGGTCAGATGCTACACTAAATCCTGGTGGAGCAAGATTAGGTACCGCTGAGATATATTCTGTAGTCGACAAATTTAAAGAAGTTAAAGAATCAATAGTTATAGGTCAGAAATGGGATAATGATGTAAGAATTATATTATTTGTTGTTCTTAAGAAACCTAAGTCATTAAATGAAGATTTATCTTTAAAAATTAAAAAAGCTATACGTTTAGATGCATCCCCAAGGCACGTACCCAAAAAAATAATTGAGGTTTCAGATATACCAAGAACAAAAAATGGAAAAATAGTTGAGATAGCTGTTCGAAACACTGTTGAGGGAAATAAAATAAAAAATATTCAAGCTCTTATAAATCCAAATATTTTAAATGAGTTTAAAAATTTAGATGAACTTAAGACACCATAAATACTCCATAATTTCTATAGACAATAATAATTGATTAATATTAAATAGTGATAATAATTAATAGATTGGAGTGAAAATGATTAAAAACTTATTCAAAAGTTCTCTAATGGTATTACTTCTGACACTTAGTTTGTCAGGTAAATCGTTTGCTCAAGAACTTAAATTTTTTACAATTGGTACAGGAGGAACGGCTTACACTTATTACCCAGTTGGTGGAATGATTGCAAATGCGATTTCTAAACCGCCAGGATCAAGAGAATGTGGTAAAGGCGGGAGTTGTGGAGTGCCTAACTTAATTGCATCAGCTGTTTCATCAAGAGGATCAGTAGATAATGTAAATGCTATTATTTCAGGTTTAAGGAATTCAGGGTTTGCACAGTCTGATGTTGCTTATTGGGCTTACACTGGTACTGGAACTATGGAAGGAAAAGAACCTGCAAAAGATTTAAGAACTATTGCAGCACTTTTTCAAGAACATATTCATTTAGTTGCGCTTAAAAAAAGCAATATAAATTCTGTTAAGGACCTAAAAGGTAAAAGAGTTTCGCTCGATGAACCTGGATCTGGTACATATGTTGACGCTAAATTAATTTTAGAGTCAAATGGTTTAAGTACTAGTGATGTAAAAGCTGAAGCTTTAAAAGGTAAGGCAGCTACAGATGCCCTAAGAAATGGTAAAGTTGATGCTATTTTTGTTGTAGCAGGTTTCCCGACTGGAGCCATTGTTGAGTTAGCATCTGCAGTTGATATAAAATTAGTTCCTATAGATGGTGCAGGAGCTAAAGCATTAACTTCAAAATATGGATTTTTCTCACAAAGCCCAATTCCTTCAGGAACTTATGAAGGAGTTGATGAAGTAAATACTGTAGCAGTAGGTGCTCAATGGTTTACGTCTGCAAAAGAAGATAATGAGTTAATTTATCAAATCACTAAAGCTTTATGGAATAAAGAATCTAGAAAGCTTATGGATGTTGGTCATGCTAAAGGTAAAACAATAACGCCTGATACTGCTCTTTCTGGAGTAGGAGTACCGTTACATCCTGGTGCAGAAAAGTTCTATAAAGAAGCAGGACTTATAAATTAAATTTAAAAGTATTCTAAAATATATTGTGCCCTAGGTCATAAGACTTAGGGCATTATTATGTCTCAATTTAACATTTCTCCTGAGGAAGTTTCAAAACTTGAAGAAAAGTTTGAAATAAAAAGTAACGAAAGAAAATTAAAAAATTTTCTGAAATTATTGACGTTTATTGCTTTAGTTACAATGTCAATTTACCATTTTTATGCTTCAGGATTTGGAACAATTAGAGATATACTTCATAGAGGTATTCATATTTCTTTTGTAGTTGGTCTAGTATTTCTATTTTATAATTGGAAAAATTTCCCTTATGACAAATCAAAAGGAAAAGTTCCAATAATAGATATAGTTTTTTCAATTCTAGTTATAATAACTGCACTTTATTTACCTTTATTGCCTCCTGAAATATTAGCTAGCAGAGTAGGAAATCCCTCTAGTACTGAAGTTATCATGGGATCAATCCTTATAATTTTGACCCTTGAAGCTGCAAGAAGATCTATTGGATATACACTACCATTGATATGTGTAATATTTATGATTTTTGCTCTATATGGTCCTATTTTCCCTGGAGCTTTAAAGCACGGTGGAAGTAGTTGGGCAGGGTTTGTAAATCATATTTATATTACTAACCAAGGAATTTATGGAATCGCTGTTGGTGTTATGGCTCAATATGTTTTTTTATTTATTTTGTTTGGCGTACTTGCAACACGAATAGGACTAGGACAACTGTTTATTGATTTAGCAATGGTAATAGCTGGACGATATTCTGGAGGACCAGCAAAGGTAGCAATTTTTTCTTCAGCGTTTCTTGGGACTATATCTGGGTCTTCGATTGCAAATACAGTAACAACTGGATCTTTAACAATACCTGCAATGAAAAAAGTTGGATATCCTCCACATTTTTCCGGCGCAGTAGAAGCTACAGCGTCCACTGGTGGACAAATAACTCCACCTATTTTAGGGGCTGCTGCATTTATTATGGTGGAATATTTAGAATTGCCTTTAAGAGATATTTTAGCAGCTGCATTAATTCCAGCACTACTTCACTATTTTGGAATTTTTGTAATGGTTCATTTAGAGGCAAAAAAACTAGGACTTAGAGGTTTAAACGAAAGTGAGGTTCCTAAATTTATAAAAATTATACAAGACAATTGGCTTGCAATAGTTCCATTGTTTATCTTGGTATATTTAATTTTAATTGGTCGCACTCCAGATTATGCTGCAGTAAATGGGATAATTGCATGTGTGGTCATTGGATTTATTAGAAAAAAAAATAGACTTACTTTTAACGACTTATTTGAGTGTCTTGCTAGAGGAGCAAAGAATACTTTGGCTGTTGGAGCCGCTGCAACATCAATTGGAATTATAGTTGGTGTAGTTACATTAACAGGTGTTGGTTTTAGACTAGGTTATGTAGTAATTCAAACGGCTGGTGATATTGGAGGTTTCTTCTTAAACTTTTTACCTTTCAATTATTTTTCTTTAGCCGATCTAACATTATTTTTCTCACTAATACTAATAGCAATATCATGCATATTTATGGGTACAGGAGTACCAACTACTGCAACATACATAATACTAGTTGCTGTTGCTGCGCCTGCTCTCACTCAATTACAAATTGAGCCCATTGTTTCTCACTTTTTTGTATTTTATTATGGTGTCTTAGCTGACATAACACCGCCTGTTGCTCTCGCAGCATATGCTGCTGCCGGAATTGCAGGATCAAATCCATTTACCACGGGTAATACTGCATTTAGATTAGGAATTGCAAAAGCTCTTGTACCTTTTGTATTTGTTTATTCACCATCTCTACTATTGGTTGCCCAAGGATTTAATTATTATGATTTTTTTGTAACTTTAATATCTGCAATGATTGGAATTGGTTTGATTGGAATTGGATTTACAGGCTATCTATTTAAAAGAGTTTCTATGTTTCAAAGATGGTATTTGGGAATTATTTCATTATTATTTATTGCACCTGGTCTAAGTTCATCAATTATTGGTTTAGTTTTAGCATTGCCAATATTTATTCTTCAATTAAGAAAATAAAACTTACCCACCTAGTCCAGCATTTGGAAGAGGTCTTCGTAAAATTTTCCAAATCCCAACCGCACTTGCAATTAATTTATTTTTACACTTGAGTTTACAATTTATAAATACCATTGACTTTGTAACTTTTTGAATTTCTACTTTTCCCAATAATTCGTCTCCAACGTTTGAGGGAGTTATAAATTTTATATCCAATGAAATAGTTACACATGGTTTATTTCCACTTGCTCTGTGACAAGCAGTACCTGCACCTGCATCAATGATTGTACAAATATAACCACCATGGGTTATCCCAGCTTTATTTAAATGTGTTTTTTTAATCTTAGTTTTAAACTCAAATTTTTTCTTGTTAATATATCTAAATAATAAACCACCATTATGTTTCATGTAACTTGGTTTATTGCTTAATTGTTCAAATTTTTTTTTCATTAAAGAATTATTGTCATAATAAGTATAAATATTATTACTAAACAAAAGAAATAAATTACAGATTTTTCAAGTGATATTTTCATTTATCCTTTCATTTTGGTGCGCCTGCTAGGAGTTGAACCCAGAACCTCCTGGTCCGTAGCCAAGCGCTCTATCCAATTGAGCTACAGGCGCAATTTGTACAGTTTTTATACATAATTAATAATGTAAATTATTTTTTTAGCAAATATTGATATATATATATTACAAAAATGAATTTAGATTTATTAGTTCCTGATATAGGAGACTTTGAAAACGTTGAAATAATTGAAGTACTTGTAAAAAAAGGGGACAAAATCAATAAAAATGACCCTGTTGTCACATTAGAAAGTGATAAATCAAGTGTTGAAGTGCCATCCAATTATGAGGGCATAATTGAAAATGTAAATGTAAAAATAGGTGACAAAGTTTCGAAAGGTGATTTAATATTAACTCTATCTTCGGTAAATAAAGATGAACGTGACAAAATAAATAAAACTTTAGACGAAAAAATTCCACCTTCAACAGAAAAATTAATAGAGGAAGCAGAAACTGCTACAAAATCTGATATAAAAGTTGAAACCAAAATTATAGAGCCAAAACAAATCAAGCAAACAAGATTGATTAATGAAGTTAAAATGGTCAGTAGCAACGATGATATTGATCCTGTTGAAACTAAAGAGTGG
This sequence comes from uncultured Pelagibacteraceae bacterium, assembly GCA_902525355.1. Lineage (GTDB taxonomy): Bacteria > Pseudomonadota > Alphaproteobacteria > Pelagibacterales > Pelagibacteraceae > Pelagibacter. The sequence continues at coordinate 19,647 of CABZGO010000016.1, read as the reverse complement.
TTAGACTCTTTAAGTGCAGTTCTGCAAAATGATGGCTCTGAAAGAGCTCATTTTTTAATTAAACAATTAATTGATCAATCTTATAAAGCTGGATCTAAAATTCCTCATACTCAAACTACCCCTTATGTGAATACGATACCCCCTGACGAGGAGAAAAGATCACCTGGAGACCAAAACATTGAACGTAAGTTAAGGTCATTAATTAGATGGAATGCTGCTGCAATGGTAGTGAGAGCAAATAAAAAACATCCTGAACTTGGTGGTCACATAGGAACATTTGCGTCAGCAGCAACCTTGTATGATGTTGGGATGAATCATTTTTGGCGAGCAAAAAATAATAAATTCGGAGGTGATCTAATATATTTTCAAGGTCATAGTGCACCAGGAATGTATGCAAGAGCTTTTCTTGAGGGAAGATTAAATGAAAAGCAGTTAGATAGATTTAGACAAGAAGTACAAACTGATGGACTTTCATCTTATCCTCATCCTTGGCTAATGCCAGATTTTTGGCAATTTCCAACAGTTTCAATGGGTATTGGTCCAATGTTAGCAATATATCAAGCAAGATTTATGAAATACCTAATTAATAGAGGGTTAATTAAGGACGAGGGAAGAAAAGTTTGGGCTTTTCTTGGAGATGGAGAAATGGATGAACCTGAGTCACTTGGGGCAATTGGTTTAGCAGCGCGTGAAAATTTGGATAATTTAATATTTGTTGTAAACTGTAACTTACAAAGATTAGACGGTCCAGTACGAGGAAATGGAAAAATAATTCAAGAGTTAGAAGGTATTTTTAGAGGAGGTGGTTGGAACGTTTTAAAAGTTATTTGGGGATCTTATTGGGACTCACTTTTAGCAAATGATAAGACGGGACATTTAGTTAAAATTATGAATGAGACCGTAGATGGTGAATATCAGGCATTTAAAGCAAGAAACGGACTGTATGTAAGAGAAAAGTTTTTTGGCAAATATCATGAAACTTCAGAATTAGTCTCATCAATGTCAGATACTGATATTTGGAGGCTTAATAGAGGTGGCCATGATCCTCATAAAGTTTATGCTGCATACGATAAAGCGGTCAATCACAAAGGAAGCCCCACAGTCATTATAGCCAAAACCATAAAAGGCTATGGTATGGGTAAAAGTGGTGAAAGCGTAAACACTACTCACCAACAAAAGAAATTGGATGTTGATGATTTAATGTATTACAGAGATAGGTTTGATGTTCCTTTGACAGACTCTCAAGTAAAAAACATTGAATATTTCAAGCCAGATGAAAACTCTGAAGAAATAAAATACTTAAAAAAAAGAAGATTAGAACTTGGTGGATTTATACCAGAGAGAACATCATATTCGAAACCGATTAAAGCCCCAGTTAAAGATATTTTTGACTTTATGAAAAAGTCTACTGGCGAAAAAGAAATGTCTACAACAATGGCATTAGTAAGAATGTTAACTAATCTTTTGAGAGATAAAAATGTTGCACCAAAATTGGTTCCAATTATTCCCGATGAAGCTAGAACATTTGGAATGGAGGGTTTCTTTCAAAAAATAGGTATTTATGCTCATGAAGGTCAAAAATATGAGCCAGAAGACTCAGCACAACTTTCATCTTATAGAGAAGAAAAAAGTGGTCAGGTATTAGAAGAAGGTATTACAGAAGCTGGTTCAATGTCTTCTTGGATAGCAGCTGGAACAGCATATACAAATCATGATATTGAAATGATACCAATTTATCTTTTCTATTCTATGTTTGGCTTTCAAAGAATTGGAGATTTTGCTTGGGCTGCAGGAGATAGTCAAGCGAGAGGCTTTTTAATTGGTGCGACTGCAGGAAGAACAACACTTGCAGGAGAAGGTCTTCAACACCAAGATGGTCATAGTCATTTGTTAGCATCAACAATTCCAAACTGCATTTCTTATGATCCAACATTCCATTATGAATTAGCTGTGATTTTTAGAGAAGGTTTAAGAAGGATGCATGAAAAAAATGAAAATATTTTTTATTATATTACAACAATGAACGAAAATTACTCTCACCCTGCAATGCCAGATGATTGTGACGATGGAATTCTGAAGGGAATGTATAAAATTAAAGAAACATCAGTTTCTAAAGAAGCAAAAATTCAATTATTAGGCTCTGGAACAATACTAAGAGAAATGATGGCAGCATCAGAAATTCTTAAAAAAGAATATCAGGTTGATAGTGAAGTTTGGAGTGTTACTAGTTTTAATGAGTTAAGAAAAAATGGAATGGAAGTTGAAAGATTTAACCTTCTAAATCCCGCAGAAACAAATAAAAAATCATATGTAGAGGAATGTTTAGGAAAACAACAAGGTCCTATCCTTACAGCCACTGACTATATGAGAATAAATGCTGATCAAATAAGACCTTTTACAAAAAAGAGTTTTTATTCATTAGGTACTGATGGATATGGAAGAAGTGATACAAGAAAAAACTTAAGAAATTTTTTTGAAGTAGATAAAGAACACATAGTTGCTTATAGCCTTAGCGTCTTAGCCAATGAACAGCTTGTTGCATCAAAGTATGCTGAAGATGCATTCAAAAAGTATAAAATTGATAAAAACAAACCCATGCCAACAAAAATGTAAATGTCTGATCAATCAAATAAAATATCTGCAAGTCCAAAAGTTAGAAAATTTGCAAGAGAACTTGGAGTAGATATAAATAATGTTAAGGGGACAGAGAGGTTAGGTAGGGTTGTTGAAAAAGATTTAAAAGACTTTGTCTCATCTAGAATCAATAATCTCCAGAATAATAGTGAAAGTCAAAAAGAAAAAATTATTAAAAGCGAATATCAACATTCAGATTTTGGGGAAGTTGAAATTAAAGATATTCCTAGAGTAAAAAAAATAGCAGCTCCACATCTTGTAAATTCGTGGACAAACATTCCACATGTAACTAACCATGATGAGGCTGATATTACAGAAATGGAAGAATTTAGAAACTCAATAAAAGATAATTATACAGGACAAAGAATTAAAATTACTCCTCTTGCATTTATTATAAAAGCATTGGTACTTTCACTAAAAAAATTTCCATCCTTTAATTCATCAATTGATGATATTGATAAAGGAAAGATTACTTTTAAAAAGTATTTTCATGTTGGTATCGCTGTTGACACTCAACATGGACTTATGGTTCCTAAAATTAGAAATGCTAATCAAAAAGATATAAATCAGTTAAGCGAGGAATTAAAAAAAGTAAGTAATGATTGTAGAAATTTAAAAATTGATAAAAAAGAGTTCTTTGGAGGATCAATGACTATCACAAGCTTAGGTGGCATAGGTGGTTCGTTTTTCACACCAATAATTAACTTTCCAGAAGTTGCTATACTTGGTGTTGGTAGAAGTCATAAAAAACAGGTATTTATTGATGGTAAATTTGTTCCAAGAACCATGCTTCCACTATCTCTCTCATATGATCACAGAATTATAGATGGTGCTGAGGCTGCGAAGTTTAATAACGAATTAAAAGATAATCTTGGGTCTAATTTTGCATATAACTTGAGTAAATGATTACTAAAATTGAAATACTAGCAGATGATGTGCACGTCCACTTTAACGGAGAAAATTCTGAAATTTTTCCTAATATTTGGCTAAGAGATCATGCAAAAGATGAGCAAAATTGGGATAAAAGGTCTAGCCAAAGGAAAACATATACAGCAGCATTAGATATAAACTTAAAAGTTAAAAAGGCAGAAATAATTGAAAATGGAAAATATTTGTGTATTTCATGGCCTGATTTAGAAAAACCAGTTAAATATTCATCTGAATTTCTAAATAATAATAAAATAAAAAAGAATAAAGAAGTAAAACCTAATTTAAAAATCTGGAAATCTAATGAAATAAAAGAAGAAATTTTTTTAGATTATAATTCAATTTTATCAAACAAAGGATTTAGAAATTTTTTGAAAAATCTTTACGAATATGGATTTTCAGTAATTAAAAACTGTGAAACAAATTTAAAGCCCGTTGAAACAATTGCAAATAAAATTGGTTACATAAGAAACTCTATATTTGGAGGACTATGGAGTTTTGAGTCAGACGAAAATAAAGCTGACAGCGCCTATACTCAAGAAGAACTCAGACCTCATACAGACTCAACTTATAGTAATGATGCTCCAGGATTACAATTATTACTATGTTGTGAATACAATGCTAGAGGTGGTGAATCGATCATGGTTGATGGATTAAAAATAGCAGAAATAATAAAAAAAGAAAACCAGCCAATGTATGAATTAATGACAAAAATAAATGTTAAGGGAAACTATATCGGTGATGGTGTTTATCTTGAGGCTGAAAGACCAATATTTAAATTAAATGTAAATAATGAAATAGTTCAAGTTAGTTTTAATAATTATGATCGAGCACCATTTAGATTTGAAAAAGATTTAACATTAAAGTTTTATGAAGCGATAAAAAAATTTGATCTTATTGCTAACAATAAAGATTATCAGTGGCGACATATACTTAAACCTGGAGAACTTCTAATATTTAATAATTGGCGAATACTTCATGGTAGAGGATCGTTTAATGGAGTTAGAAAAATGTCTGGATGTTATATTAACAAAGAGGATTTTGACAGCTCTTGTAAGTTAAACGGAATAAATTAATTAATAAAATTATCTAATTAAATATAATGACAAAATCCCTTTCAATGGTCTGCGCACTAGTCACAACTTTTATTTGGGGAACAGCTTTCATCGCTCAAGACACTGGTATGGATAATATCGGTCCATTAACTTTTAATTCAGCAAGATTTATTGTTGGCTTTTTTACAATATTACCACTTGCCTTATTACTTGAGAGGAAGAAAATTAAACTTGAAATACTGTCAAAATCAAATCTTTTTATAAAATATCTTGTTTTCATGGGAGTATCACTTTTTTTGGGAACTTTTTTACAACAAGCTGCTCTTCAATATACAAATATTGCAAATGCAGCCTTTTTTACAGTATTTTATGTACCAATAGTTCCAATTTTGTTATTTTTTATCTACGCTAAAAAAGTTCATTGGAGTATATGGCCTGCAATTGGTCTTTGTGTTCTTGGTGTATATCTTCTAAGTGATTTTTCTAACTCAGAAATTATGTTAGGTGACGGTCTAGTTATAATGTGCTCAGTATTTTGGGCTTTGCATATAATTTTTGCAGGTAAGTTCATGGAAGAATTTGATATTCCAATGTTTTATGCTGCACTTCAAGCATTATTTGTTGCAACACTTTCATTAATCTTTTCTTATATTTTTGAAGAAATAAATATTTCAAAAATATTTATGGAAAGTAGTTCTATTCTTTACGCAGGAGCATTATCAGGTGGAATAGCCTTTACATTACAAATGTATGCACAAAAAAACATAGAGGAGGCGCCAGCTGCAATTATTTATTCTCTCGAAGGAGTATTTGCAGCTGTGGCAGGATGGGTTATCCTAAATCAATTTTTAAGTACAAATAACATGATTGGTTGCTTGTTAATATTGATTGCAGTAATTTCATCTCAAATTTCTCCAAGCACTAAAAATTAGTTATAAGCAATTACAAAAAGAATTAAAGCAAGAAAAGTTCTGTAATAAACAAAAATATTTAAATTAAAATTTTTTACATAAATTAAAAAATATTTGATTGTTAAATAAGAAACTGTAAATGAAAATATTATTGAATATAAAAATAATATGTTCAAATCAATATTTGCACTCATTACATCTTTCAAGCTAAGTATACTTGCTCCTACTAGTGCAGGTATTGATAAGTAAAAAGATATTTTTGTAGAATCTACTCTATCAAAATTTAAAAATCTTGAAGCTGTGATTATTATACCTGATCTGCTTACGCCAGGTATAATAGCTAAAATCTGAAAAATACCGATAACTAAAATATTTTTAAAACTTAAATTAGTATCAATTTTATTTTTAAAACTAGATCGGTCTGCAATAAATAATAAAATACCAAATATTAAAGTTGTCCATGCTATAACTTTTAAATTTCGTAAATTTTCAATTAGTCCCGAGGTATAAATAAAATAACCAACAACAACTAATGGTAAAGAACCTAAAATTATAAGTAATAACAAAGACTTATTTCCTAAAATATTTACTAAATCCTTTCTAAAATAAAAAATAATTGCCAATAGAGAACCTAAGTGAAGACTAATATCAAGTTGAAGAGAGCTAATACTAAAGTTCGATATTTTTGATATAATTATAAGGTGGGCAGAGGAACTTACTGGTATAAATTCAGAAAAACCTTGTACAAATGCTAAAATTGATGCTTCTATATATTTTGGAATCATTAAGGAATTTTAATAGATAGTTAAAAGATTACCTAAATAAGGCAATCTTTTAAATGCATACCAATTATGCGTAAAATAGAAAATAAAGTAAAATCAATATTTTTTGAAAATATATGTCAGTATATATTACCTAGTAATACTTTAAGCATATATGCTTCTGGTGTATAAGCCGACTCAAATGACAAATAAAATGCTTAAGTTTGTAGATATAGGTCAACAAAATCCACCTAAAAGAGATAAATCCCAAAGAAAAGAGGATTTTGGCGAGATTTATCAAGAGTTCATTCATGAAAAAGCTAAAGAACAGTCAAGCAGGTGTTCACAGTGTGGTGTTCCTTTTTGTCAGGTTCACTGTCCACTAAGCAACAATATACCTGATTGGTTAAAGTTAACTGCAGAGGGAAGATATGAAGAAGCTTATCATCTATCTCAAAGCACCAATAATATGCCTGAAGTTTGTGGAAGAATATGCCCACAAGATAGGTTATGTGAAGGAAACTGTGTAATTGAGCAATCGGGACATGGAACAGTAACAATTGGTTCAGTTGAAAAATATTTAACAGATAAAGCGTGGGAAAATGGCTGGGTAAAACCAATAAATGTAAAAATTGAAAATGAACAAAGTGTTGGAATTATTGGAGCAGGTCCCGCAGGACTAGCTTGTGGTGAAGAATTACGTAAAAAAGGATACCAAATAACAATATATGATAGATATGACAGAGCTGGTGGATTATTAATATATGGAATACCAAATTTTAAATTAGAGAAACATGTAGTCGAAAGAAGGATCAAACTTTTAAAAGAAGGTGGAATAAAATTTGTTCATAATTTTGAGGTTGGTAAAGATTCTACATTGAAAGAATTACAATTAAAACATGATGCCTTATTAATTTCAACAGGTGTTTATAAAGCAAGAGAGGTTAACTTACCTGGAAATGATCTAAGTAATATTTTTCCTGCAATGGAATTCTTAACAGCTTCAAACAAAAAAGGTTTAGGTGATAAAGTGGAAATGTTTGATAATGGAACATTAAATGCTGAGGGTAAAGATGTAGTGGTAATTGGTGGTGGAGATACTGCAATGGACTGTGTAAGAACTTCTGTAAGACAAAAAGCTAAATCTGTAAAATGCCTTTACAGGAGAGATAGAGAAAATATGCCTGGATCTGCGAGAGAAGTAGGTAATGCTGAGGAGGAAGGTGTAGAGTTTATTTGGTTAAGCAATCCAAAAGAGTTTAAAGGAACTAATAAAGTAAATAGTATTATTGTAGATAAAATGAAATTAACAGATCCAGATGAAAGTGGCAGAAGAAGACCTGTTGCAGAAGAAAACTCAGAATTTGAAATTAATGCTGATTTGGTAATTAAATCCTTAGGTTTTGATCCAGAAGATTTACCAGTTCTATTTCAAGAACCTAGATTACAAGTTTCTCAGTGGGGTACAATAAAAGCTGACTTTGATACCTTAGAAACTAGTATACCGGGTGTGTTTGCTGCTGGAGATATAGTAAGAGGAGCCTCATTAGTTGTATGGGCCATTAAAGATGGTAGAGATGCTGCGACTTCAATTGAAAGTTATCTTCAATCAAAACAAAAAATGAAGGTTGCATAATGGATATCCAAAATAAAAACCGTAAACTTTTAAAAAAAAATTATGTTTATGATGAAACTATGGAGCATGATGCATGTGGAGTTGGCCTTGTTGCATCAACTGAGGGTTTAAAATCAAGAAAAGTAGTCGAGTACGGTATTGAGGCTCTAAAAGCTGTATGGCATAGAGGTGCAATTGATGCAGATGGCAAAACTGGAGACGGAGCAGGTATTCATGTTGAAATACCAAGTGATTTCTTTGCAGAAAAAATTGAAATAACAGGTCACGAGCACGATAATTCAGATTTATGTGTGGGAATGATTTTTTTACCAAGAAATGATTTTGGGGGACAGGAGCAATGCAGATCAATCGTAGAAAGTGAACTAACAAAAAAAAATTTTAACATCTATGGATGGAGACAAGTGCCTGTGGATCCATCTGTTTTAGGTGAAAAGGCAGAACAAACTAGACCTGAAATTGCACAAGTTCTTTTTACTCATAATGATAAGTCAATTCATGGTAAAGACTTAGAAAGAGCTCTTTATGAAACAAGAAGAAAAATTGAAAAAGAAGCTCTAAGAAATCAATTAAATAATTTTTATATTTGTTCATTCAGTTCTAAATCAATAATTTATAAAGGAATGTTTTTAGCTGAGTCTTTATCTGATTTTTATCCAGACCTAAAAGATGAACGTTTCATTTCACGTTATGCAATTTTCCATCAAAGATTTTCTACAAACACTGCTCCAAGTTGGGACTTAGCCCAACCTTTTAGATCGATTGCCCATAATGGAGAAATAAATACTTTAAAAGGAAATATAAATTGGATGAGAATTCACGAAGAAGAAATGTTTAGTCATTTATTTGATGATATGGAAAATTTAAAACCTGTAATACCTGCTGGTAACTCTGACTCTGCATCATTAGATAATGTATTTGAATTATTAAATATTTCCGGACATTCAGCACCCCTCGCTAAACTTATGCTAATCCCAGATGCTTGGTCAAAAAAAAGCAAAGTTCTTCCTAAAGATCATCAACAACTTTTCAACTTTTTAAATAGCACAATGGAACCTTGGGATGGACCTGCAGCTATAGCTGCAACTGATAATGAATGGGTTATTGTAGGTAGCGATAGAAACGGACTTAGACCTCTTAGATATACCATTACAAGAGATAAACTTTTATTCGCAGGATCTGAGACAGGAATGATTGACTTAAATGAGAAGAAAATTGTTTCAAAAGGAAGATTAGGACCAGGAGAAATTTTGGGTGTAAGAATTGAAAAAGGAAAAGTATATACAAATAATCAAATAAAAAATTATTTGTCTAAGGAATACAAACATTTTAATAATCAAATAATTGAATTAGATAAATCATTGACTATAGAAAATGAAAAAAGTGAGTTTTCAGGTACAGATTTAAAAAAGATACAACATTGTTTTGGTTATAGCCTTGAAGACTTGGAGTTAATTTTGCATCCAATGGCAGAGGATGCTAAAGAAGCAACCGGATCAATGGGAGATGATACTCCCCTTGCAGTTTTATCTGATAAATATAGGCCTCTTTATCATTATTTTAGACAGAATTTTAGTCAGGTGACCAATCCCCCAATCGACTCTCTTCGAGAAAATAAAGTGATGAGTTTGAAAACTAGATTTGGAAATTTAGGAAATATACTAGATTTTTCAAATCTTACCGAGGAAAATATTTATGTTTTAGATAGTCCAATTTTATCAAACACTCAGTTTGAAAAATTTGTAAATTATTTTGGAGATAACTACAAAATTTTAGATTGTACATTCAACAATGAGCAAAGTTTAGAAGAAGCTATAGAATTATTAAAAAAAAATGCTGAAAAAGCAGTTAGAGAGGGCAAAACCCAACTTATTTTATCTGATAAAAATATATCTGAAACAAAATTACCAATGCCAATGCTTTTATGTATTGGTTCAATAAATACTCATTTAATAAAATTAGGTTTGAGAGGCTATGCTTCAATTAATGTACAAACAGGAGACGCCTTAGATACCCATTCATTTGCAACATTAATAGGTGTTGGAGCTACAACGGTTAATCCCTACTTAGCATTTGATAGTTTATATCAAAGATATTCAAAAAAACTTTTTGGCAATTTCTCTTTTGATGAGTGTGTAACTAGATACATTAAGTCAGTAAATCTTGGATTATTAAAAATAATGTCTAAAATGGGTATATCAGTTTTAAGCTCATATAGAGGAGGCTGTAATTTTGAAACTGTTGGATTGAGCAGAACAATTGTAAAAGATTATTTTCCAGGAGTATTATCTAAAATTTCTGGAATAGGTTTAACTGGTATTGAAAAAAAAATAAGATCTATACATAAAGATGCATTTGATGTTCACTCTAATATTTTACCAATTGGTGGAATTTATAGATATAGAAAAAATGGTGAAACACATCAATATCAAGGAAAATTAATTCATCTTTTACAAGCAGCTGTAGGCTCAAATTCATATGAAACTTACAAAAAATATACTAAGGGTATTTATGGTTTAAAACCAATTAGTTTAAGAGATTTAATAGATTTTAAAAATCAACAAGCAATTGATATTGATCAAGTTGAGCCAATAACTGAGATTATGAAAAGATTTGGTAGCGGAAGTATGTCTCATGGCGCTTTGTCAAAAGAGGCACACGAAACACTTGCTATGGGAATGAATAGAATTAAAGGAGCTTCATGTAGTGGAGAAGGTGGAGAAGATGAGGAAAGGTTTAAAGTATTAGATAACGGAGATAGTGCAAACTCTAGGGTAAAACAAATTGCTTCAGCAAGATTTGGAGTAACTATAAACTATTTAAATAATTGTAATGAGATTGAAATTAAAATTGCTCAAGGCGCAAAACCTGGTGAAGGAGGACAATTACCGGGATTTAAAGTAACTGAGGAAATTGCAAGATTAAGACACTCTACTCCTGGTGTAACTTTAATATCACCACCACCGCACCACGATATTTATTCAATCGAAGACTTAGCTCAGCTTATTTATGATTTAAAACAAATTAATCCTAAGGCGAGAGTTGGTGTTAAACTTGTTGCCTCTTCTGGTATAGGAACAATTGCTGCGGGTGTTGCGAAAGCAAAAGCAGATATAATCTTAATTTCAGGTCATAATGGAGGTACAGGTGCTACTCCACAAACAAGTGTTAAATATGTTGGTATTCCATGGGAAATGGGACTAACAGAGGCAAACCAAGTATTAACTTTAAATAAATTAAGACACCTTGTTACATTGAGAACTGACGGAGGGATTAAAACTGGAAGAGACGTAGTAATTGCAGCAATGATGGGAGCTGAAGAATTTGGCGTAGCAACAACTGCGTTAGTTGCAATGGGTTGTATAATGGTTAGACAATGTCATTCTAATACATGTCCAGTTGGAGTTTGTACACAAGATGATGAATTAAGAAAAAAATTTACTGGTACCCCAGAAAAAATAGTAAATCTATTCTCTTTCATAGCTCAAGAAGTTAGAGAAATTTTATCAAGTTTAGGATTTAAAACTTTAAACGAGGTAATTGGGCGAACAGATTTACTAAGACAAGTTAGTAAAGGATCACCAAATTTAGATGATTTAGATTTAAATCCTTTATTTGTTCAAGCTGATCCAGGTACAAATAAAAGATATTGTGAAACGCCTATAATAAATGAAGTACCAGGTACTTTAGACCAAAAAATTTGGCCTGAGATAGAAAGTTTTATTAATAGAAAATTACCACTAGACAATGTTTATACGATTGAAAATACAGATAGAGCAGTTGGAACAAGAATTTCTTATAATCTTTATAAAAAGTTTGGAAATAATAAGTTAGGGGAAAATACTTTTGCTATTAAATTCAAAGGTTCTGCTGGTCAATCTTTTGGTGCCTTTGGTGTTAAAGGACTAAAATTGATTTTAAAAGGAGATGCCAATGATTACGTTGCAAAGGGTCTTTCAGGTGCATCTATAGTAATTAAACTCCAAGATGAGAGTAATTTAATATCAAACGAAAATACAATAATAGGAAATACAGTACTGTATGGAGCAACATCAGGATATCTCTTTGCGGCTGGACAGGCGGGTGAAAGATTCGCTGTCAGAAACTCAGGTGCTATTGCAGTTATAGAAGGATGTGACTCAAATGGTTGTGAGTATATGACAGGTGGGTCAATAGTAATATTGGGAGAGGTAGGTGATAACTTTGGAGCTGGTATGACTGGTGGTATGGCATTTATATATGATCCAAAAAGTCAGTTTGCAAAAAAAGCTAATCCTGAAACAATAGTCTGGCAAACGCCAGAGACAGAATATTGGAAAAATTATCTAAAAGATTTAGTTTTAAAACATACTCAAGAAACTAATTCAAATTTGTCAGCAAAAATTATCGAAAATTTTGATGAAGAATTAAATAATTTCCTTCAGGTTTGTCCTAAAGAAATGTTAAATAAATTAGATAATCCTATTACAAATAAAAGTTTAGTTGGAAAAGCTAGTTAATTTTTTTTATTATCTTTTCTAATTCTTTACAAATTATATTTAAATTCTTGCTTGAGGATAGACTATGATCTCCATCCTTAATTATTAAAAGTTTTTTATCCGCTTTAGTAAAAGTTTTTAATACCATTCTTGAGTATTTAACAGGAACCACCTCATCTTTTTGTCCATGAACCATTGTGACAGGTATAATGTTATTTAATTTTTTATTAAGCACTTTATTGGTAGATTTTTTTCCATCTAGAATAAGCTGTTTGGTTATTAAATATTCATAATCACCATTCTTAATTTTAGATATTCCTTTTTTGATTATTTCATCCTTGGTTTTTTTTGGAAATTTTCTCCACATAATTCTTGTAAGAAACTCAGGCGCAGATCCAATACCTAAGAAGCCTCTAATTTGAGAACCAAAATATTTATGCATTATCATCGAAATCCATCCACCCATACTAGAGCCAATGAGAATAAAATCATTTTTTTTTATAATTCTACGAATCACAATTTTTGCGTCTTTTGACCATTTTGTAATATTACCCTTAGTAAATTCTCCTGAAGACCTTCCATGGCCAAAATATTCTAAAGCCAAAAACCCTAATTTTTTTTTAATGCTGAATTTTAAAAATTTCTTCGGTTTATCACCATCTATGTCTGATGCAAAACCTGGTAAAAAAACTATGTAGAGATTTTTCTTAAAATTATTTGTGATATATCTTAGTTTTTTATATTTAGAAATTCTTAGAAATTTATTTTTTTTCATATAAAGTATTCATGTTGACTAGGTTTATATTATTATTATCACATGCAGCCTAAATTAAAAGTATTACAGGTAATTCCTAAATTAGGTTATGGTGGTGCAGAAACAGGTTGTTATGATATTGCACATTACTTACCAGAAAATAATGTTGGTTCATATTTAATTACAAGTGGCGGCGAACTTCTAAAGTATATAGATAAAAAAAAAGTTAAAGTTATAAGACTTCCTGTCCACTTAAAAAATCCTTTAATGATATTTATAAATTCAATAATTATTTCCGCAATTATCATAATAAATGGAATAAATATTGTTCATGCTAGAAGTAGAGCGCCTGCATGGTCATGTTTGTTCGCGACAAAAATTACCAAAAGAAAGTTTGTTACAACTTTTCATGGAACTTATAACTTTAAAAGTAAATTAAAAAAATTTTACAATTCTGTAATGGTTAGATCTGATTTAATTATCGCTGGATCTAACTTTATATTTACACACATTAAACAAAATTATGTGGAGTATCTAACAGATAAAAAAAAATTATTATCTATATTTAGAGGTATAAATACAGATTACTTTGATCCCTCAACAACTCTAGAAGCTGATGAGGATAATTTATTTAAATCTTGGGATTTGATAGTTGGAAAAAAAATAATTTTATTACCTGGAAGACTTACAGCTTGGAAAGGTCAAGAGATGTTTCTAGAAGCATTAAATAAAGTAAATATTCAATTAGGCAATGACTCTTTCATTGCAGTAATTTTAGGTAATGACCAAGGTAGAGATCTTTATAAAAAAAAATTAATCAGACTTGTTGAACAATATAGACTTACCAAACAAATTAGATTTATAGACCATTGTAAAAACATGCCATTAGCTTACAAAATTTCTGACATAGTTGTCTCCACATCAATTGAACCTGAAGCTTTTGGGAGAGTTGCGGTAGAAGCTCAATCTATGCAAAAATTAATTCTTGCTAGCAATATTGGTGGATCTAATGAGACAATTATTGATGGAAAATCTGGAATATTATTTGAAGCGGGTGATCCTGATGATTTAGCGAAAAAAATTATAAAAGTAATGAACTTAGATCTTAATGAACTTTCAAAAATGGGTAATTTTGGAAGAGAAAATGCTTTAAAGAAATTTAATGTTGAAAAAATGTGTTTTTCTACTTATTCAGAGTACAAAAAACTATTTAATTAATGCCAAATATTACACTACCTGACGGTAAAAAATTGAACTTTGATAAAAGTATAACAGGTTCAGAGGTTGCAGAAAAAATAAGTAAATCTCTAGCTAAACAAGCCTTAGTGATGAGTGTAAATGGTGAACTAAAAGATTTATATTCAATTATAGACAAGGATAGTTCAATTAAAATTTTTACCGCAAAAGATCCTGAGGGTTTGGAAGTTATTAGACATGATACAGCACATATTATGGCAATGGCTGTTCAAGAATTATTTCCAGGAACACAGGTAACAATTGGCCCAGTTATAGAAAATGGCTTTTATTATGATTTTGCTAGAAAGGAACCTTTTACTAGTGATGATCTTAATAAAATTGAAAATAAAATGTCAGAAATAATTGATAAGGATGTAAAAACTAGAAGAGAAGTATGGGAAAGGGATAAGGCAATAGCTCATTTTAAAGAAATTGGAGAAAAATATAAAGCTGAAATAATTGAGAGTATTCCAAAAAATGAGATGCTTACTATTTATCATCATGGTGATACATGGCACGATTTGTGTAGAGGGCCCCACTTAGAATCCTCTAGTAAAATTGGCAAGGCATTTAAATTAACAAAAGTATCAGGAGCTTATTGGCGAGGGGACTCTGATAACGAAATGTTGCAAAGAATTTATGGTACGAGCTGGGCGAATCAAAAGGATCTGGATTTGTATCTTCAAAGAATAGAAGAAGCAGAAAAAAGAGATCATAGAAAAATAGGCAAAGAAATGGATTTATTTCATTTCAGAGAAGAAAGTCCTGGCTCTGTATTTTGGCACCAAAAGGGATGGAACTTATTTCAGAAACTTATTTCTTATATGAGGATGAAGCAAGAAATTGCAGGATATCAGGAAATTAATACCCCAGAAATATTAGATCGCTCGCTTTGGGAAAAATCCGGACACTGGGAAAAATTCGGTGCAAACATGTACACATCAACTACACCTGATGAAAAAGTTTTTGCTATAAAACCGATGAATTGTCCTGGCTGTGTTCAGGTTTTTAATCAAGGTTTAAAAAGTTATAGGGATTTACCACTTAAAATGTCAGAATTTGGAAAAGTTCATAGATACGAACCATCTGGAGCGCTTCACGGATTATTGAGAGTTAGAGCTTTCACTCAAGACGATGCACATATTTTTTGTACGGAAGAACAAATCACTCAGGAATGTTTAAGTGTAACAAACCTAATTTTAGAAATTTATAAAGATTTAGGATTTGAAGATGTAATTTTGAAATATTCTGATCGACCAGACTTGAGAGTTGGCGATGATAAAGTATGGGATAAATCTGAAGCAGCATTATTGGAGGCTATAAAAGCAACAAAGTTAGAATACTCTATTAATAAAGGTGAAGGGGCTTTTTACGGTCCAAAAATAGAATTCGTTTTGAGAGATGCTATTGGTAGAGATTGGCAATGTGGAACTCTTCAAGTAGATTTAAATTTACCAGGCAGACTAGGTGCTTCATTTGTTGATAGTGATGGAAACAAAAAAGTACCTGTTATGCTTCACAGAGCTTTATTTGGATCTTTAGAGAGGTTTATTGGAATTTTAATTGAAAATTACTCTGGAAAATTACCTTTTTGGCTTTGTCCTACTCAAACAATAGTTATTCCCATCTCAAGTGATTTTGATGATTATGCAAAACAAGTAAACAGCCAATTAAAAAAAGTAGGACTTTCTTCTGAAGTAGATTTAAAAAACCACAATTTAAATTATAAAATTAGAGAACATTCATTAACTAAAGTACCAATGCTTCTAATATGTGGAAAAAAAGAAGTTGACAGCAACACAGTAACTATTAGAAGATTGGATTCTAAAAAACAAGAAGTTATGGATTTAAAAGAATTCTTAAAAAAATACTCTGCTCTTAATAAAGCACCTTCAATCTAAGTGGCAGATTTTAAACAAAACTATTTTCAAAGAAGAACAAAAGCTAGGGGCCCTAGAACAAATCAAAGAATAACTTCGCAAGATGTTCAGGTTATTGCAAGCGATGGCGATAACTTAGGTATACTTAATTTACAAGATGCGATTGATAGAGCGAAAGAAGAGGGTTTAGATTTAATCGAGATAGCCCCAAATGCAAAACCTCCTGTATGTAAAATTATGGATATGGGAAAATATAAATATGATGCACAAAAAAAAGCTAATAAAGCTAAGAAAAAACAAAAGAAGATAGAATTAAAAGAAATTAAATTAAGACCTGTTACCGAGGTACATGATTACACCTTTAAAATTAAAAATGCACAAAAATTTATTGCAAAAGGGGATAAGGTAAAATTTACAATTAGATTTAAAGGAAGAGAACTACAACATTCTAGTTTGGGTAATGAGTTAATGGATAAGATCAAACTAGATATGGAGTCAGTAGGCCGTGTCGAACTACAACCAAAGTTTGATGGTAAGCAAATGATAATGGTTATCCAGCCTTTATAAGCCTTATTTCTGGTTGTAAATTAATATTAATATTTGTATAAACCCTCAAAATTATGCCTAAATTAAAAACAAAAAGTTCAGCCAAAAAAAGGTTCAAAATTTCAGCAAGAGGAAAAGTTATTACTGCTCAGGCTGGAAAAAGACATGGTATGATTAAACGAACAAATTCACAGATTAGAAAGCAAAGAGGCACTACAGTAATGTCAAGACAAGATGGTAAGATTGTTAAATCTTATATGCCATATAACTTAAGAGGGTAATATGGCTAGAGTTAAAAGAGGTGTAACAAGTAGAGCAAAACACAAAAAAGTATTGAAAGCTGTTAAAGGTCAGTGGGGCCGAAGGAAAAATACAATAAGAGTAGCTCGTCAAGCAATGGAAAAAGCCATGCAATACGCTTATAGAGATAGAAGAAATAAAAAAAGAGATTTTAAATCACTATGGATACAGAGAATAAATGCTGGAGTTCGATCTGAGGGATTAACTTATTCAAAATTTATAAATGGGTTAAATAAAACAGGCATTAAAATTGATAGAAAAATTCTAGCTGAAATTGCTTACGACAATCCAGAAGCATTTAAAACTATAGTTAAAAAAGCTCAAGCAGCATTAAATTAATTTTCATTGTTGTTTTTCTAGAGTGAACAAATATTCTAAGAATATGCTTGATATTAAAAAAATTAAAAACGAATATTTAGGTAAATTAAATAGCGATTTAAATGTTGAAAATGTAAATCAGATTAAAACAGAGTTATTTGGCAAGAATGGAAAAATTTCTAACTCCTTTAAATTATTAGGATCGTTAACAGATAATGAAAGAAAAAAGTTTGCATCAGAACTAAATTTAATTAAAGAAGAATTACAAGAAAAAATAAATAATAAACTACAAGAAATTGAAACAAATGAAATTAACTCTAAACTTGAAAATGAAAAAGTAGATGTAACTTTACCTGAAAGAGAAATAAATCAAGGAAAAATTCACCCTGTTTCACAGGTAATAGATGAGATATCCTCAATATTTTCTGAAATAGGTTTCAGTGTTGAAGAAGGCCCAGATATTGAAAATGAGCATTATAATTTTACTGCATTAAATACACCTGATAATCACCCAGCGAGAGATATGCATGATACTTTTTACTTAAGTAATAATAAAGAATTATTGCTTAGAACTCATACTTCTCCAGTACAAGTTAGAACAATGTTAAATGGAAAACCTCCGTTTAAAATTATAGCTCCAGGAAGAACATATAGATCGGATAGTGATCAAACTCATTCTCCTATGTTCCATCAAGTTGAAGGACTTCACATTGATAAAGATATAAATATGGGACATTTAAAAGGATGCTTAAATTATTTTATAAAATCATTTTTTGAAGTAGACAAAATTAAAATGAGATTTAGACCAAGTCATTTTCCATTTACTGAGCCATCTGCAGAGGTAGATATTAGTTATGAAATTAAAGATGGAAAAATAATTATTGGTGAGGGAGATATGTGGCTAGAGATTTTAGGTTGTGGCATGGTACATCCTAATGTACTAAAAAATGTAAAAGTAAATCCTGAAAAATATCAAGGATATGCTTTTGGTATAGGTATAGACAGACTTGGAATGCTCAAGTATGGAATAAATGATTTAAGAGCTTTTTTTGAGACAGATTATAGATGGCTTAACCATTTTGGTTTTGACCCATTAGATGTACCATCAAACTATAGAGGCCTTAGCAGATGAAATTTACAATTGGTTGGTTGAAACAGCATCTAGATACAAAAAAAAGAGATAGAGAATTAATTGAAAAATTAACAGACATTGGCCTTGAAGTTGAAAGTTTTGAGAACTTAAATTCTGATTTAGACAATTTTAAAGTAGCAAAAATAGTTAATGCTGAAAAACACCCAAATGCAGATAGACTTAAAGTATGTGATGTTGATATTGGTAACGATAATACTGTTAAAGTAGTATGTGGAGCACCAAACGCCAAAAAAGATCTTTTTACTGTTTATGCAGGCCCAGGATCAATAATTCCAAAAAATAATATGAAACTTACAATTAGCAAGATAAGAGGAGTCACTTCTTATGGAATGCTATGTTCTGAGTCTGAATTGAACATATCAGATGAAAGTCAAGGAATAACAGAACTAAAATCAAGCGAGTACTCTAATAGAATTGGCACAAATTTTTTTAAAATTAATAGCGAGAAAGTTGTTGATTTATCAATAACTCCCAATCGCCCCGATTGTTTAGGAGTAAGAGGGGTAGCTAGAGATCTTGCAGCAACTGGATTTGGTAAATTAAAAAATATTCTCAACAAAAACTTAAAAAAAAATGGATCTCAAAAAATCAAAGTTTCTATCACAAATGAAAAAAATCAAGGTTGTAATACTTTTGGTAGTTGCTTAATTACAGGGGTTACAAATAAAGAAAGTCCAAAATGGCTAAAAGAGAAAATTGAGTCACTAGGCCAAAAACCAATCTCAGCTATTGTTGATATTACAAACTATGTGATGTTAGATCTTAATAGACCTCTTCATGCTTACGATGCAGATAAAATTGATAAAGAAATAATAGTAAGAAACTCAAAAAAGGGTGAAACTTTTGAAGCCCTTGATAACAAGAAGTATAAATTAGATGAAGATATGTGTGTCATCTCTGATAAATCTGGTATTTTAGGATTAGGAGGAATTATTGGAGGGATACGTTCTGGTACTGAAATTAATACAAAAAATATTTTATTAGAGTCTGCATATTTTACTCCTAGATCTATTAGAAAAACTTCAAAACTATTAAATATTGATACTGATGCGAAATTCAGG
>CABZGO010000015.1 GCA_902525355.1 uncultured Pelagibacteraceae bacterium | reverse complement strand
AAAATGAAAAATTACCAGATATTAAAGTTGAGAGATGGTTTAGTCCGATGGACAGAACACTAAGAAGAGAATTAAAACCTAAAATCGGTCAACATTGGTTTAACACTATTTCTTATAAGGAAGTTGTAGATTTAAGAATCAAATTTAGAGATGGAGTTTTACA
The DNA here is from genome assembly GCA_902525355.1 of uncultured Pelagibacteraceae bacterium. Lineage (GTDB taxonomy): Bacteria > Pseudomonadota > Alphaproteobacteria > Pelagibacterales > Pelagibacteraceae > Pelagibacter. Next base: position 37,711 of record CABZGO010000015.1, on the reverse strand, counting down.
AATATTTTTTCCTAAAGAGAGAATTCAAGTATCTTCCATAAGAATTTTTGCATTTTGGATTACTATTCCAGCAATTTTGATGATAGCGATAGCAATGATTTTTTTAAAAAATCAAACTAGGCCGATAACTAAATTAGCTCAAGCATCTGAGAGATTTGGAAGGGGTGAGGACATTGAGGAATTTAGACCCTCAGGAGCATTAGAAATAAGAAAAGCTGGTCTTGAATTTGAAAAAATGAGAAAAAGAATACAAAGGCACTTAAATCAAAGATCTGAGATGCTATCTGGTATCAGTCACGATTTGCGAACGCCACTTACTAGAATAAAACTACAACTTGCTGTCATTAAAGATAAAAATTTATCATCAAAAATTTCGAGGGATGTTGATGAAATGGAAAAAATGCTCAATGAGTACCTTCAATTTACAAGCACCGGTGCAAAAGATAAAACTGAAACATTCGATATTTCAGAACTTTTAAATGAAACAATTTTAAAATATGACAACAATAATATTGATGTGCAAAGTTCAAAAAAAATCTATTTCAATGGAAGAAAAAGTCTAATCACAAGGTGTATCAATAATTTACTAGATAATTCTGTAAAATATGCAAAAAAAATATCAGTCAATTTACAAAAAAAAAATTCAACTATTTTTTTATCAATTGATGATGATGGTCCTGGAGTAGACAAGTCAGAATTTCATAACATTATCAAACCATTTTATAAAATTGATAAAAGTAGATCTGAGTCTAAATCAAGTGTTGGTTTAGGATTGTCTATATCGTCTGATATTATTAAGTCACATGGAGGAGACATTAATTTTTATAAATCAAAATTGGGTGGGCTAAAAGTGACTATTTCTTTACCTTACTAGTTTTTTTTCTTTTCTGCTTTTCCTCTAATTTTTTTTCAAGATTACTTATTCTCTTATTTAAAACATCAACTTCTTCTTTGCTTGCAAGTTTCATTTTAAATATAATTTCATCTCTCTTAGATTTTAGTATTGTGATTACCTCATCAGATACATCTTTATAATTTATCAAACCTTGTTCAATTAGTTTTGCAAATTTATCGAATACGTATCTTGATTTTGACATAATAATTATTTACTAGAATTATATTTAATAGCTTATAATAAATTTTACAAATGTTTACCAATAATTTTGACCCAGTAGCTTTTGAAATGTTCTCTTTAAGTATAAGGTGGTATTCACTAGCATACATTTTTGGTATCATTTTTGGTTGGATATATTGCAAAAAAATACTTATTAAAGACGATATAATTTCAAAATTATTTGAAGATTATATCTCATATTTGATAATAGGAATTATTATTGGTGGAAGATTAGGATACGTAATTTTTTATAATCTTCCATTTTTTTTAAATAAGCCAATTGAAATATTCATGATCTGGAATGGTGGAATGTCCTTTCATGGGGGCTTAATTGGTGTCATTATTTCTAGTTATTTGTTTTCAAAAAAAAATATGAAAGATATTTTTGTATTTTTAGATTTAGTTTCTGTTACAGCACCTATAGGAATTCTATTTGGTAGGATTTCAAACTTTATAAATGGAGAATTAATTGGAAAAGTTACAAATTCTAATTGGGGAGTTTTTTTTCCAAATTATGATAATAAGTTGAGACACCCTTCTCAATTATATGAGGCATTTTTAGAGGGAGTTATTTTATTTATTTTAATGAATTTTATTTTTTTTAATAAAAATTATAAAGTTGGAAATTGTTCTATTATGTTCTTAATACTTTATGGTTGTTTTAGAATTACTTCTGAATTTTTTAGAGAGCCTGATATCCAAATTGGATATTTGTTTGGAAACATTAGCATGGGAATACTTTTAAGCGCTATTATGATTTTAATTGGGTTTGTAATTTATTTTAAAAGAAATGATGAAACTAAATCTCAAAAAATTTAATATTCTCTCTAAAAAACCTATACCTGTTGACGATTTTATCGAAAAAATTCTATATATGCCAAGGATAGGTTATTACTCTAGTAAAAATCCATTTGGTAAAAATGGAGATTTTATTACGTCCCCTACTATATCAAATCTATTTTCAGAGATTATAGGTATATGGTTGGTTTCTGCCTGGGAAAAAATGGGTAAGCCTAAAAAATTTAATTTTATAGAACTTGGACCAGGGGATGGGAGCTTGACTAAAGTTATAGTTAATACTCTAAAAAAATTTCCTGAGTTAAATAAATCTGTTAAAATTTACTTATATGAGAAAAGTACATTTTTAAAAAAATTGCAAAAACAAAATATAGATAACAAGCGTATTAAATGGATAAAAAACTTTAACTCAATAAAAGAAGGTCCAGTTATTTTTTTTGGTAATGAGTTTTTTGATGCAATCCCAGTTAAACAGTTTTCTAATAGAAATGACTATTTATTTGAGAAATGTTACTCAGTGAAAAACAAAATTGATATTGTTGAAAAGTTTATAAAGGGTAACAAAAAAGACATTTCTCAAATAAAAACATTTGAGACATTAAAAAAACTGAAATTTATTGAATTTCCTAAAAGGGGATTTTTAGAATTAAATCCAATCATAAAAAAGATTTCAAAACTTTCAGGTGGTATTTTACTTATAGATTACGGGTATTTGAACTGTAATAACTCTAGTACCATACAGGCAGTGATGAATAATAAAAAAATTTCAGTTAAGGCAATGTTAAAAAATCTCGGCAGAGCAGATATAACCTCACTTGTAAATTTTAGTTTGTTAAAAGAGTATTTTTTTAAAAATAATCTAAAAGTTAAAAAGATAGTTACTCAAAAGTTTTTTCTAGAAAGAATGGGTATTAATGAAAGAGCAATGATTTTAGGAAAAAAAATGACTAATGAAGAAAGAAAATACATGCAGGAAACTTTAGTTCGGCTACTTGAAGAAAAGCAAATGGGAAGCCTTTTCAAAGTGATTTTTGGATATAAAAATAAAAATAATGATTTTTTTGGTTTCGAATGATGTTTAAATCAAAAAAACTTTCTAAATTCAAGAGGATAAAACATGGTTTCTTTAATCGAGAAGGCGGCTTCTCAAAAGGTATTTATAAAAGTTTAAATTGTGGTCTTGGATCTAAAGATAAAATTAAAGATGTTAAAAAAAATATAGAAAAAGTTTGTCTTAAAATTGGTTGTAAAAAAAATAATCTTGTATTGTTAGATCAAATTCATAGTAATAGTGTTTATAAAGTAAGCAAAATTCCAAACAAAAAATTATTAGGAGACTCATTAATAACAAATAAAAAAGGAATTGCTTTAGGAATCCTGACAGCTGATTGTGCTCCTGTTTTTATATATGACCCAGTTAATAATCTAATTAGTGCACTTCATGCAGGATGGAAAGGAGCATACAAAAAAATAATATCTGCAACATTGAGAAAATTTAAATCTTGTGGAAGTAAATTTAAAGATTTAATAGTTGTAATTGGACCTTGTATAGAAAAAGAAAACTATGAAGTAAGAAATGATTTATTAAAAAAATTTATTGATCAAGAAAGATCTAATAAAAAATTTTTTGAAATTAAAAAAAATAAAATATTTTTCAGTTTAAATGATTGCATTAAAGAACAATTTAGGAAATTTGGGGTTAAAAACATTGAAATTATCAAAAAAGATACATATTTATTAAGTAACAACTTTTTTAGCGCTAGAAGATCTATTAGAAATAAATTAAATGATTATGGTAGAAATATCTCTGTAATTGTGATTAAATAAATCATTCTCAGAAAATGAAGATTCTCACAGGTAATAGCAATAAACAGCTAAGTAATAAAATTTCAAAAAATCTTAAAAATAAATTAGTTAATACAAGTATTAGAAAATTTGCTGATGGTGAGATCTATATTGAGATTAACGAAAATATAAGAGGAAATAGTATTTTTATAATACAATCTATATCCTCTCCAGCAAATGATAACCTGATGGAATTACTTCTTTGTATAGACGCACTTAAAAGATCCTCAGCAAAAAATATCACAACGGTAATACCATATTTCGGATACGCAAGACAGGATCGTAAAGTTGTGCCCAGAACATCTATATCTGCAAAATTAGTATCAAACCTAATAACGAATGCAGGAGCTGACAGAGTAGTAACAGTAGATTTGCATGCTGGTCAAATTCAAGGTTTTTTTGATATTCCTGTTGACAACTTATTTGCTACTCCAATCTTTGCAAAACATATTAAAAGAAAGATCAAAAGCAAAAATGTTATATGTGTTGCACCTGATGTGGGAGGAGTTGAAAGGGCAAGAGCTTTAGGAAAAAAATTAGATGTTGGATTAGCAATTGTAGACAAAAGGAGGCCTAGTCCTGGAAAATCGCAAGTAATGAATGTTATTGGAAATGTAAAAAATAAAGTCTGTATTTTAACTGATGATATAATTGACTCTGGAGGAACAATAGTAAATGCAGCTGAGGCTTTATTAAAAAGAGGTGCAAAAGATGTTCATGTATATGCAACTCATGGAGTTTTTAGTGGTGATGCAGTTAAAAAGATAAAAAATTCAAAAATTAAAAACTTAGTTATTACAGATAGTATAGATAGTTCAGACAAACTAAAAAAAGTAAGAAATATTGAAGTATTATCAATATCAATCTTACTAGCTGAGGCAATTAAAAGAATTTCTAATTCAACATCTGTCTCAGATCTATTTAAATAAATCTTGTAAAATTACCAAACTGCGTTATAAAACCTGCAATTTATGAGCATAATACAAGCAACAATAAGAGTAACAAAAACTAAAGGCCAAGTGAACAATCTGAGAAGCACAGGTATTGTTCCAGGTATAATTTACGGTGGTGAACTGCCAAATGAAAAAATTTCAATTACTACTAAAGAGCTAAAGAATTTAATAAATAAAGAAAATTTTCTATCTAATGTTATTTCTATTAAATTAGAAGGCAAAGAACAGAAAGTCTTAACTAGAAATATTTCTTTTGACACTGTCACTGATGAGCCAATTCATTTTGATTTAATGAGAGTTGTTAAAGGAGGAAAAATTATTTTAGAAATACCTGTGAAATTTATAAATAATGAATTATCTCCAGGACTCAAACGTGGGGGAGTACTAAATATTGTAAGACGTAAGGTAGAACTTAGATGTCCTGCAGAAAATATTCCAACCGAACTTGTTGTAGATTTAAATGGTTTAGATATTGGTACAAGTATAAAAATTTCTTCAATCAAATTACCTGAAAAAGTAACTCCTACGATTCAAGGAAGAGACTTCGTAATTGCCACAGTTGCTGCACCTACTGTAGTAAAAGAGCCAGAAAAACCAGCAGAGACGGTTGAAGGTGAAGCTGCAGAAGGAGCAGATGCAGCTGCAGAAGGTAGTGAAAAAACTTCAACTGACGGTGATAAGGCAGTTAGTGAGAAATCTAAAGAAGAAGATAAATCTTCATCAGATAAAAAATAATAAATAGTGAAATTTTTTTTCAAAAATTAATAAATTATGTTGTTACTTGTTGGTTTAGGAAATCCGACTCCAAATAGTCAAAATAATAGACATAATATTGGATTTAAGATTGTGGATGCAATTAATCAAAAATTTGGATTGTCTAAGCAAAAACCAAAATTTAAGGGATTGTTAACAACTGGAAATATCGGTGATAAGAAAATTTACGCAATCAAACCTCTTACATTTATGAATAATTCTGGAATTTGCATAAGAGAACTATTAGAATATTTCAAAATAGATGCAGAAGATGTGATTGTATTTCATGATGACCTAGATATTGAATTTGGAAAAATTAAAGCAAAATTTGGTGGTTCAAGTGCTGGTCACAATGGTATTGCATCTATTGATAAGTTTATTGGTAAAGAATATTCAAGAGTTCGAATTGGTATAGGTAAACCAGAAAATAAAATATCTGTTTCTGATTTTGTACTAAACGACTTTAATGAGGATGAAAAGGTTCATTTAGATACTATAACAACTAATATAATTAAATCCTTGACTATCTTAATTGATAAAAAATTAGACTTATTTTCTAGTACAGTTAACAACAACTAAATGGGTTTTAAATGTGGAATCGTCGGCCTACCAAATGTTGGTAAGTCTACTTTATTTAATGCTTTAACAAACTCTAACAAAGCACAAGCAGAAAATTTTCCTTTTTGTACAATTGATCCAAATATCGGCATTGTAGCAGTCCCAGATAAAAGACTTGATCAATTGGCTGTAATTTCAGACTCAAAAAAGAAAATTAATACAACAATTTCCTTTGTTGATATTGCAGGCCTTGTTGAAGGTGCCTCCAAAGGTGAGGGTCTAGGAAATAAATTTTTATCTCATATCAGGGAAGTTGATGCAATTATTCATATGATCAGGTGTTTTGACTCAGATGATATTCAAAATGTTAACCCTAACGTTGATCCTGTCAGAGATTTAGAGATCATAGAAACCGAAATGAAATTAGCTGATTTAGAGTCAATTCAAAAGAGACTTGATAGAAAAAATAAAAAAAATGTTAATAATGAGGAGCTTAAATTACTGGAAAAAGCACTAAAGATAATCGACGAGGATGGTGATTTGACATTAATTACAAATGAATTTGATGAAAAACTTTTGAAAAATAGTGGACTTCTTATTACTAAACCAAAACTATATGTATGCAATGTGGACGAGGAGAGTATTAAGTCAGGTAACAAATATACTAATGATTTTTTAGATAAATTTGATGAAAAAAATACATTGATAATTTCTGCAGATATAGAAAATCAAATAAACCAGTTAGAGGATGAAAATGAAAAAAAAAATTATATGAAAATGATCAATATGTCAGAGACAGGTCTTAATTCGTTAATAAGGAAAGGATACGAACTTTTGTCTTTACAAACTTTTTTTACATCTGGACCAGAAGAAACTAGAGCTTGGACTATTACGAAGAAATCTAAAGCACCAAATGCTGCCGGAGTAATTCACTCTGACTTTGAAAAAGGATTTATTAGAGCAGAAACAGTTTCTTATAAGGATTTTTTAAATAATCAAGGATGGTCTAAATCTAAAGAAGCTGGAAAAATGAGATTAGAGGGTAAAGATTATATTGTAAATGACGGGGATATTTTAAACTTCCGTTTCAATACGTGACCAGATTTTTTTCATACTAAAGTAAACTAAAATTGTTAATACTGATAAATATATAATTACTCTAAAACCAAGTTTGTGTCTTGTTTCTAAATGCGGTTCAGCTGTCCACTGTAAAAAAGTTGTTACATCTTTGGCCATCTGATCAACTGTGGCTTTTGTTCCATCAGAATATTCCACAATGTCTTCGTCTAAAGGTGATGACATTTTAATTTTGTTACCGTACATATATTTATTATAATAAACACCATCGTCTAGCTCCATACCTTCCGGTGGTTCCTCATAGCCCATTAAAACAGAGTAAATATAATTTGCTCCTCCTTTTCTAGCTTTTACAAGCACTGACATATCAGGAGGATATGCTCCACCATTAGCTGCGATTGCTTCCTGAACATTTGCATAAGGCATTACAAATTTATCAGACAATTTAGCTGGCCTTTCAAACATTTCTCCATCGCTATTTGGTCCGTCAGTTACCTCAAAATTTGAAGCAATTGCTTTAGCCTCAAGCTCTGTAAACTCTGGTCCACCTTTTTCAGCGAGATTTCTATAACTTAAGTGTTTAAGTGAATGGCAAGAAGCACAAACCTCAGTATAAACTTGATATCCTCTTTGCAAAGATGCTCTATCAAATTTGCCAAAGAAACTTTTAAAAGACCAGTCTACTTCCAATAGATCATGTTGCTCTCCAGCGGCGTGGACTTTTGAAAAAAATAGAGATGAAACTAAAATGAAAAAAAAAGCTAATTTTAAAGAGTTTCTCACAGTTTTTCTTTATAGTTAGAATTATCTCTAGCCATTGCCATATCTGGTGATCCACCTAAAACTGGTTCAGTTATACTTAGTGGTAACGGAGTAGTTTTCTCCTTAAAACCTAAGAATGGAAGAATTAACAAGAAATGTGCAAAATAATAAGCTGTAGCAACTCTAGCTATTAACAAGTATATGCCCTCCGCAGGCATTGCACCCACATAGCCAAGTATTAAAACATCAGCAACTAAAAACCAGTAGAATTGTTTATAAATAGGTCTAAACACCGTTGACCTTACCTTAGAAGTATCCAACCAAGGTAAAATTACTAGTACGAATATCGCAGCAAACATTGCAATTACTCCAAGTAGTTTATCAGGTACCGATCTTAAAATTGCATAAAATGGTAATAAGTACCATTCAGGAACAATATGTGCAGGTGTGACTAGTGGGTTTGCCTCAATATAGTTGTCTGCATGACCTAAAATGTTTGGTGAGAAAAATACAAAGAATGCGAATATTAATAAAAATATTAAAAGTGCGAATGCATCTTTTATTACTATATATGGATGAAATGGAACTGTATCCTTAGACGGTTTTTTTATATCTATTCCAATAGGATTATTATTTCCAGGAACGTGTAGTGCCCAGATATGAAGAACTACTAAACCTAAAATTAAAAACGGAAACAGGTAGTGTAAACTAAAAAATCTTGTTAGAGTTGGATTATCAACTGAATAGCCTCCCCATAGCCAATTCGTTATACTCTCACCCACTAGAGGAATTGCGCTAAATAAATTAGTTATCACTGTTGCACCCCAAAAACTCATTTGTCCCCATGGAAGAACGTATCCCATAAATGCAGTTGCCATCATAAGGAAATAAATCAACATTCCTATAATCCAAATTACCTCTCTTGGCGATTTATATGAGCCATAATACAAAGATCTAAAAATATGAATATAAACAGCCAAGAAAAACATAGATGCACCGTTAGCATGTACATATCTTATTAACCATCCATAATTTACATCTCTCATTATGTGTTCTACACTCTGAAAAGCTAAGTCAGCGTGAGCTACATAATGCATACCTAAAACAATTCCAGTTATTATTTGAGTAATTAAGCAAAAAGTGAGAATACCTCCAAATGTCCACCAGTAATTCAAGTTTTTAGGAGTTGGATAATCTGTTAAATGGTTTGCAAGTGTTAATAATGGAAGTCTATCATTAAACCATTTTCCAACTTTTGATTTAGGTATATATTCGTGATCACTCATATAATTTTTTATCCAATCTTTATAGTATTGCTATTTACAAATTCGTATTTTGGCACTTCCATATTGGTTGGTGCCGGCCCTTTTCTAATTCTTCCAGATGTATCGTAGTGTGAACCATGACATGGGCAAAACCATGCACCATAGTCCCCTTTATCAGTTAAAGGGACACATCCAAGGTGAGTGCACACCCCTAACATAACAAGCCACTCAGGATTTTTTGCTCTGTCCTCATCCTTTTCGGGATGTTTCAGTTCACTTAAATCAACTGCTCTTGCACTGTCGATTTCTTCTTTAGTTCTTCTTTTAATAAAAACTGGTTTACCTCTCCACAAAACTGTAATTGATTGACCAGGTTCTACAGCACTTATGTCAACTTCTGTGCTTGCTAATGCTTTTACAGAAGCATCTGGGTTCATTTGATCAACTAAAGGCCAAACGACCGCGCCGACGCCTACTGCACCTGCAGCAGTTGTTGCGGTCACTATGAAATCTCTTCTATTTGGCTTTTTTTCTTCTGAATCGGACATTTATTATTTTAATTTTTTCTTAATATATGATTTCATATATGAAGAAAAACGTTATTTTTCCATGGTAACAATGACACACAAAAAAACTAAATCGATGCCTAAAATAGCACTTTACGAGCCTGATATACCACAAAATACCGCTGCGATAGCTCGAACTTGTTCTTGCCTTGGAGCTGTTCTTGAGATTATAGAGCCTTGTGGATTTTTACTGAATGACAAGCGTTTTAAAAGAGTAGTGATGGACTACTTAGATAAAGAAATGATGAGGATTTACAAAAGTTCTAATGAATTTTTTGAGGCAAAAAAAAATGATAGAGTAGTTTTGATGACTACTAAGGCCAGTAAAATTTATACTGAATTTAAATTTAGAGGTAATGACACCTTACTCTTTGGTAGAGAAAGTGCAGGTGTTCCAGATGAGGTTCATAAAAGACTAGAGAATAGAATAAAAATACCCATGATTGAAAAAAAAAGATCCTTGAACCTTGCATCTTCAGTTGCAATAGTTTTGTCAGAAAATATAAGACAATTAAATATCTATGGATCAAACGATTAAAAAAAAACTAGCTAGAAATTGGTTTAAAACTTTGCAAGAAGTAATTTGTCAAGAAATTGAGGAATTAGAAGCGAAAAAAAAAATCTTCAAAGTTAAAAATTGGGAAAGAGGTAAAAATTCAAATGAAGGTGGGGGTCAATTTAGAATATTAGAAAATGGAAAAATTTTTGAAAAAGTAGGTGTAAATTTTTCAGAAGTGTATGGAAAATTTTCAAAAGAATTTAGAAACAGAATCCCTGGGGGAGATAAAAATCCAAACTTTTGGGCAGCGGGTATATCAGTAGTAATGCATATGAAAAACCCTCATGTTCCTGCAATGCATTTTAATACTAGATATATTTATACTTCTCATGGATGGTTTGGTGGAGGGATGGATGTTACCCCTTGCCTGAAAGATAAAAGTTTAGAAAAATGGTTTCATAATGAATTAAAGAAATCTTGTGACAAACATAATAAAAATTTTTATAAAAAATATAAAAAATGGTGTGATGAATATTTTTATTTGCCACATAGAAAAGAACCAAGAGGTATAGGTGGTATTTTTTTTGATTATAAAAAAGAAAATTGGGAAAAAGATTTTAATTTTGTAAGAGAGGTAGGAATAAGTTTTAAAAATATTTTTAGAGAAATAATACTAAAAAAATATAAAAAAAAATGGTCAAATAAACAAAGAGAAATTCAATTAGAAAAAAGAGGTCGATATGTTGAATTTAACTTACTATATGATAGAGGTACAAAGTTTGGTTTACAAACGAATGGTAATGTTGAAGCTATTTTAATGTCATTACCACCTGTTGCAAAATGGAAATAAATTATGGAAAAAGAGCCAATCACAGTAAGAGGTTTAGAAAAATTAAAAGAAGAATTAATTTTCTTAAAAGAGAAAAAAAGACCTGAGATAGTTGCAGCTATAGCCGAAGCAAGATCACATGGGGACCTTAAAGAAAATGCCGAATATCATGCTGCAAAAGAACAACAATCTCACAACGAGGGAAGAGTTCAAGAAGTTGAGGATATAATTGCTAGAGCAAATGTTATTGATGTTTCTAAATTAGATAACGATGGAAAAGTTATATTTGGTTCAACAATAATGCTACAAAATTTAGATACTGATGAAAGTGTGAAATATAAGATTGTTGGAAAAGATGAAGCAGATTTAAAAGAAAAACTAATATATTTTAAATCACCAATTGGTATGGGTCTGATTGGTAAAAATAAGGGTGATTTAGTTGAAATTAAAACTCCTGCAGGTGTAAAAAATTTTGAAATAAAAGACGTTAAATATATTTAATTTCTAAATACGTTATCAATTTCCTTATTGCTTATTTTAAAGCTATTATTTAACCACATTTCCTCGAGTGATCTAATTTTTTCTCCAAATTCTTTGCCTTCTTTTAATTTGTATTTTTCAAGTAAATCCCGGGCTTTTAATGGAAAAATAGGTTTCTCAAACTGTTCAAAATATTTTTTTAATTCAATTAGTTTTTTTGGTGCTGTTTTAGAGTTAAAAATTTTCAAATCTATTAAATCAATAACGTAAGATTTACTATTAAAATAAAAAATTCTTTGAAGTTTTTTTTTATTGAAATAGTCTTTTTCAAAAAATAATTCATAATTTTCAATAAGAAACTTTATTCTTTTTTTATCTTCATTTGATAAATTATACTTAAATAAAAAATAATTTGCATTATCAGTTTCATCTATAATTAAGTAGGAAATCAAAAAAATAAATGTTTTATTGTGAAATATGTTTTTTGAGTAGTCATTCATTTTTTCTAAATTATTAAGATTGACAAGCTGAGGAAAAATTGTTGTTAAAATTTCTAATGAAAAAGAATCTTTTGATAATTGTAAAAAATTTTTAGATAAAATAATTTTCTTTAATTCGCTCATTAATCTTTCTTTTGAAAGATTGGCTATACCAGCAATGTTTTGCTTAATTGATTTTTTTACTGATGAATTATGGGGGTGATTACTATAATTTATAAAGAATCTCACATATCTTAAAATTCTTAAATAATCTTCTTGAATTCTATTATTTGCATTACCAATAAAAATTACCTTTCCCTCTTCTATATCTTTGGCACCTCCATTTGGATCAAACAAATTACCATCTTTATCAGCATAAATAGAATTAATAGTAAAATCTCTTCTTGATGAATCTTTTAACCAGTCAGTAGTATATTTAACTTGTGCATGTCTTCCATCGGTATCAACATCTTCTCTTAATGATGTGATCTCAAAATTTTTTTGTCCTATATTTGCAGTGATAGTTCCATGATTTATGCCACTTTCAAAGAATTTAATATTTTTTGATTGCAAACATTCTTTAACTTGGTTTGGATTTAAATTTACAGCTAAATCAATATCATCCACATCTTCTTGATTTAAAATTTTTCTAACACATCCACCTACATATCTAAGTTCACTTGTATTATTAAAATTTGATATGGCTTCAAAAAGTTTTGAAACTTCAGTGTTGTTATATATGCTTAAAAAAAAGCTATCTTTCGGTGTAAGTTTTCTGTTTGTTTTAAATATTTTTCTAAAAAAATTGTACATAAATGGCTGGGGTGCTAGGATTCGAACCTAGGATGGCGGTACCAAAAACCGCTGCCTTACCACTTGGCTACACCCCAAAATTAATTTCATATATCACAAAAAAAAAGCTTTATATAGTTTTTGATAAATTACACCAATAGTTTTTATAATTTTTTCTTAATAATTTCTTTGCATTTAGTGCGGCTTTTTTGGACTTAAAATACCCAACGATTGTTGAACCAGATCCTGTCATTCTTACATATGAATTTTTATCAATATTTAAAAAATAATCTCTTAGTCTCTGAAGTCTAGGATATTTTTTTGTAGATATGATTTCTAAATCATTTTTTAACTTTGATATTAAATTAAAGTCAATATTTTTTGACGTTATTTTTGATAATTGTGGTTTTGAGTAATGTCTAACTCGCTTAAAAATACTTTTTGTAGAACAGCCAAAATTTGGCTTAACCATTAAAACGGACATTTTTAAATTTTTTTTAATTTTTGTAGTCTTTTTTTTGTAAGAAATAATTAAATTTTTTTGATCAATACCCATGATTACATCTGCCCCAATTTTTGAACATAAATTATATTTCTCCTTTGATGATAAATTAATTTTATTTTTTTTTTCAAAGTAATTTATTAAAGAAGCTGCATTCATTGAGCCCCCGCCAAGTCCAGATTTTTGAGGAATATTTTTTTTAATTAAAATTGAATATTTATAATTTTTTAATTTTTTTTTTTTATCCAGAATATTTAGCAAATTACTAACGGTATTTACTTTTGGAATTTTATTAGAGAAACGTCCTGAAAATTTTACTATATGATTTTTATTATTTGTTCTTTTTATTAAAATTTGATCATGTAAATTAACAAAAGCAACGAGAGTTTCTAAATCATGAAGTTTTGATTTTTGTTTTCCAAGCACGTTGAGAGATAAATTAACCTTTGCATGTGATTTAATCTTTTCAAATCTCATTAATTATGATTTTTCTAAACCCTCTAATAATTTAGATTTTATTCTTGATTTCATTTTATCTTCTGTTTCTTCAAGCTCTAAAACAGCTCGCCAATAATAATTTGCTTGTAGTTTTTTATTTAGTCTCCAAAGAACATCACCATAATGATCGTTAACAATTGGATCATCTGGCATAAGCTGCAAGGCTCTTTTTAAATATTTTTCAGCATTGATATAATCACCAATCAAATAATATCCCCAACCAACAGAGTCTGTTATATACGGATCATCCTCTTTTTGTTTGTAGGCTGACTGTATCATTTCTATTGCTTCATCTATTTTGTAGTTTCTCTCTAGCCAGCTATAAGCGAGATAATTCATAGTATATGGTTCGTTTGGATATATTTTTAAACTCTCCAACATATCTTTGTCCGATTTTTCATAATTTCCCATCCTTTCATAGCTGCTGCCTCTTCTGTATAGAATCCTAGAGAGTGCATAAGAATTCTTTTCAACTTTTTTCATTAATTCAGTGTAATATTCGATAGCAATTTCATAATTTTCGAAACCTTTATTAATGTTTGCATAGTCATAGAGGATTTTTAAAGTTGGAAACTTTATAGAATTGAAATGCTTCTCAATATAAATTGCAGCCTCTTCTTCTGAATTATCTTCAGATAATATTCTCCCGATTTTTTTTGTTTTGTACCAAAAGTATAATTTATCTTTTTTTTTGAAATCTTCTAAAATTTTATTAGCTTGGTAATTATTCTTATTTAAGTAATAATTTTCAGCAAGCAAAGTCCGATTGAAATAAAATTTAGGATTTAAGTATTCTGATATTCTTAAATAAAAATTTGACTGATCAAAAATATTTTGCGTAGAAAATAAATTAGATACCAAATAAAAAATCTCAGCCAAAATATCATTTTCATTTTTACAAGAGAAATGAGTTTTAAATTTTTTATAATCTTTATTATCGATCCAATCTTTGATTTGATGTAATAATATACTATCTCCTAAAGGTTCAATTCTTTTAGATACGTCATTAACCTTTTTAAGTTCTTTATTCTCAATCAGATTTGCAAAATAAAAATACATGTATCTCGAATAATCTCCATCAGAGCTATTTAATAACCTTTCAAAATATAAATTTGTTTTTTGTGAGTTTAAATAACAATTTTGAAAAGCAGTTGAAATTAAACTTAATGATCCATATTTGTTATCTTCAATAGCTTGTTTTTTAAGAAACAGATAATTAAAATCTTTTAAAATTTTGTAAATTACATATTCGTAAGTTCCATCGTCTTTATCCATTTGAAATTCTTTGATTCTTTTATTGGCTTGTTTAAAATCTTTTTTCTTAAAGCTATCAACTAAAAGGAGAAGGTTAAGCTCAAAGGTATTTGAATTAATATCATTTTTCGAAATTTTTATTTGGTCGATTCCTTTTTTAACTTGTCCATTTAAAACTAGAGAAAATACATACTTTTTTAAAAAATCATCATGTTTTTGGATAAGAAATTTAGATGAATTAAAATAATCTAGTGCTGCTTCATTTTTTTGATTACCTGATGAAACTAAAGCAGAAAAATAATTAGAGAGATACTTTTGATTGAATTTATTATCTTCAGAAGTACTTGAATATGTACTAGTCTGCAGTGCTAAAAATGATAAAATTATTAATAAAATTTTCATATTTAAACTTATGACTTTAAATCTCAAAAATCAAAATGACATATTAAACCTTGAAAATCTTAACTCAAATGAAATTGAATATATATTTAGTGATAAACCAATTAACAGACTTAAAACTAAACCACAGCTAGAAGATAAAAAAAAACTTCTTTTTGAATTAAAAAGCGAAATCAAAAGTATAGATAATTGCGAACTGAAAAATAATGCTACGCAATTAGTATTTGCAGATGGGAACAGCGAAAGTAAAATTATGCTAATCGGTGAAGGTCCAGGCCAAAAAGAAGACGAGCAAGGAAAGCCATTTGTGGGAGACGCTGGACTATTATTGAATAAAATGTTAGAGGCTATTCAAATAAAAAGAAATAAAATTTATATAACTAATGTAGTTAACTATCGACCGCCAAATAACAGAAAGCCTGAGCCTTCCGAAATTAATAGATACTCAAATTTTCTTAGAAAACATATTTCGATTATTGATCCTAAAATTTTAATTCTAATGGGTAGTACAGCTATGGAATCTCTTTTTGGATCTAAGATAAAAATTTCAAAAGAAAGAGGTGTTTGGAAAGATTTAATCATTCATAATAAAACATACTTAACAATGATCACATTTCACCCAGCATATTTATTAAGGCAAGCTGAACAAAAAAAATATTCTTGGGCTGATTTAAAACAAATTAGGAAGAAAATTGATGAATTAAGAATATTAGTCTAACTTTACGATGATAGAAATACATAAAAAATATATAAATTGGTGGAGAGAAAAAATTAATCTTTCAAATTATGGATTATTGTGGATTACTTTTATTAAAGGTTTGATAGTTGGAGTACTTTTATATCATTTTTTTATTACTTAATGAGAAAAATTATAGCTGGAGTTGATGAAGTTGGTAGAGGAAGTTTAATTGGTCCAGTATATGCTGCAGCTGTTATTCTCAAAAAAAATATTAACAAGAAAGAGATCAAAGATTCAAAAAAGTTAAATAAGATTGATAGAGAAAAATTAGCAAAATATATAAAAAAAAATTCTATTTGGACTATAGGATCTGCCTCAGTTAAGGAAATACAAAAACTAAATATTTTAAATGCTAGTTTATTAGCCATGAAGAGAGCTATAAAAAAACTAAAAGTTAAACCAAATTTAGTACTTATTGACGGAAATAAGTCACCAGAAATAAGTAATTATCTTATTAAAACAATAATTAAAGGAGACCAAAAAATTAAAGAAATATCAGCAGCATCAATAATTGCAAAAGTTTCAAGAGATAAACTGATGCTCAAAATGTCAGAAAGTTTTAAAAAATATAAATGGGATTTAAATGCTGGTTATGGAACTAGAGATCACATTAATGCTATTAGAAAATATGGAGTAACTAGATTTCATCGAAAAACATTCAATCCAATACACAACATATTGAGTCACAGAAAAAAATAGTAACAAGTAGACTCAAAATAATTCAATCTCAGGTTGACGGCGACTCTACTCTGGAGTCTAATTAATAATTAAAAAATGAGTAATCAAACTTTAAAAAACAAAATTATTAATGGAGATAGTTTAAAGGAATTAAAAAAAATTCCTGATGAAACTTTTGATCTTATTTTTGCAGATCCCCCATACAACCTTCAATTAAAAAAAGAATTAAGTAGACCGGATACATCTAAAGTAGATGCTGTAGACGATAAATGGGATCAATTTGAAAGTTTTAAAAGTTATGATGAATTTACTTTTGATTGGTTAAAAGAATGTAAGAGAATTTTAAAAAAGAATGGATCGATTTGGGTAATAGGTAGCTACCACAATATTTTTAGAGTGGGTGCTACAATCCAAGATTTAGGTTTTTGGATACTAAACGATGTAATTTGGAATAAAAATAATCCAATGCCAAATTTTAGGGGAACAAGGTTTACTAACGCACACGAAACGCTTATTTGGGCATCAAAAAGTGAGGGGTCGAAATACACTTTCAATTATCAATCATTAAAATGCTTAAATGATGACCTCCAAATGAGATCTACATGGAACCTTCCAATTTGCAATGGCAAAGAAAGATTAAAAAACAATGGAAAAAAAGTCCATTCTACTCAAAAACCAGAAGCGTTACTCCATAGAATAATATTAGCCTCATCAAATAAAAATGATTTTATTTTAGATCCATTTTTAGGATCAGGTACTACGGCTGTTGTTTCTAAAAAATTAGGTAGAAATTATTATGGAATTGAAAAGGAAAAAAATTATTTTGATGCTACAATAAAAAGATTAGACAATACAGATGTTATAAAAGATGAATATCTGGACACACTTCAAAATAATAGATCAAAACCAAGAATTCCTTTTGGATCATTAGTTGAAATGGGCTTGATTAAACCTGGAACAGAAATTTATGATCAAAAGAAAAAAATAAATGCTAAAATTATGGTGGATGGAAGTATCAAATATCAACAATCAGAGGGTTCAATTCACAAAGTTGCAGCAAAGATTATTGGTGCAGAAAGTTGTAACGGATGGACTTTTTGGCATTATAAATCTGGAAAATCTTTAAAACCAATTGATGATTTGAGACAAAGATTAAGACCAACAAATTAAGCTCTGTAAATTTTTCCTAAGTAATTTTCAAGAAATGTTTCATTTTTTGAAAGATATTTCAAAATTTTATTTCTAATAAAAATACTAATGGGATTTGATAAGTGAAATGAAAAATGGTTTAATTTTGATTTATTATTTATAGAAGAAATAATACGAATCCTTTCTTGATAGAATTCATTTGTGCCACTCGAAATACTTTTTAATATATCGTTTGCAGTTTCAATGCTTTGGGAAGCTCCTTGAGCAAATGATGGAGGAAAAGTGAATAAAGCATCACCTGACAAAAATATATTTTTTTTATTAAGACTTGGAAAGTCGCTGCTAACGTATACAGGAAATGATTTCAATTCACTTAAATTTTCTACGTTTATTTGGGATGTTTTTTGCAAACTTGATACTAAAGATGATAAAAATTCCTCAGATTTGAATAAATCATGATTTTTTAATTCATCTGATGATAATTTTTTTTTTATAATAGCTACAAAATTATGTTCATTATTTTGATTTACAGGATAGGTCACAAAGTGACTTTTTGATCCCATGTATATTGAAATATCACTACCATGATGGCCTGTTAATTTACCTCGTAGTGCAACATTAAGATTATATTTTGGACTTGTAATTTCATTCGATATTAATGACCTTGTTTTTGAAAAAATACCATCAGAAATAATTAAATAATCAAATTCTTCATTTTTATTATCTCCAAAAGTAACTGAAAGGCTATTTGAATTTTCTATTTTTGTTATATTTGAATTAAATTTAATTTTTTCTTTTGGTACGTTTTGAAATAAGAATTTTAATAATGTTGATCTTTTTAGTGTTGTATATCTATTAGAATAATCATTAAATTTTGTAAGGTCTATGTCACAGATTTTTTTTGAATTATTTGCCTGTATGAAAGTAACTTTTGAAGGAAAGTTAACTTCAGATGCAGGTAGATTTTTAAATCCAATACTATTCAATAATTTTATACTATTTACTGATAATTGAATTCCATAACCCTCGAGGAAATTATATTTATCTTTTTTTTCAAATATTTTATATTCAAAATCTTTTTTATTATTTAAAAGATTTGCAAAATATAAGCCTGATATCCCTCCACCAATAATCGCAATTCTTTTCATCAATTTATTTGATACTATTAAGTATTTTCTTTGTAAGCGAAGGTAAAGTCCAATTGCTTAAATCTTTTACATTAATAAAAAATCCATCGCTCTTTTCTGGTAAATTATTTTTCATATTAATTGCAATTCTCATATCCATATTTGACATTTTTATATTTATCCTTTTTCCTAAATGATTTTTAAATTTTGTCTTAGGTATCTCATTCATGGGAAATATAGGCATATCTTTTAAAAAGTTAAATTTTCTGTTTTTTAAAAGATAGTAATTATTTTGTTTATTTTGAAAAATATTTGCTTCAAAAAACTTTTGTTTATTAAATTTATTTATTTTAATTATTTCAAAGTCATTTTTTTTAAAGGATTTGCAATTTGTTGATATGGGACATTGATAACAAAGTGGATTGGATGGTTTACAGATTAATGCACCTATTTCCATTATAGCTTGAGCATAATCGCTAGCCCTATTTGTTTCTTCAAAAAAAGTTTTTTTTTTATGTAAATTTTCTTTAGAAATTTCTTTTTCTTTTTTTAAATAAAATACTCTTTTTAAAACTCTTTCAACGTTTCCATCTAAAGGAATTATTTTTTTATTGAATGCAATTGCCATAATTGCTTTAGATGTATAATCCCCTATTCCAGGTAGTGATTTTAAATCGTCCTCATTTTTTGGAAGCTGGCCCTTAAATTCATTTATAATTTGTTTTGCTGATTTTTTAAGATTTTTGGCTCTTGAATAATAGCCTAATCCTTCCCAACATTTTATCAATTTAGCATCTCTAACTCTTGATAAACTTTTTAAATCTGGGATTTTAGAGATAAAATCTTCAAAATATGGAATTACGGTCTTCACTTGTGTTTGCTGCAACATAAATTCACTGACTAGCGTAAAATATTCTTTTTTAGTTCTAGAGACTTTTTTTCGCCAAGGAAGGTCTCTTTTATTATTATCGTACCAATTCAAAATTTTATTTGGTATGTTTTGACTTGTCATATGAATTTTAAATATAATACTAAGCAGAGAACTACATCTGTTCAAGGACTAAGATCTTTTAAAGATACTTTGCCCCAAGAAGCCAAAAGGATATTGAATAAAAAAGGTCAAATTTATTCAAATACTTTGGATAATTGGAAATTTCTTGTTGGCAAAGAATTATTTAACGTATCATACCCAAGATCATATAAAAATTCGAAATTAAATGGGAGCTGTTTAAATATAATGGTAAAAAGAGGAAATGAAGTAGTTTTAGAATACTCTAAGAAAGAAATAATAAAAAAAATTAATATATTTTTTGGTTATAATGTAGTCGATGCTATTAAATTAAAAACTTTTGAGGGAGAGTTTGAAAAAATTAAAGAAAACAAAATAAATAATGCGACAAAAAGCAAAAATATTAAGCAGATAACCAATATTAAGAATGATAAAATTAAAAAATCTTTGTTAGAATTAAATAAAATATTTAAATCGAGATGAAAAAAATATTAATACAAACATTTATAATATCTTTATTTTTTGTTAATCTTTATGCAAAAGCAGATATTAAATCGATTACTGAAGGCAATGTTGATGCAAAAGTAAAACTTATAGTCTTTGAGTCTTTAACATGTAGTCATTGTGCAGATTTTCATAAAAATGTATATCCAAATTTAAAAACAGATTTTATTGATAATGGTTTAATATCAATTGAATTTAGAAATTTTCCATTAGATATGGCTGCTTTTAATGCAGCAAAAATAGCTCATTGTAAAAATGATGGAAAATCAGAAATACTTCATCACTTATACAATAATCAAAGTAGCTGGGTTAAAGGAAGCACTATAGAGGATCTCAATAAAAATTTAAAACAAGTAGTTAAAGAATCTGGTTTCAAATTAAATTTTGATAAATGTATCGCCGACTCAAAAACTGAAGATTTTATTTTAGAAGACCGAATCAATGGAGCCAAAAACTACAAAATAGAAGCAACTCCAACACTTATAATCAACGGTGAAAAGTTCGAAAATCCAAAAAACTACAAAAAATTAAAAAAATATATTGAAAAACTGATATAAGTCATTGAATGGAGTTTAAAAAAATCCAATTAAATGGCTTTAAGTCTTTTGCAGAGAAAACTAACTTTTTAATTGAAAAAGGTCTTACAGGAATTGTTGGTCCTAACGGTTGTGGAAAGTCAAACATAGTTGAATCTCTTAGATGGTGCATGGGAGAAACTTCAGCAAAAAGTATGAGGGGCTCTGGAATGGAGGATGTAATATTTTCAGGCACATCAAATAAGCCATCAAAAAATATTGCTGAAGTAGTTTTAAGTTTAAATAATGAGAACAAAGATGGACCACACCAATACAATGATCTTGAGGAAATAGAAATTAGAAGAAAGATTGAGAAAGATAAAGGATCAAAATTTTACATAAATAACAAAGAAGTTAGAGCCAAAGATGCACAAATGTTTTTTGCAGACCTTTCTACAGGGGCTCATTCACCATCATTGATAAGTCAAGGTAGGATTGGAGCATTAGTTACAGCAAAACCATCTGATAGAAGAGCTATACTTGAAGAAGCTGCTGGAATAGCTGGTTTGCATGTTAGAAGGCATGAAGCAGAAATTAGATTAGGAGCAGCAGAGAATAATTTAAAGAGAGCCGACGAACTTAGAAGACAACAAGAAAAACAATTAGCAAATTTACAAAAACAAGCTGAGGAGGCTGCAAAGTATAAATTAATTTCAGAGGAAATAAAAAAAGTAGAGGCAGGACTTTATTATTTAAGACTTAGAGAAATTGATAAAGAAATCACTATAGAAAATGAAGTGAATAATGAGGCAGATGGTAAAGTTGAGGAATTTAATAAACAAATTAATGAATTAGAAACTAAAATTAAAAATGAAATTGAAATAGTAGAGCCTATACGACAAAAAAATATTGAAAATTTATCCAAGATTCAAAGATTAAATCTTGAACTAAAGGCTCTAGATGAGGAAAGTACAAGGATAAATGAGGAGATTGACACAATAAAAAGTTCTATAAAAGTTATAGATGAAGACATAGATAGAGAAAAAAGCATTGTAATTGATGCAAATTCTAACGAAAAAAGATTAAAAGAGGAGAGAAATATCTTAATTGATACAGACTCAAAATATTATGAAACCGAAAAACTTTCCAATCAAGATCTAGAAAAATCTAGATCAAAATTAAAAATTGAACAGGATAGAATGGATGGAATATTTGAGAGTTTTAGCGCTGAATCTTTGCAAAAAAATAATGAAATTATTACCAATATAAAAAGGAAAATCGAAGAAGTTAAAAAACTAATTTCAGAAAATAGAAACCATCAGACAATAAAAATTTTAGATGAATGTATAATTGACTTGTCCTTTTTAACTATGAAAGTTAATGAAGTTGAGAATGATAATGTGATTTCAACTCTAACATCAAAAAGTGATCATATAAAAAAATTACAAGACGATTATGCCGAAACTTACAGTAAAAATCAAAACATAAAAAATGAGTCTGTCAAAAGAAAAGAGAGAATAAATATAATTGATCAAGAATTTGAAAGCTGGCAAAATCTTTTAACTAATTCTGAAAAGATGGTTAATGAGCTCAACACAAGAAAAAATAAGCTTGTAGAAAAACTGAATGCTTTGGAAAAACAACCTCAATCTCAAGCAGAAAAAAAAGGGAAAATTTCTGAAAACTTAAGGATTTCAGAAAATGAAAAAAATGAGAATGAAATTTTAGTTGAAAAAATCGATAATAATATTACAGAAATTAGAAATCAATTAAACAACACAAAAGAAAATTCAATTGAAATTAGAGAGAAGAAAGCAAGCTCTGGGGCGACCATTGAAGGTTTAAATAAAAGAAGAAATGACCTTTTGGAAAGAGTTATGACAGAGTTAAATATTGAAGAAGACAATATACTTAATTATTCAAATCTTGAAAAACATGCTGAATTTCCTGACTTAGTTACTCAAGAAGAGTTACTAGATGAAAAAAAGAGGGAAAGGGAAAAGCTTGGATCCGTTAACTTAAGAGCAGATGATGAAACTGAAAAATATAAAACAGACATAAAAAAAATGGAACAAGATAGACAAGATCTTGTTACAGCAATTTTAAAATTAAAGGAGAGCATAACTGAACTAAATCAAAAGGGTCGAGAAAGATTATTGGACGCTTTTGAGAGAGTAAATAGAAAATTTAATGAGGTTTACACAAAATTATTTAATGGGGGTAGCGCTAAATTAGAACTAGTAGACTCCGATGATCCACTAGATGCTGGTTTGGAAATGCTAGTAAGCCCTCCTGGAAAAAGACTTCAGTCGATTACCCTGCTTTCAGGTGGTGAACAGGCTTTAACAGCATTATCCTTAATATTTGCAGTATTTTTAACTAACCCCTCACCTATCTGTGTTTTAGATGAAGTAGACGCTCCACTAGATGATGCGAATGTAACTAGATTTTGTAATCTCTTAAATGAACTGACAAAGATTACTTCTACAAGATTTATAATAGTGACCCACCATGCGTTAACTATGTCAAAAATGGATAGATTATATGGGGTCACAATGCCAGAGAAAGGGATAAGTCAACTAGTTGCTGTTGACCTTCAAAAAGCTGAGAGCATGGTAGCTTAGGCTAATGGAAGAGGAAGATTTTAAAACTCGCCTTAAAAGTGCAAAAAACAAAGCAAAATCTAAATATTCTGAAAATAAAGAGCCATCAACATCAGGGATGGGTCAAGCTTTTAAAATGAGCACAGAATTAGTTGCTGCAGTAGCTGTTGGGACAATTATTGGGTTTATTTTAGACAATTGGTTTGGTACTAAGCCATGGTTAATTTTAATATTTTTTTTTGTAGGAGTAGTTGCAGGAATAATGAATGTAATTAAATCAGCAAAAAAAATGCAAAAATAAGTAAGAGAATATAATGGCATCAAATCCAATGTACCAATTCAATGTTTATCGAATTGGTCCGGAAATTAAATTAGGCTCAGTTGATATCTCTTTTACTAATGCAAGTTTATTCATGGTCATTAGTTCTTTGGCTATTTTGATAATTTTTAATCTAGGAGCGAAGAAAAAAACTCTAATACCTGATAAACTACAATTAATATCAGAACTAAGTTATTCCTTTGTCGCCAAAATGATTAGTGATACAGCAGGATCAAAAGCAAAACCTTACTTTTCATTTATTTTCTCACTTTTTATGTTTGTACTTTTTTGTAACATGTTTGGAATGATACCTTATGCATTTACAGTCACTAGCCATATTATAGTTACATTTGTATTGGCAGCATTTATTTTCATTGGAGTTACAATTATTGGATTTATGAAACATGGATTGGGATATTTAAAATTGTTTGTACCAAGTGGAGTTCCAATGGTTCTGCTTCCATTAATAGTCATTATTGAGATTATTTCATATTTAAGTAGACCAATTAGTTTATCAGTAAGATTATTTGCTAATATGATGGCTGGTCACACAATGATGAAGGTATTTGGAGGCTTTGTTATTAGCCTAGGAATTGTAGGTGGATGGCTTCCACTTAGTTTTTCGGTTGCACTTACAGGTTTGGAGATACTAGTTGCTTTTCTTCAAGCATATGTATTTGCAATTTTAACATGCATTTATTTAAATGATGCATTAAATCTACACCATTAATAAAAAAAAGGAGGAAAAATGGAATTAGAAGCAGCAAAAATGATAGGAGCAGGCTTAGCAGCTATCGCGCTAGCAGGTGCGGGAGTAGGTATAGGAATTATCTTTGGTAATTACTTATCTGGTGCTATGAGAAATCCATCTGCAGCTCAAAAACAATTCCCTAACTTATTATTAGGATTTGCTTTAGCTGAAGCAACAGGATTGTTTGGACTAGTAGTTGCGTTGATTATTTTATTTGCATTTTAGTTAATGTTAAAAAAAATAGTTATTTTATTCTTCGTTACATGCTTTGCATGTTTTAATGCAGTATTTGCCGCTGAAAGTGGTGGTATGCCTCAACTTAATCCAGAGTTTTGGATTTCTCAAATCTTCTGGCTTATCATAACGTTTGGAATACTTTTTATTGTTTTGACTAAAGTTATATTGCCTAAGATTAGCGATAATTTAGAAACTAGAAAATCTCAAATACTTGAAAATATTGAGACAGCAGATAAACAAAAAGAAGAAAGCCAAAAAAAAATAGACGAATATGAAAAGATTATTATAGATAGTAAGCTTAAAGCTAAAAATTACTTTAATGAAGCTAGAGAAAAGATTTTGGATGATATTAATAAAAAAAGAGCTGTATTAGAGAAAGATCTTGATGAAGAAATAAGTGAAGTAGAAAAAGAATTGTCTGAACTAAAGAATAAATCAGGAGAAAAAATAAATAAAATAGCAGCTGAAACATCAGCTGAGTTAATAAAAGAGCTAATTGGTGAAGAAGTAAATAGTAGCAGCATAGTAGCAATTGTGGAAGACCAATCAAAAATAAACAGAGAGAGAAAAGATGTTTGATGCAACTTTTTGGGTAGCAATATCGTTTTTTATATTTATAGGTCTATTGGTATATTTTAAAATACCTCAGAATATAAACAGTCTCCTAACAAAAATGATAGGAGATATAAAAAAAGAAATCGATGAAAGTGAAAAATTAAGAGTTGAGTCAAAAAAACTTTTAGATGAAGCTCAGGCTAAACTTAATTCTGTTGAAGGGGAGTCCAAAAAAATCCTAGATCAGGCTAAAACTGAATCCGAACAGCTTGTTATAAGTATGAATGAAAAATTTCATAAATCTTCTGAAATAAAGAAGAATTTAACACAAACAAAAATTAATCAAATGAAAGAGGCGGCAATTAAAGAAATCAAAGATACTTCTGTTAAAATTGCACTGGAGTCAGTGAAAAAAATTATAACAACTACAGTTGATAAATCTAAATTAGATAATCTGTTCGAAAAAAATCTTGAAGAAGCAAAGACTGAATTAAAAAAAATTAATTCATAACTAAATTACGTTACATTTTCTTAAAATAATATAAAATCCAAATTATGAATTCGATAGTAATAGGATCAGGTTTTGGTGGTATGGCTGCAGCATTAAGGTTAAAAGCTAAAGGCCATAATGTAACATTGATTGAAAAACATGAAGATTTAGGTGGACGAGCAAGGGTCTTTAAAAAAAATGGATTTACGTTTGATGGCGGTCCAACTGTGATAACAGCGCCTTACTTGATTGATGAATTATTTCAGCTTTTTAATAAAAATTCAAAAGATTATTTAGAAATAAAATCTTTAAAAATTTGGTATCAGTTTGTTTTTGAAGATGGTTTTAAGTTTGACTATTCTGGAGATGAAGATGAAATGATTAATCAAATTAAAAAGATTAATGAAAAAGATGTAAACGGATATAAAAATTTAGTTAATTTTACAAAAAAAATTTTTGATAAAGGTTTTACTGAACTTTCAGATGTTCCATTTGATAAACCTTCTTTTATGTTAAAGCAAATACCATCTTTATTTCATTTAAAGAGTTATAAATCTGTTTATGGTTTGGTTTCTTCTTACATAGAAAATGAAAAATTAAGAAGATTGCTTAGTATGCATCCACTGTTGGTAGGTGGTAATCCTTTTACAACAACATCAATATATGGATTAATTTTATATTTGGAAAAAAAATGGGGAATTCATTATTCAATGGGTGGAACTGGTCAAATAATAAATGGAATGGAAAAATTAATGAGTGAAGAAAATATCAAAATATTGAAGGGATATGAAGTAAATAAAATCTTATCAATTAAAAATAAAATAACTGGCGTTGAACTTAACAATGGAAATAAAATTGAAACAGATAATGTTATTTGTAATGCTGATCCACCTGCAGTTTACTCAAAATTAGCGAACACGAATAGTAGTAATTCTATTTTTAATTGGAAAATGAAAAGAATGGAATATTCAATGGGTTTGTTTGTGTATTACTTTGGAACCAAAAAAGTTTACGACGATATTGAACATCATACCATCAAATTTGGAGATAAGTACAAGGAACACTTGGATGATATTTTTAACAATAAAAAATTAAATGACGATATAAGTTACTATTTACATAGACCAACAGCTACAGACAAATCTATGGCGCCTGATAATCATGATTGTTTTTATGTGTTGGTACCAGTTCCTAACAACCAGTCTGGTATAGACTGGTCTATTGAGGGAGATAAAATGAAAAACTTAGTTATTAAAAAAATGGAGGAAAGTTTACTGCCCAATCTTAGTGAAAATATTGTTGAGGATTTTTATCTAACACCAGATTATTTTGAGAAAGAATTAAATACAAAATATGGCTCTGGTTTTTCTATTCAACCAAAATTTACCCAATCAGCTTATTTTAGATTTCATAATAAATCAGAGATTTTTGATGGTTTATATTTTGTTGGAGCAGGTACTCATCCTGGAGCAGGTGTGCCAGGAGTACTATCTTCAGCAAAAGTCTTAGACAAAATTCTGTAATGGAGAAAAAGAGTTTTCTATCAATATACGCAAAATCATTTAATTGGGCAGGTTTTTTTCTTCCAAAAGAAACTTATTTAAAATGTTCTAATTTATACGATTTTTGTAGAACTTTAGACAATATAGCAGACGATGAAGGTACAATTGATGTCAAATTAAGAAGATTTTTAAACTTCAAAAATAATTTTATCAATAAAGAATTTCAGAACCATATAATTAAAAATATGTGGGTATTAATGGATGAATATAATATTTCCACAAAAATTGTAGAAGACTTATTCGACGGTGTGGAGTCTGATATTCAAAATGAAATAAGATTAAATTCAAAAAAGGAATTATTAATTTATTCATATAGAGTAGCAGGAACTGTTGGATTAATGATGGCAAAAATTTTAAATGTCACTAGCTCTAATTCTCTTAAATCGGCTATAGATTTGGGAATAGCTATGCAACTAACAAATATTTCCAGAGATGTAGTAGAGGACTCAAAAAAAAAAAGATTTTATATAAAGCATAATTTTGAAACAATAAAAGAAACATTGGCTACTGCAGATTTATTTTATGATAGTAGCTTTTCATCAATAAAAGATATTCCTTTAAGTCTTCGATTTTCAATTTTAGTTGCAAGAAGAGTTTATAGACAAATTGGAAGAAATATTATTAAGAAAGAAACAATTCAAAATTATCATAAATCAGGTAAAATTTTTGTAACTAATAATGGTAAGATATTACAAACAATATTATCTATATTTGACTTGCTAAAACTATCATTGATTATGAAACATAATCACCTTAGAGATAAAGAACACGAAATAATTAGTGAAGAAATAAATTTAAATGAAAGATTTTGATTTTATTATAATTGGTGGTGGTTGTGCAGGATTATCTTTAGCATATGAGTTAGATATCAATAATAAGTTAAAAAATAAAACTTTAGCTATTATTGAGCCAAGAGATGAATATAAAAAAGATAAAACTTGGTCTTTTTGGAAAACATTCCCACATAATTTTGAGGATTGTGTAAAAAAAAATTGGAAACATTTCTCCATAAATGTGCCTCAAAAAACAAGACATCTAGAGTGCGATAATTATCAGTATCAAAGTATTGATAGTGGGTTATTTTATGAGAAGATAAACAACAAATTAAAAGAAAATAAAAATATTTCCTTTCACAAAAATGATCAAAATATTAATTTTGATAACTCTTTAGTATTTAATAGTGTTCCAAATTTAGATAATCAAAACTCTGGTCTTTGGCAACATTTCTGTGGGGTAGAAATAGAGACAAAAAAGGAATTTTTTGATGAAGAAATGATGAATCTAATGGATTTTGATTGTGAACAGAGAGGAAGTGTTCATTTTTTTTATACACTTCCATATTCGAAAAGGACAGCATTAGTTGAAACAACATGGTTATCAGAAATGAGTGACGACTCCCAAAAAGATTATGATCAGCAAATTGAAGAATATATTGAGAATAATCTAAAAATAAAAGATTATAAGATTACATACAAAGAAGTGGGTGCTATACCTCTTTTTTACCCAATAATTGACCAAGTAAAAAATAATATTAATATTGGAACAGCTGGTGGTATGACAAGGTTAAGTACTGGTTATACTTTTCTAAATATTCAAGAACATAGTAAATATATAAGAGAAAATATCGAAAACATTAGTAAATTGAAAACTTTTCAAATTAAAAAAAAATATCAATTTCTTGATAATATTTTTTTAAAAGTTCTTAAAAATAATCCAAGCAAAATGCCAAATATTTTTTTTAGGATGTTTAATAATAAATCTAATACTGTTATAAAATTTTTGTCGAATAGAAGTAATTTATTTGAAGATATATCGATAATATTAAAAATGCCTAAATGGATTTTTATTAAAGAACTTTTTTAAATTATATGATTAGAATTAATTTTTACCACTCTTTAATTTTTTTTAATTTATGTATACTTTTATCTGGAATAAAATATCTGAGAGAAGGTAGTTTCTTACTAATTTCGTTGTTTTTAATTTTAACAATTGGAATATCCCATGGTTCACTGGATCATATTAAAGGTAAAAAACTGATTAAATATTTTGGATATAAATCAATGAGTATTTTTTATATGAGTTATTTACTTATTGGCACAGTTATAATATTGATTTGGTTAATATTTCCAAAATCATTACTTTTCTTATTTTTAATTATCGCTGCTTTTCATTTTGGAAAAGAAGACTCCGAATTTATTAATCAAAAGAAAAACTTTGAATTAATTTATTTTTTAAAAGGATCATTAATAATTACCTTACCCTTATTTTTTCACAAAGAAGAGACACTAGCAATATTCGAAACATTAAATTTTAATATTTCAAATAATTTAATAATATCTGACGAGATATTATTCGTACTTGTACTTTTATCTTTGGTCTCTGGGATTATTTTATCATTTAAAAAAAATATTGAAGTTAAATCATTATTGTTAATGGATTATTTATCGATAATAATCCTAAATTATTTTCTGAATCCAATAATTGCTTTTACGATTTACTTTTGCTTTCTGCATTCCATTAGGCACTCGCTTTCTTTGATCAGAGAAATAAATAAAAATTTGACAAAAGGTTTACCAATATTCATTAAAAAAGCCCTTCCACTAACAATTTTGACAATTTTAGGATATATTATTTCAATATCAGTACTGAATAATTATAACGAATTTTACGAAACTATATATCGGGTTATTTTTATTGGATTGGCCTCATTAACTTTTCCACATATATTGCTTGAATATTTAATTGAAAAATATGAGCAATAAAAATATTAATTTAATTGGTTGGATTTTATTCATAATTTCTGCATTAGGTTTTATCATATCAAGTGTAGGAAGTTTTTGGGCTATGTTTGGAAGTCTTTTTTTTCTAGTTGCGTGTATTGTTTTTTTAATCCCTTTTTTTAGAAAGCACGAGAGTGAAAAATAATCATATAAAAATACTTTTAGCAGCTCCGAGAGGATTTTGTGCCGGTGTTGACAGAGCAATTGAAATTGTGAAGAAAAGCATAGAAAAATATGGTGCCCCTGTATATGTAAGACATGAAATAGTTCATAACAAGCACGTAGTAGATGGCTTAAAAAAAATTGGTGCAATATT
Source organism: uncultured Pelagibacteraceae bacterium (assembly GCA_902525355.1). Lineage (GTDB taxonomy): Bacteria > Pseudomonadota > Alphaproteobacteria > Pelagibacterales > Pelagibacteraceae > Pelagibacter. The sequence goes on along the minus strand of CABZGO010000015.1, from coordinate 6,954 downwards.
TGTTGAGGAAATTGATGAAATTGAAGATAAAACAAGGCCTGTTATCTTTTCAGCTCATGGTGTACCAAAATCTGTTCCTCAAGAAGCAGAAAGTTTAAACATGATTTTTGTTGATGCAACATGTCCATTAGTATCTAAAGTTCACAGAGAAGCAGAAAATTTAAATAAAAAAGATGTTCAAGTTTTGCTTATAGGTCATAAAAACCATCCAGAAGTAATTGGCACAATGGGCCAAGTAGCTAGTGGAAAGATTGATCTTATTGAAACTATAGATGACGCAAAAAATTATCAAAGAGGTAAAAACGATAAACTTGCTTATATTACACAAACAACATTGTCGGTTGATGATACTAAAGATATTATAAATGTTTTAAAAGAACGCTTTCCTGATATTCACGAGCCAAAAAAAGATGATATTTGTTACGCAACAACAAATAGACAAGCAGCAGTCAAAAAAATTGCAAAAGACTGTGATAATCTTTTTGTAATTGGAAGTAGGAATTCTTCTAACTCAGTTAGATTAGTGGAAGTAGCTCAAAACAATGGATGTGAAAATGCTGAATTAATTCATTCAGAAAGCAGCTTTCCACTTGAAAAAATATCTAAATGCAAAACAATAGGTATTTCATCTGGTGCCTCAGCTCCTGAAGTATTAGTTAATGAATTCATAGAAAATATTAAAAAAAAATTTACCGTAGAAATAGAGGAAGTTGAAATAGTCAAAGAAGACGTTACATTTAAAATCCCAGGAAAATTAAATTAATGGCTGTATATACAAGGATAAATCAGAGCGATTTAAGCTTGATCGAAAAAAACTTTAATATTGGTAAAATCGTGTCTTTTTCAGGCATAAAAAAAGGAATTGAAAATACTAATTACTTAATAAAAACAAATAAAAAAAAAATAATACTGACTATATTTGAAAAAAGAGTTCAAAAAAAAGATTTACCTTTTTTTATGAACCTTATGTTTGGTTTATCAAAAAATAAAATCAAATGTCCAGAGCCAATAAAGAATAAAAAAGGGAAATATTTATTCAAAATTAAAAATAAAACTGCATGTTTGGTAAGTTTTTTAAAAGGAAAAGATAAAAATCAACTAAAAACTAATGACTGTTTTCAAGTTGGAAAAAATGCTGCTATGTTACATTTGGCTGCTAAAAAATTAAAATTATACAGAAAAAATTCGCTGTCAATAAATTCCTGGGGACCTTTGCTCAGTAGAATTGATCGAAGAATTAATAAACTTTCAAATAATTTAATTAAGACCATGAAAACTGATTTAGTTGATATTAAGAAAAAATGGCCAAAGAATATACCAAATGGAATAATTCATAGTGATCTTTTTATTGATAATATTTTTTTCTTTAAAAAAAAATATTACGGTTTTATTGATTTTTATTTTTCTGCAAATGATTTCTTAGCTTATGAATTAGCCACATGTGTAAATGCATTATGTTTTAAGAAAAGAAATAAAGTTTTTGTGCTAGACAAAAGTAAATCTGCTCAATTATTAAAAGGTTACCAATCAATACGTAAACTTACTATCAAAGAAAAGAGTAATTTTAATACTTTATGTAGAGGATCAGCTTTAAGATATCTTCTTACAAGATCATATGATTACCTAAATACTCCAAAAAAGGCATTGATAAAAATAAAAGATCCAAAAGAATATTTAGATAAATTAAATTATCATAGAAAATTAAATTCTTTCAAGGATTATGGCTAATGATAAAAATCTATACTGATGGATCGTGCTTGGGTAATCCAGGAAATGGTGGATGGGCTGCAATTATCATAGATGATAAAAAGAAGATCCATATAAAGGGTAGTAAAAAAGATACCACAAATAATCAAATGGAATTACTTGCTCCAATAAAAGCTCTTAAAAAAATCCCTAAAGGAAGTAATGTGCAGATTTTCACAGACTCTAAATATGTAAAATCAGGAATAACAGAGTGGATACATAATTGGAAAAAAAATGGTTGGAAAACTGCAAATAAACAACCTGTAAAAAATAAAGAACTCTGGACCGAATTAGATCTTATGACTAGTGAATTTGAAATAAAATGGAGTTGGGTAAAAGGTCATTCTTCAGATAAATTAAATAATGAAGTTGATTTAATTGCTAGAGAAGCTGCAAATTCCTAACGGGGCACCTGGCAACAGAACGCCCCTTCTTGCTAAATAATACCTAAAATTCCCTCTGCAGAGGATATTCCACAATTTTTAGTTTCCTCTTCTTCTTGAATATTTTGCACTTTAAGATTTTCTATAACTATAGCATAACGGCTTGATCTCATTCCCATACCTTTTGAGTTTCTATCAACTTCAGCACCAATTAACTTTGTAAATGACAAATAAGGGTCAGCCAACATAATTAAATTTTCTCCTATATTGTTCGCCTCTCCCCAAGCATTCATTACATATGGATCATTTACTGCTAAGCAAAATATTTTATCAATACCTTTATCTAAGATTTGTTGAGCATTTTTAACATAACCCGGCAAGTGAAATTTAGAGCATGTCGCTGTGAATGCACCTGGTAATCCAAATAATATTATTTTTTTTGATCCTAATACCTCAGATATATTTTGTTCTTTGGGTTCACCATCAACTAAATTAAAGATTTTTGTATCTGGAATTTGATCATTGACTTTTAGTTTCATAATTTACTTTTAACGAAATTTTTTACTTCTTCAGTATCATTTTTTAATATTTGAAAATTTTCTTCTTTACCATGAACATGCTGAAGCTCTTTAGGTAGTTCTTCATGTTTATTTATCGCATTATCTGTCGCAGATGGAAATTTGCATGGATGGGCAGTAGATAAAACTATACAATCATTTAAATTAAGCTTATTTGCAGCCCCTACTCCAACTGCAGTATGTGGATCTAATATGACACTATTTTTCTCAAAATTTTCTTTAATAATTTCTAAAGTTTCTTCTTCGTCACAGCTTTCTGAAACAAAGTCTTTTTGAATGATATCCAGGTTTGATTTTTCAATTTGGTATTCATTTTGCTTAATTTTTTTCATTATATTTGATGTAATTTCAGAATTAGAACTATTTACATAATAAATTAATCTTTCAAAATTACTTGCTAATTGAATATCCATACTTGGAGAAAATGTCTCTTTTACTTTTTTTGAAACATAATCACCATTTGAGATTGCTCGATGTAAAATATCGTTTTCATTTGTTGCAACGATTAGTTTATCTATTGGTAACCCCATTTGTTTTGCAAGGTAACCTGCAAAAACATCTCCAAAGTTTCCTGTGGGGACTGAAAAAGATATAGGTTTATTACTCTCAAGTTTGAAATAAGTATAAAAATAATAAATAGCTTGGGCAATTATTCTAGCCCAATTAATAGAATTTACCCCTGACATATTTATTGATTTAGAAAAATCTAAATCCGAAAACATTTGCTTAACAATATTTTGACAATCATCAAAATTTCCATCAATTGCAATATTGAAAACATTTTTATCCTCAACTGTTGTCATTAACTTTCTTTGTACTGGTGAAATTCTGTTATTAGGATGTAAGACAAAAATATTTAAGTTTGATTTGCCTCTAATTGCATCTATAGCGGCAGCTCCTGTATCACCCGAAGTTGCAACAACAATATTAATTTTTTTATCATTTTTACTTAAATAATATTCGTACAAATTTCCAATGAACTGCATTGCAATATCTTTAAATGCTAATGTTGGACCATGATATAACTCTAATAATTTAAGATCACCAATATTTGAAATTTTAACAACTTCTTTTTCTCTAAAAGTTGAATAAGATTTTTTAATTAACGATGAAAGATGATCTTTTGAAATAAAGTCTGATGAAAATTGATTTATTATTTCAGTAGATAAATCATTATAACTTAACCTTTTAAGATCAGATAGTTCTTCTGAGGAAAATTTTTTTAAAGATGTAGGTACATAAAGTCCCCCATCATCAGCTAAACCTTTGATGAAAACATTTTCAAAACTATATTCTTTTGAATTATCTCTTGTACTTACGTATCTCATGAATTTTTTTTACCATTTTTCTATAAAATAAGTAGGATTATTTATTTTATGATCTGGTCTACCAAAAATAAGACAAAAAGCAAAAATAAGTAAAAAATTGAGTAAGAAAATACCTTTTTAGCCTTCTTTATTTCAAATTTGTTTTTTTTGAACTTAAGAAGATCATAACAAACATAGTTGTAATAAAAGGTAAGTAATAATGAAACTATTAAGAATGTTTCGCCTGCAAAACCAATATAATAAGGCAAAATAACTACCGGTAACATTATTAAAGAATAAACAAATATATTTCTCTTAGTTTCCTCAATACCATTAGTAATAGGTAACATAGGAATTTTAGCTTTCTGATAGTCGTCTGCTTTATAAAGGCTCAATGCCCAAAAATGAGATGGGGTCCAAAAGAATATGATTAAGAAAAATGTTATCGGTTCTATTGTTAATGAGTTAGTAGCTATAGTCCAACCTATAACTGGTGGTAGTGCGCCTGATGCGCCTCCAATAACAATATTTTGTGGAGTTTTTCTTTTTAACCAAATCGTATAAACAAAGACATAAAATGCTATTGTTATAGATAACAGTATAGCTGATGTTAAATTTGAAAAATAGTAAAGTCCGACTACAGATACTATCGATAATACGGTTCCAAATAATAAAGCGTGCTCCCTGTTCACTTTTCCAGTAGGAATTGGTCTTAAACATGTTCTGGTCATTAATTTATCAAGGTCTGCTTCGTACCACATATTTAAGGCACCAGCTGCACCTGCTCCCATCGTCACAAAGAAAATTGCAATTATTGAATTTAAAAAAGAAACCGATACAGGGGCTGTTAATAATCCAACAGCACAAGTAAAGATGACCAAAGACATTACCCTTGGTTTCATCAGTAGTAATAAATATTTAGAATAAGATAGAAAACTTATAGAAACTGATTTTTTTTTAATTGTATTTGTAGTCACTATTACTCAACATTTAGTGAAACAAATATTACAAGTAATATAACGCCTGCTATTAAAATATGATTTCCAAGATCGAATATACCCACTTTGCTATTTTTCTTATCAATTAATCTTCTACTTAAAGGTATTTGATCGTAAGGATTTATTGTGACTTTATCACCTTGTTCTTTCTGATTTTCAACTTTTACTGAATAACCAAACCAAACTATATAAATAAAAAAAACAAATAAAATTAAGAAAAAAGCTAAGTATCCGTAGGCGTCCATATTAAGCTCCCCCCACTACAAAATAAAAGAATCTTGAAAATAGTGTATATTTAAATTCTGCAGTCATTAAAAATATAAAACAGGCAATTGCTGTCATTGGCCATAACAGAACATTTACTAAAGCGTATCTCTCCCAAAATAAGTGCATGAAAAAAGCCATAATTAACCCTGCTTTTAAAAACATAAAGAATAATATTAATGACCATCTCAACATTCCTTGAAATTGGTACCAATCAACCATGTACGAAAAAAAACTTAGAACAAATAACAACAACCAAATCCAAAGATAAATCCCTATCTTTTGAGTACTTGTTTGTTCTTCCTTTTTAGTTGTCTCGTTCATTTTGTTAGTCTCTTCCATATTTTATTTTACCACAAATAGAAAAATGCGAAAATGAAAACCCAAACTAGATCTACGAAGTGCCAGTAAAGACCTAATATTTCAATTTCAACATAATCCCCTTTCATTTTAGTAAACCAGCCTCTTTTTTTGCTCTCATAATGACCAGCGAAAACTTTATAAGTATAAATAAATAAGAAAATTACCCCAATTGAGACATGGAAACCATGGAAACCTGTTATCATAAAAAAGAAAGAACCAAACTGTGATGCACCAAAAGGATTTCCCCAAGGTCTAACACCTTCATGAATTAATTTAGACCACTCAAACACTTGCATTCCTACAAAAGTAAGTCCACCTATTGCAGTAGCTAGAATTAGCCAACCACACATTTTACGATTTTTTTCGTAACCATATTTAACCGCTAAGGCCATTGTTCCACTACTTGTGATCAATACAAAAGTCATTATCGCAATCAGTAAAAGTGGGACAGGTACACCTCCTACATATAAAGAAAAAACCTCACTCGTGTTAGGCCAATCAACAATGGTTGATCCTCTACCTTTCATATAAGAAATTAAAAAACAGCTAAATACAAAAGTATCACTCAACAAAAAGATCCACATCATGGCTTTGCCCCAATGCACACCTTTAAACATCGTTTGGTCTGAACCAGTGTCAGACGCCATGCCCTTAAACCCAGGTTTAAGTTCGAAGCCGTCTATTTTTTGTTCAGACATTATTTTTCTCTTAAGTTTTCTCTACTTCGGTATGTGCTACTTCGCTTGGAGCAGTTGTTTGCGGAATAAAATCATCTTTTGCTCCTGGAACACTAAAATCATAAGGCCATCTGTGAACAACTGGAAGCCTCTCACCAAAGTTACCATGTTCTGGTGGAACAGTAGAAGTATACCATTCTAATGAATTAGCTTTCCAAGGGTTCTGTTCAGCTTTTTTTCCTGTTTTTAATGTTTTAATGATATTGAAAACTAAAATAAATTGTGCTGCACCAACTATAAATGCTGCAATACTTATGAATTCATTCATTCCTACTGCAGATGTCATATATGGACTATCATACATTTCAAAATATCTTCTTGGAACTCCTATAAAACCTAAATAGTGCATTGGGAAATATATTGAGTACGCTCCTAAAAACGTAATCCAGAAGTGCCATTTACCCAATGTTTCACTTAACATTTTCCCAGCTACTAATGGAAACCAATGATAAACCGCACCCATAATAACCATTAATGGTGCAATACCCATAACCATATGGAAGTGAGCTATTACAAAATATGTATCTGATAATGGAACGTCAACTGAAACATTTCCTAAAAATATTCCAGTAATTCCA
>CABZGO010000014.1 GCA_902525355.1 uncultured Pelagibacteraceae bacterium | reverse complement strand
TAATAAAAATAACAATCTTATATTTGAAAACTTATAATTTATATTTTTTAAGATATTCCAATCTTCCAAGTATTTCATCTCTATCTAAATAGTACCCTTGAAGATGACGATGACCTGAGTTTGGATCAAAAGCTGTTCTGCCGTGTAAAACACGCCTATTATTAAAAGAAAATATGTCTCCCGGTCCTAGTCGAAATTTAATTTGAAATTTATCATCATGTAAAAGATTACCAAATCTGTGGTGAGCTTTATAAACTTTGTCCATTTGGTCTGGATGACAGTCTAATGCATCCATAGTTGCAACACTAAATCTAATATCATGAAAATCTTTATCTTTTGTTAAACTAATTGCTGGGGCATGGAAGCTTCGGTGAGATTCTTGTGTATAATCTTTATCTCTAAACTTTAAAGGTACAGAGATTAATGTTTCAAAAATATCTTTTTCATTTTTTCTCAAATAATCAGCAACTGCAAAACCATCAATTGCAGAGGAATCTCCACCCTTTGCATCGTTTACTAAACAGTGTAAAAACTGATAACCAGGTGGTAATTCAAACCAAGGTAAATCCATATGATTTCTTAGAGCATGAGCTGTATAAGCAGAATTATTTGGTTTTGGAATATTGATTACTTCAAAAGGAGTTTTAAAAAAGGTTTCCCTCACATGACTTATTCTATGAAGAATTTCAAAGCCTGATTTTTTTTCTGTTGGTGAATTTTTAACTATTGCTATACCTTTATGATGTAATAATTCTAACCACTTTATTAATCCTTCATCAGAATTAATTACTTCATCATGTTCAATACATATCGACGAAAATTCGTTTTCCAAATTATTATCCCAAAGATGATAAGGTGAGACATATTCTTGTTTATTTTTAATAGTATAACAATTTTCTCTCAACCACTTAGGATCATAATAACTTGTGTGGTCACCCTCACTCCACTCTATTTCTAATTTGCCATCACCATTTAAAGAATATTTTTTGGGATTTATTTCTTTTGATACCTCTAAGATATTAAACATTCTATGTCTTGAGTCTTTATCATGTGCGGTAGGACAATTATCTCTTAACCACATATAGTTAAATTTACTTTCTTCACCATCGTTCCAAGTAATTTGTAAATAAGTGGTATTTTTTGCGATTTTAGAAATAGAATTCATAATAAATAATTATATAAAATCAAAAAAATTTCAATTCAATTAATAGTTGAATTTAATAAAGTTATTTTATTGTTGATTTGATTTGATGAACTAAAAGAACTAAACTTTAAATAAATGTCTAAAATCGAAATTAATAACGTATACAAAATTTTTGGTCCAAAACCTGCTAGTGTTCTTAAAATGGTGCAAGAAGGAGCTTCAAAAGAAGATGTTCTAGAAAAAACTGGACATACGGTTGGTTTAGATAATGTATCCTTAAAAATTGAAGAGGGAGAAACATTTGTTTGTATGGGTTTATCTGGATCAGGAAAATCAACACTAATTAGACACTTAAATAGATTAATAGACCCAACCTCTGGAGAAATTCTAGTAGAAGGTAAAGATGTTACCACTTTAAACAAAGAACAATTAATTGAATTTAGAAGACAGAAAATGAGTATGGTATTTCAACGATTTGGGCTGTTCCCACACAAAACAGTTTTACAAAATGTTGGTTACGGACTCGAAATGCAAGGTATGGAGATTGAAAAAAGAAATTCTGTTGCTATGGAAAAAATCGAGTCTGTCGGTTTGACTGGATTTGAAAATCAATATCCTGCACAGCTTTCTGGAGGTATGCAACAGAGAGTAGGTCTTGCAAGAGCTTTAGCTACTGACACGGACATTATGTTAATGGACGAAGCTTTTTCTGCATTAGATCCTTTAATTAGAAGTGATATGCAGAAACAACTTATAGAACTACAATCAGAATTAAAAAAGACGATAGTATTTATTACTCATGATCTTGATGAGTCATTAAGGTTAGGAGATCATATTGGAATTTTGAATGCAGGAAAACTTATTCAGGTAGGAACTCCAGTAGAAATTATAATGAACCCTGCTGATGAATACGTTGAGGCATTTGTTAAAGACGTAAATAGAACAAAGGTTATAAAAGCAAAAATTATAATGAAACCAGTAAATCAATCAGATGATATTGACAAATCAAACTTGATAAAAGTTGAAGAAGACCAATTTATAGAGGAATTTCTACCTCAAGTTGTTTGTAGTAACTCTAATTGTGAGGTAGTTGATAAACAAGGAAATGCTAAAGGCTATATTTCTAATAAAGAATTGCAAGAATCACTTTCAAACTCATAATTAGATTAAATAGTTATGAAAAAAAGTTTAAGCAAAATCGTTGATTTAGTTAAATACCCAATTCACGATTTACAATCACCAAAGATCAAGAAAATAATTGAAAAATGTAAAACTGAATTAGATAGCGATAGTTGTTCGGTAATTCCTGATTTTATTTTACCAAATTCTTTAAATGTAATGAAAAAAGAATTAGAGCAACAGCTTAATGAAGTTTATATGTCTAAAGAAAGTATCAACGCATATCTTTATGCAAAAGACGATCCTACTCTTCCTAAAGATCACCCAAAAAGAATATTTATGGATAGATTTAATGGATATTTAAATTCTGACTGTTTTGAAAAAAATTCGGAAATGAAATTTCTTTATGAAACTGAGGAATTATTAAAATTTGTATCTGCATGCTTAGGGATTGCACCTATATATAGATGGGCTGATCCTTTAGCCTGTCATGCATATAACGTTATGGAACCAGATGGAATATTACCTTGGCATTTTGATAGTTGTGAATTTACTTTAAGCCTCATGATCCAAAAACCAGAAGAAGGAGGAATATTTGAATATTGTCCAAACATAAGAGAACCAGGTAACGAAAAATTTGACGATGTTAAAAAAGTACTAGATGGAGATCGAACAAGAGTAAAGCGACTTGAACTTGAACCAGGTGATTTACAAATATTTAAAGGTAGATTTACCATGCATAGAGTAACTAAAGTTATAGGAAAAATATCACGTTTTATGTGCATTCCTGCGTATGTATTGGATCCCTGGAGAGTAAATACACCTGAACATTCAAAAGCAATTTATGGAAAAGTATTGCCCATACATTTAGAAAGAAATAAAGTTAGATCCGATGGATTAATAGATTAATGTCATACAATTTCAAAAATAAAAAAATAATTATCTCTGCTGGGGCATCAGGAATTGGGTGGGCAACAGCAAAGGAGTGTCTTGAAAAAGGTGCGAATGTATTCGTTTGTGATGTTGATAAAAAATCTATAAATAAATTAAAAAAAAATCCTTTGAATAATAAAAGGTTATTTTCTTTTCATTGCGATGCCTCAAATGAAAACGATGTAATAAATTTTTTTAAAGAAATTAAAAAAAAAACACAAAAAATTGATGCATTAATTAATAATGTTGGAGTTGCAGGCCCAACAGGAACTATGGATAAACTTAAAACAAAAGATTGGGAACAAACTTTAAAGATAAATGTAATTAGTCATTTTATTTTTTCAAAATTAGCAATCCCAATGTTAAAAAAAAATAAAGGTGGGTCAGTAGTTAATCTGTCTTCTACAGCAGGTATATTTGGGTTTCCATTAAGATCTCCCTACTCAGCCAGTAAATGGGCAGTAGTTGGAATGACTAAAACTTTAGCAATGGAATTAGGCAAGTTTAAAATTAGAGTAAACGCAATTTGTCCAGGAACTGTAAAAGGAGATAGAATGGGAAGAGTTATTAGAGATAAAGCTAAATTTTTGAAAATTTCAAAAAAAGCTGTGGAGAGTGAATTCGTTTCTATGACTTCTCTTAATACTTGGGTTTACGAGAAAGATATTGGTAAAATGTGTTGTTATTTAATATCCGATGAGTCTTCTAGAATTTCTGGTCAAGTAGTTGGCGTTGATGGTAACACTTTAAGAATGCATTAGAGCTTTAAATATTTTCAATAAATTCTATTAAGTTATTTGCAATTTGCTCAGGAGCCTCTATCAAAAAAGAGTGTTTTACCTCTGGTATAATAACTAATTTAGAATCTTTTATCTCATTTGACATTTTTTTGTTATGAGAAGGAGTGCATCCACCATCGTTTTCACCTGTCATAAATAGGCAGGGTTTCTTTATATCCTTTAACCAAGAAATCATCTCAGTTTCCGCATAAATTTTAAAAACATTTATAAATACATCTTTATCTGTATCTATTACTTGTTTTAATCTCCTAGATACCAGGTCTGGATTTTTTTCAATAAAATTGTCTGTAAACCATCGGTTAGTTAGATTTTTTAATGTATGTTCAACGCCTTTATCTTTTAGATCTGAAATAACATTCCAAACTTTTTGTTTATCTTCATCAGATCTACCTGCAACTGTTGATAATAAGCCAACTGACAAAACTCTTTCTGGAAACTTTTTAGCATAAGCAGGGGCAATCATGCCCCCTAAAGAATGTCCCATAAAATGGGCTTTTTGGATGTTTGTCTTTTCTCTTACTCTTTCAAGATCAAATACAAGATCATCTAAATTAAAATTTTTATTGTCTACAGGTGATTTTCCATGACCCCTTAAATCATATGTTACAACTGTAAACATACTCTTAAGTTTTGGAGTTATAAATCTCCATGCATCTTCGGCACCTCCAACTCCATGAGTTAAAAATATTGCAGGTCCTGATCCTGTGACTGAGTAATTACAATTTATGATGCTCATAGATATTTAAGCTACTTGTATATTAGATTTTTTGAAATATGGGATTACGTTTTCACCAATTCTATACATTGATTCTATTAGGTCTTCTTGAGATTGTCCAAAACTTGAACTAAGAATTACCTCATCAACTCCTGCTTCAGCATAAACGCTAAGCTTATCGATCATTTCATTTAAAGGACAAATTAAAAGATTTTCTTTTAATTCTTCTAATGTTTGTTTTCTTGGTAAGGCTTCTATATTACCCTCTTTTACTTTTCCAGGTCCTGTAAACATATTATCAAATCTTTGATAATATTCGTAAGCAAGTTTTGTTTTCTCTCTAGCTTCATTTTCATCTTTTGCTAAGTAAGCCATTCGTTGCATTGAAAGTTTGAGTAACTTACCTTTTTCACCTAGTTGAATGCAACCTTCTTTAAATGCATTAACTCTACTTAATAAAAGATCTTTTGTACCTGATAATACTGTTGATTGAACATGAAATCCTCTTGAAGCTGCATCTTTTATACTTTCTAAATTCATTGCGGCAACCATCATTGGTATTGGATTACTTATGGGTCGAGGCATTATAGTTAATGGTTCGAACTCATAGTGTTTGCCCTTATACGAAACTTCTTTATTTTTTAATAATAATTGTAGAACCTCTAAAGACTCTACAAATTTTTCTTTTGATTGTTCTATTGGTGTGCCTAGTCTCCTCATTTCCCATGGAAATGCTCCTCTTCCTACACCTAAGATTAATCTTCCATCAGTTAATATATCAGCAGTAGCTACTTCACCAGCATATGTTCTCATATCGTGTAGAGGCAAAACAACTATCCCTGTTGTTATTTTAATATTTTTTGTAATTGATGCAATCTTCACAGCCATCTGTAATGGTGATGGCATCATTAGTAAGTTAATTAAATGATGCTCTGGTATTGATACCGTTGCATAACCAAGTTTTTCAGCAGTTACACATTCTTCAAGCATATTTTTAAAATGCTGCCTTGAACCAATGCTTGTATCTGGCATGTAACTTGTTAAAAAATGATTAAAATCCATACAACTAAATTACCATTTTAATTTTTTTTTAGATATCTATTTTCTAATTTTATTTTCATATTTTTTTCTAAGGTTTTGTAAGTTGACTAAGTACTCATCTCTTATATTTGATAATTGATTGATTGACTTTCCTTTTGCTTGCTTTTTTGTACCAGAAATCAATCTTTCTGAGAGTTTTTTTGATAATTTTGGTGCTTTAAGCTTAGTCCATGGAAGTTTTAATGCGGGCCCAAATTGTTCAAGCATATGTTTCATTCCAGCTTTTCCTCCTGCTAAATGAAAGGTTAAAAATGTTCCCATTAATGAGTATCTTAAGCCTGGACCGTCTTCAATAGCTCTATCTAAATCCTCTGTTGAGGCATACCCTTCATTTATAATATGAAGTGCTTCTCTCCATAAAGCTTCTTGCAGTCTATCAGATAGATATCCTGGCAGCTCCTTTTTAAGGGTTATTGGGTTCATTGAGATCGATTTATAAAATTTATTTGCTGCATTTAATGATTTAGAACTTGTTTTTTTTCCTGGAACTATTTCAACTAAAGGTAGTAAATAAACAGGATTGAATGGGTGGGCAATGATACCTCTTTTATTATTTTTACATTTTGAAAAAATTCTTGAGGGAAGTAATCCAGATGAGCTTGATGATATCAAAACCTCAGGTTTACAATAATTTGAAATTTGACTTATTAATTGAGTTTTAAGTTTATAGTTTTCAGGAGCACATTCTTGGATTAGATCTGCATCTTTAACAGTGCTCTCCAAAGAAGAAAAAAACTTTAAATTATTTAAGTTTATTTTTTTTCTATTAAATAGTTTTTCTACAAAAGGTATGGATCTTTTTATTTCTTGGATTAAGTTATTTCTTTGAATTAAATTTTTATCGTATGCTAAAACTTTTATGTTGTGAGCTAAGAGTCTTATTGTCCACCCTACTCCAATTACCCCTGTGCCAATTATTGCAACTTTTTTTATTTTGGACATTACTTGTGTTTAACAAGCTTTAGTTTTTTCCTTGTTTCTTCTGCAGTCATTATTGATGCTCCAAGATCAGTTATTATTCTAATAGCTTTTTCAACTAACTGAGCATTTGTTGCAAGTTTACCTTTTGATATATACAAATTATCTTCTAAACCAACTCTTGGGTTTCCACCCATAACAACTGTTTGTGCTACAAAAGGCATTTCATTTTTTGATATAGCAAAGCCTGACCACACTCCTTGTTCTGGCATTATATCTTTCATTGCTTGCATTGCTAACGGAGTAGCTGGAGCCCCCCAAGGAATACCTAAACACATTTGAAACATTGGAGGATCATCTAACAAACCTTCTTTATATAATTGAGAACCAAACCACATATTTCCTAAATCAAATGCCTCTATCTCTGGTTTAACTTTAATTTCCTGTAATTTTTTTGCAGCTTTTCTTAAATCATTAGGAGTATTAACCGTAATAACTGAACCATCACCAAAGTTTAATGTTCCAGCATCTAATGTGCAAATTTCTGGTAAAAATTGTTCTGCATTAGCTATTCTTTCCATAACATTTGCCATGTCTGTCATAGGGCCAAAATCTAGTGGGTTTTTTCCTTGTCCTATGTCCAAATCTCCACCCATCCCAGTAGTTAAATTTAAAATTACATCCGTTTCACTTGATCTAATTCTATCAACTACCTCTTTATATAATTCCAACCTTCTACTTGGTGTTCCATCATCTTCTCTAACATGAATATGTGCAATTGCTGCTCCAGCTTTTGCTGACTCTATTGCTGATTTAGCTATTTGCTCTGGAGTTTTTGGTAAGTCAGGGTGTTTGCTTGCAGTATCACCTGACCCTGTTACAGCACATGATACAAAAACGTTGTTGTTCATAATTTATTTTTCAACTATATTTTAAAATCATGCAAATGGAAATATCAGAATTACAGAGGGATTTAGCTGCAACTTTTAGATGGACGGCTAGACTTAATATGCATGAAGGAGTTGCAAACCATTTTAGTGCATGCATACCTGGTACATCTGATTTTTACTGCAATAAAGCAGGTATTCATTTTAGTAGAATGAAGGCTAGTGATTTGATCTTAGTAACTAAAGAAAATAAACATGAGTTGAAGAATAAGCCAGACGTTATTGATCCGACAGCTTTGTATATCCATGGTGCGATTCATGAAAAAGCTCCACACGCAAGATGTATTTTTCATGTCCATTCTAAATATGCTACTGCTCTTTCTACTCTAAAAGACCCAGTCTTGAAACCAATCGATCAAAATACGATGATGTTTTATAATCGAGTATCTACATACAATGAATTTGGAGGTTTAGGACTTGAGGACGAATCCATTAAAATGGCGAATTCTCTTGGGAATAAACAGCACATGTTACTCGCAAATCATGGAATTTTAACAACAGGAGAAACTGTGGCTGAAGGTTTTAATTCCCTATATTATTTTGAAAGAGCGGCACAAACATATCTTACAGCTCTTTCAACAAACCAAGAACTTAATGTGGTCAGCCATGAAGTTGCAGAGAAAACTGCAGAAGAACATGCAAACTTTCCAACTGATTTTGCAAATCTATTCCTATCTCAAATAAGATTAATTTTAGATAAAGAAGAACCTGATTACAAAGATTAAATGGACTTGAACAAATTAAAAGTAAGAAGAAGTTTTATTTTTACACCTGGACTTCATCCAGAAATGTTTCCAAAAGCAATTGCATCAGGTGCAGACATGGTTTGTATTGAATTAGAAGATGGGATAGCAATCAATGATAAAGCAGAAGCTAGGAAAAATACTATAGAGGCTCTAAAAACTCTCGAAGTAAAAAATGATGTAGAGTTAGTTGTCAGATTAAATAATCAAAGAACAAAGTTTGGTCTTTTAGATTTAGAAGCTTTCGTATCTAGCAAAATAAATCTAAAGGCTATCATGTTACCGAAGGTTAAAACTCCAGATGAAATAACGTTTATAGATGATCTTTTATCAGACTGTAATTTAGATACAGATCTTCATGTAATAATGGAAACAAATGAGGCTTTAGAAAATATTTATAATATTGCTCATGCCAGTAAAAGAATAGTTGCTCTATATTTTGGCGGAGTTGATATGGCAGCTGAGCTCAGAGTTGAAAATAAATGGGAAAATCTTGTCCATGCGAGATCTAAATTAGTTCATGCAGGTGCAAGTGTTGGTGTAGATGTAATAGATGTGCCTTATTTAGACTTAGAGAATATGGAAGGAATGAGGAAAGAGGCTGAACAAGTACGAAACTTAGGCTTTACTGGAAAAGGTTCCATTCATCCAAAACAAATTAAAATTTTAAATGAGGTATTTACACCACCACAAGATGAAATTATCAAGGCTAAAAAAATTTTAGAAGAATTTAATAATTCAAATACAGGTCTGGTAGTCATAGACGGTAAACTTATAGAAAAACCTGTCCTTCGAGAAATGAAAAGGAAAATACTGATAGCAGATAAAATAAATAAAGTTTAAATTAAATTATGTCATTTCATCTTGCCACTAGAAAAGTTATTAAAGAATGGACAGACTACAATGAACATATGAATATGGCATATTATGTTCTAATTTTTGATCAAGCATGGGAAACAATGCTTAATAAGTTTCATATGGGTGGTTCAAATGCACAAATTAATAAAAGAAGTACTATGGTTGTAGATACGAGAACTACATATGACAATGAAGTGAAAGAAAATGATGAAGTAGATGTTTATTGCACCTTCTTTGATCATGATAAAAAAAGATTACATTTAAAATGTGAAATGTATGAAAAGAAGTCAAAAAAACTTGCTGCAACTATTGAAAGCCTGTCGCTTTATATTGATCTGGATAAAAGAAAGGTCACAGAGTTTGAACAAGATAAAATCCAAATAATGGATGACTTTATAAATAAAAATAAGGTTTCTTTTAACTCAGAAAATTTAGTTTTTTCTGGTAAGCTAAAAAAATAAGTTATGGAAATTAAACTTTTGTCAGGAGCACTAGGTGCAGAAATAACAGGGATAGATCTTAAAGATACCTCTGATCAAAACATCAAGGAAATTAATAATTTATTATTAGAACACAAAGTTATTTTCTTTAGAGACCAAAAAATTAATGCTGAACAACATATAGCCTTAGCTGAAAAATTTGGACCATTAGAAACACATGCATATGTAAAAGGATTAAGTAAACATCCCGAAATAGTAAGAATAATTAAAGCAGAAGATGAAAAAAACCAATGGGGTGAGAATTGGCATAGTGATGTTAGTTACAATGAAAAACCAACGAAAGCAGTAATATTAAAATCAATTAAAATTCCTCCTGTTGGTGGTGATACATGCTTTGCAAACATGGAGCTTGCATGGGAAACATTAGATGAAGATATAAAAGAAAAGATAAAAGATAAAAAAGCAATACATAGTTCTCTTGGCGCAGAATTTTTTATTGAAAAATATAAAAAAATGGAGGGAAATGAAAAAAGAAATTTTGATGAATATTCTAATGAACATCCAATAGTAAGAACACATCCTGAGACTGGAAAAAAAATTCTATTTGTCAATTGGACATACACAAAAAAAATAATCGGACTTGAACATGAAGAAAGTGATGAAATTTTAAAAAAAATATTTGAACACCAAGCACGACTTGAATTAACCTGTAGATTTAGCTGGACTGAAAATACAGTCTGTATATGGGATAATAGAAGTGTTATTCACTTTGCAATTGCAGATTTTTATCCAGGTAGAGGATTAGGATATGAAAGAGTAATGGATAGAATTGCTATTGAAGGTGACCACCCACAATAAATACCTTGAAATTTGATTATTTAATAATTGGAGCAGGTACAGCAGGATGCGTTCTCGCTAATAGACTAACTGAACAAAGTAAAAATAAGGTTGCAATTTTTGAAGCTGGTAAAGATAGTGATATATGGAAAGTAAACATGCCCCTTGCAATACTTTATGCAATGCATGACCCAAAATATAATTATAAATATTATTCTGAACCTGAGCCACACTTAAACAATAGAAAATTATTTTGTCCTAGGGGAAAGATGATTGGTGGTTGTTCCGCGCATAATGGAATGGTTTATGTCAGAGGAAATAAAAATGATTACGAGAGATGGGCTTCATTTGGATTAAAAAATTGGTCTTACGAAAATGTTTTACCTTTTTTTAAAAAAATTGAGACATGGTCAGGTGGAGAAAATAATTATAGAGGTGGAAAAGGTATATTGCCTGTAAATCAATCAAATAACAAAAATCCCCTTTTTAAAGCTTTTTTGGACTCTGCGAAAGAGGCAGGACATAAAATAAACAGTGATATGAATGGAGAAGACCAAGAAGGCTTTGGAATGTACGATGTTACTATTCATAAAGGAGAGAGAGCTAGTGCTTCAAAATACTATTTAAAACCAGCTAAAAGCAGGGAAAATTTAAAAGTATTTACTGAGACATTTGTAGAAAAGATTATTTTTGATGGCAAAAAAGCTATTGGAATTGAAGTTAAAATAAAAAATGAAACGAAGACTATTTACGCAAATAAAGAAATTATTTTAAGTGGTGGATCAATTAATTCTCCACAATTATTAATGTTATCAGGTGTTGGTCCAAGCAATCATCTTAAAGAAAAAGGAATTGAGGTTATTCATGATTCAAAAGGAGTTGGAAAAAATTTACAAGATCATTTAGAAACCTATATTCAACAAGAATGTAAAACTCCAGATACGTTATATTCTTATGTAAATAAATTTAATATGGTAAAAGTAGGTATTCAATGGTTCTTAAACAAAAGTGGGCCCTGCTCTACCTCGTTTTTAGAAGCTGGTGGATTCTGTAAATCATCTCCAGATAAACAATATCCAAATATACAATTTCATTTTTTCCCAGCATTTGTTATAGACCATGGTTTAGTAGATCCCGACCGACACGGATACCAATTACATGCAAGTTTAAATCAACCTAAAAGTAGAGGTGAAATTACTTTGAAAAGTTCAAACCCTTATGATTATCCAAAAATACAATTTAATTATTTGCAGGATGATTATGACCTTAAAGAGACAATAAAATGTGTTCGAGTAGCAAGAAAAATTTTAAATCAGAATTCTATGAAACGTTTTGCTGGTAAAGAAATTGGACCAGGTGATAATGCTAATTCAGATGAGGAAATTGAAGAATATATAAGATCAAAAGCAGAAACAGCATATCACCCATCATGCACTTTAAAGATGGGTGTTGATGATATGGCAGTAGTAGATGAAAAATTAAAAATTCATGGTCTTCAGAATATAAGGGTAGCGGATGCGTCTGTAATGCCGGAAATTACAAGTGGAAATCTTAATGCACCAACATTAATGATAGGCGAAAGAGCTGCTGACTTCATTTTGAATTAACTTATGGAAGCAAATAATAATACTAAAGGCATCCTCTTTATTATGATAGGGATGGCTTTTTTTTCAATTCAAGACTCTCTTATAAAATATATATTTGAGGAAATTGCTTTGTTTGAGTTATACCTTGGTAGAACTATTATTCAAGCTACAGTTCTTATATCTATATTCTTAATAACTAAGAAAAAATTTACATTAAAAACACATTATCCTTTATTAACTTTGTTAAGAGTAATTTGTTTTTTCTTTGGTTTTAGTTTCTTTTACATTTCACTTACATTTATGTCTTTAGCTATGGTCAGCGCATTATTCTTTTCATGTCCTTTTTTCATGTCAATATTTGCTAAAGTATTTTTAAAAGAACAAATTGGAATTAGAAGATGGAGTGCAATAACCGTTGGATTTATTGGTGTTTTAGTCGTATTAAATCCAACTTTAGAGGACTTTAACTTTTTTAAATTGGCACCAGTTGCATGCTCACTTTGTTATGCGTGCTCTATGACAATTACAAAATATACATCTGAAAAAGATAATATTTATACTCAGTTAACTTTACTTTATATTTTTGCAGTAATTGCGAGTGTTATAATATTTTTAATAAGTGGTGATGGTAAGTTTAATAATTTTTCTGATCCTACAATGCAGTTTATTTTTAGAGAATGGTTTGTAAATCCATCTGTTTCTTGGCCTTACGTTTTTGTAATGGGTATTGTTGCATCAATATCTTTTTTTTGTGTTTTTACAGCATATAGTATTGCTTCCCCGTCTGTGGTGTCTCTGTTTGAATATTCTTATATAGTTTTTGCAATGGTAGCAGGTTATATATTATTTGAAACTATACCAGTACCTAGAACTTTTCTTGGAGCCGCAATAATTATTGGTGCGGGTGTATATATTTATTTTAGAGAAAAAGTTCGTGGCCAAATGATTGCATCTGATACACCTAATAGATGATAAAAAAAAACTATATTCCAACAATAAATATTTCTTCTCTTCTTGAAAAAAGTTTTGATACAAAACCTACACTTAAAATAATTAAAGAAATTGAGAAAGCTTGTTTAAATGTTGGTTTTTTTCAAATTACAGGTCATGGTATAAAATTAAAAAATATAAATAAAATTTGTAAGGTCGGGGAAAATTTTTTCAAATTAAATATAAAAAATAAACTTAAATTAGCTCCAAAAAAATGGAATAAAAAAAATAAAAATGTTTATAGAGGTTACTTTCCTAATGAAGTAAATGGTAAAGAAGGATTAGACTTAGGGGATTTAAAAGTAACTAAGAAATATTCAAAAAGAATAAAAAATCAGTACATAGAATATTTAAATATTAAGCAGTCATTTACCACAAATAATATTTCTAAATTATCTGATTATTATGAAGATATATTTAATTTAAGTGAAATTCTTTTTAAAAGTATTATTAAAATCTATAATAAGGATACTGATTTATCAAAAAAAGCATTTTCAAGATTAAAAACTTTAAGCACATTACGTTTTAATTATTACCCTAATCAATCAAAGCCTGTTGAAATTTCTAAGCAAGATGGAGTTGCTCTTGGATGTGAAACACATGTAGATAGTGGTATTTTCACAGTACTTTACCAAAACAAAAAGGGTGGTTTACAAGTACAAAACCGTAAAACAAAAAAATGGCACAGTGTTCCCTTTGATAAAAATGCCTTAGTTGTAAATACTGGAAAAGCACTTGAATATTTAAGTAAAGGAAGGTTTAAAGCAACTAATCATAGGGTGTTATGGAACAAGCAAAAAAGGCTTTCAGTTCCTTTCTTTTTTGAACCCTCATATGACTTTAAAATGAATCTTTCATTTTTAAATAAGAAAAAACTAACTAATAGCGGTCTCAGGTACGATAAATTTCTTAATAAATCCCTTAAAAAATTCATTGAATATCAAAGGTAAGAGTAATAATATTATCTTATAAAGCGACACATAACTCGTCGTAATTTCATATACGAAAGTGGGATCGGTCGTCTTTAAATTAATTTTTAAAGGAGGCTTTAATGAAGTTTGGTTATTTTTGTAATACTACAAATTGGACACACAAACCATATCACAAACTATTAGATGAAACTAAACAGATCACAGAATATTGTGATCAAAACAATTGGAATTCAATTTGGTTTACCGAACATCATTTTAACCATGAGGGAATGGAGTCTTGTACTAATCCCTTAATGCTAGGAGCGGATGCTGCAGCAAGAACAAAAAAAATAAGAATAGGACAAGCAGCAAATGTAATAACTTTTCATAACCCAATAAGATTAGCAGAGGATATTGCTACACTTGATCAACTTTCAAAAGGCAGAGTTGAAGTTGGTGTTGCAAGAGGAGTTTACGGGAGAGAGGCAATTAATTTAAACAAAGAAGCAGATTTAAAAGATCAGGCAAAAAATTTTAGATTATTTGCTGAAACATTAGAAATTTTAAAAAAAGCATGGTCAGAGAAATTTTTTAGTCATGATGGAGAATTTTATACTTACCCATCACCAAATTATGTTTGGCAGCATGACATGAGTCCGCCAAGTGAAGATTTTATGAATATGGAAGACAATACTATGAAAAAAATTAGTGTTCTTCCAAAGCCTTATCAAAATCCATACCCTCCAATACATCAAGTTGTTGATGGTATAAGATCTATAGAGTGGGCTGCAGAAAATAATATAAATGTAATTATGTGGATACCTACAGTTAAAGCATTGAAAATAAGATTTGAAGCTTACAAAAATAAAAGATCTGAAGTTACTAAAAAAAATGTACCTATAGGTGAAGGCGTTACTCTCGTTAGAGATATGTTTGTCGCTGATACTATGGAAGAGGCTAAAGAGAAAGCAGGCCAACATATGGTAAATTATATGAAATGGGTTTGTCATTGGAGAGGTCTTGGTAATCACATGGATCCTGGTGAAGAGCTTCCAGAAACAAAGGGTAAATTGGATCTTCTTAACTATGAATTTTTACATAAGCGAAATATGTTATTTGGTACTCCTGAATATGTAACAGATAAGATTAAAGAACTTCAATCAGAGCTTAATCTTCAAAATCTTCAAGTCTGGTCTAATTTTCCAGGTGTTAAACATGAAGATTGTATGAAAAGTATTAAATTATTCACTGAAAAAGTAATGCCTAATTTTAAAGATGATCTAGATACTGAAGTTAAAAAAGTATCGTGATTAAGTCCAAGAATACCTTGACCGGTGGTCAAGCGGCAGTGAAATCACTAAAAAAAGAAAAAGTTAAACATGTCTTTGGTTTAATTGGTTCAGCAACCATGGAGATGTTTGATGCGTTGTATCATGAAAAAAAAATTAAATTTATAGGTGTAAGAGATGAAAGAACCGGAACTCACATGGCTGATGGTTATGCAAGAGCTTCAAATCAACCTGGAGTAATTATTGCTGGACAAAACGGTCCTGGAGCAACTAATCTTGTTACAGGTATTGCTCAAGCAAAAGCAGCATTTTCGCCTGTTGTATCAATTGCAGGTTTATATTCTACCAAGGATAAGATGGAAGATGCCTTTCAAGGACTTGATCAACAATCACTTTTTGATCCTATAACAAAAAAAACATGGACAGTAAAAAAGGCAAGTCATATACCAACAGCCTTTAAAGATGCTTTTAACCTTGCAATGTCACCACGCAGAGGACCAGTTTGTATAAACCTTCCAAGAAATGTTCTTTCTGATACTTCAAAGTTTAAGATTAATGAAAATAAAAAATCTTATAAAGCTGAAAGTGACTTAAAAAGTAAAAAGAATTTAATTGATAGAACTATAAAACTTATTCTCAACTCAAAAAAAACAGTAATTGTTGCTGGAGGAGGAATAAAATATAATTCGAAATTTAAGTCTGTAACAAAGCTTGCTGAATTTTTAAATATTCCAATTGTAACTGCAGCGGGACATGGAGATGCAATTCCCTTTAGTCATAAGTTAAATGCCGGACAAATGGGACCTAGAGGAAATATTGTTGCATCAAGATTAGTCAAAGAGGCAGAGCTAATTATTGCAATTGGTACAAGACTTGGTTTCAATTCCACTTTCTACTCGTATGACAATATAAATAAAAACGCAAAAATTGTACAAATTGAATTAGAAAAAACTATGATAGGAAGATACTTTCCAATTAATGTAGGTATTCATGGCGATGCTGCACTTGTGACAGATCAAATTTTAGCTGAATTAAGAAAACAAAATAAAATTTTCAATTACAAAGAATGGACAAATAGCTTTTTATTAGAGAGATCAAAATTTCTTAAAGATAGAGATAATATAAAGTCAAATAATTTTCCAATCCAACCGAACGGTCTATTCAGAGAATTAAGAAAAGTACTACCGAAAAATACTGCGATAACACTTGATGCTGGAACACTTTGTCTTCAAGCAACAGATGCTTTAGAATATTACAATCCTCCTTCCCTTTTCACACCCCTTGATTTTGGTTTAGTTGGCTTCTCATTTGCATGTGGTTTGGGTATTAAGGTTGCAAAACCTAATAAAACAGTCGTTAGTTTAATGGGTGATGGTGGATTTGGAATGACTATTTCTGAATTAAGCACAGCTGTAGAACATGGCATTAACACAATTACAATTGTAATGAATAATAAAAGTTGGGGAGCAGAAAAAGCTTATCAAAAAGATTTCTATGGTGAAAGATATTTAGGAGCTGATATTCAAAGTCCTCCTTTTGATGAAGTTGCTAAACTATATGGTGCTAAAGGAATTAAAGTTAAAAAATTATCAGAAATTAATGAGGCAGTAAAAAGTGCATTAAAAGTAAATAAACCAGTTGTTATAGATGTTGATGTAGATCCAAAAGCGTTATACAGTTTTAGAAGAGATAGCTTTACACATAGAATTAAAAAATGAAATTAGAATTACGTAAGTTTACTAAATTTGTAGATAAGACTTTTATTGAAGGTGGAAAAGAAGCTAAAGAACCAGTTTTGATGGTTTCTGTTGCTGCGGTTTTTAAAAATCCTTGGGATGGAAAAGGTTTTGTGGAAGACTTAAAACCCATTATTTTAGATCTAGCTCCTAAACTCGGAGATTTATTGGTTCCTGAACTTATAAAAGAAATAGGCTCTCCTGATAAAATATTAGCGTATGGGAAAGCAGGTGTGGTTGGACTAAATGGAGAAATAGAACATGCATCAGCATTTATTCATACATTAAGATTTGGTAATAAGTTCAGAGATGCTGTTGGAGGAACTTCTTATTTAAGTTTTACGAATACAAGAGGTCCGGCTGGATCAAAAATATCTATTCCAATGATGCACAAAACCGACTCTGGTTTAAGACCATATTATCTTACACATGAGTTTACAATTCATGATGCTCCATTTGATGATGAAATTGTTATTGCAATTGGTGGCGCTTCGACAGGTAGAGCTCATGCAAGAACAGGTGATAGATACCAAGATATGAAGGAGATGGGCATTGATCCAAAATAATAATGATCAATGCAACAGACTCTAAAGGTACATTCTATAAACTAAATAAAAAAGAAGGAATTCCAATAGTATTTATTCATGGTGTAGGTCTTGATCATAATATATGGGATCCACAAATTAATGAATTTGATAATACAGTTTTAATTTATGATATCCTTGGACACGGTAGAACACCTTTAAATAAAGAAAAAATAAGTTTTGATGATTTTTCAGATCAAATTATTGATCTTATTGATGAATTAAAATTTAGTAAAATTCACCTTATTGGATTTTCAATAGGCTCTTTGATTGCAAGAAACTTTGCAACGAGATTTAGTGATAGATTGAAATCCCTAACATTGTTGTGCTCAATATTTAATAGATCTGATAATGAACAGAAGATAGTAAATGAAAGGTTTGAACAGACAAAAAAAGATAAAAAACTGACAAAAGATGCACTCAATAGATGGTTTAATAAGGATTTTATTGAGAAAAATCCTCTAATTTCAGATAAAATTTTCTCAATACTTAACAATAATAATATGGAAAATTTTATTAAAGTTTACTCGTTGTTTGTAAATCACAAAGATAACGAAAAATTTGAAAATATTAATGTCAAAACACTTGTGATGACTGGAGAAGGTGATGTAGGCTCAACTCCAGAAATGTCTGATAATCTGAGTAAAAAAATTAAAAACTCTGAAGTAAAAATAATACCTGTAGGCAAACATCTATGTAGTATTGAATGCTCATATGATGTAAATAAAGAAATTAAAGATCATATACAAAATGCCTGAATTAAAAAAATATAAAATGTTTATAGGGGGACAATGGGTTGACTCTGATACTAAAAGAACTTTTGAAACTTTAAATCCGGAGGATAATAAACCCTGGGCAGCTGTTCCTGAGGCAAGTGCTTCTGACGTAGATAAAGCAGTTCAAGCAGCTCAAAAAGCCTTTGAAGGAGATTGGCCTAAAATATTACCGCGTGAAAGAGCAAAGTTTCTAAGAGCTATTGGAAATAAGCTTAGAGATAACGCAGAATTACTTGGAAAAATTGAAACTATAGATACTGGAAAACTTTATAGAGAAACAAATAAACAAGCAAATTATATTGCTGAGTATTATGATTATTATGCAGGTATGGCAGACAAGGTCGAAGGCACAGTTCTGCCAATAGATAAACCAAATATTCAAGCCATAACTTCAAGAATACCTATTGGTGTTATCGCTGCGATTGTTCCATGGAATTCTCAAATGTTTTTAACAGCTACAAAACTTGCGCCTGCTTTAGCTATGGGAAACACGGTGGTTATAAAATCTTCTGAACTTGCGCCAGCTGTAATGTTCGAATTTGCAAAATTGATAGAGGAAACAGGTATTCCTAAAGGAGTAGTAAATGTTATCACTGGTTTTGGAGACCCATGTGGAAAAGCTTTAACTACACATAATTTAGTTGAAAAAGTTGCTTTTACTGGAGGGCCCGAGACTGCAAGACATATAATTAGAAATTCAGCAGAAAATTTATCAGAAGTAAGCTTAGAACTTGGAGGAAAAAGTCCTGTTGCAGTATTTGATGATGCTCATCAAGAAAATGCTATTAATGGAATTACCGCAGGAATATTTGGAGCTAGCGGACAGAGTTGTATTGCTGGTTCAAGGTTATATATACAAAAAGGAATTTACGATGAGTTCCTTGATAAACTCACAAAAAGAGCTGAAAAAATAAAAATTGGTGCTCCTATGGATCCAGATACAGAAATGGGACCTTTAAGTAATTATAAACAATTAGAAATTATTGAGAAAAACATTAAAAAAACCACAGAACAGGGTGGAAAAATAAAATGTGGTGGTGAAAGGCATCCATTTTCAAATGAAGGATACTACTTTCCTCCTACAATAATTGAATGTGATAATCATAATCTTCCAACAGCAGAAAACGAGCTTTTTGGACCAGTTTTATCAGTTATGAAATTTGATACAGAAAAAGAGGTAATAGAGAAAATGAACGATAATCAATATGGATTATCTTCTGGGGTCTATACAAGTGACTTCTCAAGAGGTCTAAGAGTTTCTAATGCAATAAGAGCAGGTATAACATTTGTAAATACTTATCGATTGATTTCTCCTTCAGCACCTTTTGGTGGAATTAAAGATAGTGGATATGGAAAGGAAGCGGGAATGGACTCAATTAAAGATTATACAAGAGTTAAGACAACTTGGTATTACACATCTGATGAACCAACTTTAGATCCTTTCTCTATAAGATAATTCTTGTCTGCAAAACATACTTTACTTATTTTATTTGTTGTATTTTTATTAGGAAGTGCATATCCAACTGGCAAGCTTGGGTTAAACGACACTATTCCACCAATTCTTTTTGGTTCATTAAGAATGGCTATTGTCTTTATTTGTTTAATTCCATTTTTTAAAATTCAAATAATAGACAAAAAATATATTATTCCCTTAATTGGGTTTTCATTATGTTTTGGTGTTGCAGTAAACATGTTTTTATATTTATCTATAAATGCATCAAGTATACTCGCACCAATTACAATAGGGGCTCAACTTTCAATTCCTTTTGGAATTATATTAAGCTCAATATTTTTAGATGAAAAAATAAGTTACAAAAAATGGATATTAATTATGATATCTTTTTTTGGTATTGTCATACTCGCATTCGACCCAAAAGTAGTAGACGAAATAATAGGGTCACTTCTTATTTGCGGTATGGCTTTTTTCTATGGGCTATCCCAAGTATTTTCGAGATATTTAAAAGAATTAGATGTTAAATTTACAAATACTATAATGAGCTTCACAGGATTTATAATTTTAATAATATTATCTGCAATATTTGAGGGAAATACATTTCAAACAATAAAAAATATTAGTTTAGGAAGTTGGTTCACAGTTTTATATGCAGGAGCAATTATTTCTTTGCTTGGACATTTAATGATGTTCTATCTTTATAAATTTTATCCTCTTGATATGGTATTGCCATTCTATGCTTTATTCCCTATATTTGGTTTAATCCTTACTTTTTTTATTTTTGGAGAAATTCCATCTCTAATAACAGTAATTGGAGGAATAATTGTTATTACTTCAGTGTTTTTTGCTCAAAAAATGAGATAATTTTCTCATTGAAAATTTAAATCAATAGGATTTAATTTTGTTTATATAAATTGTTAACAATTAGAGGGAACATATGAAAAAACTAGTATTAGCGATGTTTGTATTTGTTTCATGCTTTGCAACTAAAGCATATTCAGATGGACATGGCATTAAAATGGGAATTATTTTAGGGTTTACGGGTCCTATTGAGTCCCTAACTCCAGCAATGGCTGCATCTGCAGAGCTTGCATTTAAAGAAGCTTCAGATTCAGGTTCATTACTTGGAGGAAAGAAAATTTCTGTTGAAAGAGCAGATTCAACTTGTGTTGACTCAGCTGCTGCGACAGCAGCCGCTGAAGGTTTAATATCTGGTGGTGTAGTAGCAATTATGGGTGCTGATTGTTCTGGTGTTACTGGAGCCATTGCAACTAATGTTGCTGTTCCAAATGGTGTTGTTATGATTTCACCATCAGCTACTTCTCCAGGATTAACTGATCTTAATGATAATGGATACTTCTTTAGAACTGCTCCATCTGACGCAAGAGGTGGTCAAGTATTAGCAGATATCACTAAAGACAGAAAAGTAAAAAGTATTGCAGTAACTCATACTAATAACGATTACGGTAAAGGTTTAGCAGATGTATATGTTGCAGCTGTTAAAGCTCATGGAATAAACGTAACAGTTGTGACAGCTCACGAAGAAGGTAAAGGTGACTACGGTGCTGAAGTTGCAACATTGGCTGCAGCAGGTGGCGATGCTCTAGCTGTATTAGGTTACTTAGACCAAGCTGGTGGAAGTATCATTGATGGTTCATTAGATTCTGGCGCGTTTGATGTATTTGTTTTGTCTGATGGAATGATTGGAGACTCTTTAACAGACAGATTTGGAAATGATCTAAATAAATCATTTGGATCTTTGCCAGGATCAATGGGTAAAGGTGCTACAATATTTAAAGGTGTAGCCGGAGGAGCAGGAATTGACTCGTCTGGGCCATATACATCAGAGTCTTATGACGCTGCAGCTTTGATTGTACTTGCAATGCAAGCTGGTGGAAAAGCTGATAGAGCTACTATTCAAGCAAATGTAATGTCTGTTGCAAATGCTCCAGGAGAAAAAATTTATCCAGGAGAATTGAAAAAAGCATTAGATTTACTTGCTAGTGGTAAAGCAGTTAACTACGAAGGAGCATCTAGTGTTGAATTAACTGATGTTGGAGAAGCATCAGGTGCCTTTATTGAAAAAGAAATTAAAGGCGGTAAGTTTAAAGACAAAAAACAAAGATAATACTTAATAATTTAACTCCAGCGGTGAAAATCGCTGGAGTTTTTTTTATCCTAATATATTGATTAATACGTAAATACTGAGAGCCGACATAAATAAAATTATTGAGATATTAATAATTCTCCAAACTTTATTACTTTTTAAGTAATTAGATAAAAACTTAGACAAGTATCCTAACGTAAAAAAAAATATTATTGAGGAAAAAGTTGCTCCAAACCCAAAAGATAATTTTTGATTAATTAAAAAACTTTTCGAAAAGTTTCCCAAAAAAAATACAGTGTCAGAATAGACATGGGGATTTAAATAAGTAAAACCAAGAGTTTTAATTATTGCAGAACCTAGACTTGCTGCTTCATTTTTTTGATTTATTTCAAAATTAGTATTTATACTTTTTATTTTTTTCCATACAAAATATATTAAAAATAAAAGCAAAAGAACATTTAAAATTAACTCAACAGAAGGTGAAAAAAAACTTTCAAAATAGTAAAATAAGAATATTCCTAAAAAAATAAGAAGGAAATCTGAAAATGCGCAAATTGCACACACAATAAAAACGTATTGTTTTTTTAAACCTTGCTCAATTACAAATATATTTTGAGCACCAATAGCTAATATTAAGCTGAGTCCTGTAAAGAACCCTAAAATAAAAAAACTCATTATAAATTATTGTTTTATAATTTTTTCTGGAATTATCCCTTGAGGTCTAAATCGCATTATCAAAAGAAGACCAATACCAACGAGCAAAAATCTAAAATATGGAGCACTATTTATTAAATGAATTTTGATATCATTCGTTTCAGGTAAATGAGCTGTAAATAAATTTATAAAGAATAGAGCAATTGGTGCTGCTTCTACCCATAAAAACCATACAACAAATCCTCCTAGAATTGCTCCAAAGTTGTTACCTGTTCCTCCAACAATAACCATAACCCAAATTACAAAAGTATATCTCATTGGTCTGTAGCTTCCTGGGGTAAACAGTCCATCATTAGTTACCATCATAGCTCCAGCAATACCAACTATTGCTGATCCTAGAATAAATATAAATAAATGTTGTTTAACTACATTCTTACCCATAGCACTTGCAGCTTCTTCATTATCTCTTATTGCTCTCATCATTCTACCCCAAGGCGAGTAAAGCGCCTTTTGTGTAATTATTAATAAAATTATAACTACAATTAAAAACATGCCTGCAAAACATAGTTTTACATAAACAGATGATGCATCAATCACTAACTGATTTAAAATATCTTGTCTCTCCGATAATGAATTTGCTAAATCTAATTTTGCTGAGTGAAATTTTTCAACTAAATTTATAAACCAAGGAGAAGTTTGTAAGTCAATTTCGTAAGGAGCTGGTCTTTTTAATCCAATAACATTTTTTACACCTCTTGCTAACCAATCTTCATGTTTAATAATGGAAACAACAATTTCAGCTATTAATAATGTAGCAATAGCTAAATAATCTGCCCTTAATCCTAAGGCAACTTTTCCTACAATAAATGCTAATCCGGCTGCAAAAAGTCCTCCAACTATCCATGAGAATAAAACTGGCAAACCAAGTCCTCCAAGAAAACCTGTCTTTGCAGGATCAACAGCTTCTATTTGTTCAATTGCAGGTCCAGCAATTATTTTTATTAGGATTAATCCAACTATAATAATTCCAGCTATTAAATAATTTTTTTTTTTAGATTTTTGAATATTTTTTAAAATATACCTTGTAGAAAAAATCATTATTATAATTATTCCTAGGCAAGTCATCATATTTACTCCACCCACACTCCAGGCTTCTGGAACAGGTGCTACAGATACTAATACTACTGCTAAACCTCCTAATGCCGTATAACCCATGACTCCAAAATTTATTAAACCAGCATAACCCCATTGAATATTTGCTCCCAAGGTCATTACTGCAGAAATCATACAATAATTAAAAATTGTTAGTGCAATAGACCAGGATTGAAAGATACCAACTAAAATTATTAAAAGCATCATTATCGAATATGCTACAATTATATTTAAATAATTCCTCATATACGTTTTCCTTCAAATATGCCTGACGGCCTAAATATTAAAACAATTACTAGTATCGAAAATGAAATAGCAAATTTGTAATCAGTTGATAATAATTGCATCAATGAATTTGGTTCTAGTGACTCAGGCAAAATATAAACTAAAAATCTTTTATATGCATAAGTCAAAAATATTTCAGCAAAAGCTATAACATAACCCCCAAGGAATGCTCCGTATGGATTTCCAATTCCACCTACAATCGCAGCAGCAAAAATTGGCAGCATGTTGTTAAAATACACAAATGGTCTATAACTTTTATCTAAACCATAAAGAATTCCACCAATAGTTGCTAATATTCCAGCTATAATCCAAGTAATTAGAACTACTTTCTTTGGATCTATTCCTGAGAGAAGTGCCAAATCTTCATTATCCGAGTAAGCTCTCATACTTGTTCCAGTCTTAGTTTTATTTAAAAACCAAAACATAATAGCAACAACAATAATAGTAACTACAATTGTTATCATTTGTGTAGATTTAATTGTTAAACCTTCAGAAAGACCTGTCATTTCTTTAAACTCAGTTGCTTTTAAAATAAATTTTTCACCATCTAAAAACCGTCGATCAGTTGGTCCAATTATAATCCTTATGAGTGCTTGTGTTACAAACATTACCCCAACACTAACCATAGCAAGCTGTACAGGTGGACTTTTTTTAATTCTGTAATATTTAAAAACTGTTTGATCAATTAAAAGCATGTATAAAATCATCATAAAAATTGCAAAAGGGATAGTTAGCAAAGCAGTGGGTAGAAAACCAAAGTTAATTCCGATTGATTGAAAGTAATAAGTCAAAAGAACAGCAAACATTGTACCAAACGACATCATGTCTCCAGTTGCAAAGTTAGCAAATCTTAAAATACCGTATATTAATGTTACAAAAATTGCTCCAAGAGCTAACTGAGAACCATAGGTTAAAGCTGGAATAATTGTATAATTCAATAAAACTAATATTGCATTAATTAAATCCATACTAAGCTCCTAAGAAAGATCTCCTAACTTCTGGATCATTTAATAATTCCTCACCAGACCCCTCAAATTTATTTTCACCGGTTACAAGCACATATCCTCGATCAGAAATGCTTAAAGCCTGTTTTGCATTTTGCTCGACCATGATGATTGCCACTTTTGTATTTTTAACTCTAATAATATGTTCAAATAATTCGTCCATAACTATTGGGGAAACACCTGCTGTAGGCTCATCTAACATAAGAACAGATGGTTTTATCATTAATGCTCGTCCCAAAGCTACTTGTTGCCTTTGCCCTCCTGACAGTTGTCCAACTATTTGATCTTTTTTTTCTCTTAAAATTGGAAATAGATCATATATTTCCTCAATAACATTATTGATATTGTCTGTTCTTAAAAAAGCACCAACTTCTAAATTTTCTTTTACAGTAAGCTCTGCAAAAACATTTCTAGTTTGTGGTACAAATGATATTCCTTTTTTTACTCTTTCTTGTGGAGATAGTTTAGAAATATCTTCTCCATCAATTGAAATATTACCTGATTTAAGATTAAGCAACCCAAGCATTGCCTTCATTGCTGTAGATTTTCCAGCTCCATTTGGTCCAAGAATTGCAACTATCTCTCCTCTATTAACATTTATAGTGCATGAGCTAATAATATCAGGACCATCGCCGTATCCTCCTGTCATTTTATTTCCCTCAAAAAATGCCATTTACTTCTTTCTACCTAAATAACTATCTATAACTTTTTCGTTTTTCTTAACTTCATCTGAAGTTCCCTCAAAAAGAACAGAGCCTTCTGACATTACAATAACTGGATCACACATTCTGCTTATAAAATCCATATCATGCTCAATCATACAAAAAGTATAGTTTTTTTCCTTGTTAAGTCTTAAAATTGCGGTTCCTAAATCTTTTAATAATGTTCTATTAACCCCTGCTCCAACCTCATCCAATAAAACAAGTTTTGCATCCACCATCATTGTTCTTCCAAGTTCTAGCAGCTTTTTTTGCCCTCCAGATAAATTACCAGCACGTTCATTGGCTAGATGTTTAAGATTTAAAAATTCAGTTACTTCATATGCTTTTGCTCTAATTATATCTTCTTCTTTTTTAATTAAATTTGGTTTTAAAAGAGCGTTTATTAAAATTTCTCCTGTCTGGTTACCTGGTACCATCATTAAATTTTCAAGAACAGTCATATTCGAAAATTCATGAGCTATTTGAAAAGTTCTTAGTAAACCTTTTGAGAAAAGCTCGTGAGATGGAACATTTGTTATATCTTCTTTATTAAATAATACTTTTCCATCAGACGCTTTGAGATTGCCTGCTATAAGATTAAATAAAGTAGTTTTGCCTGATCCATTTGGACCAATTATTCCTGTAATTGAACCTTCTTTTATTTTTAATGAGCAATTTGATACAGCTGCCAAACCACCAAAATATTTTGATAAGTTATCTATTTGCAGAATGTTTGATGATTGCTGCATGTAAAATTATACTTTATTTAATCTTTTGAGAATACTATTTAAGGTTTTATTGCTAGCTTTATAGAAACCTGCTTTTTTTAATTCATTTACACCTTGTTCATTTAATCCTTTTGGTGTTTGAGAATCTTTGACAAGTATTTTTAAATCTCTGTTAGAATTAACTACAGCATCTTCGGAAAGTGCTAAAAAAAGAGATGTTATATATTTCTGAGCTTGATCTTTTTGAATTCCCTTGGCATTTAACCATTCAGACATTGTTCTTAACAATTCATAAAAAGGTGCCATCATTCCAGATGTTGACCAAAAATTTTTAGATAATTTTTCATTTTTAATCTCAACAACTGTTCCAAGATGTTTAAAAAAGTTTTTAACTTTACTGTTCGGTGGAAAAATAGGAATTGGTCCTTTTTTAAGAGAAATAGGTGGTAAAGGAATCACTCTCGAAATATTAGCTTTTACTTTTACTGCCTTCTTAATGTTTTGAAGATTCATTGTTGAAATGAAACTTACAATTACCTGACTTTTTTTAAATTTAAGCTTATGTATAATTTGATTAGCAACATTAGGTGTTACTGCTAGAAAAATCCAGTTACAGTCATTAACAATGTCTTGATTATTTTTTGCAATATAAATTTTTTTGAAATTTTTTTTTAATTGTTTTGAAATTTTTTTATTTCTTTCGGAGAGAATAATTTTAGAATACTTGATTTTAGAATTACATATACCCGTCACCACTGCTGAAGTAATTTTACCTGTTCCTATAAATCCAAGTTTCATTAGTGTATTTTCTACACTTAATTGTTAAAAAAGGAACCTCTTATTCTTAGTAATTCTCTTGATAAATTTTTATTTTCTTTAAAAGGTTTTCGACCATGTAGCCAAAAATAATTATTCGCCACAACAGCACTACCAACTGGTAAAGATGTGATTATCTTATTTTTACTACCCTCAAGAGCATCAGATAATCTTTGTAAAAACAATCCTTGATCCATGTTTTTTGGTTCAGGAAATTGATCGATGTAGGAAATAATAGGTTTTCCATCACTATCCTTAGAAAATACAGGGTGTTCAACTTTATAATCAATATTTTTACTTTTTGGAGATCCCCAAATAAAATTTTTCTGTCCAATTTTATCATCTGAGAGATCAGACAAATGTTCCCAATCATCAAGATGTAGCAAAGCAGTCTCTCCACCAATCACATTCTCCTCCTGAAGCTTTGACATTAATATCCAATCAGTTATTTCTCTCACGTAAGTTCCATCAGTGTGTAAATCCATGTTTATATATGCCTTACGAAGATATGAGTCGCTATTATCTTCATGTTTAACGTGAAACCTTGCATAGTATTTTCCAGCCATTGAGTCGTGATTTGGATTTCCAATTAAGTGAGTTATTGCAGTTGATAGTTTAACTAAAAATGTTTGATCAATTTTAGAAGACCTGTTTTTTGGACCAATTATAAAACAACCAGTATCTCTATCTTTAATAATTTCGTTTAAAAAATTACTTAATTTATTAGATGCAGTTTCATCTAAACTTTTTGCAATAGTGAACCTTGTAAATGGTTTATACTCTAATGCTGTAATATTAAATTTTTTAAATGGAAATACTAATCGATCAATAATTTGATCCTCAATTTTTATATTTATTATCCTCTTAGATTTTTCATGAAAGGAAATTTCAAATCCATTTAATTTAAGAAGGTTCTTCACGAATTTATTTATTACAAATACCTATAGACTCTGGTCCACAAATTTCTCCCATTGTCCAAGTAGCTCCAATTAAATTCGCTCCATCGAAATTTGCATTTAAAATATTAGATGACGTAAAATTTGCCTCCATTAAATTGGAATTCTGAAAATTTGCATCTATGAGGGTAGAACCTGTAAAATCTACTCTAGTTAAGTTAGCACTTGTAAAATTTGATTGCTCAAAATTTCCACCACCTAAATTTGACTCATATAAATTAGCTCTTATGAAAGATGACTCTGAAAAAGTTCCAAATGTTAAATCTGAATTCATCATTATACTTTTATCAAAATTTACTTGAATAAAACTAGCAAATGATAGATTAGAGTTTGGAAGAAAGGTTCCTTGTAAATCCTGACCATCTGAAAATTTACATTTAGAATAGTCTACTCCATCAGCAATTGAATCATCACATCCAGCATTTGCATTACTAGAAAGTATTAGAAAAAATATTATAAAAAAAAGTTTTTTCATACAGCAAAACTATTTAATGTAGCTAAAATTATAGCAGATAATATGGTCGGATAAACTAAATTTCTTTTAGTGACATAAAAAATTAATATTGATAATAAAATGACAATTATCCTTAAAATATAGTGTGCATCTGAAAGATCTCCAGATGGAAAAATTAACATTCTTGAAATTAAAGCTGCAAGAGTTGAATATGCTATACAATTAAACCATTTATAAATTTTAGATGTCTCTCTTATCTTTTCTGATGTTAAAGCACCAAGAAATCTTGAAATATAAGTTGCAAGAGAAGTTACTAAAATTGCTAAAACAATATTAGCTGCCATAAATCTCCCCTATAAAGTAAGCAATTGAACCAGCCGCCAATCCACCAAATAAAACACTCCATTCTGGTGAAAAAAAATAAAAAATTGGACCTAAAAATGCCCCTAGGATAATTGCAGAGGAAAGTTGTATAGTTTTCATAACTCCTATCATTGCACACATAAAATAAATTGGATTTACTATTGCAAGTCCAATTATCATATCTTTACTTAAAAAGTCGGCAGCATAAAATCCCAATACTGTTGAAAAAATGGCAATTAGCCAGGTGGCTGTTCCTATACCAATCCAAAAATCTATTCTAAATTTCCTATCAATTTCCTCATAATTACTTTTTAAAATCAACCATGACGAAACAGCTACAAAGTGACAAGATATATAATATTTCCATCTAGGTTGACTATCATGTTTAAGTAATGGCATAATTGAAACTGTCATTGGAAATAGTCTAGAATTTACCAGCCATACTGCTAAAAAAATATTTAATAAAGATGCTCCAATTAACATAGACTCTGCCATAACCAATGATCCTGGCAAAGCGTAAGTTAAAAATGTTGAGAAGATGCTTTCTTGAATTGTAAATCCTAAATTTTTTAATAATGCTCCAATTGCAATAAAGCTAGCACCCAGTGCAATTGCTGGACTATCAAATTTTTTTGAACAGACTATTCCTTTGATAAAATATTTTAAGTTTATCATTAACCGCCTAAGAATAGACGGCCGACATCTGGGTTATTTAGAAGATCATCTCCTTTACCTGCAATAGCTGTTTCCCCTGAAACTAAAACATAACCAATATCAGCAAACTCTAAACCTTTTTTTGCATTTTGTTCAACCAATATAATTGTTTTTTTCTCATTTTTTTGAAGATCATCTAAAATCTCAAAAACCATTTGAATATATCTTGGCTCAAGCCCAATTGAAGGTTCATCAACAAGTAAAATGGAGGGTTTCATCACTAGGGCTCGAGAAATTTCTAAAAGTCGTCTTTCTCCACCTGATAATACTTTTGCAGGTTGATTTCTTCTGTTTCTTAATCTTTCATATTTTTGAAGAACCCTCTCTGCTTCTTCAAAAGACTCCTCTGTTTTATCTTTGATGTATCCACCCATTAGAAGATTTTCCTCTACAGTCATATCTGGAAAAACAGAGTTATCTTGTAGAATATATGCTATCCCCTCTGATTTAAGTTTTTCAGCAGGAGTTAAATTTGTTATTTCTTTACCGTCAATTTCTATTTTTCCGGTGAATATATTTGTAAATCCATAGATTGAGTGAAGTATTGTTGACTTTCCAGCTCCGTTTGGCCCTATTAAACAAAGAGATTGGGCTTTACTTACAAACAAGTCAAATTTGTGCAGTATCTCCATCTTTCCATATCCAGCAGATAAACCTTTAATAGTTAAATGCACATTTTCTGATGATAACTTTTGTAAATCCTCTGCATCAGGAGCCTTTCCTAAAACTTCATACTGATTTGTCATTATTGTGCTCCAAGATAAGCATCTATTACACGCTTATCACTTTTAATTTCATCTGGTGTACCATTTGCAAGCATTTTTCCATGTGCTAAGCAAAATATACTCTCAGCAAGTTGCATGATCACTCTCATATTATGTTCAATAACAAGAAGGGTAATCCCAAATTCTTGATTTACTTTAATTAGTCGATCTATAATTCCATTTATCAAAGTAGGATTAATTCCAGCAGTAGGTTCATCAAGTAAAAGCATTTCGGGTTCATTCATTAATGCCATTGCAAGTTCTAACAACTTCTGTTGACCAAATGATAGGTCCCCTGCTCTTAATTTTCTTTTTTGATATAATCCCACAAAATTTAATAAATTTTCAGCTTTATCTGTAAGATCTTGAGGTATTTGAGAAAATATTGAAACCAAACTTTCATCACTCGCTTTATGACTAATTAACATATTATCTACACAGTTTAATTTTCCATATATTCTTGTTTGTTGAAATGTTCGAAGCAAGCCAAGCTTAGCAATTATGGGAACTGGTAGTTCAGAAACTTCTTTACCATTAAATTTTATAGAGCCTTGATCTATTGGATAAGTACCTACTATAGAATTAAATAATGTTGTTTTTCCTGATCCATTTGGACCAATTAAACCAACAATTTTACCTTTTTCAACAGACATTGATATATCAACATTAGCTTTAACACCTCCAAATGATTTGCTAACATTATTTACTTCTAGAATACTCATTTAAGTGTTACCTGTGCCTTCCGATCTGCCTCATCTACAACTTCACCAAATTTTTCTGGATACTTTTCTCTCAACCAACCCATAATCCCCTCTGGGAAATAAATAACAATTACAACAATCAAAACACCAAGAGCCACATACTGCCAACCTAGGAAAAATGTCCAAAAACCCTCTTTAAATATATGAAATAGAGTTGCACCAATAACTGGTCCCCATAAAGTTCCTTTTCCTCCAAGGATTGCCATAAGAACCATGAACACTCCCATTTCTCTTCCATCAAATGCTACATCAGTAGAGTCAATATAGCCAACTAATCCCCCCATAATACCTCCGGCTAATCCACAAAAGAATGCTGATATCATCCAACCGATAATTTTATATTTCATAGTTTGAATTCCCATTGCCTCAGCTTTATCTTCATTATCCCTGATTGCATTGAGAACTAGTTTAAATCGTGTTGAGTAAATTGCTTTAACTGCAAGAAATGTAAATATTAAAACTATAAAACTACAAAAATAGAAAAACTCTCCTCTTGCCTCTAACCTATCAACATTTGGAAATGGAGGTGTTGTAAATCCTTGTCCAGCACCAATTATTTCTATTCCACCAGAAATTTCTCCAGCCGCAACACCTAATCCTAAAGTACAAATTGCAAAATAATGTCCTCTCAAACCTAAAATTGAATAACCAATTAAACCAGCAACAATCGCTGGGACTATAGCTGCAACCACTAAGCCAAATGCAAATCCTTGGAAGAATTGTGTGGGAGTATGAACAAATGTCTTTTCTCCTCCTCCTTCTGTCCATTCTCCTAATGGAAAAAACATTCCTACCTGTACTGAAGCACACAAATACATTCCCAAACCGTAGAAAAGAATATTTCCAAAAGTGTTATAACCCATCTCTCCACCTTGCACATTCCAAGTGATTGCAAGAATAATTAATATACAAAGAATTGATAACTGAACCTTAAATGCAGGAAATACAAATGGTGCTGCTAACCCAAATATTAGAATTGCCAAATAAATAATTAGATTATTTTTGATCATATAATTTTTTTATTTTCTCTCTAAATAGTTGATTAACCGTAAAATAATGCCCGTTTTCCTCATGAACGCTTGATCCATTATTATGATATTCATCAAGGTGTTTTTTGAATTTTTTAATATCTACTTCAATGTCATTTCCTTGATCATCAGCAATTTTTACTTTCTTCATTTTAAATATTCCCTTTTTCTTGAAAGTTTAAATCTTCTGTAAACTAAAATTAAAACCAAGAGTAAAAATACTGAGCCAATTCTGAATTCTGTTCCTAAAATATAATCTGCAAACTCCTCGAATACCCCTAAACCCATACCTGACATAGCAACACCAGGTAAATTTCCTAAGCCTGCAACAATAACAATCATGAAAGATCTGATTGTATATGGAAGACCCATATATGGATGGATTGTGAAAGTAATTGAAATCAAGGCTCCAGCTACACCACATAAAGCTGCGTTAATACCAAAAGTTGCTGCGTAAACTTTTTCTGTATCTACGCCCAAAATCTTGGCTGCTCTTGCATTTTGAGCGGTTGCTCTAATAGCACGACCAAGCTTTGATTTTTTCATATATATTACTAATCCAATTGCAAAAACAACGCTTATGAAAGCTGAGAATATCTTCGAATTTGGCAATGTTACTGAGTTATCAAACAACATTGTTGTTCCATATCCTGAGTTTGCAAGGACAACATCTGCACCAAATGCAAAGTTCATTAATTGCATGAACAATATGCTTATTCCAAAAGTTGCCAATATAGAAATAAATAGATCTCTATCTACAACTTTATTAATAACCAACTTGTAAATAATTACCCCAACAAAATACATTATAATTGGCGATACTATTACTCCCCAGGCTGGATGAATTCCATAGAGATACATAAAGTAAGCAATATATCCTCCAAGTATAACTAAATCACCTTGTGCAATATTAATTATATTCATAACTCCCCACTGAAGAGCCATTCCATATGCTATTAATGCAAATAAAATTCCAAGTAACAAACCATCTAATACGGCTTGTAAAGTTAACATCGGAACTTGGAAAATTAA
The DNA here is from genome assembly GCA_902525355.1 of uncultured Pelagibacteraceae bacterium. GTDB lineage: Bacteria > Pseudomonadota > Alphaproteobacteria > Pelagibacterales > Pelagibacteraceae > Pelagibacter. The sequence continues at coordinate 5,908 of CABZGO010000014.1, read as the reverse complement.
AAAATCCATAATTTCTAAATGCTATATAAAAAAAGCCCCCTATTTCTAGGGGGCTAATATTATTTCTTGTTATCTTTCAGACCACTTAGGAATTGGGTGAATTAATTCTGCTGAAGCCCATTTTAATGGAGCTACAACTTTGTTTTCACATTTCCCTGCATCATCACACATTACTTGGAACAATACCATTGGTTTGTCAACATTTTGACCACCTTCTGCAAATTTGATATTACCGTAGAATGTTTGCATATTAGTATCTGCAAGCGCATCTCTAACTTTCTTTTGATCAAAAGAATTTGCTCTTTCAAATGCATCTTTAAAAACTAACAAAGCAGCTGAAGACTCCGCTGATTGATATGGCGGGTCATAACCAAATAATTTTTCAAAGTCTGCAGCGTATGTCATGCCATCTTTGAAGAAATCATCTTTATAAGTTAATGTTTTATGCCATTGAGATGCACATAAAGCATACTGTGAGTTCTTACCATGTTGCTTAGATAACTTAGCAGCATCGCAATGTGTCATTGCAAGCATAGGTACATCAACTTTCATTTCTGCTATTTGTCTGATTGCAGTCAAAGCACCTTTTGTGTGTCCTGACACAACTAAAACATCTGGTTTTACAGCTTTAACTTTTGCTAAAGTTGCAGCCATGTCATTTAGCTCTTTTGGTAGTTTATCATCGATTATAATTTTAGATCCAGTTCTCTCTGCAGCATCTAAAATACCTAATCTAACGTCTTGCGAGAATGCATCTTGCTCAAAAGCCTGTGCAATTCTTACACCTTTACCACCGTTTAACTCTACAGCTGTTTCAATAGCGACATCTAAATATAAGTTTGCTGGCGCTAGCACTGCAAATAGATATTTATAACCTTTAGTGAACAAAGATCTTGATGCACCATTAGCCTCAACCATTGGAACACCGTATTTCTCTGTAACAGGTGCGATCGCTTTCGTTAAACCTGAACTGTAAGGTCCAAGCATAAACTCAACACCATCTTGTGAAATTAATCTTTCTGCAAGTTGCGCTGCTCTTTTTGGATTTGACTCATCATCATAATAGATAATATCAAACTTATAAGTTTTTCCTCCAACTTTAATACCACCCATATCGTTAATTCTGTCAACGGCCATATTGTAACCGTTTTGAGTATGAACTCCATTAGATGAATATTTTCCAGTTAAAGAAATTGCAGCACCTAAAATAATTTTATCTCCAACAACTTTTGCTAAAGAAACAACTGATGTTGTGAATAAAATTGCTATTGCAGAAACAAATGTAATTATAATGTTTTTAATTTTCATTTATCTCCTCTTATTAATTAATTAATTTAAACCACATTAAACTAAGAATTTAGTTTTTTTTCAAGTAACAGTAGTATCGCATTAATGGTCAATATTGTTGAATAAATGCAATTATAATAGCTATAACAATTAGGACGCACGCAGAAATTGTGTTTATGACCTTTGCTTTTGCTTTAACCCACGTAATCATTTTATTCGCTAAGACTGCATAACCAACCAAAGATAAAAAATCTAATATTACATAAGTAGTAATTAAAATTAAAAATTGTGCAACGTAATTTGAATTAAAATCAATAAATTGAGGAAAAATAAATGGAAAGAACATCCAAGCTTTAGGACTTGTGCCCGCAACTAAAAAACCATCTTTAAAAAATGATAACGAACTTTTTTGTAAAGTTTCACCTGAATTAATATCCTTAGGTTTAGATTTATAAATGTCGAATGCTAAGTAAAGTATATAAATTACACCAAACCATTTAAAAATATTTAATAAAGTTGGATTATCAGAAATAAAAGAGCCAATTACAAAAATTACAAGACATGCTTGAATAATATTTGCTGTAATATCCCCTAGTGCAGTCCAAACACAATTTCTAACACCATAATTCATGGAATATGAAATGATTACAATTCTAGGGGTTCCTGGAGTAATAAACATGAATAAGATAATTTGAAGAAATAGAAAATAATTTAATGGAAGCATGATGGATAGCCCTAAAAAACCGGGAGCTAAAGATGGCTAGATAGGACTATCTATTAATGATAATATCATAAGCATATAAATTTGCATTATTTATTTGTTTCAAGATTGCTGGAATTTTATGAAAAAAAGTCACAGGCCCACAACTAGAGTAAAAAACCCTGAACCAAAACCAGGTAGTCCAGATTGGGTCATTTGGGCAGCCTGGGCTGATAGAATTACATTTGAAGATATAGAAAAAAAAACTGGAAAAACAGAGTCTGATGTAATTAAGATTATGAGAAGAAATTTAAAACCTTCATCTTTTAGGTTATGGAGAAAAAGAGTTAATTCACAAAGTATTAAACATAGAAAAAAGTTTGAATATTCAAGAAAACAAATAAAAGTTAAGATAAAAAAAAATGAAATTCATAACTGGTAAAATCAAAAAATATAATTATATCTAAAGTATGAAAAATATAACAATATATTCAGGACCAATGTGTGCATTCTGCGATGCTGCTAAAAGATTATTAAAAAGAAACAATCTTGAATACAAAGTTATTGACGTATCTACAGGTCCAGAGCTTAGAGATGAAATGATACAAAAAGCCAATGGAAGAAGAACAATTCCTCAAATTTTTTTTAACGATGAGCATATTGGTGGTTACCAGGAGTTAAGAGATCTTGAGAAAAATGGTCGACTAGAAGCATCTTTAAAATAAATTAATTCCAATCAACTAATCCTAATTGTTTTTTTGCTAATTCACTTAAATCATTTGCTGTTACTCTACCTTTATAATTTACTTCGTAATCTTCAGGAGCAAAATCAGGTGGACTTTTACCTTCAATAAATTTTTTTGATTGTTTTTTTATATAATCAATATTTTTTTTACAATAAGGTGTTGCTCCAACATAAATAACGTTTGAGTAATTTTTACCTTGATGTTTTTCCTCAACTGCATGTACTACATCTGGATGCCACCAAATAGTATCTCCAGGATTCATTTTTGGAATTGACACCAAACCTTCTATTAACAAACTATGATATTTTTCATTTATAGATAAAGCTTTTCCTGCTTTTGATCCACATAACTCATTTTCAGGCACATCGTCTAACAAAGCTCTTGTTAAGACATATGACATTCCTTTTGCAATAGGGATTAATTGTAAAGTTCCATCATTTGGACCTTGTTCAGTTAAAGCAGTCCATCCTTGAAATGTTCTAAATACATGTGCTACTGCTGGCGATTCAAATTCGATTGTTTCATCTCTATATTTAGCCTCAAATGGATTATAATTTTCAAAATTGTCTGAAAAAATATCACTATAAATTTTTTGGTATGCTCTATCTATCCATCTTTCAATAGACCCAGCATCACAGTGTGGCGACAAACCTAACGTATCATCTCCTGGTTCTCTTCTTCTTACTCGATCCGCATAAACAAGTTCTCTATTTGGATCAAATATATTTTTACCCTCAAAATTATAATTCCAAAGATTATTCAACCATTTTTTAACAGTTTCCATTTCTTTAGAATGTCTAATTTCTGATTGAGCTTTAGACCAATACAATCCGAAAATCTGAGGTTTTCCTGATTTTAGTTCGCTAAAGTATTTGTCTATAGCTATCTTTTTTTTTTGGTCCTCAAAATAATTGTTTTCCAAGACATATTTATCCAAATTTTCATTTAAATCTTTCACCTTTTTTTTATCAAAAACGTTTCTAACAATTACACAGCCTCGTTTAAATACTTTATCTTTAATTGTTTTTTGGTCTTTTACTGAAATATCATCAAATTCTATTTCCGGTATAATCGTGCCTTTTGACTCTTTAATTATGGTAACTTCTTTCTTAATGTATTTTTCGATTTTTTTAAAATTATTAACAAAGTTTTTAGATTTTTTTCAGAGATAATCTTATTTTGTATTTCTTTTAAATTCATAAAATAAAATATCAAATTTTTTGAAAAAAAATTAATTAAAAATTTATTTTATTGTAACAGTAACGTCTGGTTCAGCTGCATACATACCAACACTTGCGTTTGCAGTATTACAATTTGATGTCATATTTCCTACAGCTCCAAGAGCAGCACTTGTTCCAAAGGCAACTGTAACACTTGGTATATTTCCTGGTTCCATTCTGAATGTGCTTGCTAAAACTTGTCTATATTGGAAGAATTCGTCACCCGCTGTAACAGTACCTGCAGTCTCAGTATCAGTTAGCGAAGTTAGGCTATTTAACGCTGTGCTGTGGGAGGTTCCTGGCATAGCTGCATAAAGTGTAGTTGATCCTAAATCAGCAGAGTTTTTAGAACCCTGAGAATTTACTGACGCGGTACCTGCAGTTCCTGCCTTAGTATAACATGTGTTACCAGCACTGTCTGCAACTGATCCTTTTAAAGTAAAAGCTCTGTTCATAGTTATTTGAATATAAGTATACGATGTTCCAAATTTTGCTGCTGACGCGCTACCCAAACTCGCAGCAGCAGATCCTGCAGTTGTGTTAGCAATATCAATATCTCCAGAATTTCCTGAATAAAGTGTAACTGGGTTATTACATGAAGCTTGTGTACTTGAACTATCACATAACTCTAGTTTTCTTATTTTTATTTTATATTCAGTTGCTTCACTTGTTGCCGCAATTGAGCTATTTGAGAAAATAAAAAATAAGAGTGATAAAGTGACAAATATTTTTAAATTTTTCATATTACTTGCTTGTAACAATTACAGCTCCTTGTATTTCAACAGTTAAATTATTACTTCTTCTAACTTTTTCTTTTAATTTTGTTTCTACATTTTCTTTTTCAAAGGCTAAATTTGAGATAAATCCATCTTTTAGTGTATATTTTGTATCCCTTGGCGGATGAACAAAAGTTAGTTTATATATGTACTCATCATCTACACCTTCATTATCACTAAAATCTCCTGAAATATCAAATTGCACAGATGGTGTAATCAACATCTCTAATGATAATTTATTACCTTCAGTATCACTGCTTGCCTTTTCTTTCTCCCACGAGTAATTTTGCAAATTTAATTTAGACCAAGGCAAATAAGGAAGTTGGCTAGTTAGATTTATCTCATAACCTGATAGAACTTGCTCTTCGTTACCATCTACAACCTCCATATTCGTGATTTTATGGTAACTATTTGCGTTTAAGTCAAACATAGCACCTCTAGCTTCTATACCTATACTTCCTCTTTTATGACCTTCTAAGTCGTAATCAAAGAAAGTATTTATTCCAAACATACTAGTTTTATCATCATTTAATGCTCGATAACCAAGACCTACATTTGTAATAAATCGATCTGATGAATTAATTTCCTGAGTATGAATACTAAATTGAGTAAAAAAATTTGAATACTCTGTTGAGTCAATATCTCTAACAGCTAAAATTTCTAAGTCAGGATTATCGTCCTCGTTAATCTGTATAGATGCTTCAGTATATCCATCGCCAGGAACTAAATTTACTAAAAATTGATTATCAGATGATGAATTAGAGATTATTAAAAAAGAAAAACTAAGTATGAAAATTATTATTTTTTTCATAACTTTTTATATATCTTAAAATACTTTATTAAAAGCTGATTATTCTGCTTTAAAAACCAAGCAAACACCATTATTACAATACCTTTTTCCACTCGGTTGCGGTCCATCATCGAATATATGTCCATGGTGTCCTCCACAATTTTTACAATGATATTCTGTTCTCGCGTATCCAATATGATAATCAGTTTTTATTTCAAAAACATCAGGGAGCGACTCGTAAAATGATGGCCAACCGGAACCACTTTCATATTTAGTATTTGAGTCGAACAATTTTATTCCACAATTTGCACAATAATAACTGCCTTTTCTCTTTTCAAAATTTAGTTCACTAGAGCCTGGAGCTTCTGTTGCTTCTTCAAATAAAACTT
>CABZGO010000013.1 GCA_902525355.1 uncultured Pelagibacteraceae bacterium | reverse complement strand
AAAGAGCGATGGACACTACTTGGATGCCAATAATGTGGCCATTAAAAAGCTGTATGCCAATTGGAGCTTTTTTGCTTTTAGTCCAAGGTTTTTCTGAAATCCTTAAAACATATTATGCTTTTGTGAAAGGAAGATGGCCTTAATGGAATTCTTTTCATCGGAAATAATCGGTGCAATAATGATTGGTTGCATGTTGTTTGCAATCTTTGTTGGTTTTCCTATTTCATTTACATTAATTTTTTTAGGTCTTGTTTTTGGTTATTGGGGATTTGGAAAGTTAGTTTTCTATTTAATGACTTTGCAATTCAATATGATAATGACCGAGAATACCCTGGCTGCTGTTCCACTCTTTATATTTATGGGAATTTTGATGGAGCAAGCTGGACTGATGGAAAGATTATTTAATGCTGTACAATTAATGCTCTCAAAAACCAGAGGAGCATTATTCTATGCTGTTATGTTTGTTTCAACTATTTTTGCTGCAGCAACTGGGATTGTTGGAGCGTCAGTGACAATTTTGGGAATCATGGCAGGGAAAACTATGATCAGGACTGGATATGATACTAGACTTTCAGCAGGTCTAATTTGTGCTGGAGGTACTTTAGGAATTTTAATTCCTCCAAGTATTATGTTAGTTGTTATGGGCCCTGTGTTAGAAATACCAGTTACAGATTTATTCGCAGCAGCAATAATTCCAGGAATTCTTCTGGCATTTTTGTACGCTGCTTACACAACATTAAGATGTTTTTTAAATCCTAAACTTGGTCCCGTGTTACCAGTCTCAGAACGACCAAAAAATATGGCTAAGGTTTGGTATGAGTTTTTGATGGGTTTGATTCCTCCTGCAGGCTTAGTTTTTTTTGCCTTAGGAAGTATATTATTTGGTCTTGCAACACCAACTGAAGGTGCGGGAATGGGAGCTTTCGGAGCAATACTTTTAGCATTAGCTTATAAAAAACTCTCTTATCATGGTTTGAGGGAAGCGCTATTAAAAACCTTAGAAATTACAGCATTAATTATGTTTTTAGTTGCAGCATCTAATTTCTTTGGTGCAGTATTTTCAAAATTAGGAACTCCGTCTCTATTAACAGACTTTTTATTAAATCTTGATGTAAACAAGTACGTAATTTTAACAATTATAATGGCAGCAATATTTCTACTAGGTTGGCCTTTAGAATGGGTTCCAATAGTATTAATAGTTTTACCAATAGTTTTACCTTTAATTTTAGAATTAGGTTTTAACTTAACTTGGTTTGCTATTCTTGTAGCTGTTAATTTACAAACCGCCTGGTTATCTCCACCTGTAGCTTTATCAGCTTATTTCTTAAAAGGTGTAGTTCCCCAATGGGATTTAAAAGATATTTATTTTGGCATGATGCAATTTATGGTCATTCAATTAATTGGTTTAATATTAATTATTATATTTCCTCAAATAGCATTATGGTTGCCAAGTATAATGTATCCTAGCCCTTAGCTTTTAAATTGATTTGAGGAATAATAGTTCCCACTAAAATTATTATTAATGATATAAATATACTAACAGATATTGTTGAACCCAAAACTATCCATGACATTGTAGCACCAATAGGACCCGTTAATGGATACATCAAACTAATTCTTCCAATTGGAGCTCTTCTCAAAGCAAAGTTATAAAAAAGATATGCACCAAATGTTATAAACGATAAAGTTATGGCCGCAAAAACTGGAGGACTAAAATTTAAGTAATTGTTATATTTAAAACTACTATCAGGCCATAATATAAAAAGTATTAAAACTGATAAGATTGCTCCAATCATATATTGAAAAGTGTTAACACCTAATTGATTTACTTTAGTTTGCATGAATCGTCTTCCAAGAACTTCGTTAATAGAAACGCACATCATTCCTAAAAAAATAATAAAATCCCCTAAATAATTTCCACCTCCTATTTTTTTTTGAGTTGACAATAAAATTAAAGTTCCAATAATTGTTATAAATGCTCCAATTATTACTTTAATTTCAATTTTTTCCTTTAAAAAAATTCTTGCTACAAAAGGTTGCCAAATAGGGAGTGTACTTATTAAAGCAACACCACTCACCGGAGAGGTTAACAATAGACCTATGTGAAAACTAAGAGTTACCAAAAAAGGATTTAGTAGACCCATTAAAAAAGGAGTAAATCCAATTTTTTTTATTGTTAAATCAACTCTCATTAAAAGAGCAAATATAAACATTAAGACAAATGCTAAGGAGAATCGAACTGCCATTAAATCCATTACATAAAACTCTTGTAATGCTAATTTTACAAATGGAGGACCAGACCCAAAGCCTATAACAGCCATGAACATCGATATGTAACCAATATTACTTTTAAGAAAACTCATCTAATAATACTTAACTGTTATCACTTTTATAGACATATAAAAATATTAGTTTAGAATCTCTAAAGTGAGCCAAAATATAGAATTAAAAAATTTTGAATTAGCTACAGTAAATCCGAGTAATAAAACATGGACTTCGGCAGATTTATTCTGTTTTTGGGCAAATAGTATTCAAACTATTAGTGGATTTGCTCTTATAGCCTCTTTGTATTTAATTTATAATTTAAGCTCTTATTTAGTTTTATCCTCTTCAATAGCTGCATCAATTCTTGTGTATTTTTTCATTTCTCTTATTGGCCACCCATCTCAAAAACATGGCTTACCTTTTCCAGTTATGATGAGAATGTCCATGGGTCTCAATGGTGCCAGATATTTAGGTTTGTTAAGATCAATTGTTGGAATATTTATGTTTGGAATACAAACATACTTTATATCTAAATCTATATCCTACCTATCAAGAATTATTATTTATTACCTATTCGATCCACAAATCTTAGAAAATGAATTTGTTTTAGAATTTTTTCTTGGCTTAAATATAATAGAGTGGTTTTCATTGATATTAACTTTTTTCATTCAATATTTTTTGTTTACAAATGGTCAAAGATATAATCAGGGATTTTTAAAATTCTCTGCAATAATAGTTTACTTCGGGTTAATTTTCTTTTTTGTTATGCTTGTTGCTGATAATAGCACTCAAATATTTCAATCTTTAAAATCTAATACAACTAACACAAATCTAATTTCTAAATCAAATATAGTGCCTTTTTTTATACTTACAGGAACAATTTTTTCCTACTTTTCGATTATACTTTTAAATTTTGGAGATTTTTCAAGATATGTGAAAACTAGCAGAGATCTGAAAATTGGAAATTTATTTTTATTTTTAAATATGATTGTTTTCTCCTTTCTTGCAACAACCATTGTAATAGGTGTTGATGTGTTGTTAAGTCAAAAACTTATTCTTATTGATCAAATAATTACAAAGCCGATGGATATAATAGGAAAGATTGACAATGTATATCTCACAGTATATGCATTGATTTTTATTATATTCTCATCTCTTTCGACAAACTTAATAACTAACTATGTTCCATCACAAAATAGTATAATCAATTTTTTGCCTAAAAACTTAGACCTAAAAAGTGCAGGTATATTAATTTTAATATTTGGACTAATAACAGGCGGTTTGTGGCCATCAATACTAAGCCAAATAGAAATTATAAAATTGATTGATAGTTTAGCAGCATTCTTCGGACCAATTTTTGGTGTTATTGTTGCTGACTATTATTTTGTGAGGAAAGAAAAAATCAACTATAAAGATCTTTTTTTTATTAGACCAGGAAATGAATACATTTACTCTGGAGGTTGGAATTATAAGGGATTATATGCAACACTAATAGGTTTTGTTTTTTCTTTTTCAATTATCTTGAATATAAATTTTGCAGATTTTAAAACATTTTCATGGATTATAGGATTTGTCGTTTCATATATTATGTATTATCTTCTAAATGAAAAATAATTATGAAAGCTTTAGTTTATACAGGTGTCGAAGAGCTTATTTATAGAGATGAAAAAGATCCTATAGAAGTAAGTGGTGAAAGCATTTTAAAAGTTCATGCTTCTGGAATTTGTGGTTCTGATATGCATGCATATCATGGTAAAGATGAGAGAAGAATCCCACCCTTAATACTAGGTCATGAAGTAAGTGGAAAAGTTCAAAATGGCACATTCAAAGATAAAAAAGTTGTTTTAAACCCATTAATAACCTGCGGAAAATGTGAGTACTGCATGAATGGACGTGAGCATTTATGTCCTAACAGAGTTTTGTTAGGTATGAACAGACCTTATGAGAGAAGCGGAGTGTTTGCTGAGCTTGTTTCCACCCCAAATCAAAATATTTATGAAATACCTGAACATCTGGATTTAAGCGAAGCTACAATCGCTGAACCCACTGCAGTATCTTTGCATGCTGTATTGATGGGAGAGATATCATTAAAAAAACCTCTTTCTGAGTGTCGGACATTAGTGCAAGGTGCGGGAGCAATCGGATTATTGTGTTCATTAATCTTATCTAAAATTAAAGGTAACAAAAATATAATTATGTCTGATCCAAACAAACTAAGACTAGATGTTTGCTCAAAATATTTTGATGGAAAATTTGTTGATCCAAATGATAAAGAGGTAAAAGATAATAGTTTTGATATTGTGTTTGATACGGTAGGATTAGAGGTATCTAGACAACAAGCTATATCGGTGATTAAACCTGGTGGTAGTATTATTCACATAGGTCTTACCCAACCATCTGGCCAATTTAATTTTAGAAAAGCAACTCTTCAAGAAGTTACTTTTATAGGCACTTATTGTTACACAAATAAAGATTTTGAAAATACTATTAAGATTTTAGCTGATAAAGAAATAGGGGATCTATCTTGGATAGAATATCGAGAATTAAAGAAAGGAGCAGAGGCTTTTAAACAAATTCATGATGGTAGTTGCTCTGCCCCAAAAATAGTCTTATTGCCAGAGTAAAAAAGTTATATTGAAAAAATAATATAGTTGTCTATAGAAATATTTGTGAAAAAAATCTTATCATTAATTATATCTTCAGTTTTTCTATTTTCTGTGTCTACTGCTAAAGAAAAATTTGTTTTTGATTTTACCGAAAACGAACTATCTGAATTAAAAGTAAGAAAAGTAAGAGGTGCTGACGCAAAAACTATTTATTCAACTGGAAAAAATGAAAATGGAAATTATTTAAAAGCGGTAGCAGATAACGCAGCCTCAGGTCTAGGAAAAGAGATAATAATAGATTTAGATGATACACCTTTTATTAACATTACATGGAAAGTTGAAAAAGATTTAAAAGGCATTAAAGAAAACACAAAAAAGGGGCATGACTTTGCTGCTAGAGTTTTCGTTATTAAAAAAACGGGTGCAACACCGCTATCAAATAGAGCTATTAATTATGTATATTCAAGTAATTTGAGTATTGGTGATTATAAACCAAGCCCGTACACAAAAAAATCTATCGACTACGTCTTATCCTCAACAAAAAGTAACTTTGATGAATGGGTTACAGTAAAAGCAAATGTAAAAGAAGATTTTAAAAGACTTCATGATTTAGATGTAAAAGATTTAGATGGAGTTGCGATTATGGCTGACACCGATAATTCTAAAATGAAAGCGATTAGCTACTATCAAAATATTTTTTTCTCGTCTGATTAAATTATTGTAAGTATTTTTTAAGGACTAAGCTAAAAAACGATAGTAATATTGCAGCAACTACATCAAGAAATGGTGTTGCTTCGGGGTAGCCAAAATTCCAAAATATAACTCCAACAAGCCAAATTATATATATTTTCATAAACAAATATTAAGAAGTATATATTCTTTCTCTTTGGTAATATATTTTTAATATGGAATTTAAATCAAGTTTTAAAATTTACTATGAAGATACCGATAGTGGTGGGGTAGTTTATTATGCTAATTACTTAAAATTTTTAGAACGTGCTAGAACGGATGCAATTACGTCTTTAGATTTTAGTAATAATAAACTTATCAATGAATATGGCTTATATATAATTGTAAAATCTTGCAACTTAAACTTTCATAAACCAGCAAAACTTGAAGACGACTTAAATATTATTTCAAAAATTTTAGAAGTTAAAAATGTATCAATTAAAATGAAACAAAATATTTTTGTTAATAATAATATGATTGTTGAAGCAGAAATATTATTGGCATCAATCAATAAAGAAGGCAAACCATCAAAACTGCCAGAAAAATTTAAAAATCAATTAATTAAATAGATTTTGTAACCTTAATAAATAAATCTGTCATTTTATTTATATTGATTCTTCCAGTATTAACATTTCTAGGACTTGGATGATAAGAGCCTACCAATAATATATTATTTGGTAGTTTAAAGAATTTACTATGTCCAAATTTAACATCTGATTCAATTTTGAAATGTTTTTTGTAAAACTCTACACAAGCATCAAAAGCTATTTTTCCAAGCGCAACGACAATCTTTAAATTTTTTAAGTATTCAATCTCATTATTGAAAAATTTAAAGCAAGTGTTTAGTTCTTTTTTTGTTGGTTTATCTCCGGGTGGCACACATTTTAAAGCAGTGGTTATAAATATATCTTTTAATTTAAGTCCATCATTTAGATGGTCTGAATTTGGTTGGTTAGATAGTTTAGCTTTATAAAGACATTTGTATAAAAAATCAGACGACCTATCTCCAGTAAAAACTCTTCCAGTTCTATTGCCTCCATGTGCTGCTGGCGCTAAACCAACAAATAAAATTCTTGCATTTGGATCACCAAATCCTGTTATTGGTTTTCCCCAATATTTTTCATTTATGTATTGTTTTCTTTTAACTTTTGCTATCTTTTTTCTAAAACTTACTAACCTAGGGCATTTTCTACAGCTCACTATCGAATCTTCAAGTTTTTCAAAATTATTAGTCATAAATATTATTTTTTAATCTTAATATCTTATACTATAATTAATTTTGATTATGAATGTAGGTTTTATTGGTGTTGGCTATATGGGTTATGGGATAGCCAAAAATATTTTAAAAAAAGGAAATAACTTATTTGTTATTGCAAACAAAAAAAGAGCGCCTATAAACAAAATTGTAAATGATGGTGCAATTGAAGTAAATTCTTATGACGAATTGTGTAAAAAAAATTTAGATGCATTATTTCTTTGTGTGACTAATACACCTATAGCCCTAAGTATTGCTGAAAAAGTCTCAACTTTACTAAAAAATAATACATTAATTATTGATGTTACAACGCACAACCAAAATGGATCTATTCAAATGGAACAGATTTTTTCAAAACAAAAAATTAACTACATTGAATGTCCTGTTATGGGCGGTCCCGTTCAAGCAGAAGAAGGTGTTTGTGGAGGTATTGTTGGTGCATCAGAGGAAAATTTTAAAAAATCTGAAGTTTATTTAAAAACTTTTTGTAAAGATTATTTTCATTTTGGAGAGGTGGGCAAGGGAGCAAAATCAAAGTTACTAAATAATTTTTTATCACTTGGTACTGCAACTAATGTTATAGAATTTATTAAGAGTGCAAAAAAATTAGATATTGATTTAGAAAAACTTTTCGCAGTAGCAAAATTAGGATCTGGAAACTCAACTGCTTTAAATAGAATTTTTGATAATGTACTTAAGGATGATTATACTGGATTTAAATTTTCAACTTCCAATACTTTAAAAGATCTTACTTACATCCATGAAATGCTTAAAGACCTAGGTAATGCAGAAAAATTAGCTTATGTAAAAAAATCTTTTTACAAAAAAGCAGTAGAAGATGGTAATGGAGATTTGTTTATAAGTGAACTAATACAAAAAGATTAATTATTCCTTTTTTTTATCAGCAAATACAATAGCTATTAGCAACAATGCTGTCCAAAACATCGCCGCTAAACTTTTAATAGCACTCGTTTCAGCACCCCACAAATCAAAAACAAATGCTCCAATAAGAATTCCAATTATATAAATTATTACTACTAATCTAGTTTGGGTCATTTAGTTGTTTCTTTTTAAATAATGACATTCCATTATTTTTTTTATGTTCATAAGATTCTTTGAAACTTTCTAGCTGCCATCCTTGCATTCTCTTCTGAATATCTTCTAAATTTTGTTTTTTCCACTCATCCCTAGTATTTTGGTCTTTCCAAATCTTCTTTTCTTCATTATTTCTTCCACAGCCATAACAGTATCCAGTCACAGTATCCATTTTGCAAATGCTTATACACGGTGAAACTATCATTTTTTTATATATTTATATCCTTTTACACTATTATTCTGATTGGACAAATTAGATCAATACTATATAAAACAGCATAAATTTGGGCGAGTGGCGGAATTGGTAGACGCGTTGGTCTTAGGAACCAATAGTGCAAGCTGTGAAGGTTCGAGTCCTTTCTCGCCTACCATAAATAGATTATGAAAGTAACTATAGAAAATAAAAAAGGTTTAGAAAAAGATCTTAAAGTATTCGTAGATAAAAAAACAATCTCAGGCTTTATGGATGAGAAATATGAAGAAATAAGAAAAGATGTTGTAATAAAAGGTTTCAGACCTGGCAAGGTACCTACCGAAATATTAAAAAGACAATTTGGTAAAGCTGTCTACGGCGAAGTAATTGATAAATTGCTAAAAGATACAACAACAAAAGCTCTAGAAGAAAATAAAATCAAACCTGCTGGACAACCTAAAATAGATTTAAAATCTTTTGGTGAAGGTAAAGATTTAGAATACATTATTTCAGTTACTGAACTACCAGAGGTTTCTGCCAAAGGACTAAGCTCAATTAAGGTAGATGAGTATGTTGTAAAAATTGATCCAAAAGAAACAGATAAAAGAATTAGTGAAATTGCAAAAAATCAAAACAATTTTAAAGACGCAGAAGCAAATTATAGGTCAAAAATGAATGATCTTGTGATTTTTGATTATAAAGGAACTATTGACGGCAAAGAATTTAAGGGTAACGAGGGTAAAAATACTCAATTAGTTCTTGGAAAAGATTTGTTTATAAAAGGTTTTGATAGACAATTAGAGGGCGTTAAATCAAGTGATACAAAAAATGTAGAAGTAAATCTGCCTGAAAATTTTCCTGAAAAAGAACTTATTAATAAAAGTGCTGTTTTTAAATGTAAGATTACAGCAGTTAGAATTCCAGAAGAAATAAAAATTAATGATGATTTTGCAAAAAATATGGGTGCAAAAGATCTGGTAAATTTAAAAGAACTGATTTCAAAACAAATCAATGATGAATATAAAAATTCTTTGGCCATGATTACAAAGAAAAATATTCTTGAGCAAATAGAAAAAGTAAAATTAGACCAATTACCTGGTAACTTAATTGAACAGGAAGTTAAAATATTATCTCAAGGAATGAAGGAAGATGAAGTTAAAAAGAACCAAAAATCACTAGAGGAACAAGCTAAAAAAAGAATTAAAACTGGATTAATCTTAAATGCTTTTGGTGAGGAAAATAAAATTAATGTTTCTCAGGAAGAAATAAATGTGGAAATACAAAAACAATTTAGAATGATGCCAGGTCAAGAGAAGATTGTTAAAGATTATTATGAACAGAATCCTGCAGCTATAGATAGTTTAAGAGGACAAATTTATGAAGAAAAAATAATTGAAGAAATTAAGAAAAAAGCAAAAACTACTAAAAAAGAAATTACCAAAGAAGAAGCTGAGAAAATTCTAAAACAAGAAAACGAAAACAACATTAAAGAGCAAGCTAAACTTGCTAAAAAAGATAAAGATGAAAAGAATAATAAAAAAACGGAACCAAAAAAAAAAGGAAGTAAAAAAAAATCAAAAGAACCAAAAAAAACAAAAACACCTGCATCAAAACCTAAAAAAACAAAAAAGGTTAGCAAAAAGTAATCACAAGTTGTATAAGATTAATCGATTCGACTATGTCTATTAAAATACCAGAACAATTAAATACTCTAATCCCTATGGTTGTTGAACAATCTAGTAGAGGAGAAAGAGCATATGACATTTATTCAAGACTGCTTAAAGAGAGAATTGTATTTGTAGTTGGTCCTATAAATGACGCAGTTGCATCATTAGTCACTGCTCAATTATTATTTTTAGAATCAGAAGATCCTAAGAAAGAAATTTCTTTATATATAAATAGTCCTGGTGGACTTGTGACTAGTGGACTTGGTATTTATGATACAATGCAATACATTAAACCAGAAATAAGTACTTTGTGTATAGGTCAAGCAGCAAGCATGGGTTCATTTTTACTTGCAGCTGGCGCTAAAGGAAAAAGATTTTCATTGCCAAATTCAAGAATAATGGTTCATCAACCTTCTGCTGGTTTTCAAGGACAAGCAACAGATATTGAAATTCATGCTAATGAAGTTTTATCATTAAAGAAAAGATTAAATGAAATTTATTCAAAACACACAGGAAAATCTGTAGATGAAATTAAATCTGCATTAGAAAGAGATAACTTTATGACTCCTGATAATGCAAAAAGTTTTGGTCTTATAGATCAAGTGGTAGAAAAAAGAGAATAGGTCACAATATATAGTTTGTCCACAACCTATACTTGATTACTTTGCATCATTTGTATTAAACTATAAAAACTGATTCGAATAAAAAATTATGAGCAACAATAAAAATATTCTTTACTGTTCTTTTTGTGGCAAGAGCCAACACGAGGTTAGAAAATTAATTGCCGGTCCAACTGTTTTCATTTGTGATGAATGTGTAGAACTTTGCATGGATATCATTAAAGAAGAAAGCAAAGATAATTTTGTTAAACACCAAGATGGTTTACCACTACCAAAAGAAATATGTAAGGTGCTCGATGATTATGTAATTGGACAATCTCATGCTAAAAAAGTTTTGTCAGTAGCGGTTCATAATCATTACAAAAGATTAAACTACGAAAATAAGACAAGTAAAACAGTTGAACTTTCAAAATCAAACATATTGTTAGTTGGACCGACAGGATGTGGAAAAACATTGCTAGCACAAACTCTTGCAAGGATACTTGATGTGCCTTTTACCATGGCTGATGCAACTACTTTAACTGAAGCTGGCTATGTAGGTGAAGACGTGGAAAATATAATTTTAAAATTATTACAATCAGCAGATTATAATGTTGAAAAAGCTCAAAGAGGTATCGTTTATATAGACGAGGTTGACAAAATTAGTAGAAAATCTGAAAATCCTTCAATTACAAGAGATGTATCTGGAGAAGGAGTTCAACAAGCTTTATTAAAAATTATGGAGGGAACAGTAGCGAGTGTTCCACCTCAAGGAGGAAGAAAACATCCTCAACAAGAATTTTTACAAGTAGATACGACTAATATTTTATTTATTTGTGGAGGAGCATTTGCTGGACTAGATAAGATTATATCTCAAAGAGATAAAGGATCCTCAATTGGGTTTGGTGCTGAAGTAAAAACACTAGAAGATAAGAAGACTGGAGAATGGATGAAAAATTTAGAGCCTGAGGATTTATTAAGATATGGGCTTATTCCTGAATTCATAGGTCGTTTACCAATTACTGCTACGCTAGAAGATCTAGATGAAAAATCTTTAGTAAAAATTTTACAAGAACCAAAAAACTCTTTAATAAAACAATACCAAGAGCTATTTAGGCTAGAAGGTGTGAAATTAACATTTAAAGATCAAGCTGTTAAAGATATTGCTAATAAAGCTATAAGCAAGAAAACCGGAGCTAGAGGACTAAGATCAATTTTGGAAAATCTATTACTTAAAACTATGTTTGATCTTCCGGGTCAAGAGAATATCGAGGAAGTTATTATAGATGCTGGAGCTACCAAAGGAATATCACAGCCTATAATTGTTCATACAAAGAACAAATCAAAAACAGAAAAGACATCTGCGGCTTAATTAAGAGTTAATAAACAAAAGTTTCCTATTGCATTATAAAATATTATATCCATATTTGTAAATATGGAAGTTAAATTAATACAGCCCTTATTACCTTTAAGAGATATAGTGGTGTTTCCAAGTATGGTAATTCCACTATTTGTTGGAAGAGATAAATCAATTACTGCATTAAACGAGGTAATGAAAAGTGACAAAAAAATTATTCTTGTCACACAAAAAAATTCTGAAGTTGATGATCCCAAAAAAAATGATGTTTTCACTTATGGATGTGAAAGCAATATACTTCAACTTTTAAAACTTCCAGACGGGACAGTTAAAGTTTTAGTAGAGGGAATTAAAAGAGTAAAAATTGTTGATTTCAAGGATGATGAAAAATTTATAACTTGCACATATGAACATCAAAAAGATATATTAAATAAAGATGAAGATCTTTTGTCACTAGCGCTCACAGCTGTAAGAAAATTAGAAAAATTAACCTCTGTAAATAAAAAGATCTCATCAGAAACTATTAACAATATCAAACAATTAAAAGACCCATCTAAAATTGTGGACAATATTGTTTCTAATTTAAATGCATCAATATCTGAAAAACAACAAATATTCGAAACATTAGATGTAAAAAAAAGATTAAATGCAGCTATTAAAATGATGGAAAGTGAAACGAGTATTATTGGTGTTGAAAAAAGAATTAGAGGAAGAGTAAAAACGCAGATGGAGAAGACACAAAGAGAGTATTATTTAAATGAACAATTAAAGGCTATCCAAAAAGAATTGGGTGAAATTGAAGATGGAAAAGATGAAACTACTAATTTAAAAAAATCAATTTTAAAAGCAAAAATGCCAAAAGAAGTTGAAAAGAAATGTATGTCAGAGCTCAAGAAACTTAAAAACATGAGTCCCATGTCTGCAGAAGCAACTGTTGTTAGAAATTATTTAGATTGGATGATAGACCTTCCATGGTTTAAAAAAAATGATGTAGATATTGATTTAAATAAAGGTTTAAAAATTTTAGATGAAGATCATTTTGGTTTAGAAAAAGTAAAAGAGAGAATTATTGAATTTCTTGCAGTTCAAAAAAGAATGGATAAAATAAAAGGACCAATTTTATGCCTAGTTGGTCCACCCGGAGTTGGAAAAACCTCTCTAGGAAAATCTATAGCTAAAGCTACAAATAGACAATTTATAAGAATGTCATTGGGTGGAGTAAGAGACGAAGCTGAAATAAGAGGTCACAGAAGAACTTACATTGGATCCTTGCCAGGAAAAATTATTCAAATGATGAAGAAAGCTGGTACAAAAAACCCATTATTTTTATTAGATGAAGTTGATAAAATTGGAAATGACTATAGAGGAGATCCTTCCTCAGCTTTATTAGAAGCATTGGACCCTGAGCAAAATACAGCGTTTAATGATCATTACTTAGAAGTTGACTATGACCTATCAGATGTAATGTTTGTAACAACTGCAAACACTTTAAATATTCTACCACCACTTCTTGATAGAATGGAAGTTATTAGAATTCCAGGTTATACAGAAGATGAAAAGATAAACATTGCTAATAAGTATTTGTTGCCTAAACAGGTTAAAGAAAATGGTGTTAAAGAGGGAGAACTAAACTTAGAGGATGGGACAATAAAAGAGATAATCAGAAGCTACACAAGAGAGTCTGGTGTTAGGAATTTAGAGAGAGAAATTTCTAAAGTTACAAGAAAAGTAGTAAAAAAAGTAGTGAGTGGTGAAGTTGAAAAAGTTCAAGTAAACGACAAAAATATTCCAGACTTTTTAGGAATAAAAAAATTCAAATATGGTGAAGTTGAGGATAAAGATAGATCTGGAATTGTGATAGGGTTGGCATGGACCGAAGTAGGAGGAGAAATTCTTAAAATCGAAACTGTTAATATGCCAGGCAAAGGTAGAATGCAAATAACGGGAAAACTTGGTGATGTTATGCAAGAATCAGTAAAAGCAGCAAAATCTTTTGTTA
The DNA here is from genome assembly GCA_902525355.1 of uncultured Pelagibacteraceae bacterium. Taxonomy (GTDB): domain Bacteria; phylum Pseudomonadota; class Alphaproteobacteria; order Pelagibacterales; family Pelagibacteraceae; genus Pelagibacter. The sequence goes on along the minus strand of CABZGO010000013.1, from coordinate 26,676 downwards.
GATCTAAAAGTTTAGAATATGGAATTATTCCGCCTTTCTTTGAAAAAAAAGATTTTCATATTCATGTGCCAGAGGGAGCAACACCAAAAGATGGACCCTCAGCTGGTATAGCAATGGTTACATCCATAGTATCATCGATTACAAATATTCCTGTTAAAAGAGAAGTAGCTATGACTGGTGAAGTAACAATTACAGGACAAGTTTTACAAATAGGCGGTCTAAAGGAAAAATTATTAGCTGCCCATAGAGCAGGAGTAAAAAAAGTTTTAATTCCAAAAGAAAATGAAAAAGATTTAGTTGATATACCTAAAAAAGTTAGAGAAGATGTAAAGATCATACCAGTTGAAACAGCAGATGAAGTCTTGAAAATTGCACTTACAAAAGAGCTTAAGCCAGTAGAGTGGACAGAGGTAGATAAAATTTCAGAAGGTAAAAAGGACGATAAATCACAAGCTAGTATTCAGTAATAAACAATTTACTTTATTAATCCGTTGATGTATTAGTACCAAGATTTTGGGTGGTTAGCTCAGTTGGTAGAGCATCTCGTTTACACCGAGGGGGTCAAAGGTTCGAGTCCTTTACTACCCACCATTTACACCTGTGGGGGTGTAGCTCAGTTGGTTAGAGCACCTGCCTGTCACGCAGGGGGCCGAGGGTTCGAGTCCCTTCACTCCCGCCATTATTTAAGTAAAACTAGGCATAAAAATGTGACATATCTCCACTTTTAGTTGATATAATAGTTGTTACATAGGACTCAAATGCTTGCGGAATTTTTAAAAGATTATCTACCAATAATATTATTTTTGATAATAGCGTTAGGCTTGAGTCTAGCCTTTGTTGCAATAAATTATATCGCTGCTCCAAGCAAACCTGATCCTGAAAAACTCTCAGCATATGAATGTGGTTTTGAGCCTTTCAATGACTCTAGAATGGAGTTTGACGTGAGATTTTATCTAGTTGCTATATTATTTATAATATTTGATTTGGAAATTGCATTTTTATTTCCATGGGCAATTTCACTTGGAGAAATCGGTTTATATGGCTTCTGCTCCATGATGTTATTTTTATTTATTTTAACTGTAGGATTTATTTATGAGTGGAAAAAAGGAGCTTTAGACTGGGAGTAAAATGAATTTAGAAGATAGAAAAAAAGATATTCCTGAAGAGTTTAAACAGTTAGCTCAAGATTTTAGTGATAACGGTTTTATAACAACATCTTTAGATAATCTTGTTAATTGGGCAAGAACTGGTTCATTACATTGGATGACATTTGGATTAGCATGTTGTGCTGTAGAAATGATGCAAACATCTATGCCAAGATATGATCTTGAAAGATTTGGTGCAGCTCCTCGAGCATCACCACGACAATCAGATGTAATGATAGTAGCGGGCACTTTAACAAATAAAATGGCTCCAGCATTAAGAAAAGTTTATGATCAGATGCCTGAACCTAGGTATGTAATATCTATGGGAAGTTGTGCAAATGGTGGAGGCTATTATCACTATTCATACTCTGTAGTGAGAGGATGTGATCGAGTAGTACCGGTTGATGTATACGTTCCTGGATGCCCTCCCTCAGCTGAAGCATTACTTTATGGAATTTTACAGTTACAGAAAAAAATTAGAAACAAAGGTTCTTTAGAAAGATAATAATGAAAAATCTTGAGGACTTGGAAAAGTTTATAAATTCCGAATTAACATCTAAAATAAATAATTCATTAATAAAGCATGAAACTATTTATATAAACATAGATCATGATGAATTGGTCGATGTTATTTCTTTTTTAAAGACCAATAAAGAAACTAAATTTAGGCAATTAATCGAAATTACAGCTGTAGATTACCCTGAAAATGAAAATAGATTTAAGATGGTTTATTTATTATTAAGTCATGAATATAATCAAAGAATTATTATTGATTATTCAATAAAAGAAAATGATGTAATTTCCTCATTAACTTCTATATTTCCCGCAGCAAATTGGATGGAAAGAGAAGTATTCGATATGTATGGGTTAAACTTTAAAAATCATCCTGATTTAAGAAGAATTTTAACCGATTATGGCTTTGAGGGGCACCCTTTAAGAAAAGATTTTCCTCTTACTGGTCATAATGAGGTTCGCTATAGTGAAGAACAAAAAAAAGTGGTCTATGAACCTGTTAAATTAGAACAAAATTACAGAAATTTCGATTATGAGAGTCCTTGGGAAGGAACAAAATATATTAAAGAAATTAAAAAAAGCTAATGGCAAAAGAGAAAAAAACACTAAATTTAAATTTTGGACCACAACATCCTGCGGCACATGGAGTTTTAAGATTAATACTTCAATTAGATGGAGAAGTTGTTGAAAAAGCTGATCCTCATATAGGGTTATTACACCGTGGTACTGAAAAGTTAATAGAAAACAAAACCTATATCCAAGCAGTTCCTTATTTTGATCGTTTGGATTATGTAGCTCCAATGAATCAGGAACATGCATTTGCTTTGGCTATAGAAAAAATTCTTAAAATTGAGGTTCCTGCTAGAGCAAAATATATTAGAGTAATTTTCTGTGAGATAGGTAGAATTTTAAGCCATATATTAAATGTAACCACTCAAGCAATGGATGTTGGGGCGTTAACACCAACTTTATGGGGATTTGAGGAACGAGAAAAATTAATGGGATTTTATGAGAGAGTATCTGGATCTAGGTTACATGCTAATTATTTTAGAGCTGGTGGAGTGCATAAAGATCTTCCTGTTGGACTTGATAGTGATATAAGTGAATTTTGTGAAAAGTTTCCAAAAATTATTGATGATTTAGAAACCTTACTTACTGATAACAGAATATTCAAACAGAGAAATGTAGATATAGGAATAGTATCAAAACAAGATGCACTAGATTATTCTTTTTCAGGAGTCATGTTAAGAGGCTCAGGTGTAGCTTGGGATTTAAGAAGAAGTCAACCTTATGATTGTTATGATGATTTAGAATTTAAAATTCCTGTAGGCAAAAATGGAGATTGTTACGATAGATATCTTTGCAGAATTGAGGAAATGAGAGAAAGCGTAAAAATTATTGAACAGTGTTTAAAAAATATTCCAAAAGGACCAATTAAAACAGAAGATGGAAAGATTTCTCCTCCACCAAAAAAGGAACTTAAGCAGTCTATGGAGGCTTTAATCCATCATTTTAAGTTATTTACAGAAGGATATAGGGTTGAAAAAGATGAAATATATACAGCAGTTGAGGCACCAAAAGGAGAGTTTGGTGTCTATCTAATTTCAGATGGCTCAAGCAAACCATACAAATGTAAGATCAGAGCTCCTGGATTTACCCATCTTCAAGCTATGGATTATTTAATAAAAGGACACATGCTTGCTGATGTACCTGCGGTTTTAGGTTCAATGGATATTGTTTTTGGAGAGGTCGATAGATGAGCGTAAAAAAAATTCACAAAGAACAGCCTCAAACGTTTGAATTTACTGATAAAAGTATGGAGGCTGCAAAAAAAATTGTTTCTAATTATCCAAACGGAAAACAACAGAGTGCAGTAATGGCTTTATTATATATAGCTCAAAGGCAAAATGACAATTGGATACCGTTACAAGCAATGAAATATATAGCTAAATTTTTAGACATGCCTTATATAAAAGTTTACGAAGTGGCAACTTTTTATTCGATGTATAATCTGTCGCCAGTTGGTAAATATTTTTTTCAAGTTTGTACCACAACACCTTGTATGCTTAGAGGAGCATATGAATTAGTAAAAGTTTGTAAAAATAAAATATCTGAAAAAGAAAATGTATTATCTGAAGATGGAAAAATTTCTTGGATGGAAGTTGAATGTTTGGGTGCATGTGTTAACGCTCCAATGATGCAAGTTAATGAGGATTATTATGAAGATTTGAATGATAAAAAACTTGAAGAAATAATTGAGACGATATACCAAAATAAAATTCCAAAACCAGGATCTTATTCTGGGAGAATAAATGCAGAACCAGTTAACAATAGAAAAACTTTATTAGGTAACAAAAATGCTTAAAGACGAAGATAGAATATTTCAAAATTTATACAATGATAGTGGTGCCGATATCGAATCTGCTAAATTAAGAAATGATTGGAATGGAACAAAAGAAATTTTAGAAAAAGGAAGAGAGTGGATAATCAATGAAGTTAAATCTTCTGAGCTTAGAGGACGTGGTGGAGCAGGTTTTCCAACTGGTCTAAAGTGGTCATTTGCACCTAAAGAAATAGGGTCTAGACCACATTATCTAGTTATCAATGCTGATGAGTCGGAACCTGGAACATGCAAAGATAGAGATATATTAAGATTTGAACCTCACAAATTAATAGAAGGATGCTTAATTGCTTCTTACGCAGTTAATGCTCACAAATGTTATATTTATATTAGAGGTGAATATTTTAATGAAGGGCAAAAACTACAAACTGCAATCAATGAGGCTTATGAAAATAATTTAATTGGTAAAAATGCTTTAAATTCAGGATGGGATTTAGACATTTATATTCATTATGGCGCTGGTGCTTACATTTGTGGTGAAGAAACAGCACTATTGGAGAGTTTGGAAGGAAAAAAAGGACAACCAAGATTAAAGCCACCATTTCCTGCATTAATTGGATTATATGGATGTCCTACTATAATTAATAATGTTGAAACTGTTGCAGCTGTTCCTACAATTCTAAGAAGAGGTGCAAAATGGTTTAGTTCACTTGGAAGACCTAAAAACACTGGAACAAAAATTTATTGTATTTCTGGAAATGTAAATAACCCATGTAATGTAGAGGAAGAAATGGGAATTCCACTTAAAGAATTAATTGAAACCCATGCTGGAGGTGTAGTTGGTGGATGGGACAATCTCAAAGCTGTAATACCTGGCGGCTCTTCAATGCCAATGTTACCAAAAGAAGTTTGTGATAATATGAAAATGGATTTTGATGCATGTGTTGAAAATAAAACAGGACTAGGAACAGCTGGTATTGTTGTGATCAATAATGACCAAGATATTATTAAGTGTATGGCAAGAATAGCTAGATTTTATAAACATGAAAGTTGTGGTCAGTGTACTCCATGTAGAGAAGGATCTGGATGGATGTGGAGAATGTTAGAAAGAATGGCTGCAGGCGAGGCAACTCCAGATGAAGTAGATATGCTTTTTGATGTAACAAAGCAAATAGAAGGTCATACAATTTGTGCTTTTGGCGAAGGTTCCTCTTGGCCAGTCCAAGGATTAATCAGACATTTTAAAGATGAAATACTTGAAAGAAATAAATTTGACCCTGTTGTGAAAAAAAACAAAAATATTCCATACCTTGTTGATCAACATTTATTAGAAAAGGAAAATGCCTAAATTAAAAGTTAATGATATTGATATTGAAGTTGAAGATGGTCTAACGGTACTCCAAGCTTGCGAGATAGCTGGAGCTGAAATACCAAGATTTTGTTATCATGAAAAACTTTCTATAGCTGGGAATTGTCGTATGTGTTTGGTTGAAATGGAAAAATCTCCAAAACCTATAGCTTCATGTGCAATGCCTGCAGCTGAAGGTATGGTTATTAAAACAAATACAGAAAAAGTTGAAAAAGCAAGAAAAGGTGTTATGGAGTTTTTACTGGCTAACCATCCTTTGGATTGTCCTGTTTGTGATCAAGGTGGTGAGTGTGATTTACAGGATCAATCTATGTTTTACGGAATTGATAAATCAAGATTCAAAGAGAATAAAAGATATGTACCTGAAAAATACATGGGACCATTAATAAAAACCCAAATGACAAGATGTATTCATTGTACTAGATGTATCAGATTTGCCACAGAGGTAGCAGGTGTACCAGAGTTAGGCGCAATTGGCCGAGGAGAAAACATGGAAATCACAACTTATTTGGAGAAATCAATGGAGTCCGAAATGTCAGCAAATGTAATAGATTTATGTCCAGTTGGTGCATTAACCTCTAAACCTTACGTGTTTGAGGCAAGACCTTGGGAACTAAAAAAGACTGAAACAATTGATGTTATGGATGCTGTTGGGTCAAACATTAGAGTGGATACTTATGATTGGGAAGTAAAAAGGGTTTTACCAAGAATTAATGAGGAAATTAATGAGGAGTGGATTTCTGACAAAACAAGATATGCATGTGATGGTTTAAAAAATCAAAGATTAGATACCCCATTAATAAAAAATAATGGAAACTTTAAAGAAATAAGTTGGCAAGATGCATACAAAAAAATTAAAGAAAAAATTTCAACAATATCACCAGACAAAATAGTTGGTTTAACTGGTGACATGACTAACATGGAAACTATGTTTGCTGTTAAAAATCTATTTAAGAAAACATTAAATTCTTGTTATTTAGACTCAAGATCTAACCATACTTACATAAATTTTGAAAACAGAAGTAATTATTTGTTTAACTCTAAAATAGAAGGTATTGAAGAAAGTGATCTTATATTATTAGTAGGGACAAACCCCAGATTTGAGGCAACTATATTAAACTCAAGAATAAGAAAAACTTATTTAAAAAATAAAACTGAAATATTTTCTTTAGAGGATGTGGGTGACTTAACTTATCCTTATAAAGTTTTAGAAAATAATTTAAAAGTAATTAATAAAATAATTAAAAATGAACACGATCTTTCAAACAAAATTGCAAGTGCAGAAAAACCTATAATTATCTTAGGTCAATCAATATTAAATAATAACAATGGGGTATATATATTTGAAGAGTTAAAAAAGTATTTAACTAGTATTAATAAAATTGATGATAATTGGAATGCACTAAATATTTTATCAACTGATGCATCAGCTGTTGGCTCTTATGATTTAGGAATTTTTTCCTCAAATGATGGAAGTAATAAAACTCTAAAAAAAATTGAGGATGGTGAAGTAGAAGTTATTTTTTTATTAGGTCAAGACAAACTCAAAATTAAAAAAAGTAATGAATTTATAATTTATATTGGAAGTCATGGTGATAATGGTGCAGATATGGCGGATCTTATATTGCCTGGTGCTGCATATACTGAACAAGATGGTTATTTCACTAACTTAGAAGGAAAACTTCAAAAAGCATATAAAGCTTCATATCCTCCAGGAGAAGCTAAAGAAGATTGGCAAATAATTAATGAATTATCTTCTACTATCCTTGGAAATCCTCTATTTAACAATAAAGATGAACTACTAAAATCTATGCAAAACTATTTAAATAATCAAAATATAAAAAATTTTGAAGTTCCTAAATATAATTTGAATGATGAAAAGATTTTAGTTGAAGATATTGATTATTACTATTCTAATACGATTGCTCGTGCATCCAAAACAATGTCAGAGTGTAGATATGCAAGAGCTAATTTGAAAAAAACTGGAACTGAGGGTTAATGGACTCTTATTTTTCAATATTATTTACTGAAGTTTACAAAATTTTATTTTTATTAGTACCTGTTTTAGTTTCTGTAGCAATGATAGTTTGGCTTGATAGAAGAGTTTGGGCATTTGTACAAAAAAGAAGAGGACCTAATGTAGTTGGTCCGTTTGGATTATTTCAATCATTAGCTGATGCATTAAAATATATCTTTAAAGAAATAATAATACCTGCAAGCTCAAACAAGCTTGTATTTGTACTAGCTCCAGTCGTTACTATGACATTAGCATTAATATCATGGGCTGTAATACCATTTGGTGAAGATTTTGTTCTAGCTGACATCAATGTTGGTATTTTATATCTTTTCGCAGTTTCATCATTAGGTGTATATGGAATAATTATGGGAGGATGGGCCTCTAACTCAAAATACCCTTTTTTAGGTGCAATTAGATCTGCTGCACAAATGGTATCATATGAAGTTTCAATAGGAGTTATAATAATCAACGTTCTATTATGTGTTGGATCTTTAAATTTAAGTGACATCGTTATGGCACAACAAAATTTATGGTTTGTAATTCCTTTATTTCCTATGTTTGTAATTTTTTTTATTTCTGCGCTAGCAGAAACTAATCGTCCTCCATTTGACTTACCAGAAGCAGAAGCAGAATTAGTGGCAGGATATCAAACTGAATATTCAGGAATGATGTATGCTATGTTTTGGTTAGGGGAGTATGCAAATATTTTGTTAATGTGTGCAATGGGATCAGTTTTATTTTTGGGTGGCTGGTTATCACCAATAGATATCTTCCCATTTAATGCTATTCCAGGCCCTTTTTGGTTAATCTTTAAAATACTAATTTTATTCATTTTATTTGCGTTAGTTAAAGCAACTGTTCCAAGATACAGATATGACCAATTAATGAAGCTTGGTTGGAAGATATTTCTCCCATTTTCACTGTTTTATGTTGTTTTAACTTCAAGTTTTTTACTATATTTTGATTTACTACCAGGGAAATAAATGAAAATTTCAAGATTACTAAAAACTATATTCATGATTGATTTTGTGACTGGTTTATTAATTGCAATAAAAGAGACTTTTAAGCCAAAAAAGACAATTAATTATCCTTTTGAAAAGGGATCATTAGGAACAAGGTCTAGAGGGGAGCACGCTCTTAGAAGATATCCTAACGGTGAAGAAAGATGCATAGCTTGTAAGCTTTGTGAAGCTGTATGTCCAGCACAAGCTATTACAATTGAGTCAAAGGAAAGAGATGATGGTAGTAGAAAAACTGTAAGATATGATATTGATATGCTTAAGTGTATATATTGTGGTCTTTGTGAAGAGTCTTGTCCCGTAGATGCGATTGTCCAAGGTCCTAATTTTGAATTTGCAACAGAGTCAAGAGAAGAACTTTATTATACAAAAGAAAAACTCTTGGAAAATGGAGACAGGTGGGAAAATATTTTAGCTGCCAATATAAAGGCTGATAGCACTCACAGGTAATCTTATGATTGCACACTCAGTTTTCTTCTATATTTTCTCCTTAATTGCTATTGTTTCTGCAGTCATGGTAACGGTCTCAAAAAATACAGTTCACTCTGTATTTTTTTTAATTCTAGATTTTATTAGTATATCCTGTTTGTTTATTATGATAGGTGCAGAATTTTTAGGCATGATAATGCTTATTGTTTATGTTGGTGCTGTTGCAGTTCTATTTTTATTCGTTGTGATGATGTTAAACGTAGCTGAGCAAAAAGGCCAATGGTTTAGCTCAAGGTGGGATGGTGGAAACCATATACCAGTTGGTTTATTAGTTAGCTTAATTATTTTTGTTGAACTTATAATTGTAATTGGAGGATGGAAATATAAACCTGATTTATTAAATAGCCTTTCTATAAATATATCTACTGAGGTCACTAATACTAGATCTATTGGAAATGTTTTATATACGGATTATATACATCTATTTCAAATTTCAGGAATGATTTTGTTAGTTGCCATGATAGGAGCAATTGTTTTAACTTATAGAGAAAGAGCCGGAGTTAAAAGACAAAGTTATGTTAAGCAAATTTCTAGAGAAAGAGATGAAGGTGTTGATTTAGTTGAGGCTGAGAGAAATAAAGGAGTTAAAATAGATGCTTAGCATAGGTTTAGGACATTATTTAACATTAGCTGCAATTATATTTACTATTGGTGTTGTAGGAATTTTCCTTAATAGAAAAAATGTAATAGTTATTTTAATGAGTATTGAGCTAATTTTACTTGCAGTAAACATAAATCTTGTTGCCTTTTCAATATTTATAAATGACTTAAGTGGACAAATATTTACACTATTTATTTTAACAGTTGCTGCTGCTGAAGCCGCTATCGGATTAGCCATAATTGTAGTTTATTTTAGAAATTCAGACACAATACGAGTTGAAGAGATTAAAAATTTAAAAGGATAAAATGGAATACCTAATTTTATTTCTACCTTTAATTGGGTCTGTAATTAGTGGTTTTTTTGGAAAGAAAATAGGAGACAGAAATTCTCAAATTTTGACAAGTTCTCTTGTGAGTATTTCAGCGATTCTCTCTTTGCTTGTTTTGTATAAAGTCATCATTTCAGATTATTCAAACAATCTTGTTGTAGCTACTTGGATTAACTCTGGAACTTTAAATGTTAATTGGTCTATAAAAATCGACTCATTATCAGTAGTTATGTTTGTTGTGGTAAATTTTGTTTCAGCTTTAGTTCATATTTACTCAATTGGCTACATGTCACACGATCCTCATAAAACGAGATTCATGGCATATTTATCATTGTTTACTTTTGCAATGTTAACTTTGGTAAGTTCAGACAACTTTATTCAACTATTTTTTGGATGGGAAGGTGTAGGCTTATGCTCATATTTTTTAATTGGATTTTGGTTTAAAAAAGAGAGTGCAAACAAAGCCGCAATAAAAGCCTTTGTAGTTAATAGGGTTGGTGATTTTGGTTTAGCTCTTGGAATTTTTCTGATTTTTTATATTTTTGGTACGGTCAATTATGATGAGGTTTTTGAGCAAATCCCAAATGTTTTAGATAAAAAAATAAATTTTATTGGTATTAACATAGAAATTATTGATTTAATTTGTTTACTTTTATTAATTGGAGCAATGGGGAAATCAGCTCAATTTTTATTACACACATGGTTACCTGATGCAATGGAAGGACCAACGCCAGTATCTGCATTAATTCACGCTGCAACTATGGTAACTGCTGGGGTATTTCTGGTTGTCAGATGCTCGCCTATATATGAATATTCTCCATTAGCTCTCACAGTTATAACCATAATTGGAATGACTACTGCTTTCTTTGCAGCAACAGTTGCACTTGTTCAAAATGATATAAAAAAAATTATTGCTTATTCTACTTGTAGTCAATTGGGCTATATGTTCTTTGCTGCTGGTGTAGGTGCTTACAATGTTGCGATGTTTCATCTATTTACACATGCCTTTTTTAAAGCTTTGCTATTTTTAGGAGCTGGTGCTGTAATTCATTCGTTTCATGAGGAACAAGATATAAATAAAATGGGTGGAGTTTTAAAGAAACTTCCATACACATATGTATTAATGCTTATTGGGACACTTGCTTTAACAGGTTTTCCTTTTTTATCAGGTTTTTATTCTAAAGATGCAATAATAGAATTTGCGTACCTAAGAGGAAATGGAGTTGGAATATTTGCAGCTTTTGTAGGTATTGTTACAGCTTTATTAACATCAATTTACTCTTGGAGACTTATTTTTAAAACATTCCATGGTAATTTTAATAATAAAGAACTTAGTTTTGATAAAATACAAGAGTCTCCTTTGATTATGATTGCCCCGTTAGTAATCTTGGCAATAGGAGCTATTTTTGCAGGTATGGCCTTTAAAGGTTTGTTTATAGGTCATGAAATAGCATATGAATTTTGGGGCAAATCTATAAAATTTTTAGAACCACTCAGTACAGATCATCCACCAACATGGTTTTTGTTTTCAACACCTATACTTGTTACTGTTGCAATTCCATTTTCTTATTATTTATATCTAAAAAACACATACATAGTAAATGGATTGAAAGAAATGAATGAACCAATTTATCAATTTTTAGTCAAGAAATGGTACTTTGATGAAATGTACGATTATTTGTTTGTTAATCCTTCAAAAAAAATTGGAAAGTTTTTATGGAAAAAAGTTGATGGATCAATAATAGATAAATTTGGTCCCGATGGGATTTCAAGTGTAATTAAAAATTTATCAATTAAAGCAGTCAAATTTCAATCTGGATTTATTTATCAATATGCATTTGTTATGTTGATTGGATTTTCAGTTTTACTAACAATACTGATATTAAACTGATGAACTTTCCAATTTTATCGTCCTTAATTTTGCTACCTACAATAGGTGCTTTATTTATATTATTCACAAAATCATCAAGCGGAAAATATCAAAGTTCCAAGTATGTAGCTTTATTTATTACTTTAGCAAATTTTTTATTATCTTTATATCTTTGGCATGTTTTTGATAAAAATTCAGTAGACTTTCAGTTTGTAGAAAATAGAGAATGGTTATCAGGATTTATAAATTATAAAGTTGGAATAGATGGTATTTCAATTTTATTTGTAATATTAACAACTTTTATAACTCCAATCTGTATTATTTCAGTTAATGCTACAATAAAAAATAGACTTAAGGATTTCTTAATTGCCATATTAATAATGGAAACATTTATGATTGGTGTTTTCTGCTCGCTTGATTTAGTAGTATTTTATTTATTTTTTGAGGCAGGTCTTATACCAATGTTTTTAATTATTGGCATTTGGGGTGGAGAGAGAAGAGTATATTCAGCCTTTAAATTTTTTCTATACACTTTATTGGGATCAGTTCTTATGTTGGTTGCTATTATTGCTATTTATTGGATAACTGGAACTACTGATGTAGAAAAACTTTATGAGCTTGGTGTTCAGGTGGAATATCAAAATTTATTATGGCTAGCATTTTTTAGTTCTTTTGCAGTAAAAACTCCTATGTGGCCAGTACATACTTGGCTGCCTGATGCTCATGTAGAAGCACCAACTGTTGGCTCTGTATTACTAGCTGCAATACTACTCAAAATGGCCGGATATGGATTTATAAGATTTTCACTGGGGTTATTTCCTATCGCGTCAGAAAATTTTACAATGTTAGTTTATGTCTTAAGTTTAATAGCAATTATATATACATCTCTTGTAGCTCTGATGCAGGAAGATATGAAAAAACTTATAGCATACTCATCTGTTGCACACATGGGGTTTGTAACGTTGGGTATTTTCACAATGACCCAACAAGGTATTGAAGGAAGTATTTTCCAAATGATTAGTCATGGACTTGTATCAGCTGCACTTTTCTTAAGTGTTGGAGTTGTTTATGAAAGGCATCACACAAGGTTAATTAATAAATATGGGGGTTTAGTCTCTATAATGCCTAGATATGCAATTGTTTTTATGGTGTTCACACTAGGAGCTCTAGGACTACCTGGAACAACAGGTTTTATTGGAGAATTTTTAATTTTAATGGGTGCATTTGAGAAAAATATCTTAGTAGCAATGATTGCAAGTTTAGGAGTAATTTTAGGAGCAGCATACATGTTGTGGCTATTTAAAAGGGTTGTCTTCGGCGAAATGAATAATCATGAACTTAAAGGTATGAAAGATTTAAAAACTTTTGAAATTATCACTTTGTCAGCTCTAGTAATACCAATTTTATTTTTCGGTTTTTATCCAGAGCCTTTAATGAATTCAATTGAAGCATCAGTCGAGAATACTTTAAACATGTACAACTTTGACTTAATTAACAACCTTGCATCAAAAGACTAATGGAAAATTTTCAATATATATTACCTGAAATCTTCATATCGGTATCTATAATGTTATTTTTACTGATTGGAGTATTTAAAAAAAATAGTGCAAGTTTAATTTATAATATATCTAATATATCTTTAGTTATTTTATTGTCACTAATAATAAATCTCAGCTCATTAGATTCAATTTACTTATTCAATAATTCATATTTAATAGACAATTTATCTAACTATATGAAGATTATGCTTGTTGGATCAGGAATTTTTGTAATGTTAACAGGATCAAAATATATTCAAGTAATCAATTTAAATAAAATTGAATATCCAATTCTCATTCTTAGCAGCATTTTGGGAATGATGATAATGATAAGTTCAAATGATTTAATAGTTTTTTACATGGGCCTTGAACTTCAATCATTAGCTTTGTATGTCCTTGCATCTTTTAATAGAGACAATTTACTTTCTACAGAGTCTGGACTTAAGTATTTTGTTCTTAGCGCTTTATCATCTGGTTTGCTGTTATATGGTTGTTCATTAACTTATGGATTTTCTGAAAGTACAAATTTCGATCAAATACTTATAAACTCTACTGAATTTAATTATGGTACAACTTTTGGGATAGTCTTTATTTTAGTTGGTCTTGCATTTAAAATCTCGGCTGTACCTTTTCATATGTGGGCACCAGATGTTTATCAAGGCTCTCCTACGTCTGTAACATTATTCTTTGCAATACTTCCAAAAATAGCTGCACTCTCTGTATTCATTAAATTTTTATATACACCTTTTGCTAATATGAATGATCAGTGGCAAACTATTATTGTATTTATTTCAATAGCTTCAATGATATTTGGTGCAGTGGCGGCCATTGGTCAAAAAAATTTGAAAAGACTAATTGCTTATAGTTCAATTAGTCATATGGGATATGCTTTAGCCGGATTATCAACAGTTAGCAATCAAGGAATACAAAGTTCTATAACTTATATATCTATTTATTTGGTAATGAATTTAGCCTTTTTTAGCTGCTTATTCATGCTTAAAAGAAATGATAAATATTATGAAGATATAGAGGACTTATCAGGACTTTCTAAAAAACATCCAGTTTTGTCTTTCTCGTTATTGATAGTTTTATTTTCTTTAGCAGGTATACCTCCACTTGCAGGTTTTTTTGCAAAATTCTATGTATTCTTATCAGTTATAGAGCAGTCAATGTATTTTTTAGCAATTGTTGGATTACTAGCAACTGTAGTAGCAGCTTTTTATTATCTAAGAATTATTAAAATTATATATTTTGATCCAGAAAAAGAAGAATATGAAACCTCTCACAATCTAGGATTAAAAATTACTTTGGCTATTTCAACAATATTTATTTTAGCATACTTTATGTATCCGAGCGGTATAACAGAAATAGTATCTAAAATTACTATGATCTAATGAAATTAAAAAATTATTTATACAAAAAAGTTGATAGCACTAACAACGTAGCAATAAGATTGATAAAACAAGGCAATCAAAGAGGAATAATTTTAACAGATCAACAAACAAAAGGTAAAGGACAAGGCAAAAATAGATGGATATCTATGAAAGGAAATTTATTTATATCTATATTTTTTGAAATAAGCAAAAAAATTCCCTTAACAGCAATTATAGAAAAAAATTTAAAAATAATAAAAAAAGTTATTAATAAAAAAGTTAATTCGTTAATACAGATAAAAAAACCCAATGATATCTTAATAAATAATAAAAAAGTTTGTGGTATCTTGCAAGAAATAATTTTTAGAGAAGGTAGAAAATATTTGATTGTGGGTATTGGAATTAATGTTACAAGTAGTCCAAAAATAAACAACTACTTTACTACTTCCTTAAATCAATATTCAAATAAAGAGTTAAATAGAATTAAATTATTTAAAGAGATTAAATTATTGTATGAAAAAAACTTACACTTATTTGGAGTTTAATCTATGTATTTAATTGGAGATATCGGAAATACTGCTATAAAAATCTGCTTATTTAATAATAATTTAAAATTAATTAAAAATATTAAAATTCATAAAAAAAATATAAACAAAAAATTTATATTGCAGGAATTAATATTCTTAAAAAATTATAATACAAAAATAAACAAAATACTTTTTAGCTCCGTTGTTCCTAATTCATATAAAATAATAAAAAAGACTATTAAAGAAATAACTAAATTGAATTGTGAAGAGTTAAAAAACTATAATTTAAAAAAATTTATAAATATAAGGGTGAATAGAAAACAAATTGGTTCTGATCGTTTAGCTAACGCGATTGCGGTTATTGATAATAAGTCCAATTATATTGTTGTTGATTTTGGAACAGCTACAAATTTCGATATTGTTATTAAAAAAGATTATATTGGAGGTGTTTTAGCACCTGGTGTAGAGCTTTCATTGAAAAATTTAATAGATAAAGCCTCTTTAATACCTAAAATTAAGCTAGAAAAGACTACAAAAGTCATTGGCAAAAACACTAAAAGTGCTGTAAGAGCAGGTTTTTATCATGGTTATAGTGGTTTAATTGAAAATATAATCAAACTTATTTTAAAACAAACTAGAAAGAAGTTCAAAATTATACTTACAGGTGGATTTGCATACTTATTTAAATCGTCAATTAAAGGTATTAAAACGGTTGATAAAAATTTAACTATAAAAGGTATCTTAAAAGTAGCTTTAAATTAAAAAATATGAAAGATGAATTATTATTTTGTCCTCTAGGAGGATCTGGTGAAATAGGAATGAATATGAACCTATTTGCATACGGTAAGCCAAATAATCAAAAATGGATAATTGTTGATCTTGGTGTAACATTTGCAGATGACACAGTTCCTGGTGTTGATATTATATATCCAGATCCAGGATTTATAATCGATAAAAAAGATGATCTTCTAGGGATAGTTCTAACGCATGCTCATGAGGATCATATTGGAGCTGTTGCTCATGTTTGGCCTAAATTGAAATGTAAAATTTATGCCACACCTTTTACTTCAGTTTTAATTACAGAAAAATTTAAAGAAAAAAAAATTGATATAACTGATTTTTTAAAAATTGTAGAACTTAATAGTACTATTAATTTAGATCCCTTCAAAATAGAGTTTGTTACACTTACTCATTCAATACTAGAACCAAATGGTCTTAGAATTCAAACACCAGTAGGAAATATATTGCACACAGGAGATTGGAAGTGTGATCCTGACCCTTTAATTGGTGGAAATATAAATTCGGAAAGATTAAAGGAAATAGGTAACGAAGGTGTGTTAGCCATGATATGTGATTCTACAAATGTATTCAGCGCAGGTAGAGCAGGATCAGAACTTGAAGTTCGTAAAAATTTACTTAAAGTTTTTCAAAGATTAAAAAAAAGAATAATTGTTACTTCATTTGCATCTAATGTAGCAAGAATGGAGTCAGTTTTTTACTGTGCAGAACAAACAGGAAGACATATTTCATTAGTTGGAAGGTCGATGCACAGAATTTTTAAAGCAGCTAGACAATGTGGTTATCTTAAAAATGTTACTGATCCTATAGATCCTAGAGATGCAAAAAATATATCTAGAGAAAAAATTGTTTATTTATGCACTGGAAGCCAAGGTGAACCAATGGGAGCTATGAATAGAATAGTTAAATATACCCACCCTGATGTATTTATAGAGAGAAATGATACTGTTATTTTTTCTTCGAAAATTATCCCTGGAAACGAGAAGAAATTGTATAAACTCCATAATAATTTAGTCAAAGAAGGTATCGAAGTTATATCCGAAGACAATGAGTATATTCATGTTTCTGGTCATCCTAACCGTGAAGACTTAAGGGATATGTATAATTGGGTAAGGCCAAAGGCTGTTATTCCTGTTCACGGAGAGCACAGGCATATGATGGAGCACATAGAATTTGCCAAAGAAATGCAAGTTAAATACCCAGTTCAAGTAGAAAATGGAGATATTGTTAAGTTATATCCAGGGGAAAAACCGGAGGTTTATGATAAAGCGCCAAGTGGAAGAGTTTATTTAGATGGAAATGTACCAGTAGAGGAAGATTCTAGATCAATAAAAGAGAGAAGAAATATTTCATCAAATGGATTTTTAGAAGCTACAATTATGATTACACCAAAAGGCAATATTCACAATAAACCTTTGGTAACTTTTAGAGGTCTACCAGTATATGAGAATGATGAGTTTATTTATGGATTAGAGGAAGAAATAGAAAGAACAATTAAAACATTTTCATTAAACAACGCAAAACAACAAGATAATCTTATAGATGCTCTTAAAATAACTTGTCGTAAATTTTCAAAAGAAAAAACTGGGAAAAAACCACTAACAAATATAAACTTGGTAAGAATTTAAAAAATAAAATGTATTTTTCTAAATCATTTGTACCAATTCTTAAAAATAATCCTACCGAAGCTACAATTAAATCTCACAAACTAATGTTAAGAGTTGGGATGATTAAGCAATCATCAGCAGGGATATATTCATGGTTACCCCTTGGTTTCAAAGTTATGAAAAATATAGAGCAAATTGTTCGAGAGGAACAGGATAGAATTGGGGTTCAAGAAATTTTAATGCCCACAATTCAATCATCAGAAATTTGGAAAGAAAGTGGAAGATATGATGATTATGGGGAAGAAATGTTACGTATTAAAGATCGTCAAAATAGAGAAATGTTATATGGACCAACTAATGAAGAGTTAATCACAGAAATCTTTAGATCAAGTATAAAATCTTATAAATCGCTCCCACAGTTATTATACCATATTCAATGGAAGTTTAGAGATGAATTAAGACCAAGGTTTGGAATTATGAGGTGTAGGGAATTTTATATGAAAGATGCTTACTCATTCGATATAAATGATGATGAAGCTTTTTTTTCATACAATAAATTTTTTCTTTCATACTTAAGAACTTTTAAAAGATTAAATTTATCAGCAATACCTATGGCTGCGGATACAGGACCTATTGGTGGAAATCTTTCTCATGAATTCATAATTCTAGCTGATACCGGGGAAAGTAAAATTTATACAGACAAAAGAATATTTGATGTGAATAGCTCTTCTACTTTATTAGAAAAAAATTCGCTTACTAATTTACGACAACAATATGAAAAATTTTATTCTGTTACAGATGAGAAGTTTGATCAGAAAGAATTTGAAAAAGCAGTCCCAGAAGAATTAAGAGTAAATACAAAAGGTATTGAGGTAGGCCATATATTTTATTTCGGAGATAAATACTCAAAACCAATGAATGCTGCAGTAGATTATAATGGAAAAAAAGAATTTGTTAAAATGGGATCTTATGGAATAGGTGTTTCAAGATTGGTAGGTGCCATAATTGAGGCAAAATATAATGATAAGGATGAAATAATGAAATGGCCATTATCAGTTACTCCATATCACTGCGCAATAATTCCAATGATTAAAAAAAATGACAAAACAAACCTAGAAAAATCGCATAAAATATTTGAATATTTAAAGTCTAAAAATATAGATGTTATCATAGATGATACTGAAGAAAATATATCAGCAAAAATTAAGAAATTTAATTTAATCGGTATTCCTTATCAATTAATTTTAGGAAATAAAACTGATGGAGATTTGTTTGAGTTTAAAGAGATTAATGAAGAAACTCAAAATTTAAATATTGAAGATGTTGCGTCACAAATTTTAAAAGCTAAATCAAATTGATCTCACAGTTAGAAAGAGAAGTTACATTTAGATTTTTAAAGACCAGAAAAAATGATGGCTTTTTAAATATTATTTCAATTTTTTCTTTTATTGGTATTTCATTAGGGGTTGCAGTTCTAATCATTGTTATGTCGGTAATGAATGGTTTTAGATCTGAACTAATAACTAAAATTGTAGGTTTTAATGCTCACGCAGTAGTTCAACCAGGAAATAAACCATTAGAATATATTCAAGATTTTGATTTTGCCGAAAATATAGTTTCAAATGATGGAGAAGCAGTAATCTTGAATAAAGATAATACAAAGGGTGTCTTCCTAAAAGGATATAAAGAAAGTGATTTTAAAAACCTTCAAATAGTAAAAAATGATCAATTTTTTGGATCAAAAAACTTAAATGATAGTACTATTTCTATTGGTAAAGAATTAAGCTTTAATTTGAATGTTGATATTGGTGATATTATTACAGTTATGTCTCCCTCTGGAATTCAAACCTTAGTAGGTACACTTCCCAAACAAAAAAACTTTAAGATAACTTCAATTTTTGATAGTGGCTTATCTGACTTCAATGAAAATATTGCATATATAAATTTAGAGACCCTTGAGAATTTTTTAAATAAGAATAAAGAAAATAGATTCATAGAATTTTATTTTAAAAATCCAAACAATATAGAAATTCATAAAAAAAATTTAATAGCTCTGTTTCCAGATGCTCAAGTCTATACCTGGTCAGATATGAATAAATCATTATTTTCAGCTTTGAAAGTAGAAAGAAACGTAATGTTTATAATCCTTTCTTTGATAATTGTAGTTGGTGCATTCAATATAATATCTGGACTTACAATCTTAGTTAAAAATAAAACAAGAGATATAGGTATCCTTAAATCAATTGGGGTAAGTAGTAAATCGATAAAAAAAATCTTCTTTTTAGTGGGTTTTTTTATAGGAACATCAGCAACGTTGTTTGGTGTAGTTGTTGGTACTCTTTTCTGTATTTATATAGAAAGTATAAAACAATTTATCTCAAATATATTTGGCGTTTCTCTTTTCCCAGAAGATATTTATATTTTAAATTCCATACCTTCTGAAATAAATATAAATTCAATTATAATAATCTCTCTTAGTTCAATAATAACAACGGTTGTAGTATCTATATACCCAGCTTCAAAAGCATCTTCTTTAGATACTGTTAAAACTCTTAAATATGAATAATTATATTAAAATAAAAAACCTAACAAAAAAATATGAGAAAAATAAATCTATAAAGGTTTTAAACGATATCTCATTTAATTTTGAACCTGGAAAAACCTATTCTATAATGGGGCCATCTGGATCTGGAAAATCTTCTTTACTCAACTTATTATCATTGATCGATAACCCTACATCAGGTTCAATCGAAATAAACAGCAACAAAATAAAGCCAAATAACAAAGTTGAAAATGATCTAATTAGAGCAAAGAAAATAGGAATTATTTATCAAGACAAAAACTTACTTTCAGATTTTACAGCTTTAGAAAATGTTTATTTACCTAACCTACTCATTTCTGAGGAAAAACAAAATTCTATTGAACTTGCAAAAAAATTGATAAAAAATGTAGGTATGTCATCTAGATTAAACCATTTTCCCAATGAATTATCTGGAGGTGAAAATCAACGTATTGCCATTGCAAGGGCATTAATTAATGATCCTGATATTATATTAGCAGATGAACCAACTGGCAGTCTAGACACTGATAATGCAAAACTTATCTTTAAAATCCTATTTAATTTAAAAAACAAAAATAGGATCATTATTTTTGCAACTCACAATAGATATTTTGCAAATATGGCAGATTGTAAAATTATGATGAATGATGGTAATATGCAAATCATCAATGTTACAACCTAAAAAAAAACATTTTAATCAAATTAAAATTCATTCTCAGTATTCAATTTGTGAGGGTGCATTAAAAATTGAAAATCTTAAAGAATATTGTAAGAAAAATAAGATACAATCTGTAGGTTTAAGTGATACTTATAATTTATCAGGTGTGTTAGAATTTTCTGAAAATATTTCATCTGTAGGAACACAACCAATCATTGGATCACAAGTTCAATTTAGATTTAAAAATACTTATGGGGTTATTCCACTTATAGCAAAAAATTATGTTGGATATAAAAACTTAATTGAACTTTCTTCAAAAGCTTATTTAGAAAATACAGATAATGATCAACCACACTGCTCGATTGATGATTTAATAAAAAATAGTGAAGGTTTAATTGTTCTATCCGGAACAGTTAGTAATTTGATTGGTAATATTTTTAACAAAGGCTTAACTGATGAATTAGATCAATTAATAACACTATTAAATAACAATTTTAAAGAAAATTTTTATTTAGAAATTCAAAGACATGGTGACAAAAATGAAAAAGAATTTGAAACTTTCAATCTAAATCTATCAAAAAAATATGAAATACCAATCATCGCAACTAATGAGGTTTTCTATTTAGAAAAGGAAATGCACGAAGCACACGATGCTTTAATGTGCATTGGACAAAAAACTTACATTAATGATCAAAAAAGATTAAAATTAACTAATAATCATTATTTCAAATCTTCATCTGAAATGTTAGAGATTTTTAAAGATTTACCCGAAGCATTGGAAAATAATTATAATTTACCCTATAGATGTGATTTTAGACCTATCACCTCCAAACCTATACTACCTAACATTAGCGCAAATACATTAAATATTGATGATAAGTTAAAAAATGATTCCTTTGAGGGATTGGAAGAAAAATTCAAATTTGATCCAGAGTTAATAAAAAAAATATCAAAAAATATTAAAATTAAAGAAACCTATAAAGATAGATTAAATCATGAAATAAAAATTATAACTGAAATGAATTATTCAGGATATTTTTTAATTGTTTCAGATTATATAAGATGGGCAAAAAGTAATAATATACCAGTTGGACCTGGAAGAGGATCCGGAGCAGGATCACTTGTCGCCTGGTGCTTATCAATAACAGATGTCGATCCAATAAAATTTAATTTAATATTTGAGAGATTTTTGAACCCCGATAGAATTTCTATGCCCGATTTTGATATAGATTTCTGTGAGGAAAAAAGAGACCAAGTTTTTAAATATTTAACAACCAAATATAAAGATAGTGTTGCTCATATTATAACATTTGGAAAACTTAAAGCTAGAATGGTAATAAGAGATGTTGGACGTGTGTTAGGACTACCGTATGGTTTTATAGATAGAATTTGTAAAATGATACCCTTTGATCCATCTAGACCATTAACGTTACAAGAAAGTATAAATGTAGAGCCAAGATTACAAAAATTGATTAATGATGATAAAAGAGTTAGTCGTTTAATCAAGCTGTCCTTAAAACTTGAAGGATTAAATAGAAATGTTGCAACTCATGCAGCAGGCGTTGTTATAGCAGACAAAAAATTAACAGAAACTGTCCCTTTGTATAAGGACTCATCGGCAGATTTATTGCTTCCTTCTACTCAATTTGACATGTATTCAGCAGAGAATGCTGGATTAGTTAAATTTGATTTCTTGGGGCTAAAAACGTTAACAGTAATTAATAAAACACAAAAACTTGTAGAAAAAAAACATCCAAATTTTAAAATTGAAAATATTAATTACGAAGACCAAAAAGTATTTAACCTTTTGTCTAGTGGTAAAACAGTTGGATTATTTCAATTAGAAAGTTCTGGTATGAAAGATGCTTTAATCAACATGAAACCTAATCATTTGGAGGACATTATAGCTTTAGTTGCTTTATATAGACCTGGTCCTATGAGCAATATCCCTATTTATAACGATTGCAAACATGGGAATAAAGAACCAGACTATTTACATCCTAAATTAGAAGAAATTTTAAAACCAACTTACGGAGTTATTATTTATCAAGAGCAAGTTATGCAAATTGCTCAAGTATTATCTGGGTTTACTGCGGGAGAAGCAGACATATTGAGAAGGGCTATGGGTAAAAAAAAAAGAGCAGAACTTGAAAAACAAAAAGAAAGATTTGTTGAGGGAGCTCATAAAAACGGAATTAGCAAAGATATTGCAGCTGGTATTTTTTTGAAAATTGAGCCTTTTGCAGAATATGGATTTAATAAGAGCCATGCAGCTGCATATGCAATAATAGCATATCAAACTGCATTTTTAAAAACATACTATCCTCACGAATTTTTTGCTGCTTCTATGTCGATGGAGCTTTCAAACCAAAAAAAATTAAGTGAATTTTATGAAGAACTTAAAAGATTAAATATAAATATAATTCGCCCAGATATTAATAAATGCTATGCTGACTTTTCATCTGATGGTAAAAATTTTCTTTACGCATTAGGAGCTATTAAAAGCGTTGGATTTGAAGCTATTTCAAAAATTGTAAAAGAAAGAACTAAAAATGGTAATTATAAAGATCTAACAGACTTTATAAACCGCGTTAACCCTAAAGACATAAACAAATTACAGTTAGAGGGTCTTGTAAAAGCAGGAGCTTTTGATAGTTTTAATAAGAATAGACAATCTTTGTATAATTCTATACCTAACATTATTTTAAAATCAAAAAATGTTTTTGAAAATAATTCAGCAAACCAAATAGACTTATTTGAAGAAGAAAACAACTTGACTTATTTAGATGTTATAGAAGATTGGAATTTAGATGTTAAATTATCAAAAGAATTTGAAACATTAGGTTTCTTTATTTCTGATCATCCTTTAAACCAGTATAAATCGCTTTTTAACCAATATAATATAATTGATTACGAGGAGTTTAATTCAAATGAAAATATTTTAAGTTCAAATATTTCATCTACAATACTAAAGGTACAAGAAAAGAAAACACAAAAAGGAGCATCATATGCAATAATTAAATTTTCTGATTTATCTGGTGTTTTTGAATTATTTGTTTTTTCAGACGTTTTTGAAATTAATAGAGAGATACTTATTGAAGGTAACTCAGTTATGATTACTTTAGTAAAAAGTTATGTAGATGAAAACAAAATACAAAAGAAAATTAATGTAAGAAAAATTATCTCTATGAAAGAGGTGATGGATAAGCCAATAAATGAATTAAAAATAAAAATTAAAAATATAGATGACATTGATAAAATTAATAAACTAAGTTTAGAGACAGGAAAGACAACAGTGATAATAGATGTTGAAGTTGATAAAAAAAGGATGTCTTTTCAACTTAATCAAAAAAGAAAAATAGATCACAAAATGGTCAATTTAATGAGAAATGAGGAAAATATTGATGTTCTCTAAAAAAAACTTGTTTTTTCTTATTTTTTTTGTAAATAGTTGCTTAAATTAACACGCACACAATTTCTGGTTTTATACCTCCGGTCCTTTTTAGGCAGTAATTGTGGTGGCATAACCGGGAAAAAATATGAAAATACCAAATCTAACAATAGAGCAATTATTAGAGGCAGGCGTTCATCTTGGCCATAAAACTTTAAGATGGAATCCAAAAATGAAGAAGTTTATTTTTGGGAAAAGAGACTCTATTCATATAATAGACTTAACACAAACTCTTGAGCTAACAAAAGTAGCTTTAGAAAAAGTCTATTCAACAATCTCATCAGGTGGGAAAATATTATTTATATCAACTAAAAAACAAGCATCAGAAGCAATAGCAGAACTTGCAAATGAAACTGATCAATATTTTGTTAATTATAGGTGGCTAGGGGGAATGCTTACAAATTGGGGAACAATATCTAACTCAATTAAAAAACTTGAAAAAATAGAAAATGATTTAAAATCTGAGAATAGAGGCTTTACTAAAAAAGAATTATTAAAAATGAGTGTTCAAAGAGACAAATTACAAAGATCATTAGGTGGAATATCAGCCATGAAGAAAATTCCTGATCTAGTATTCATAATTGATACAAATTATGAGTCTCTAGCAATTAAAGAATCTGTTAAATTAGGCATTCCAATAGTTGCAATTCTAGATACTAATTCTAATCCAGATGGTATTGATTTTCCTATACCTGGAAACGATGACGCTAGAAGATCTATTGATTTGTATTGTTCACTTTTAAAAGAAACAATTCAAAATGCCAAAAAAGAAGCACCACAAAACATAACTATTGATAAAGATACTGAAGCTTTAAAAGTTGAAAAATCAAATCCACAAAAATCTAACGAAGCAAAAGTAGAGACAAAACTTAACTAATATAGCTAACTGTATTACAGGTAAATTAAATGAGCGATATAGAAAAGGTAAAACAATTAAGAAAATCAACAGGTGCAGGTTTCAAAGATTGTAATGCTGCGTTGAAAGAGTCAAATGGTGATTTAGAAAAGGCAGCTGAAATCTTGAGAGTGAAAGGTATAGCTAAAGCTTCAAAAAAAATGTCCAGAAGTGCAACGGAGGGAGTTGTAGTTGCTTCTGGTGATGAGAACAAAATGTCTTTAATTGAAGTGAATTGTGAAACAGACTTTGTTGCAAAAAATGATGATTTTATTGAGTTTGTCAAAGAATTGAGTGAATTAAATAATCACCACTCTTCAAATATTGAAGATTTAAAAAAATCTACGATGAAAAATAATAAAACGGTTGATGAAAATCTAGTAGCCTTAATAGCAAAAATTGGAGAAAAAATAACAATTGGTAGAGTAAAAACTTTAGCTCATGAAAATTCAAGAAATTTCGTTTATCAACATTCTGTAATTAAAGACAATGTATCAAAATTAATAGTAATAGTATCTTTGAATACTAATGAGAAATCTGATAAAATTAGCTTATTTGGAAAACAATTATCAATGCATATAGCAGCATCAAATCCTATAGCGTTAAATGCAGATTTGATAGATCAAGAAGTAATAAATAAAGAGGTAAATTTAATTGAAGAGGAATTAAAAAATTCTGGTAAACCTAAGGATATTTCTAAGAAAATTAGTTTAGGTAAAATTAATAAATTTAAAGATGACAATAGCTTAATGTCTCAGGATTGGGTAATGGACCCAAAGATGAAAGTTAAGGATGTTGTTAAAAGCTTAGAAATTTCTAATCTGCAAATTAATAATTTTATAAGACTAAAAATAGGTGAGTAATGTTTGAAGAGTCAAAATATAATAGTAAAATGTCAAAGAGTTATGAAATTTTTCAAAGTGAACTTAACTCATTAAGAACAGGAAGGGCAAGCGCAGGCATGTTAGATATTGTAAAAGTTGACGTTTATGGTCAAAAGATGCCAATTAATCAGCTAGGCAGCATTACAACCCCGGAACCTAGGAGTATCAATATACAGGTTTGGGATATAAATAACGTTGCTCTTATTGACTCTGCAATTAAAAAGTCAGAGTTAGGATTAAACCCACAGATTGATGGACAACTTATAAGATTGCCTGTTCCTGATCTTAGTGAAGAAAGAAGGTCTGAGATAAAGAAAGTAATAAAGTCTATGGGGGAAAAGTGTAAAGTTTCTATAAGAAACATTAGGAGAGAAGCAAATGATGAATTAAAAAAACTTTTAAAAGATAAAGAAATTTCAGAGGATGAAGTGAAAAAAAATGAAAAAATTATTCAGGACTATACTGACAATCAAATTAAAATTATTGATGATAGAGTATTATTTAAAGAAAAAGAAATAATGACAATATGAATTCTCCAAAACATGTTGCCATCATTATGGATGGAAATGGTAGATGGGGATTAAGAAAAAAAAAATCAAGAAATTATGGACATACAGAGGGTGTTAAGGTTGTTGAAAAGATAATTGAAGCGTCAATCTCAAATAAAATAAAATACCTAACACTTTATACTTT
>CABZGO010000012.1 GCA_902525355.1 uncultured Pelagibacteraceae bacterium | reverse complement strand
AAATATTTTTTTCATTTTTTTAGTAGATATTCTAGATGTAATGTTTTTATCAGTCATCACAACATCTAAAAGATCGAGATTATCTGCTATGCATTTTTTTGCATGTGCCTGTACTAATCTATATGAGATTTCCCTACTTAAACCTGATTTTGTAAGTTCTAACATCAACTCTTGAGAGAAAATTGTGCCCTTGGTGATATTAAGATTGTTAAGCATTTTCTTTGGATACACAATCACTTTATCTAATACGCTCGCTAATCTTACTAAAGCAAAATCTAGAGTTATATTTGCATCTGGACCAATATTTCTTTCTACGCTTGAATGTGAAATATCTCTTTCATGCCAAAGAGCAATATTTTCTAGAGCTGGAATAGTATAACTTCTAACCATTCTAGCAAGTCCAGTTAAGTTTTCACTTAATATTGGGTTTTTTTTATGTGGCATTGCACTTGAACCTTTTTGTTTTTTTGAAAAAAATTCCTGCAATTCATAAACTTCAGTTCTTTGCAAGTGTCTAATTTCTGTTGAAACTCTTTCAATTGATCCAGCTATAATACCTAAAACTGAAAAATAATGTGCATGTCTATCTCTTGGAATAACTTGAGTAGAAATGGGTTCAACTTTTAATCCTAGTTTTTTAGCAACGTGCTTTTCTACATTAGGATTAATATTTGCAAAAGTGCCAACAGCACCAGATATTGCGCAAGTTGATATTTCATCTATTGCATTAATTAGTCTTTTTTTATTTCTTTTAAATTCCTCATAATATGAAGCTAATTTAAGACCAAATGTAATTGGCTCTGCATGAATACCATGGCTTCTACCCATGCATGGTGTAAATTTATATTTTTTAGCTTTAGATTTTAAAACTTTTAAAATTTGATCTATATCCTTTAACAAAATTTTACCAGATTGAACTAATTGAATATTAAAACTTGTGTCTACAACATCTGATGAGGTCATTCCTTGGTGTAAATATCTTGCCTTAATTCCCACTTTTTCAGTGACAGATGTTAAGAATGCAATGACGTCATGTTTAACTTTGGCTTCAATATTGTGAATTCTTTTAACATTAATATTAGCCTTTTTTCTTACAGCACTTGCAACACCTTTTGGAATAGTTCCTAATCTTTCCATTCCTTCAGCTGCAGCAATCTCTACATCTAACCAAATTTTATATTTGTTATATTCGGACCAAATATCCGTAAGTTCTTTTCTAGAGTAGCGTGTTATCATTAATTATATGGGGGCCTCTTATAACCTTTAACAGATTCTGTAAAAATCTCATAAGAGTCTTCTGTTATTCCTATTGTATGCTCAAATTGAGCAGATAAAGACTTATCTTTTGTTACTGCAGTCCATCCATCATTAAGTACTTTTACATCTAATTTACCAGTATTAATCATCGGTTCTATTGTAAAGGTCATGCCAGGTGTTAGTTCATGACCTGTATTTTTCTTACCATAATGAAGAATATTAGGTTGTTCATGAAATGTATTGCTAATGCCGTGCCCACAAAAATCTCTAACAACAGAAAAACCTCTTTCTTCAACAAAAGATTGAATTTCATAGCCAATGTCTCCTAATTTTACTCCAGGTTTTAAAATTTCAATTCCTTTCATCATTGACTCGTATGTTGTCTCTATTAAGTTTTTGGCTTTTACTGGAATATCTCCAATAGCAAACATTCTACTAGTGTCACCGTAGTACTCATTCACTATCGCCGTAACATCTATATTAACCGTATCACCCTCATTCAAAACCCTATCAGAGGGAATACCATGACAAACAACATGGTTTAAAGAAGTGCATAGTGATTTTTTAAATCCTCTATAATATAGTGGAGCAGAGTGGCCTCCATTATCTCTTATAAATTCATATCCTAATTGATCAATCTTATCTGTAGACACACCCTCTTTAACTTCATGCGTAAGCATATCTAAAGTTTGAGATGCTAGTTTCCCAGCAATTCTCATTTTCTCAAATTTTTCTGAAAAATTACTCATCTAAAATCTTAATTTTCTTTTCAATTTTTATTTCTTTAGAATTTAAACTACATCTGTAAGCAAGAAAGTTTACACCAGATTTCTTAGCATCTAAATATTCTTTATAATAGTTAGAGTCTATATCTTTTGCTATTCTAAAATTATTTATATCCTGAATTTGAGTTAAAAATAAGACATAAGCCTTATATCCTTTTTTAATTGATTCTGTTAACTTTTGGAGGTGTTTTGTCCCCCTTGATGTGACAGCATCTGGAAATTCTGCAATATCATCCTCTCTCATCAATGTTGTATTCTTTACTTCTAATATTTTTTTATCACACAAAAAGTCAAATCTGGTATCATCAGAATATTTAAATTCTGCTCGAATATTTTTAATTGTACTAAATTCTTTTATTAGTTTATTCTCTAAAGCATGTTCAACAATTCTATTCGCTCTATGAGTATTTACTCCTATTATTCTTTTTCCTACTTTTATCATTTCCAAGGTAAATTTTAATTTACGCTTTGGATCATTATGTTTGCTAATCCAAGCCTCATTTCCTTGATCTAATAAACCCATCATAGAACCCGTATTTGGACAATGTGCTACAACAGTTTTATTTTTTACTTCTATATCTGTGAAAAATCTCTTATATCTCCGTTGTAATTTGCCTTTTAATAAAGTGTTGGTAAATTTCATAGAATTTTATTTATATTTAGAAATGACTAATAAAAAAGAAATATCTTCAGCAATTATCATTATAGGTAATGAGGTATTATCTGGCAGAACAAAAGATTTGAATACAAGTACATTAGCTACTTGGCTTAATTCTCTAGGAATTTCTGTTGGAGAGGTAAGAGTAATTCCCGATGTGGAAAAAACCATAATAGATACTGTTCATGAGTTAAGAGTTAAATACAACTATGTGTTTACTACAGGTGGTATTGGTCCTACTCACGATGACATAACTGCAGAATCTATATCAAAAGCATTTAATATTGAATATGGATTTCATAAAGAGGCATTTGCTATTTTAGAAAAATATTACGAACCGGGTAATTTTAATGATGGTAGACAAAAAATGGCAAAGATGCCAGTTACAGCTAATCTTATTTTAAATCCAACTAGTGGCGCCCCAGGATTTTACGTGGAAAATGTGTTTTCTCTTCCAGGTGTTCCATCAATATTAAAAGCAATGATTGGGGGTTTAGGAAATGTACTTGTTGGCGGAGATCCTATTTTAAGCAAAACTATAAATTTAATGACTTATGAAAGTGAAATAGCAAGCTCATTAACTAATGTTCAAGACAATAACAAAGATGTAGAAATTGGTAGTTATCCTTTTTTTAGACAAGGTAAATTAGGTGTATCAATTGTATTAAGATCAAAAGATCAAGATAAAATAAACCTGTGTAACTCACTAATACTTGAATTTGTCAAAGCAAAAAATATTAAAATAGTTGAACTGGAGTAATGTTATATTTTGCTTACGGAAGTAATCTTAATCTTTTTCAAATGAAGCGGAGATGTAAAGACTCTGTTTTCTTAAAAAAATATGAACTTAAGGGCTATAGATTAAACTTTAGAAGTAAATATAGAGCTGCTGATATAGAAAAGAGCAAAAATTCTTTAGTTCCCGGTGCTTTATTTGAAATATCTAAAAGTGATGAAAAAAAACTAGATGTTTATGAGGATTATCCAATTCTTTATAAAAAACTTTATTTTACTTATTATAATAAAACAGTGATGACTTACATTATGGTTAATAAAACTGAATTTAGATATCCAACTGAAAGATACTTAAATGTAGTAAAGCGAGGATACAAAGATTGTAAACTCGATATGAAATATTTAAAAATTGCTTTACAAACAGTTAAGTAATGTTCACAAAAAAACAATTATTAATAAAGGGTTTATTGTCTGTAGCACCTCACATGTTTTCAGTAATTCCTTTTGGAATTGTCTGTGGTGCAATTGGAATAAAGCTCGGTTTTAGCCCTATATTAGTTTACGCAATGTCTATCATTATTTTTGGCGGTGCGTCTCAAATAGTATTCTTACAATTGCTTTCAGGGGGAGCTTCTGCGGTAATAGCGATCACATCAGTAGGGGTAATTAATTCCAGACACTTATTATATGGGGCAGTTTTGTCTGAATATTTAGAAAAACTCTCATTTATTAAAAAGTTATTGATATCTTATTTAGTGGTAGACCAGGGGTTTGCCGAGTCAAACAAGTTCTTTCAAAAAAATAAAAATGAACCAAATCTTCATTATCATTTACTAGGTTCAGGAGGTACTCTTTGGATTTTTTGGCAGTTATCGACATTGTCAGGAATAATAGTTGGTTCATTTGTGCCAGAAGAGCTAGGATTGAAATTTGCAGTTCCTTTAACTTTTATTGCGATTGTTGTTCATGATTTAAAAAAATTAGACCATGTAATAGTTATGATCACATGTGGATTAAGTTCATTGTTATTCTTTGATGCACCTTTCAAATCCTACATAATAATATCACCAATCATAGCATTGTTTGTAGCTGCATTAGTATTGAGGTTAAAAAAATGACTTGGTTATCAATTATTATTGCAGGGATAATTACTTATTTTACAAGAATGACTATGGTTGCTCTAGTAGACAGAGATTTATTGGGAGAAAGAATTAAAGCAGTACTAGCATATGTTCCTTCAGCAGTATTTCCTGCAATTATATTTCCAGGAATTTTTATTAATGATTATGGAACATTTATTGAAATGAACGATCCTAAAATATTTGGAGCAATAGTTGCTATATTAGTTGGTTATTTTTCTAAGAATGTAATTGCTACAATTTTATCAGGTTTATTTTCATACTGGATAATCATTTTTTTATTATAGTTAATTTTCATTTTAGATTATTTAAATTATAATATAGTTTAAAAATAAATATGGATTTATTATTTGCAAAACTTGATCAATTAATTTTAATTAAAACTTTATTGGTGGCTGGTGGAGGTTTGCTTGTTTTCTATATTCATAGCTTTATTCTATTCAGCTACTTTAGAAGCCCTAGTTATTTATTTACTTCAATATTGCTTCCACCAATAGCCATGATTATTACATCTGTAATATCAAGTAATCTTGCTCTTTCATTAGGAATGATAGGAGCTTTATCAATTGTCAGATACAGAACTCCAATAAAGAGTGTTTATGAATTAGCTTTACTATTTTTTCTAATCACATTGGGAGTGACAGCATCCGTCAATATTAAATATGCTATTTTTCTTATTTTAATAATAATTGTATTCCCAATTATATTAAGATTTTTATTTAAATTTAATTTTCTTAAAGTTCAGCATTTATTAATTAACGATCAAGACAAATATGTAGAGGCAAATTACGTTTTTGAAAATACCATGTCTGAAATAAATAATGTAATTGATTTAAATAATAATATTCAAAATATTGATGAGGATTATATTAACAAAAAAACAGAAATAATGTTGAAGTTTGATAATATAGAAGAGCATCATAAAATTAAAAATAAAATTGATACATTAAAAGAGCTTAAAATTAAAAATGTTTCAGTTACAAAAAGAAACTAAAATTATAAATTTTAAATTTATAATATCTATTTTATTCATTTTATTTTTTTCCCAATATAGCTTCTCTTATGATCTTAAAAATATACCTAAAATAAATAAAAAAATTGAAATCAAGCTTTCAGAGAAAAATTTAAAAAAATTTTATAAATTTTTAAGTGAAATAAATTTTAACAGTGTAAAGAGTAGAGAAGAAAAAAGGTGGATAAAGGCAAAAATTGTTTATGATTTAAAAAATTATAACGCAAAAATTAGAATTAATGGTAGTCCAACAACTATGGATCATATTGATTTTAAAAGAGGTATAACTTCTTTTCATGTTAAAATTATAGATGGAGATATTGAAGGAATAAGAAATTTTCGTTTGTTATTGCCAAGAACAAAAAATTATGAAAACGAAATATTTTGGTCATTATTGATGGAAAATTTAAATTATCCAACTCCTTTTTCATCTATGGTTAGCTTAAAGTTTAACAAACTTAAAACTCAAATGATATTTCAAGAAAAGGCGGAGGCAGATTTTCTCAATAGATGGAGCTTATATAACATTCCTATTGTAGAAGGAAATACAAGTTATTGGATGAAAAAAAGAGTTCAATGCATGAAAAGTAACAAAAATAATTTTGAGAATTGTTTTAATGAAAAAATCTCTAATTTTGTTGAAAGTTATAAAATCGAAAATAACAGTTTTATTAAAAAGAATAATTATAATATTTCATTAAATGCAATTTTAAGTGAGAATTTTTATTCCCAAAAAAAATTTGAGGAACTAAATGAACCATATGGTTCTCACGGTTTATCATTTAAAAATTCTAAATTTTTTTATGACCCCCATTATAACCATAAAGTAAGTATATATTTCGACGGCGATATAGTCTTTAATAATTTTGATATGAATAATTGTAATGACAATACACCAAATATTTTAAAGGAATTTAAAAAAAATTTTCAATTAAGAGCAACAACAAAATTAAATAAAAAATTTGAATGTATTGCATCATATTATTTGACAAGAAAAGATTTATTTTTTAAGAAACCAACCTTTAGCGAAATAAATACTAATTATGAATTTGGAATTCAAAGTTTTGAAAAAAATAAAAATTTAGAATATTTAATTTTTAATAAAAAACTTCAATTATTTCAAATGTGTAAGCCCGAACTTTATTGCAAAAACATCCCATTTAAAGAGGCAAAAAAAATTTTAACAGGATCGCACTCAATATATAAAAATAATGATATACAAAAATTAGTTCTACCAGTGGCTGAAAATATAATTGATATGTCAGTAAATAAAATAATTGTGAATAAGGAAAATTCAGATATTGAAACAAGAAATAATAGTTTAAATTACTTTAATTTTGATAAAAATATAACAAAAGCTCTTTTAAATATAAAATTAAATACAAATTCGAAGATATATATTGCAAATTCTAAACTAAAAAAATTAGTATTAAGAATTATTGATCAAAAAAATGAAAATGGAAGTAGTAATTTAAATAACATGTGCTTAACTTTTTTAGACACTTTAATAGAAAATGTTGAATTAATTTCTACTATAGATATGTGTAAAAATAATATCAACTATGTTCGTTCTAAAATAACAAACATTATTTTAAATTAATGATAACATTTAGATCTGAAAAAAAAATTTATGACACTCTCTCTAATAATCTGAAACGTATTCAAAGCTTAAATCTGGAGAATCAACATGTTATGAGAACAATCTCATCAATTTATTTTGATACTGAGGATTTAAAACACTTTAACAGAAGTGAAGAAGGTATTACTCCAAGAAGCAAATTTAGAATTAGAAGTTACAATAATGATAATAAATATTCCTTAGAAATTAAATCCAAAGTTAATGAAAGGTCAAGTAAAAAGGTAATTAAATTGAACCATTTTAATTTAAATGAAATTAAAAATTTAATTTATAAAACCTGCACAGAAAAATTAGTTCCAAAATTACAAGTATCTTATAAGAGAAAATATTTTTTATCTGTTGAAAAAAAAATTAGATATACATTGGATTACGATATTAAATTTTCAAAACTTGATTACAATTGCAATATTTTAAATTCTTTTAAGGAATTAAAGTCTGTGATTGAGGTCAAGAAAAATAATGATACTTATCACAGTGAATTAGAAGATCTATTTGGTGGTGATATAACAAGATTTTCAAAGTACTGCGAGGGTATTAAAAAATTCTTTTAATTGTTGAAAATTCATCTTTTGATATCATTCTTTTATTGGCATTACATGAAGTTAAATTTTCATTATAATTTATTTTGCTGTAGTTAAACAAAAATTCTTTTCTAAATACTTTAAAACAGTAATCAACTTTATTTATTATAGCTTCTTTTAAAAACAACTCAGATCCATCTTTGACAGTTATAGCAGTTTCAGAGTTGATACTTTTGAATTTATCTATTTCAAGTTTTCCATTTTCACCTATAGAAATTCCATGAATGCAATCCTTAATATTTAAATTTTTGAAATTATAATTTCCTGTTTTTAAGCTGAAACATTCTGATCCAGATTGAACAATTCTTGCATTTTTTATTTTTAAATCTGAAAAATCTATGTCAAAGGCATCATTACTTAAGTATTCTCCTTTTAATTCATTTATATCACCACTTGAATTTATTATATGAACTGAATTTTTACATCCGAGATTAGAAGTAAATATTTTGGTATTTTTGAAATATACATTTGAAAATGTCACACAACCAATATCGTTCTCTTCATCTATATTTCCTGAAATTTTATTAATTCTTTTTTTTAATTTTGTTGTTAAACGTTCATCGCTAGTAATATAAAATTTCCAGTTTTCAATGAAAGCATTATCTATTAGAACTTTTCCATTTTTATCAATAAATTTGATCTCAATTAATTTATCTTCATTATTGGTATTTATTTTTATTTTTTCATCGTAAAAAATATTAAAATTTTCAATATTTATTTTTTTATAAAAAAATCTTTTTTTTTGAAAATTTATTCTTATTTATTTTTTTATTATTTAGAATATCTTTATTTTCGAAAATATACTTATATTTATAATTATTGTATTTTATTATATGTGAATTTAGGACAGTATTAATTTTATCTTCGCTGAGATTTATTTTTTTACAGTTATTGACAGCTTTACAAATTGTGAAGCTGTTGTCTTTATTATAAAAAATAAGTCCAATTTCATTTGTAAACAACTTTTCTAAGTATGTGTCTAATATTTTATTACTTATGCTAATCTCATTATCGTTGGTATATTCATCTTCTTTAAAAGTATTATTTAGCTTTACATTTTTTTTAATTTTTTGAAGAATCATTGTAATTTCATCTTTTTCAATATCTAAACCATTTGAAATTAGTTTTTTATGAAAATTATCAACATTAATATTGTTAATTTTATTTATGACATTTTTAATTTCTTTATATTTGTATTTTGTTTTAGGTATATAAAAAAAATTATTTTCTAAGATTCTTATATCGGTATCATTAAAAATAGGTTCAAAATTATTTTTTAAGTTATTGAAATAAAATTTTCTGTCTTCTTTCTCCAAACCTCCGCCCATGGATAAAACAAGTGCTTCATATTCTTTGATTTTATCAATATTTAATCCTTCAAAATTTCTTATTTGTTTGCTATCAAAATTTAATAAATAAATAAGATTTAGTTTTTCTAATATTTTAAAATTTTTATAATTTGCATTTTCATTAAAATTATAATTATAAGATATTCTTGCCAAACTTAATTCTTTATCACCTCTAGTTTTATTTCCACTTAAAACAGTGCCATCTCTTTTTTTACTAAAAAATAAAATTTCTTTATCTTCTCTTGATTGAAAAATCACTTTGTATGATCCAATTTTGTTGACAGATGTATTAGTATAAAATGTTAAAGGACTGATATAGCCTAATTCAGCAAATAGATTTGCACCAAATATTTCGTTATCGCCATTTCTAGTTTTTGGAAGCAAAAGAGCAAAATGCGTTGTATTTAATATGTTACCATCAAATAATTTAACCCTTAATGAAGTTATTTGTTTGATATTATCTCTATGATTCCTTGTGCCACCATGAATTTTAACTTCTCCATTAAATGAACATTTAATTCCATTTTTATATTGGACAATAATTTTTGCTTTATAATAATTACGGTATTTATCCAAAGAAATATATTCTGATTTACTTATATCTTTTGTTTCGGTTAACATTTTAAGAAGATTTTTTGTCCATTTCCTTGAATCTAATGTTTCAACAGAAATTAGATTTGGTATATTGTTGTTTTTTCTAACGTTAAAATTTACATTTGAGCAATTTTTGTTAGCAAAAGACAAATCGATATATAAAAAATTTAAAAGTATGATAAATAAAACTAATTTTTTTCTCATTTTACAAAATTCATTGTATCATTAGTTTTATCTAATATTTATAAATGATTAAAGATAATAGCTATAGACCAGAAATTGATGGTTTAAGAGCTATTGCTGTATTATCAGTTATTTTTTATCATTATAAATTAAATTTTTTCCCTTTTGACATTTTTAAAGGAGGATATTTAGGTGTAGATATCTTTTTTGTAATTTCAGGTTATCTTATAAGCAAAATTTTAATAACAGAATTTAAAAAAAAGAAGAAAAATATTTATTTAAAATTTCTTGAGAGACGTGCAAGAAGAATTTTACCTGCTCTTTTATTTTTGTTATTTTTTACCTCTATTTTTTCTTACTTATTCCTGTCGCCAGAAAATTTCCAAAATTATTTTAAGTCCTTAATTTCTACTATTTTTTTTTACTCTAATTTTTTTTTTCATTTTAGTAGTATAGAATACGGAGCGATTGAGGGAAGTTTTGAACCATTACTGCATACATGGTCATTATCAATAGAAGAGCAATTTTATCTTTTTTATCCAATTTTTCTTTTAATTATTTTAAAAAAACAGAAAGTATATAAATATCTAATCTTAATAGCTATTCTGGTATCCTTTATTGCAGCTGAATACTTAAGCAGAAATCATTCTTCCTTGAATTTTTATTTATTCATAACGCGTGCATGGGAATTTCTTTTTGGCTTTTTAGTCTATTCATGGCAAAAAAATATTAAATACAGTTATTTAGCTATACTTGGAATTTTTTTAATCTTGTTTTCTATCTTTTTTATAAACGATAAAGTTTTACATCCTTCATTTCTTACAATTATTCCAGTATTGGGTACTTTTTTGGTTTTAACATATATTTCAACTGATACTATTCTTTTCAATATACTCTCATCTAGATTATTAACATTTGTCGGCAAAATATCATATTCACTCTATCTTTGGCACTTTCCAGTCTTTGTGTACGTTAATAGTATGTATCTTTTTAAAAATATAAATTTTATTTTATTTTTAATACCAGTCATTATGATTTCTTCTTTTTCATATTTTTATATTGAGAAACCTTTTCGAAATCAAAAAAAAATTAGTTTTAAAATTTTTATGATTTCTATTATTTTATCTATATTATCTATTATTACTTTGAATCACTATCTGTCAAAAAATATTAAATATTCAAAAAATACAAGTTATAAAGTAGGAAATATTAATTTAGAAAATATATTTTATAAAAATGAAAAAGATATTTTTTATAATAAATTTAAAAAACAAAAATTTTCTGAACTAGATAAAAGAAAAAAAATATTAATAATTGGTAATTCTCATGCTAGAGATTTATTTTGTATTTTTAAACTAAATAGTGAAAATTTTAGAGATTATACCTTTATTTTTGAATGGACAGATGTTTCAAATATTTTAAAAGTAAATAAATCTGATCAATTTTATAGATTGAAAGATAATATATTGAATGCTGATTTAGTTATTTTGTCATCATCGTGGACAAAAAAAGATTTAGTTGAAATTAGTAAAACTATAAATTACTTAAAAAGCTTGAAAAAGGAAATATTAATTTCCACAGGTAACCCAATATTTACAAATTTTTACAAGACAGGATTTGAGAGATCATTTACAATTTTAGATAAATTTCTTTATAAAGAAAAACGTCTGCCTAATTTTGAAGAAGATTTAGTCATTAAAAAAATCTATTATGAGAGCTACATTAACAATAAGTCAAATTTTAGAAAACTTAAAAATCTTGAGGAAATTTCTAATAAACATCATGTAAAAATATTAAATCAGATATCTTTGATTTGTAATAATGACAAAAAAGAGTGCAAATATCTTACTTCAGGTAATAACAAAATTTTTTATGATGATGATCATATTACATTGTCAGGCGCCAAATATTTAGGATCTGAAAATTATAATATTACTTATTTTAGTAATCTTTTAAAATAATCTTAATTTGATAAGATAACGTATGACATTTTCTTATAAGGATGAAAAGTTTTATAATACAAATGGTTATTTAGTTAAAGATCAGCTTATTTCAAAGAAAGATATCAATAAGTTAAATGTTTTAATTAATAAAATTGTAAACAAAGAAAAAAATAGTAGAAAAAAAGTTAAAGATCAAGGTGGCACACAAAGTTATGATAATTACCATTTTGTATTTAATAATAATTCATCGAAAAATAAAGAAATACTAAGATTAAATAATCCTCAAAATAATAATAAATTATTTTATGATTTATCAAGGAATAAAAAGATTATTGATATTGTTAAAAAATTAATTGGAGGAACAGTAAGATTCCATCTTGGAAAATTAAACTTTAAATTACCTAATAAGAAAAAAGGAAGTCTAGTTGAATGGCATCAAGACTTTGCATTTTACCCTCATACAAATGATGATTTAATAACAGTAGGTATTTACCTAGAAGATTGTGATGAAAAAAATGGACCTCTAAAAGTAATCAAAGGCTCTCATAAAAAAGAACTATTTAGTCATCATAGTAATGATAATTATTTTGTAGGTAAAATTAATACTAAAAAAAACAAGATTAACTTAAAAAAATCAGTTTCGTTAACTGGAAAAGCAGGTTCGGTTGCTTTCTTTCATTGTAGAACAATTCATGGTTCAGGCTTAAATCATACTAATGGATCAAGACCACTAATATTATTCGGTTATAGGGCTTGTGATGCATGGCCAATTATTAATGATGGAAATCCACACCCAGAGACAAACTTTGAAAACTATGAAGCAAATATCATTTATGGAAAAAAATCAATAATACCAAGATGTACGGATGTACCTGTAATAATTCCACTTCCAAAAAAGAAACATTATGTATCGATTTATCAATTACAAAAAAGTAAATAAAATATATTTAATTATATTTATTTTTTTTTCTCTTCTTGGAACAGCAAATTCTATAGAAAGAACTAAAAAGGAAATAAAGATTGGTATTTTCTTAGAAGATTTTGAAAAATTTGGTAAATTTGAAAAAATTAATAATACACCAAAAGGGATGTTTACTGAATCAGTAGATACCTTTCATGAAAAACAAATAATTTCTCAAAAAAAGTTTATTGAGACTTTTATTACCAAAAAAGGACAAATGGAAAAAAATACTGACCAAGTTATTCTCGGTATGGCATATTTTGAATTTTTTTATATGCAACAGTTAAAGGATAATAAAAAATCTTTAGACACATTTGAAAAAAAATATCCAAAAATAAATGCTGCGACTAAGAAAAATATTCAAAAAATTTATGGCTTGAATAAAGCAAGAAAATCAATGAGAGAAGCCATAGGTTTATCTTTAGAAAATTCTCCTGAGGAGGTTATAAAGAGATATTACGTTCTATACAAACTATTAAATCAAGCCGAAATAAAAAAAATAAAATTAACTAAAGAAGAAAAAAATAATTCAAAATTACATACTAAGATTTCAAAAAATATATCTCAGTTAAAAAATATAACAGATGACAAATTAAGTAACAGATTGACAGAAAAAAAATTTAATAGCGAGTATAAAAAAAATTTTGAAAAACTTTCTAAAAATTTAAAAAAATCGTTAACAATCAAAGATTATGAGGTATTAACATCTTTTATTATTGAAATAGATAAATATAAAAATACAAATAATTCAGGATTATTAAGTGGATATAAAATTGCTGAATATATTCTTCAAAAGATTAAGAATGACAAAATCATAAAAAAGTATGAACAAGATCTTTCAAATGCCAAATTTGAAATATTTTCTCAAAATGAATTATCAATTTTAGGTGATATTACAAAATCAATGAAAGTTACTAAAAATAAGAAGTCTAATGATATTCAATTACAAATAATGAATCTTGAAAATGGAGGCATACCTGTAAATAGATTTCTTGAAGTTTATCGAGATGAATTAAGTGTGAGACTTGATGATATAAATCTTCAAGTTGCATCAGCTTCACAAATGAAAGACTGGACATTAAGCGATTGGGCAAATGCTTGGAAAAATCCAATACCTGAAATTATAGTTGATGATGCTGGTATAGAAGTTTCTCTTTCAGCAGAAGAAATTGAGTCAATTAAAGCTCAATTAGCGATGAAAAATTTTAAAGAATTATTAGATCTAGACTCGTTTAGTAGTTTGATTCAAAATGAAGCTAATAATTTTAATGATATTGCTAAAAATTTAGATATTAATACTGATACCTTCAAGTTTTCATTCACCTTAGATGACTTTGCGAGATCATTTGGCAATACTTACAATTTGGATATAAATAATTATTCGGATCTTACTGATCTGGCAAATGCACAACACAATGCTAATTGGTCTGTAGAGGAATATGCAGCTGCATACCAAGATAATGTTGATATGATAAATGCTCTTCAGTCAGGATCTCTAAGTTCATTTGATGCTGGAAGAATAGCTGCTGCAGCAAATACTGGATTACAAGAAGTTGCAGATACAATTAGAGCTGCAACAAGTGCAGGTGTTTCAGTAGATTTAGAAGCAACAGCACAGGGACTTGGTTATGGAAGTTTTGCAGATGCTGTAGCTGCTTACAATCAACAACATGGAACTAATTACTCTGTGGAGGAGGCAAAAGAGTCTTTAGGACAATAAGTATAAATCTAGCCCTTTAGTGTTTTATTAGGTTTTCCCGTACACATTAGATGAGCCTCAGTAATTTTTTCTGGAAATTTATCTAATTTCCAATTGTTGTCTAAAATATCAAAATATTTTTCTGGATCAAAATCATTAGACTTTGCAATTGTTATACTAAATTTGTTTTCTTTTCGATAATCTCTCATAATACCATCAGTAAACTCATCTAAAGGATAATACTCAGGAGCTGTAAACATCACAAAAAAAGCCATATTACTAAAAGCTGGTCTAACAAGAACAACATCAGCAACATTTAACGTATCAGACCCATTTATTCTTATTGGAACCTTTCTTCCTTGTAATTCGGGTGTCTCTGAACTTTTATAAGTTAAAAAGGAAAACATTATTCCAATTTTATTACAGTTTTTTTTTTCAAGAATAAATCTCATTTTATCACCATGAACAACTTCACCAGGAACGCTCGCTACTACATAGCTACCAAAATCATGAATATTCCACTCATCCTTTGCATGCAATGATGTTGGAATAATTATAATAATTATTAGATATTTTAAGAATCTATAAATCAATTTTACAAAATTTGACCAAAAATTATCATAAGCACTAAATATTCCATACCAACAAACATATTAACTATCCTTTAATTGATTTTTTTCATTACACCGTCTGTAAAACTCATTAAAATTTTCTGAGAAATAATCTAATTTCCAGTTATTTCTTCTAATGTCGAAATAATTTTCAACTTCAAAATTCAAACCATCATTCAGTGATATTTCATAACTATCATTTTCTTGAATAAAACCAGAGAGTTTTTTTGCATACTCTTTCGTATTATATGAACCTAACTTAAATACTACCCAATGAGCTCTATGATCTAGTATTTTTTCTATATGAGTTACTTCAGCGAAAAAATCGAAATCGTTGATTTTTATTGGGATATTTTGATTTTCAAATTGGTAGATATTAGCATCCCCTTTTGTCGTTAAAAAAGTAAATAAATGATAAACGGTGTCACAATCCTTATAATTCAAAGATAAAACAATTCTATCACCATGTATAAATTCACCGTTCTTAGACATGTAAATAAAATTTTTGTCTTTCTCAATTATAGCCCACCCATCATCCAGAGCTCTGGCATGAGGGTGGACTATTAAAAGGATAACAAATGCAACTAAATGAAGGAAAAAAAATAATGATAATCTCACGATTCTATTTTTAATTAATTGTTATGTTACAAATCAGTTCCAATTTAGGTAATATTATGATTATGAAATAAATAATTTTATTTTTTTTGTTGGGTTTCTCAAATTCATTGTCTCAAAATTTAATTATTAAAGATGGAGATACTATTAAATTAAATGGAGAAACAATAAGATTTTCTGGAATAGATACACCAGAAACAATTTATTATAAAAAATATATTCAATTATGTTATTTTAAAGGCAAGAAGATACTTTGTGGAG
The DNA here is from genome assembly GCA_902525355.1 of uncultured Pelagibacteraceae bacterium. Lineage (GTDB taxonomy): Bacteria > Pseudomonadota > Alphaproteobacteria > Pelagibacterales > Pelagibacteraceae > Pelagibacter. The sequence goes on along the minus strand of CABZGO010000012.1, from coordinate 24,912 downwards.
AATTATCTAAAAAAAAATTAATAGAAAAAATAAATAATAAAAAAATATATTGTGAAAAAGAAAAACAAAAAGATCGATTGGGAAGAACCTTGGGTGAGTGTTTTGTCAACAATGAAAGCTTGTCGAGGTATCTTGTTAAAAACGGATATGCTTTTGATTTTAATAAATATTCCAAAAATAAATTTTCTTCTGATCAAAAATTTGCCAAAGATAACAAATTAGGTTTATGGAGTATGAAGTTTATTTATCCTTGGGAGTGGAAATCAAGGGTAAGAAAATATATGAAAGATAAGTCTCTAATTAATGATATAAAAAAATGGACTAAAATAAGGTAAATTCAACAGTTCAGAATAGTTCTAATATTTCTTATCTCAAAACTTTAACTTTTCATTAACATTAAATTCTGTTTAAATTTAGCGGGGAATAAATGGATATTACGAGTTGGCTTAAATCAAAAACATCTACTGCTTTGCAAAAATCTGAGGATAAAAAAAACCCCAAACAATACGACAAAATAGAAAGATTAAGTTCAACTGGAAAAAAGTTAATTATATTTGCATGGATTATTGAAATCATTATTGCTTTAGTCAGTTTCAGCATTTCAATCAGTTTGGTTTTACGTGGAAAACAGCAAGCTGCAGATGTAGAGGGTGCCGTAATTGAAAAAATAGGTTTTAAATTTTTAGGTATCAATGTCCCAGATGTAGATATGGCAATTATAGGATTATGTTTTTTTGTAATTGGAATTATCGAACTAACTAAAATACCATTAGTCATCACACTATATAATGCTGCTTCAAGATTGTTTAAAGTATTATTCATTGTAGCTTTAATTGCAGTAAATATACTTACAATTGAAACTATACTTCAAGGACTAAGAACAGCTTATAGTTCCAATTCACAAGCTGTAGAACTTGAAAGACAAAAACTTAAATCTATTGATGATAGAATTGCTTCTTTAGATGAAAACAAAGAGGGAATAGATAACCAAGTAAATATTAACATAGATAGAATAAATTCTCTTAAATCACAAATAAACCAGCAAAGAAAAAATATTGAGGAATTTAAAATTAGTGCAATTAGAGAAATTGATGAATTAAGAAAAGAACTTTCATCTGCTAATCCAAAGATTAAAAGTTTAGAAGAAAAAATATCTGAGGAAAAAGAAAAATTAAAAAATATTGATAACGAAAAAAGAAATGCGTTAAGTAATCCAGAAATAGTTCAATTAGAAAAACAAAAAAATTTAGAAATATCGAAACTTGAAAAATTAAGAAATGAGAATACTCAATTAAAATCAGATTTAAATGAGTTGTTGAAAAAATTCGGAAAAGGCACTGCAAAAAAAAATCTTAGAGATAATATTGAGATCAATCAAAAAGAAATTAATATTACGCAAAGTAAAATAGATGAAATTGATAATAAGATTGATACAAAAATAACGAGTTTAAACACTAATCTAGATTCCAGATCTAAAGAAAAAACTCGATTAATAGAGAAACTTGAAAATGAACTAAATAATTTAATTGGACTTACTAGCGCAAGCATTCAAGACAGCATTAATGCTATTAACAAAGAAAGAGATTCTAATATAACAATCGCAAACAATAATATTAAAGATCTTAATGAACAAATATCAATTTTACAAGCAGACAAACCAAAATATCAAAGTAATAAAGGGCAAGATAAAACTTATCTTGAAGATAGAAATGTATTAATTGAGGAAAGAAATATTCAAGTTGAAAAAGTAAGAAAAATTTCTAATTCAAATCAAATTTATAATTTGGCATTAACTATAAAACTTAATCCATTTATTAGATGGGTTTCAGGTGGAGAAGTTCCAGAAAATTTTGGCGCGGAGGATTTATCCACAAAAGATGTAGAGAGAGCTTTCTGGCTCTTGTATGGCTTATTAGCCATAATAATTTCAATAATAGGTACTTTAATAGCTGCTGCAGGCGTTCATTTACAAGATAGAGACGTGCATATAAGAAAAAATAAAAAATATATGTCCAAACTGACATTAGGTTACAGTTTACGGAAATTAGCAGTCAGAATGAGCAGATACTTTACTAAACCAAAAATTATTGAAAAAATTGTTGAAAAAGAAGTTGAAATTGAAAAAATTATTGAAAAACCAGTTGTAGAAGAAAAAATTGTATATCAAAAAATAGAGGTACCAAAGGAAACTGTTAAAAGGGAACTTGTTCATGTACCATTATGGACACAAGATCCAGCATTAATAAGTAAAAAAGTTGGCATTTCTGATTTTCAAGAAAAAACTAAAAAGAAAAAATAGATGTCTAAAGAAACAATTACTTATACAGAAAATAATTTTGATCCATTAAACAAGGCAATAGATCAATCTATTAAAGAGCAAAGGTCTAGAACAATTTGGCGTTATGCTAAAGTAACTGCATTAATATTAGTCAGCATTGGCATCTTAGCAGTTCTTTTAGCATGGGCATATAACATTTATAAAAAACCAAATCCTGAACTTGTGAGGAAAATTGAAGAAGTAGATAAAAGATTTGATCAATCACAAAGAATTGATAATGATGAACAAAAAATAGTTGAGGGAGAGATTATTAAGTATAATTCAACTACGCAAAGATTTTTAACTTCATATGCTGATGGAATGTCGATTACTACAAGAGTAACTTATAATAAAACTAAAGATCTTTTAGAGGGTAACTCTCCTAAAAAAGTTACATGTTATCTTCAAAAAGGAGTAATTAATTTTGAATTTGATGAACCACTTTCTTCACAACAGGAAGCGTTAAATATGATGAAGATATCTCTTAAAGAAGCTAATTCATATAAAAAATATTGTAAATACAATACTAGATAAATGTTTGAACAGATAATAACTCAATTTTTTAATTATTGTGTCTATATTCTTCAAGTAATTGGAGGTGACCCTGGAAATTTTGGGTTTGGATATTATTTAGCAAACATAATAATTTTCGTAATTATTCAACCAGGTTTAATACTTCTATTTTTTATTCTTTGGCGTAATGAAAAGAAAAAAAATAATAAATGAGCAAAAAAGAGGTTTACGAATCAGTAGCTAATAGTGGAATTGGTTGGATAGACTTTATCTTTGATAGAACTGTAGACTTTCTAATCTTTTTAGGAAATATAACTGGCTTAGGTTATGAAATTGTCAATGTATTCATTTTACTTTTGATAGTTATTATGATGCCAATTTCTGTTATGATCAACTTGTATTTGTATAAAAAATACAAAAATATTAAAAATAAGTACATATGAAAAAAGTTACAGCTGTAATTGTTCTTATATTCACTCATTCATTTGGAGCAGCACAAAGTTTCGAGAATAAAAAAGATGAGTTCGGTTTCTACTACGGTTCTAAAATATATGAGGAAAGACATCCTGTTGATAATAGTTTTTTTATGTCACAAGAAGGGTGGATGCTTGGAATAAATACGAGCAGCGAAGAATACGTTGATGATAGTTATGTAGGTTTTAAAGGAAGATTAGCCTTAGGTGAAGTAGATTATAGATCAGCAGGGACTGGTACTATGTCTGGTATTCCAGATTATCAAATTGAAGGTACAGGATATCTTGGATTTTCATCAGAGGGAAGTAATAGTAGAACAACTATATTTTCAGGATTAGGATTTAGATATTTGTTAAATGCAAGTGGTTTAAAATTATCAACAACTGGTCATTCAGGTTATGATAGAGAGTCGAGATATGTTTATCTACCATTTGGAATAAATTATGAGAAAAACAATTTAGAATTAAGAGCTGAATATTTATTTTTTCTTTATGGACAACAGAAAAGTTATCTTAGTGATGTTAGCCCAATTTATCCTGATGTAACAAATGATCAAGAAGAAGGCTCAGGTATTAAACTAACAGCAAAATATTATGCTGATAAAACTATGGGTTACGAATTTTATATGGATTATTGGGATATTGCAGACTCAAAATTGGATGTAAGTGGAAATTTTATGGAACCAAGAAACACAACATCAGAAACAGGATTTAGAATATTTTGGAGATATTAATTATATGAAATATATTTTATTAGGTGCTGCTATCGCTTTTGCAATGTATTTGGGTGATAAATACATTCTTTAAGATACGTCAATATTATACACAAAAATTTTAAATAATTTTGATAAGAAGAACTAATGAGTGCTGAAGCAATAAATTTTAATTGGAAATGTAAACATACCTGGAGAAGAAGTGCCAAAAATACAGCTTGGTGTTTGCTAGGTTGTGCTATTGGTGATTTTGGAACTATATTATTTTTTCAATTAACCAAAATTCCATTCCCTGTATTGAGTATTATGATTTTGGCAATAATTAATGGTTTGATTACAAGTGTAATACTAGAAACATTTATACTAATTAAACAAAATTTTACTTTTCAAAAAGCTTTAAAGACTGCATTAGGTATGAGCTTTATTTCTATGGTTAGTATGGAAGTTGCAATGAATATTACAGATTATGTATTAACAGGTGGTGCAATGCTTACTTGGTGGGTAGTGCCAATAATGTTAGCAGTTGGATTTGTTACTCCTTGGCCTTACAACTATTGGAGGCTTAAAAAACATAATCAAGCTTGTCATTAATTTAAAGACTTCTTGCTAATTTTTTAACTTTCTCCATATGTTTTTCAAAAACATCTTTTTCCATATTCGGTAGTACTGAGTAAAATCTTAGATATTTTGTTTTTAATCCACCTAATTTAAAAACAATTTTTTTTATCCTTCTAAATGGAATGTTGTCAAAAATTGAAAAATTTTGATAAGTAATCATAGGTCCACCATATGTAATAGAAACAATACCAAGTTTGCCTTTCATAGCTCCTGGTACTGGATAACCATAATTTTTAAAATATTTATTACCTGGAACTAGTGACCTATAGGAAAAAAACCATTTTGGATGTAGCACCCAATCAACCCAATTTTCTAAAATTGCATTTAATCTTAAATTGTGACAACTTCCTATTAACATCATAACTGAACATTCTTCTAACCTCTTACGGTAATCTAGTACTAATTGAGGTGGTGGATTTACATTTTGATTATAAAATGGAAGTTGTTCCTTTTCCTCAAATAGATTTATTAAATCAACTTCGTAACCATTTTTTTTAACTTCTGTTATGAAAGTGTCTCTTATAGCTGAATTAAAGGAATTTGTAGTATTGTGATGCCCGTAAGCAATAAATATTTTTTTCATTCTTGACTTAAAGTCTTAAATTTTCTCTTTTTCTTTTATTTCCTCCCCTTTGACTACTTTAACATTTTTTTTGACATTTAAAATGTTTGCAAAGCTATGATTCACATCTCTATGACCCGCTTCATCGTCTCTGATTACCTCAACAACATCCTTCAACCTAGAATTAAGTGGTAAATTCCAGTAATTTATCGCAATCTCTGGAGCTTTAATATTTTCAATTTTGCCCTCTTCGATTTCTTTTAAATATTCTGTATAACTTATAACTGCTTCTTCCTCAAAATATCCAACGATTCTATGGGCTGTTCTTTGAGATAACAGATAAATAATTAAGTACAAAAGTATAAATATAAATTGTGCCATCATTATAATTATTCTCTCGATAAAAGTAGGTTTTGCAATTTGAATAAAAGTCATTAAGTGCATTCTTTCATTTGCAGCTTCATCCAAAAGGATTTTTATCCATCCTCTATCATCTTGCATCTTTCTTAATGATTTTAAGTGCAGCAACATTCCTGCAACCATTCCAGGAACAGCTGCGACCGTCTCTAAAACAACTGCTCTGTGTCCATACTTCTTTTTAAAGAATGTATCAGCTAGAAATCTTAAAAATTTAGTAAACCCTAATGCTACACGATCGCTAAAATTTTGAGGTTTGTGATGTCTAATTATGTTTTCCATACATTATATATAGTTATAAAAACTTTTTTTTTTAGATACTGAATATCTACTTAATTATTTGAAATATAGATTATCTGCTGCGACAAACTGTTAACAATTACTTTTTATAACATGAATTAATATAAACTTATGTTTATAGCAATGAATAGATTTAAAATTGTATTAGGTAAAGAAGCCGAGTTTGAGAAAGTTTGGAGAGAAAGAGATACTCATCTTGATGGTGTAAATGGTTTTAAGGAATTTCATTTGGTTAAAGGTGAAAAAAATGATGAATTTTCGTTATATGCTTCGCACAGTATATGGAATTCCAAAGAGGATTTTATTAACTGGACTAAATCAGAGGCATTTAGACTAGCTCATAAAAATGCAGGTCAACATAAAGATTTATATCTTGGAGCTCCAAATTTTGAGGGTTTTGAAGTGGTACTCTAAATATATTTTAAACTTAAGTAAAAGGAGAGAAATATGAGAATATTAAAAGAGTTAGATGATGCGAAATTAGTAATAGTTGATTTAGAGGTCAGGTTAGGTGAAGAAGTTAGAAGTGCTCCAACTTTGTGTGCAAAGTATAAAGGTAAAATAATACCTCTTAATACGGCGCACGATGGAAGACCAATATTAATGAAAGTAGAAAATTCAATAGAAAACTAAATTATGATTGAAGAGATTAGTATTTATTTAACAGCAATGATTTTAGGAATAATGTTATTCTTTTCATTTGTTATTGCTCCAGTTGTATTTACCACTTTAGATGAAGATAATGCTCGAAAGTTCATAAGAAGAATATTCCCTTTTTACTATAATGTAAATTTAGGCTTAAGTTTAATTGTTCTATTAACTTTTTTATTCTTAAGTAAACTAGGAACAGATTTTTACCTAATACTTGCAATTACACTTTTATTTGCAACTTCTAATTATTTATTAATGCCTCTGATAAATAAATATAGAGACGAAAAGCAGGATAAAAAATTTAAATATTCACACTTCATATCCGTTGCGATAAACTTTATTCAGATAATAGCACTTATCTTAATATTATTATAAAACCAAAAGTTGTATAACAATTTTAGATAATTTTTGTTAGTGTAAAGAGTGAGAAACATTTTATTAATAATTTCTTTATTATTTTTATTTTCATGTACGACAGGTGAAAAATTAATTTCCTCTGGTAAGATTCAAAAGGGTCTCAGTAAACAAGACATGAGGGGTAAATTCATGAGCTCAACATTAAGTGAAGATCCTTTTTTACCAGAAGGAGGCAGACTATATTTCAGCAACACAAAGACAGAAATTGTATATCCGTCATCAAAATCTTATTTTTATGTTTTTACAAATGTATTTAAACCAATGAAGTGCGGAAACTGGGCATGCGACTTAGGAAATGGTTACTATGATTCATGGCATGTCTCAATAGCAGCTGCTAGGAAATATATTGATGAAACTTATGGAAAGAAGAAGAAAGTAGTCCAAAAAAAGAAAAAAAAAGTACTACCTAAAATTATGCAACCTAAAACAACTGAAAAAATTGATAAGTTACAGGTGTTGATTAAAAACTTTGAAAGTGGCACTATATCTAGAGAAGAGTTCAATAAAAAGAAAAAGGAACTATTAAATAACTAATAAAATGAAAAATTTTTTTTACACTTTTATTATTTTTCTTTTTTTTGCATCATTTGCACATGCATCAAAAACAGATGAAATAAAAAAAATAAATGAAATGTACGTAAATGGTTACATTACAAAATCTGAATGCGAACAATTAAAATATGATGTTTGGAAAGAATTTTTTCCCGATAGTTCCTATTCTTGTGATAATCTAGATCAAAAAGTAGTAGTTAAAAAAAATACTGGCTCTCTTAAAGATATTTTAAACTTTACATCTGAACACGAAAAGGCAGGAGAAATAAATTTTGAGAATGAAAATTTTTATGTGTATACCAAAAGAGATTTTGGTGGCATAGGAGGCAAAGAGAGAAATTATATTAGTTTTTTGAATTATGATAAAAATGATAATTTAAAAAGGCAATTTTATATAATTTATCATGATAATAGGATTGAATATCAAGAATTAGAAGATCCAAAAGATTCAAGTAAAAACACTTGGGATGTAACCATTTCAACAAAAAATGATCTTTGGTTTAAAGAAAGACATTATTACTTCAAGAAAGATGCCTATAATTTAGGTAATGCAATGTATGGAAAATGGCTAGATAAAGAGTCACGTGAATGGTTATATGGAGTATACATACTTGCAGAAAAGGAAGAGGACGATTGTTGGTTAGTTTGGGCAACTGATATAAATGATTTAAATGCAGAAAACTGTAAAGGAATGGTTTCTGGAAAAAATATAAGTTTATCAAGAAAACAACAGCTTTTTAGAGAAGCAAAACAATATTCTAACGCAGCAGAAAGTAAATATTATTTTATAAAAAATCTTAAAAATGATTTTCTTGCCCAAGTTATTAATGAGGGAACTTCAAATCAAATTGTTAAAAAAGATGAAAATAAAAGTGGACCTTCTGAACTTGAGAAAGAAAAAAAACTTTTAGCAGAGGAAAAAAGAAAATTACAACAAGAAAAAGAAAAAATAGCTAAAGAAAAGAAAAAACTAGAACAAGAAAAGAAAAAATTAGCAGAAGAAAAACAGCAAAAAGAAGAACAGAAAAAGTTATATGCTTTTAGTTCAGGCTCGGGTTTTATTACATCATCAGGAAATAATGCTAATATTATTACCAATTATCACGTGGTAGAAGGTTGTGATAATGTGATTATTTCTCATAAAGGAAACAGAATTAACAGCAAGGTATTAGCCATTGATCAAATTAACGATCTTGCCATTTTAAAAGCAAAACTAATAAGCTCAAAAATATATTCAGTCTCAAAAGAAGATGTACAATTATTAGAAGATGTAATTATTGCGGGTTATCCTTTGGGAAAAGAAGTGAGTGCAGCTATTAAAATCTCAAAGGGAAGCGTATCGTCTCTAGCTGGCTGGGGAGATAATTATTCTAATTTTCAAACAGATGCTGCCTTAAATCAAGGAAATAGTGGCGGACCAATAATTAATAAAAAAGGCAATGTTGTTGGAGTAGCTGTAGCTAACTATGGAAAAAAAGAAGGAATTGAAAGTTTTAATTTTGGAATTAAATCTTCAACATTAAGAGCATTTGCTAATTCTAATAATGTGAGATTTAGCACTCCAAATAATAAAGTTTTAGACAATGTTGAACTAGGAAAGCTAATTACAGAAGCAACAGTATTCTTAGAGTGTCAAATGACAATGGTAAAAATAGAAAAGATTTTAGAACAAGAAAAACAAAATAGAAAAGCAGTTTATGGTAAATACAAAGAATAATGAAAAAATATTTTTTTCTTTTATTGTTTTTTTCAATATTTTTTAATTCAGCTTTCGCTAAAAATTTTAAAAGTAAAAACGGATATACTTTTAAAATTCCAAAAGGTTACGAAGTTTTAGAGAGAGATTTTAAAGAATTATATGGTGAGGCTGAAGATAAAATAAGTTTAGATAAAAATTTAAGTAAAGAGTTATTAGAATATTCAGATCAATATATTACATATGTTTTTAATAGACGTGACCTAAGCCCAGACAAGTCTGCAATAAATATAACAACAGCACCTGATGATTTTGATACCACACCAGATACTTTAAAAGCTGATTGTGATGAAATTACCACATTAATGAACGAACTTTACACTCATATAGAAGTTCAAACATATCTTTGTGAACAAGTTAATTTTGATAGATTTACAGATGGATTAAGGATTATGTATGACTCATACTTTATAAATTATATAGCAATACAATATTCATTTGACCTCGGAAAAAATACAATAAACGTTACAGGTTCCTGTCTTGAGCAAAATTGTAAAAAGCTAGATAAAATAATTAACGATATTATTAATAATATTTATTGGTGATGAAAAGTTTCTTAATAAAATTATACATTTTATTATTATTTCCAAATTTTTTGTTTGCAGAAATTAGTAGTTACTCATTTTTTTATGAAAAAGATGCAAAAGGTTCAATGATCATTTTTTATGATGAAGATAAAATTTTTGGCCAAATCATTCAATATGGTGGATATAAATGGTTTAAAAAAACATTTTCAAATCCTGATGACAAAACTGTTTCTTTCGTTCAGCCTGCCCATTATGGAAAAAGTGGTGATATGCAATCCTGGATGCTCGAGAGATATGAAATTGATACGATGAGGTATGAATTTGAGGAGTTAAATCAAAATCATTATATGACATTTTATTCTCCACAGGCAACTCAGGAAATCGAAGGATATCTTACTAGAAATAAACCTTTTTCATTTGCAACTTTATCACAAGAAAGTTGGTATGCAGGAACATTTTTACCAATAAAAAATAGTAAGAATTTAGAAGATTTAATGAAGCTAAATTCAAGAACCTATTGTTACCTTTTAAATGATAATGATTTACAAAATTTAAAAAATAAATTTTTGAATGAAAAAATTCTTCAAGTCTACAGAGAGCCTTGCAATTAAATGTCATTATCTAGACAAGAATTAGATTTATATTCAAATCAAATTCTTGAAGATTATGATGCAAAAAAACCCAGCCAAATATTTAAAAATAAAATAAAAATAAGCAACGAAGATGCTTTACATATTCAAAATAAAGTTACTGAATTAAGAGTATCAAGAGGTGAGGAAATTATTGGTTATAAAATAGGGTGTATTTCAAAAGATACTCAAAAAAAAATGGATCTTTCCCATCCAGCACAAGGTACACTTTGGAAGCATGAATTACACCAAAACGGAGTTGAGCTCAATAAAAACGATTATTCTAACCCAGCTATGGAGGCAGAATTTGGAATTATACTCAATAGAGATATTAATCCAGAATTAGCATCATTTGATTATATATTAGAATCTGTTCAATCAATTTATCCCTTAATAGAAATACACAATTTGGTTTTTAATGGAGATCCTCCAAATGGTGCAGAACTTTTAGCAAATAATGCAATTCATGCAGGAGTTATTTTAGGACCTGAAAATAAGGTTTCAAACAACAATGAAATCACAGATCTAAAATTAGTTTATGATAATGAAGTAGTTGATAAATGGATAGATAAAAAATGGCCTTTTGATATGCTTGGGGAAATTGAGTGGTTAGTGAAAGATAAAGCAAAAACAAGTAATATTTTAAAAAAAAACGATTTAATTTTAACAGGAGCATATGGATTTCCTGTTCCTATTAATGAAAAGAAATTGATTGAGGTAACCTCGTCAGCTTTTGGAAAAGTTTATTCAAGATTTATTTGATAAATTAACTTTGCTAATATTGTAACTACAAGGAATTTACACTATCATTATTCAGTAAATACTTAGTTTTTAATAATTTTAACAAAAATATTTTTTATTAATTGATGATACATCTCATACAGAGTTAAAGATACGAAGTATAAATTTGAGATTAACCAAATACCAAGAAATAGATAATCAAAATAATTATTAAGTAAAAAAAATGAGCTTAATAGAATTTTAAATGATGAAATAAACCATAAAATCATAAATACTGTGGAATAGCTTCTGTATTTATTGACCCTCAATGGATGTACAAACTTAATTGGTATAAACTTTAGCAATATACAGGCAGATATCAGAAATAAATTATAAGTTTGTGACAGATCAAATAAATATAGATAAAAAAGTAATACATTCCAGATGCATGGAAAACCTTTATAAAAGTTATCTGAAGTCATTAAATTATTATTCGAATATGATATTGCTGATATAATCAAAATGATTGAAGGTATAATTATTTCAAAAGGTGTGGGAACAAATTTAAACCAATATATCATTACTGATGGAATTATTATGTAATTGAAAAAATCAATTACACTATCAAGCATTTTTCCATCTATATTTTTAACAAAAATAGATACTTTAAATTTTCTTGCTAATGTGCCATCAACAGCATCAATCAATAACGCAAGTCCTAAAAATAAAAAAGCTGATATTTGATCATTTTTGAAAATACTTATAATTGCTAAAAAACCAGCTATAAGTCCAGAACATGTTAACAAATGAACAGACCAAGCTAGAACAATATCTATATCTTTTTTAGTTTTTAGCATGTTGCTTTTTATCCTATGAAAAGATATTTCGAAGATAAATTCTTGTCGCGCCAAAAAATTTACAAGATATTATTAATAAAACTTTAATTATTTACATTCATGTCAAAAGTTGACAAATTTATTTATTTTTTACAGAGACTAATTCTGGATACTTATCAAATAAAATTTCAGCTGGTCTTTCTCCAGATCTTAATGGATCAATTAGCATCACTTGGCTGGGCATAATATTAGTTAAATTGCAATCTGTACCAAAGAGTTCAAAATAATTAAGTATATCTGAATACCATCTTACTTCAGCTTCCTTTGGTGAAGTAACTTCAAATGCAACTTTATTTTTACCAAAGTATTTGAGCACTCCAGTTAGTACATCTGACTTACTATCATGAAGTTCTATTTCTTCATGATCAATAAGCATTGAAAATGCTCCATATTCAAAAAAAGGTTCAGCGCTTTCAACAATTTGCTTAAATGTTGCAGGAGTATTCTTTTTTGTTTTATCCCATCCACTTTCTGGATGATGTTCATAAATTATATTCATTCCATTTTTAATCGCATGATTGCACCAAGCTTTTATTTGATTTTCAGGGATATCTCCAAATGTATTCATAAATTCCATTGCGGAAAATCCTAAATCTGCCGCAACATCAATTGCTTCATTTACTTTTCCCTTTTTAAAAGCTTTTATAAAATAACCATGATCCAAGTAAGGCTCTATTGAATGTTTTTTGTAAAGATTATTTTTACGTTCTAACCATTCTTTTGGATGTCCTAGAACTTGCATTGTTGCAATTTTAACATGGTCAATCCTGTTACCAGCAACCTCTAGAAAGTCTTCTAATTCACGAAGTCCCATTCTTTCGTTGTACCAAGGGCCTTCATCAAAACCTACATCTTTCAACCATAGTTGAGATTTGGTTCTAGGCTTAGGATCGATTGTCTTTAAATCAAATACTTTTGATATCGAATTTTTTGTTTTAGACATGTTTTTTGCTTTTATATTAGTCAAATAGATAAATTTCTAACCAAAAACGTCATTTTTAATTCTTGTGGATATAAAGAAATATAAATAGTTGAAAGACCCATAATGAACACGTTATACTATGTGTAACAATATTCTCAAGGGGGGAAATTATGCGAAAAATTCTAATATTAATATTAATATCGTTATTCTCGATTGTATCCATTGGAAATGCAGATGTGAATTTCGCTGGTAAAACAGTTACATGGGTTGTGCCATTTAAAGAAGGTGGTGGTACGAGTAGATTTGCGAGATTTATTCAACCTTTCTTAAAAAAATATTTACCTGGAAATCCTGATGTCCAAATCATGCACATTCCAGGAGGTGGAGCTATTAAAGGTTCAAATTATTTTGAAAAAAACGCAAAAGCAGATGGAACTTTTATTTTTGGATGTTCAACTTCAGTAATAGTAAACGTTGCTACTGGAAATCCACTTGTTAAATATAATCTTAGTGAATACCGACCAGTAGTTTTGCTACCACAAAATACTCATTGGTTCACACGTTCAGATTTAGCTGAGCCTCACGATCTATCTAAAATTAAAGAGAGGAAGTTGGTTCTTTATGCATTGAAAACTCCTGCATCTGCAGATTTATTCCACATATGGATTTATGAGAAACTTGGTATCAAAGGAGCTAAACCTATTCCTGGTCTTTCATCTTCAGGAGGATATCAAGCATTCCTAAGAGGTGAAATTCATCTAAGTTCACATGGTGCAGCGAATTATGTAAAAAAAGTGAAGCCTGAAATAGAAAAAGGAAAAGTTGTAGATTTAATGACATTAGGAATTATTGGAGCTGACGGTTCAGTTTCTAGAAACCCTTTGGCACCAAATGCACCTACATTTCCTGAAATGTATGAGAAGGTAAATGGTAAAAAACTTGAGGGTGATGACCTAGAAGCATACTATGCAATAGGTGCTGCATGGTCTCAAGCATCTAAAGCAATGATGCTTCCAGCAGATGCATCCGATGAAATAGTAAAAGCATACAGAGATGCAGCTATTAAAATGACAAATGACCCAGAGTTTAAGGCTAAAGCTGTAAAAGCTCTTGGACCATTTCCATTAATCATAGGAGAAGAAGCTGGTGAAATTATTAAAAAGGCTGCAGTATTTTCTGATACTACTAAAAAGCAATTAAATGCAGCTTTAAAGAAACATAAATTCACTTATAGAGTTCAATAGAACAAATAAAAAAAGTGCTGCTAGCTAATAGCTAGCAGCTTTTTTTATGGAACAATTATTAGCTGCGCTTTTTCAACTTTTTGAGCCTACTCATTTAGCATTTCTATTTGCAGGTACATTACTTGGTTTAATTGTTGGTATCCTTCCAGGTATGGGTGGAACTTCAGGTTTAGCCCTTGTTTTACCTTTTGTTTTTACAATGGAACCTTCACATGCTCTTGCAATGATGATTGGAGTTCTTGCACCTACGACAACTTCAGATACTTTTCCTGCCGTGCTTATGGGAGTACCTGGAACTGCAGGATCGCAAGCGACAGTAATGGATGGATTTCCACTTTCTAAAAAAGGTATGGCAGCAAGAGCTTTGAGCGCTGCCTTTAGTGCTTCATTACTTGGGGGTATCTTTGGGGCGTTTATATTATCAATATCAATTTATTATGCCATTCCAATAATAATGGCGTTTGGATTTGGAGAACAGTTTCTATTAGTAGTTCTTGCTTTGTTAATGGTTGGTGCTCTTACAGGTGACAATTTATTTAAAGGTATTGCTTCTTGTTTTTTAGGATTAATTATTGGATCAATAGGAACAGCCCCAATTACAGGAGATCCAAGATACACATTTAATACATTATATCTTTTAGAAGGTGTTCCTCTTGTTGTTGTTGGACTAGGATTATTTGCAATTCCAGAAATAGTCGGACTACTTGATTCCAAAGGCTCAATTGCAAAATCACTTAATACCAAAAAAGGATGGTTCACTGGTTTAAAAGATGTAGTAAAAAATTGGTTTTTAGTTTTACGATGTTCTACTCTTGGTTGTCTAGTTGGAGCTTTACCAGGTCTAGGAGGAACAGTCGTTGATTGGATTGCATATAGTCACTTAAAGCAAACAACAAAAGATACTTCACAATTTGGTAAAGGTGATATTCGAGGAGTTATAGCACCTGAGTCTGCTAATAATGCAAAAGAGGGTGGAGCATTAATTCCAACATTAATTTTTGGAATACCTGGTTCTGGTAATAAAGTTTTATTACTTGGAGGTTTTGTTCTAATTGGAATTGAACCTGGTTTAGATATGGTAACTACAAACCTAGATCTTACCTATCTAATGATTTGGTCATTAGCTATTGCAAATATTTTAGGTGCTGGGATTTGCATGGGCTTTTCACCTCAAATTTCTAAATTCACTTTAGTTCCATATTACATACTTGCACCTGTGATGGTTTGTTTAATTTTTTTTGCAACATTTAATATTAATAGGGACTGGTATGATTTTATTGGATTGTTATCGTTTGGTATAATTGGTATTACATTTAAAAACTTTGGTTGGTCTAGACCGGCACTTTTAATAGGGTTCTTTTTATCAAGCAAAGTTGAACTTTTAAGCTATCAAACTCAGGCAGTATATGGTTTAAGTTTTTTATCACGTCCAGTTTCAATAATTCTTATAATTTTATGTCTTGCTACCATCGTTCTTTTGACAAAACAGAAGTTTGATAACAATTATAGATCTGATCTAATTAAAGGTAAGCATACTCAAATTTATTACATACTCATCTTACTCTGTCTACCGTTATCAATGATTTGGTTTACTAGTAGTTTAGATTATCGTGCTAATTTGTTTCCAATAAGTCTGAGTGTAATAGCTTTATCACTCTTGGTTTTTATACTTATTGTAAAAATTGCAGACTTAAAAAATTTACCATTTTTAAATAATACATTGATGAAGTTTGCTCGGTCAAATATTTTTGAAATTAGTGGGAACTTTAATAATCAACTTTTTTATTATTTGAGTTTTATTGGTTTCTTGTTAATGAATTTTATATTTGGTTTTCCAATTGCTGCAGCACTTTTTATTAATATATTTATTTTATTTCATAATAGGAAAGCTTATGTCTCATCAATTTGTATTTCTGTTGCATTAATGTTAATACTCTGGGCGTTATCGTCTCTGCTAACTTTACAGTTTCCAGATGGGCTGATAGGATTATTTATTGATTTACCTTGGTGGCTAGGTGGGCAATTGAATTAAATAAATAGAATTTATAATGACTGAAATAACATTTCCAAAATTACCTTTTATAAAAAGAAAGGAAAAACCACGTGAGACAGGCATAAATTATGTTAGGGCACCTGTGATGGTGGGAAATTGTATAGATGATTACCTAGAGGCATATGCAAACCTTGTTGATATCTTTAAGATTTCTGGAAAACAAGGTGCAATGATGAGCAAAAAATCTCTTTTAAGATTTATCGAAACTTGCAAAAAACACAGTGTTCAAGTTGCATTAGGAAATCCAATTATGGACGTTGCATTATCTGGTGGTAAAGAAGTGGTAGATGATTATATAGATACTGTTGTTAATCTTGGTATTGATATAATTGAAATTTCTAGAATAGCTCGTTCTTTAGATGATGATGAGATGTGTAGACTGATCGAAAATACAACAGGCAAAGGAATAAAAGTTATTAATGAGGTTGGTGTTGCGTTTGCACATTCTAAGGTTATTGAGGAAGAAATATTTATTGAGAGAATTAAAATGCAATCTAAAAGATTTATTGAGGCTGGTTCTTGGAAAATATTACTAGAGTCAGAAGGTTTGACAGAAAACCTTGAAAAGAAAAATTATAGATGGAATGTAATTGATAAAATTATTAGTCCACTAGAGTTGAATCAATTTATGGTTGAGGCTGATGATCAAGATGTATTATCAAAATACATAGAGATCTATGGACCAGGAATAAATATGATGGTTGATTATACAAGAGTTCTTAAAATGGAAGATGCTCGTATAGGCTATGGACCATCACAATCACTTTGGGGTAAAGTCGTTAAATATTAAAATTGTTTAAAGTATAAAATTAAATATACCGCATGTTATCTTCGTTAACTGCTTTTTCTAATCTTATTAAAAAATCTGGTATTGCACTCTTAACTCTACTCCATGTTGGAATAAAAGGTGTATCCATTGGATTTTGATAAAAAGCATCACCTGCTTTCATTATATTAGCAGCAAATAATTCAACGGCCTTTTCCTCTGTATGTGAATCAAATTTTAGTCCATTCATTTGAGCGTCATTTCTATAAGCATCAATTAAATCTAGTGCTGCCCTGTAATATGTTGCTTTTAAAGATCTAAATTGTTCTTTACTAAAGGAATGGCCTTGAGTTGCTAATTTTTTTATAAAAGTTTTAATGATATCGATCGACATTCTTGACAGACCTTGTTTCTCATCATTTACAGATAAATTTTGATGCTTGTGATCATAGGTGTCAGCTAAATCTACCTGACATATATTTTGAGGAGAAAAATTTCTTTGCATCTCTGATAAAATTCCAATTTCTATACCCCAGTCGGATGAAATTCGTAATTCAGGTAAAATATTTCTTCGAAATGAAAATTCTCCTGCCAAAGGGTATTTAAAAGATTTCATAAAGTTTATATAATCACTGTTTCCAATAGTTTTCTCTAATGCGTTTAATAAAGGAAATACGAGTAACCTTGCAACCCTTCCATTCATTTTATTATCTGCAACACGTGGGTAGAAACCTTTACAAAATTCAAAATTAAATAACGGATTTACAACAGGATAGAATAGTTTTGCCAACATTCTCCGGTCATAAGTTTTAATATCACAATCATGCAATGCTACAGATCTTGCACTATCTCTCGCTATAGACATACCAATGCAATACCAAACATTTCTTCCCTTTCCATATTCATTTGGAGCAAGATCTAATTTTTTTAATTCTTTGTCTAATTTTTTAAGATTAGGTCCATCATTCCAAAGAATTGTAAATGGAGTTTCTAATTTCTCAAAAAATGACCAAGCTTTTCTTGCTTGAGATTCAGTTGCTTTATCTAAGCCAATAATTATATGATTTAGATAATTAGTTTTACTTATTTCACTAACAATTTTTGGCAAAGCATCACCTTTCAATTCTGAATAAAGACATGGCAAAATAAGTTCCATTTTTCTCTCTTTTGAAAAATTTAATAAATCTTTCTCTAGATCTTTAGTTGACTTAGTGCCAAAGTCATGAAGCGTTGAAATAGTACCGTCTTGATAGAAATCACTCATGGCGGGAAACTATCCTAAGTTTTAATTTTTTGTATAGCCTTTTTGATCACATCAGACCATCCTCTAGGAGATGGCTCTGAAGACTTAATTAAATTATCTATATTTATCAATGAACTATTAAAATTTTCATTTTTTACCAAACATGGGTAATTAGACTGTTTTATCATTTCAATATCGTTTTCATTGTCTCCGACACCAATTGTTACGATTTCACCTTCTAATTTTTTGCTGATTAACTTAAGAGCTTTGGACATGGCTTTTGATTTATTTACATTGTCACAAATATTCATTATACGCCCTCCAGTTTGGACTGTTAATCCAACATGCTTGATAATTTTTATAAATTCATTTTTTTCAATTTCATTTCCCACAAATTGAATTGGCAATGAGTAGTTTCTTTTTAAAGCTAACATCATTTTATCCAATGGAAGACCAAAAATTTCTTGTTGTTCTTTAGAATTTAATTTTAAAATAAAAGTAATTTTATTTTTTAAATTAGAGGGAATATTTTCATTATAAATTGTGTAAATTTGATCAGCAGGCCTACTTATTAAAACTTTGTCTGGTAGATCTTTCTGTATTAAATTAAGTCCATGAATAGAAGATCCATTCTCTGAGATAAAAGGTAAATTTAAATTATACTGTTCATTAAAATCTAATAATTCATTTTCTGTTTTACTTGAGTTTGGAATTATTTTAATACCTTTTGAAATCAATTCTTTAAAATAATCCTCAATTTCGTCAAATCTAAATGTATCTTTGTCCAATAGAGATCCATCTAAATCAGTAAAAATTATAATTTGTTTTTTTTGTTTCATTCAAGTAAATATTATCATAAATACTCATGAAAATAACTCATGCCCTTGTGGTGAAATTGGTAGACACAAAGGACTTAAAAAACATAGGTTAGAGATATTTTATAGTCTCACACAGTCTCAGACAGTCTTAAATCCCATTAAATCCTACACTTTAAAAAAACCTTTAATTATTTTTATTGGAAAATATGAATAATAAATTCTCTCAAACTAGACGTAGACTAGAAGTCAGAGAGATAAAATCATATGTTAATTAGATGAAAAAATACTTTGGTGGCATTATAATAGGTATAATTTTAGTATCAATATTACGTTTAATATTAAATAATGTGGAAATAGACGAACGAAATGAAAATAGAAAGATAACCTTACAAAAATGTGTGGAAGACAACATTTCAAATGAAAAGTGTAAAAAATTAATTTCAGATTTTAAAAAATATTTAGAAAAAAATGCCACTAAATCTCAGTAAATTAATTAAAGAATCAAATAGTGGAGTTTTAAAGTCTAAACAACTATTAGCTTATGAATACTGGTTAGGGACTAATATTAAGCAAGATTATAAATTAGCTTTGAAACTTTGGAAACAAGTTGCCAAATATAATGAACCAACAGGTAGTTTCAACCTTGCTGTAATGTATTACCAGGGAGATGGGGTAAAAAAAAATATTTTGAATTCATTTAAGTACTATTCAGAATGTATTAATTCAAAAAAGAAAAAATACTTAGCTTGTAGTTTTCAAGGTGCGATAGAACTCATACGAGATGCTCACTATCAAATAGGTGAAAAAATGTATTTTAAGGGTGAGTATAAAAAGAATAATTCACTAGGAATTAGACATTTTGAGAAAGCTTTTAAGCATGGACATTTCCATGCAGGTTTTTTATTAGGATTGTTCCATGATGAATCACAGCCTTATTATTATGGAATTGAAAAAAATACCAAAAAAGCAGTAAAATATTACAAAGCGGTATTAAAAAAATATAATTATTTTCCAGCAGCTGCAAATCTCGCTTTGATTTATGGCTTAGGGCAAGGTGTTAAAGAAAATTATAGACTGTTTAATCTGTATTATAAGAAAGCACTTTCTATCAAAAATAAACTTATTTTTTCAAGATTAGATATTCAAAGACAGCATACTGTTGATCAACTAAGATCTCAGCTTAAAGTGATGGCAAGAAAAATTAGAAAACATCAAAAAATCAAAAATCTAAAAAAAGTACTAGTAAATACATTTGGACAAGTTGTAAAAGAGATAAAATAATACAATTAATTATATGAAAAAAATTTTGTGTATTTGTATATTTAGTTTTATTTTTACCAATAATACTTTTGGAGCTACATATTATTGTAAAATGGAAGGTGTGCAAAACATCCCCTCGAATAAAGATTTTGACTTTAAATCTTTCGTAAATTTTCCAAAAACATTACAAATTAATTTATTCAAAACAACTATGGTTGGGAAATTTGAAAATACTAATGCTTATTTTAATAATTATAAATTTACCTTGAATATTTTAAACGATAAAGGTTTAAAATTTGAAATTAGATCTTTAGACAAACCTCAAAGCATCAATGATAATATAACTTTTTTTTTAGATTATGAAAAATATTCAAACACATACAGGCACCTTTGGGTTGATAATTACTGGCATGGCGGCTCTGGTGTTTTAAATGATTATGATGCCCACTACATATGTGATAAAATTATTTAATGATAATAGCTAGATTAAATTGGAATACACCCCTTCACAAGGTAGATGAATTTGTAACTAAATTTCGAAATAAATATAAAAATAGAAAAATAAGAATTGATGTAAAGCTTACACAAACTGAGTGCTTTATTTATCTCTTTAGAAGACTACATTAATGAAAAGACCAAATTTTAATGTAGATATTTTTTTTGAATTATTATCTAGAAATAATAAATTAGTCAAAAAATTTCCATTAAAAATGCCGGATTTTTTTTTTGGTTATGCTTTAGCAAAAGCTAGTGGTTTTAAAGGTTCTATATTCAATTTTAGAGATGAGGCTGAACCTTTTCCATTAAAAGAAAGATTTAAACAAACAGATAAAAAATTAATTTACAAATCATTAGTTCAATTAAGGGATGGTGATTCAAAGGGTATTTATAGTTTATCTATAGGTTTATTAACTGAAAAAAATATAAAAAATGAATTTCTAGTTTATCATTACTACACTTCAGATGATAGTAATTATCCACAAATTGTAAAAATTTATGACACAAACAAAGTTCCAAAGATTTCTGAAATTAAAAAAGATGTCTCAAAACTGATAAAGAAAGAAAAATTTTTCACTCCATTTATTAAAAAAAAACTGAAACAATGGAAAAATACTAAAATGGTTGAAGATAGAAGATTAACAAAACAAGAAATGAGAGAATTATAAAAATAAATTTAGGATGAAAAAAAAAACAAACACAAAATCTATTTGGATTACAGTAATATTTTTACTTTTGTTGATACATCTTTTTAGGTTAGCAGACAGAAATGATTGGTTAAAACCCAAAGAAAAAGACTCTTCCAATGAAATAATGCGTGAAGATACACTTAAAATAATTAAGGAAATTGAAAAAATGAAAAAACAAAATGAATTAATTAATAAAAATAACAACAATTAAGTGAATGAAAAAATTCATACATACTCTTAAGAAAAAAGCAGACAAAGATGACCCTAAATCATTAAATGAATTAGCATTTGAATATTACGCAGGAAAAAATATAAAAAAAAATAATAAATTAGCAGTAAAATTATGGCTTAAATCTGCAAAACAAAAATATCCAATGGCTTATTATAATCTTGGTTATATGTATTATAATGGATTTGGAGTTACCAAAAATATAAAAAAAGCTATTTATTATCATGAACTTAGCTGTAAGATAGAACATAAGTATCAAACCACATCTTTATTTTGGCTGGCTTACAATATTTATCTAAATAAAATAAGTGGTAAACCAAATATCAAGAAAGGTCTTAAATACTTAGAAGAATCTGCAAAAAGAAATTTAGTCAATGCTCAATGGTTTTTAGCATTATTTTATAAAGATGGAAAAGTTTCTTATCAAGATCAACAAGATCCAAAGAAAAAAGTTCACGAATATAAAATTAAAGTCAATAAAGCTAAAACAATAAAATATCTTGAGATGGCATCTATTAATAACTTTATACCTGCTACTTCACTATTAGCATCATGTTACATTAATGGGTTCGGAGTTAAAAAAAATTATAATACGGCCTATTTGCTTTTGGATTCAATCAAATTTTCCAATAATAGTAAAATGATAAGTTCAATGACATTAACTCAAGAAGATAAAAAACACTTAAAAAAAACGATTATTAATCAAAAAAAAAGAGTTTTATATCTCTTAAATAAATTAAAAAAAAAATAACAACTTATAGGATTTTATAGGATAACTAGAAGTAGACTAGAAGTCAGGGAGATAAAATAAAAAAAATTTACTTATTCCTCTTGTTCAATTATAAATATTGGCATAAACACTCATGAAAATAACTCATGCCCTCGTGGTGAAATTGGTAGACACAAAGGACTTAAAATCCTTGCCATTTATGGAGTGCCAGTTCGAGTCTGGCCGAGGGCACCATTAAATGTTAAAATCTCATATTCTTTTTGATAATACTAAAACATCAAAAAAAATTAAAAATTTTCTAGATCATAAAATTAAAAATATATCTTTAGTTAAATGTAATCTAATCATTGTTATTGGTGGTGATGGTTTTATGCTTTCAGCACTAAAAAAATATAATAAATATAAAAAACCTTTTTATGGAATTAATGCTGGTAGTTACGGTTTTTTAATGAATAAATTTTCTTCAAAAAATACCGTAAAAAATCTATCTAAGGCAAAGTCAGTTACAATTTCACCTTTAGAAATGATTGTTAAAAATAAATTTAACAAAACTAAGAAGTCTATTGCAATAAATGAAGTATCGATATTAAGACAAAGCAGGCAAACAGCCTCATTAGAAATTTCTAGTGGATCGCAGAAAATTATAAAAAAATTAGTTTCTGATGGAATATTAGTCTCTACACCAGCTGGAAGCACTGCATATAATATGTCAGTTTATGGTCCTATATTAAACTTAGACTCTAAAAAATTATCAATTAGACCGATAAGTGCTTTTAGACCAAGAAGATGGAAAGGAAGGGTGGTAAGTGACAAATCAAAAATTGTAATCAAAAATCTTAACATACAAAAAAGACCAATTAGTGCGGTAGCAGATAATTACGAAGTAAGGAATGCAAAAACTATCTCAATTAAGACAAATATAAAAATTAAGTTTAATCTACTTTACGATTCAAATAGAAGTCTTCAAAAAAAAATTAAAATAGAGCAAATCAGAAAAGAAACTAATTAATGAGCAACAAAAATTTTGGGTTTGGTACTCAAATTAGAAAATCTCCATATTTTGACTCAACTGTAAAATGGGGAGCAAAAGGTTTTTCTGTATATAATCACATGTATATACCTCGTGATTTTGGTGATCCAGAACAGAACTTTTGGAATTTGATTGAAAGAGCAATTTTATGCGATGTTGCTGTTGAAAGACAAGTAGAAATAACTGGTTCAGATGCATTTAAATTTATTCAAATACTAACCCCAAGAGATCTATCAAAATTATCTGTAGGACAGTGTAAATATGTTTTAATTACAAACGCTGATGGCGGTATATTAAATGATCCAGTTCTTTTAAGGCTGGCAAAAAATCACTTTTGGTTGTCTTTAGGTGACAGTGATATTTTATTATGGGCACAAGGTGTAGCAGTTAATTCTGGATTAGATGTGAAAATAATTGAACCAGATGTTTCGCCATTACAATTACAAGGACCAAAATCTGCTGAAATAATGATAAAATTATTTGGAGTAAGTATAAAAGATTTAAAATATTATTGGTTTAAAGAGTTAGATTTAGATGGAATTCCATTAGTTGTATCAAGAACAGGTTGGTCTAGTGAATTTGGTTATGAATTATTTTTAAGAGATGGATCTAAAGGGAATGAGTTATATGAAAAAATTATGTCAGCTGGAAAAGAGTTTGGACTTAAACCAGGTCACACGTCCTCAATTAGAAGAATAGAAGGTGGTATGCTTTCTTATCACGCTGATGCCGATATTAACACAAATCCGTTTGAATTAGGCTTAGATCGTTTAGTCAACTTAGACAGCGAAGTAAATTTTATAGGAAAGGAAGCGCTTAAGAGAATTAAAGCTAATGGATTAAAAAGATTGCAAGTTGGTTTAGAAATTTATTGTGAAAAGCTGAGTGGACCAAATACAACTTTCTGGACATTAAGAGCTGATAATAAAAATATTGGTAAAATTACATCAGCTGTTTATTCACCACGATTGAAGAAGAATATAGCTCTTGCTATGGTTGATATTGATTATACCAAAATTGGTAGCCAAATTGAAGTTACAATTGAAGATAATAAATTTCAATGTAAGGTTATTGAAAAACCTTTTTTTGATCCAAAAAAACAAATTACTTCTAAATCTTTAAAGTAGAAGTGGTGCCCCCGCACGGATTCGAACCGCGGACCTATTGATTACAAATCAATTGCTCTACCAACTGAGCTACAAGGGCATGAGAGTTTTGTAATATCATTTATTTTATTATCAAGAAATTATTTTTGTTGATTTATATGGTGAAAAACAATTGCAGCACTATTGGATATATTTAAACTCTCAATATTTTTATTTATATCAATCTTTACAGAAAAGTCTGTGTATTTCTCAGTATGTTTGTT
>CABZGO010000011.1 GCA_902525355.1 uncultured Pelagibacteraceae bacterium | reverse complement strand
CTCAATAAATAAGGGAATATCAAAGATAATCATTCTAGATTTTTTGTTTTTATTTATAAATTTTGTCATTTTTTTTCTGACCATAGGATGAACAATTGCAGAAATTATTTTAAGATTTTTTTTATTTGAGTTAATTGCTGATATGAGTTCTTTTTTTTGGATAGGAAATGTTTTAATAAATTTAGGTAATTTTTTTTTCATTTGATTGAAGCAGTCTTTATTTTTTTTATAAATATAATTAACTTCATTATCTGCATTGAATACTGGGTAACTAAAAAGTTTTGAAATAAAAGATTTTCCTGAACCAATACCACCAATTACTGCAATTCTAATCATTTTTAATTTTTTAAAAATTCTACTAATTCTTGATTTATTTCTGGTTCAACTTTGTGCCAAATATTAAAGGCTTGCTGTCCCTGAAATAAAAACATATTTAAACCATTTTCTATTATGTTGCCATTTGCACTTCCAGCATCTAAAAATTCTGTTTGAAATGGCTTATATATCACATCATAAAAAAGCTTGTTTTGACCAGTTTTTGAAAAGTCTATTCCAAACTTATCCTTTTTGTTAAGACCTATAGTTGTGGCATTAATAATCATATCAAAATCAGGTAAATCTCCCCAGTCTACAATATTTATCTCTTTGTAAAATTCTTTTATATTATTTGCTTTTTCTTTGGTTCTGTTACTTAAAAATATTTTTGATACCTTCATTCTTAGGAGCGAAAAGATTATTGATGGTACAACACCACCAGCTCCTAATATCAGGACTGTTTTTTCACTTATATCATATTTTAATTTTCTTATGCTTAATTCAAATCCATCAATATCAGTATTATCTCCAACTAAATTTCCTTTATTTACTGAAATAGTATTTACAGATTGTGTTTTTATTGCATTTCCACTCAAAATATCTAAATGAGGAATTATTAATTTTTTAAAAGGAACAGTAATATTCAAACCATCCAAATCTCCTTTTTTTATGGATTTACACAGTTCAGATAAATCATTTTCATGGGCTTCCAATTTTGCATAAATTGCATCTAAATTGTTTTTTTTTATCCAATAATTATGCAGCTTTGGAGATAAAGAATGTTCAATTGGATTTCCAATTACTAAAAATTTTTTCATTTGATGAGTTCTAAATATTCTTTAATCTTTTTGATAGGAAGACCCATGATTGTGTCCTCATCACCTTCAATATTTAAGAATAAAGTTCTACCTTCTCCTTCAATTTGATAAACATTGTAAGCATACAAAGCATCATCACTAATTTTATTTAAGTAGGTAATCAGTTCATTTTCTGAAAAATGCTTCATAGTTAAGTAAGCTTTATCAGTATAATTCCAAATCATAGAACCATTTTTAGATATGCATACTGAACTTATTAAAGAATGTTTTTTTCCATTGAGTTTCTTTAAAATTTCAAGTGCTTCATCCCTGCTTTCTGGCTTTGATATAAGCTCACCTGATAAATCAATTACACTATCTGCTCCCAAAACTAAGCTATTAGTTATTTTTTGACTAACTTTATTAGCCTTTAGCTCAGCAAGATTTTTGGAAATAATTTCAGGCGACGCACCCTCTTTCAACATACTTTCTTTGATTGGTTCTTCGTCTAGATTAGAAACTTCAACATTAGTTTTAATGTCGTAACTATCCAATATTTGTTTTCTAACCTTACTTTTAGACGCTAAAATAATATTAAGCATTTTTTTTATTTTTTATTTCATAGATTTTTATTACCGAGGCCGCTGTTTCTTCTACTGATTTTCTTGTTACATCTATTGTCGGCCAATTATTTTCTTTAAAAATTTTTCGAGCACTGTTTAATTCATCCCTTATTTTATCAATATTTACATACTCGCTGTTCTGATCCTCTTTAAGAGAGGTTAGTCTGTTCTTTCTCAAATCATATAATCTCTCTGCTTCTGTAACTAAACCAACTACACATGGTGAAAAGTTTTTGTCAGTAACTTTAGCTGGTAAAGAATTTACATTAACTAATGGAATATTTGATGTTTTAAAACCTCTATTAGCTAGATAGATAGAGGTTGGTGTTTTACTTGTCCTGCTTACACCAAGAAGTATAATATCTGATTTCTCAATATCTTCAGTTTGATTACCATCATCATGGTTCATAGTAAATTGTATAGCTTCAATTCTATCATAATATTCTTCATTAAGAATATGTTGTCCGCTAGGTTGATGAGAGGCTTTTTGGTTTAGAACTTTCGAAAAATTTAGAATTAATTCACCAAGTACTCCAAAACAAGGTATGTCTCTTTCATAAGCTTTCTCAGTAAGATATTTTGCGAGTTTACTATTAACTATGGTGTATAAAATTATTGAATTTTTATCTTTTTTTGCTTGTTTTAAAATGCTCAAAGTCTGACTCTCGGTCCTTGTAAAAGAGAAATGATTTGTTTCATATTCAAAATTAGGAAATTGAGCTTTTAAAGCTAAAAAAATTCTATCAAGAGTTTCACCAGTTGAATCTGATATCAAATAAATTTGGTATAAGTTTCTCATGTATAAGATGTTTATAAACTATAAGTAAAATAAGAAAAATGTAGATTTATTAACTAAAATGATAGTTGTTAGATTTTTTGTCATTTTATTAGATGATTTATAAATTGTGATTATACTTATACATAATAACACTAGAATGTTATAAAATTAGATAAATCATTGAAAAATCTAACTAATTAGAGTTTAAAAATGTTTATAACAAGTTAATTAATTGTGGAAATTGACTAATTTACGTTATTCACAATACATAATAATAATAAAGTAATTAATATATATCTATTTATATGAACCCCATAACTCATTGCATAAAAAAACAGGATACTAAAAATAACCCTATATGGTTAATGAGACAAGCTGGAAGGTACTTGCCAGAGTTTAGAGAAATTAGGAAAGAAAACCCAGATTTTATAAGACTTTGTCTAAATAGTGATTTAGCATCTAAAATTACTCTTCAACCTATTGAAAGATTTGGGTTTGATGGAGCTGTAATTTTTTCAGATATTTTGATGTTACCTTATGGACTTGGTCAAAAAGTAGAATTTGAAAAAAACTTTGGACCTAAATTAGGAGAAATAAATTTAGAAATAATAAAAAATGTTGACGAAATAAGTTTTACTGAAAAAGTTTACAAAGTTTATAAAGCAATTTCAAAAACTTCAAAAGATACTTTGATGAATAATAAGGATACAATTGGATTTGTTGGAGCACCTTGGACTATTCTAGTTTATATGATTAATAGATCTTCTCCCAAAAAAGGTTTGTCTACTGATTTTTTTAAAGATGAATTTTTAATAAACAGATTATTAGGAATAATAGAAAAGTTTTTAAAACTTCACATAAAAAATCAGGTTGAAGCTGGCGCACAAATTATTCAAATTTTTGACAGTTGGGCTGGGCTATTAAAAGATAAAATTCCAGAATATATTTATATACCTACTTTAAATATTGTAGAATATGTTAAAGAACTAGGAGTTCCTGTTATCTGTTTTCCTAGAGGTATTAAAGATTATAAAAATTTCTGTGATATTGTTAAACCAGATGCTGTAAATATAGATTACGATGTAGACCCAAAGAAAATAGTAAGTGAGATAAAAATACCGATACAAGGAGGTCTTGATCCAAAAATTTTGCTAACAGACCAAAAAACCCTTAGAACAGAAGTTGAAAAATATCTTAGTATTTTTAAAGACCATCCATACGTTTTTAATTTAGGCCATGGAATACTTCCTCAAACTAAAATAGAAATGGTTGGGGAATTAATAGATATTGTAAGAAACTTTAAA
Source organism: uncultured Pelagibacteraceae bacterium (assembly GCA_902525355.1). Taxonomy (GTDB): domain Bacteria; phylum Pseudomonadota; class Alphaproteobacteria; order Pelagibacterales; family Pelagibacteraceae; genus Pelagibacter. The sequence goes on along the minus strand of CABZGO010000011.1, from coordinate 37,444 downwards.
TGACACCGAACCACCCAAAAGTTAATTATGGCAAGACAGGCATTTTAATTGTTAATCTTGGTACGCCTGACTCAACAAATTGGTTAGATATTAGAAAATATTTAAAGGAATTTTTGTCAGATAGACGAGTAATTGAGGTAAATCCTCTAATTTGGCAGGTAATACTTAATTTATTCATACTTACTTTTAGACCTTCAAAAACTGCAAAAGCTTATAAAGAAATATGGATGGAAGATAAAAACATGTCTCCTTTAAGATATTTTACTGAAAGCCAATCAGAAAAATTATCTAAACAAATAGGCAACGAAAATTTAATTGTTGATTTTGCTATGAGGTATGGAAATCCAAGTATTAAAAGCAAAATTTATGGTCTTCAAAAGAAAGGTTGTGAAAATTTAATCGTGCTTCCCTTGTATCCGCAATATGCAGCAGCAACTACAGCAACAGTTTGTGATGAGGTTTACAGAACTTTAATGAAAATGAGATGGCAACCAAATCTTAAAATAATCCCTCATTACGAGTCCGAACCTCTTTATATTGAGGCAATCAAAAACAGTATTGTTAAAAAAATTAGTGAAATTAATTGGCAGCCTGATTTAATTATTGCATCATACCATGGGATTCCTAAGAAATATTTTGACAAAGGAGATCCCTATCATTGCTATTGTCATAAAACTACTAGATTGATTTCTGAAAAATATACAGATATTAAAATCATGACTACATTTCAATCAAGATTTGGCCCTCAGGAATGGTTGCAGCCCTATACCGACAAAACTTTTGAAGCTCTACCTAGAGAAGGTAAAAAAAATATTTTAGTTGTTTGCCCTGGATTTTCATCAGATTGTGTAGAAACTTTAGAGGAAATATCAATTCAAGGAAAAGAGAGCTTTATTAAATCTGGTGGAGAAAATTTTGAGATGATTCCATGTTTAAATGATAATGAGGATCATATTAATTTATTCAAACATCTTATTTCAAAAAATTTATAATTAATGAGCGGATACCTTTTATTTAAATCACTCCATTTAATTGCAGTAATTTCTTGGATGGCAGGCCTTTTATATTTGCCAAGAATATTTGTTTATCATGTTGAAAATTATGAAAAAGAGCAAGCTACTGAGATTTTTGAAACAATGGAAAGAAAACTTTATAATTATATAATGCGACCGGCCATGATCTTATCCTGGCTTTTTGGTATCATACTGATTTGGATAAATGGGATTGAAACTTTTGCTTATCTATGGCTACAGCTTAAAATCTTACTGGTAGTAGTCTTGACGATTTACCATGAATACCTTGGAAAATGTATCCGGCTGCTAAAATCAAAAGAAAACACCAAATCTTCAAGATTCTATAGAATAATTAATGAAGTTCCTACTGTATTGCTGATTTTTATTGTATTTATCGTAGTTTTTAAGCCTATCTAGGGTTGAAATTTTAATTTCAATATATATATTTAACTTATCTTAAACAAAACTCCCATCAATGAACATTCAAGAATTAAAAGAAAAAAGCTCTGAAAAATTAATCACTGAAGCTGAAAAGCTTGGAATAGAAAATGCCAGTACTCTACGTAGACAAGAAATTTATTTTGCAATTTTAAAAAAACTTGCAGAAAAAGGAGAAGAGATAACTGGTGGAGGAGTGTTACAACTACTTCAAGATGGTTTTGGTTTTCTAAGGGCGATGGAGTCTAATTATTTACCAGGAGCAGATGATATATATGTAAGTCCAAGTCAGATAAGAAGATTTGGATTGAGAACTGGAGATACAGTTGAGGGACCTATTAGATCCCCTAAAGACGGAGAAAGATATTTTGCACTTCTTCAAGTCAGTAAGATTAATTTTGAAGAACCAGATAAATTTAAGCATAAAATTGCTTTCGATAACTTAACACCTCTATACCCAAATAAACAATTGGGGATGGAAGTTGAGTCTAATAAAATAGAAAAAAAACCTGATCTTACTCCAAGATTAATCGATTTAGTAAGCCCTATTGGAAAAGGTCAAAGATCATTGATTATATCCCCACCTAAGGCAGGCAAAACGATGATTTTACAAAGTATTGCAAATTCTATAACAGCTAATCATCCCGAATGTTATCTTATGGTTTTGTTAATTGATGAAAGACCAGAAGAAGTAACAGATATGCAAAGAACAGTTAAAGGTGAAGTTATAAGTTCAACTTTTGATGAACCAGCTCAACGCCACGTAGCTGTTGCTGAAATGGTTATTGAAAAAGCAAAAAGACTAACAGAACATAAGAAAGATGTTGTAATACTTTTAGACTCTATAACAAGATTAGGAAGAGCCTATAATGCTGTTGTACCAAGTTCAGGAAAAGTTTTAACAGGTGGTGTAGATGCTAATGCGTTACAAAGACCCAAAAGGTTTTTCGGTGCAGCCAGAAATATTGAAGAAGGTGGATCATTAACAATTATAGCCACTGCTCTTATTGATACTGGTAGCAGGATGGACGAAGTAATTTTTGAGGAATTTAAAGGAACTGGAAACAGTGAAACAATTTTAGATAGAAAAATTTCTGAGAAGAGAATATTCCCAGCAATAGATATTACGAAGTCTGGAACTAGACGAGAAGAACTAATTTTTGATAAAAATGATCTTCAAAAGATGAACGTTTTAAGAAGAATAATTGCTCCCATGGGATCTATGGATGCGATTGATTTTATTAATTCAAAATTAAAAACAACTAAAAATAATGCTGAATTTTTTAATTCAATGAATAAGCCTGCATAATTATAAATAACCTAATTCTTTCATTTCAATTTCAAATTTTTCTTCAATACTTTGTTTAATTTCAATATCTAATTTTTCCTGCCATTTGTTTTTAGGGCCTAAGTTAAAAAAACTTTTTGTCTCACCTGTTTCTTTATTTTTTATTGCTTCCTTAAAACCATCTTTTTTTTCCATTCTTTTTAAATTTTCAAATTCATTTGACTTTATTGCCAGATCAATTTTTTTGTCTTCGATTTTCAAATTCATCAACTTAGAAACATAATTTGAAATTTTACGAAACTCATTTTTTGGTTCTGAAACTAAATTTTCATATTTTATTAAAAGGTAATTTTTTTTAAAATTTTTCCAAGAATTATAATGAGTTTTCCAAGATGTAATAAGTGTAAACATATCATTATTTCGGTTATGACCATCTCGATTATATTTTTTTCCTAAGGCTCTATGTTCATCAAATAAAAACTCTTTTGCTTCTTGATAATTTTTTTTTGAATAGTGATAAAGAACTGAACTTATCACATTTCTTGGGTCTCTAACAATATGTATTGCACCTAAAGAGCAACCATGATCAGTAAAATTCGATTTACCAATTTTAACCAATGCATGATGAGTTTTTAGTAATTTAATTTTGTTGTCAGAATTTATAATACTTTGTGATTTTAACCAATTAGATGAAATTTCATTTAAATCATCTAAATTACTAATGAGATTCTTAAAGTCAGATCTTAATGGATATTGTTTTATATTTAATATTGAACTAAAGTTTGCTTCATTATTTTTATCATATAGTAATGAAGATAAAAAAGAACGAACCCAAGTGTTTCCACTTTTAGGATAAGATGCTAACCATATAATCATTAATAAAATTATATAATTATGCTTAATATAAAACTATAATAATTATATGAACATATACGCGCTTTCATCAGGTCCTGGAGTTTCAGGTATAGCAGTTATTCGTGTATCTGGAATGCAAACAAAAAAAATTATACTAGGTTTAATAAATGGAGAAATGCCTTCTCCAAGATTAGCAACTCTTAAAAAATTCAATAAAGTCAATACTTCTGAGCTGATAGACGAAGGCATATTATTGTGGTTTCCTGGCCCAGAGAGCTATACCGGTGAAGATATGGCTGAAATACATGTCCATGGTAGTATAGCTGTTGTTAGATCAATTTTAGATCAATTGTCAAAATTTGAAGATTGTCGTTTAGCGGAGCCTGGTGAATTTACAAAAATTGCCTTTCAAAATGGAAAAATAAATCTTCTTAAGGCTGAGAGTATATCGGATCTTATTTCTGCAGAAACCGAAATTCAAAGACAACAAGCTATTAAAATAATGATTGGTAGAAGTTCTGAAAAATATAATTCTCTTCGGGAAAAGCTTTTAAAAATTTTGTCAAATGTTGAGGCCAAAATTGATTTTCCTGAAGATGATCTTCCAGAAGATGTAATAAAAAATATTAAAATAGATACTGAAAAAATTAGAAATGAAATTGAAAAAATTTTGAATGATCAAAAAGTTGGAGAAAGAATTAGAGAAGGTTTTAAGATTGCAATTATAGGTCCAGCTAATGCAGGAAAATCCTCTTTATTGAATTATTTATCGAACCGAGATGTAGCTATTGTTTCAGAAATTGCAGGAACAACTAGAGATGTTATTGAAGCTCATTTAAACTTGGATGGTTATCCAGTTGTGATTTCTGATACTGCTGGAATAAGAGAGTCTGAAAATGAGATTGAAAGAAAAGGAATTAAATTAGCTCTTAAACGTGCTGAGGATGCCGACTTAAACATAATTGTAATTGAGCCAAAAAGTGTTGATTTTACTGGATTTTTGAACGATTTGGTTAGTGAAAAATCAATAATTGTAATCAATAAAATAGATCTTGGTTATAAAAATATAAATCAACAAATTGAAAAGTTTAATCCAATTTTTTTATCAATTAAAAATGAAACAAACTTAGATGAGCTAATAACCAGAATTAAAGATAAACTAAAAAATAAATTTGTTAGTTCAAACGAAACTTTAATTACTAGAGAAAGACATAGACAAAGTTTAGAGGCTTGTCTTCAAAATTTAAAACATTTTGAGGAAAAAAATTCGAAAGAAGATTTTGATAAAGCTGCAGAGGATTTAAGGTTAGCAGCAAGACATCTAGGTTTGATTGTTGGTAAAGTAGATGTTGAAGAAATATTAGATTCTATTTTTAGTGATTTTTGTATAGGCAAATAAGTATTGAATTTGCTTGTTTTTCGAGCATTTTTAAGTGTTTTCTTGTAAATTTTAAGATCAATAATAAATTAAGGCTATGAAAAATGAGTTGTCATTTGATGTAGTTGTGATTGGTGGTGGTCATGCAGGCTGTGAAGCTGCTGCAGCATCTGCTAGATTGGGCTTGAATACTGCCTTATTTACTCATAAATTTGATACTATTGGAGAGATGTCTTGTAATCCAGCTATTGGGGGATTGGGCAAAGGTCATCTTGTTAGAGAGATAGATGCACTTGATGGTGTAATGGGTGAAATTGCAGATAAATCAGGAATACAATTTAGATTATTAAATAGAAGTAGAGGGCCAGCTGTTCGAGGACCACGTACTCAAAGTGATAGATCATTATATAAGAAATATATGCAAAAAAAACTTGTAAATTACTGTAATTTAAGCATTTTTTCAGATCCTGTAATTAAGTTTATTTTTGAGAAAAACGATATAATCGGTTTTATTACACAAGAAGGCAAAAAAGTAATATCATCAAAAGTAATTTTAACAACTGGAACTTTCTTAAATGGCTTAATTCACATTGGCGAGGAAAAAACACCTGCAGGAAGATTTAATGAAAAACCTTCAACAGGATTAAGCGAACAATTAGAAAAATATAATTTTAAAATTGGAAGATTAAAAACAGGAACACCACCAAGATTGGATGCAACGACAATTAATTTTGATAAACTCGAAGAGCAGCATGCAGATGAAGATCCATATTTTTTTTCTTTCCTTACAAAAAAAAATATTAATAGACAAATCTCATGTAGGATGACTTACACCAATCAGGTAGTGCATGAGATCATTTCTAAAAATATAAAAAGGAGTGCTATGTACTCTGGCAGTATCCGAGGAGTTGGTCCAAGATATTGTCCTTCAATAGAAGATAAAATTGTAAAGTTTGCTGATAAGCAAAAGCATCAAATATTTTTGGAGCCAGAGGGTCTGAATGATAAAACTATTTACCCTAATGGAATTTCAACTTCTCTTCCTGCTAATATACAGCAAGAAATATGTAATAATATCAATGGTTTAGAAAATGTTAAGATTTTAAGGCCTGGATATGCAATAGAGTACGATTTTGTGGACCCTCGGGAGCTATTTCTAACTTTAGAGACAAAAAAAATAAAGAATCTTTACCTTGCAGGACAAATTAATGGAACTACAGGCTATGAGGAAGCAGCAGCACAAGGACTGATAGCTGGAATAAATGCTGCTCTCTCTATTAAAGTTAAAGAACCATTTATCCTTGATAGATCTGAGGCATATATAGGTGTTATGATAGATGATTTAGTTACAAAAGGAGTTGCAGAGCCTTATAGAATGTTCACCTCAAGGGCAGAATATAGGCTATCTTTGAGATCTGATAATGCAGATATAAGACTTACCCAAAAAGGAATTGATATTGGTCTAATATCAGATGAAAGGAAAACTTTATATAAAGAGAAAGCGTCTAAACTAGAAAAAAGTCTTAAAAATATGGAAAATTCTTTAATTTCTCCCTCAAAAGCATCAAAATATGGAATTAATATTGCTAAAGATGGGGTTAAAAGGAATGCAATAGAGATTTTAAGCCAAAAGTCAGTTAATATGACTAAAATTAGGGAAATTTGGCCTGAAATTAAATATGTTTCACGTGAAATTGATGAGCAAATTGAAATAAAAGCTCATTATAAAGGATATTTGAAGAAGCAAGATGCAGATATTTTAGCATTTAAAAGAGATGAAAATCTTAAAATACCAGAAAATCTAGACTATGATCAATTTTCTGGATTATCAAATGAAGTTAAGTCAAAATTCAAGGAAATAAAGCCAAAAACACTCGGACAAGCACTCAGAATAGATGGGATAACTCCAGCAGCAGTATATATTTTGTTGTCTCATGTAAAAAGAAAGTCTATTAAGCATATAGCTTGATTGATTCGAAAATAATAAAAACAGATAAAATTCATCTACCAAATGTTTCACGTGAAACACTTGAGGAGCTAGAGGACTATTCACAATCAATTTTGAGCACAAACAAGAAAATAAATTTGATAAGTTCAAGTACAGAAAAATCAATAAATACAAGGCATATTTATGATAGTGCACAAACTATTGATTTTATTGATAAAAATGATATTAGTGTATGTACTGATCTTGGCTCTGGTGCAGGGCTACCTAGTATAGTTTTAGGTATTTTGATGAAATCGAAAAAACAAGGTTTTAAGCTAATTTTTTATGAAAAGAGTTATCATAAAAGCAATTTCTTAATGGAGATGGCAAAAAAGTTTAAATTAGATGCGAAAATTTATCAAAAAAATATATTTGAAGAGAAAAATTTAGTGACTGATGTAATAATTTGCCGAGCGTTTAAACCTTTGCCAGTGATTTTTGATATTGCAACCAAGAATTTTAAAAATTTTAAATACATAGTCATGTATTTAGGAAAAAGTGGAAATAAAATTTTAAAAGATGTCTCCATGAAATGGAAATTTGACCTAGAAGAAATGAAAAGTCTTACAAGCGAAGAGTCATCAGTAGTAAAAATTTCAAATTTAAAAAAAAAAAATGAATAGAAAAATTATTTCAGTGATAAACCAGAAAGGAGGAGTGGGCAAGACCACCACTGTCATCAATCTTGCTGCTGGTTTGTCGATGAAGGAAAAAAAAATTCTTGTAATTGATCTTGATCCACAAGGCAATGCCACGACAGGTCTTGGATTATCCAACGCAACAAGTTCTGATCAAACAATTTACAATGTATTGAATGGAAATAAAAAAATTTCAGAGGTGATCCAGTCAACAAGCTTTGAAAACTTAGATTTGATATCATCTAATGTTGATCTGTCTGGCCTAGAGGTGGAGACAGCAGGTGACAGCCGGAGAGCCTTTAAATTAAAAGACGAATTAACCCCAATTTTAAACAATTCTGGGCCTGCCTATGATTATGTCATAATTGACTGTCCACCATCTTTAAGCCTACTAACAATAATGGCATTGGTAGCCTCTGATGCACTCGTGGTACCTCTTCAGACGGAATTCTTTGCTTTAGAGGGACTCACTCAGCTCCTGAAAACAATTGAGAGGATAAAATCGAACCTAAATCCATCTTTAGAAATAAGAGGAATACTACTGACAATGTATGATAAGAGAAATAAATTATCTGGGGAGGTAGAGACAGAGGCAAGAAACTATTTTAAGGATAAAGTTTATAGCACTGCTGTTCCAAGAAATGTTAGATTATCAGAAGCACCTTCACACGGTGTTCCAGTTTTAATTTATGATAAGTCATGTCCAGGTAGCAGAGCATATTTTAGTTTTACAGAGGAATTTTTAAACCAAGATAAACCAGTGGAGAGTGCAGCATGATTAATCCGTTTAAATCAAAAAAAGGACTTGGAAGAGGATTATCTTCCTTAATAGGAGATAGTGAAAAAATTGATGATAAAAAAAACATCTCTATAAGTTCACTACTTAGAAATAAGTACCAACCAAGAAAAAAATTTGACGAAGTTAGTTTAGAGGAATTAACCAACTCTATAAGAGAGCGGGGAATTATCCAACCTATAATTGCAAGACCATCTCCTGATGAAGAGGGTAAATTTGAAATAATAGCTGGAGAACGAAGATGGCAAGCAGCCCAATTTGCTGGGCTTCATGAAGTACCGGTAATAATAATTAATGCAGATAATCTAAAATCATTAGAATTTGCAATTGTTGAAAATGTTCAAAGAAAAGACTTAAATCCAATTGAAGAAGCTGAAGGTTATAAAAGATTGATAGATGAATTTAGTTATGATCAAGATAAAGTGTCTAAGTTTATAGGTAAAAGTCGAGCGCACATATCAAATTGTTTACGACTATTATCTCTTCCACAAGAGATTATAGAATTAATAATCGAAGGAAAATTATCACAGGGACATGCAAAAATTTTGGTAGGATTAGATAATGCTATTCTTTTAGCAAAAAAAATTATTTCAAAAAAACTATCAGTTAGACAAGCTGAAAGTTTAGTTCGTATGTTGAAATCTAGTTCTAATAGTATTTCTATGAAAAAAGATCCAAATATTGTTAGCCTTGAAAAAGAGTTAACAGACAAAATTGGGATGAGAGTTTTTGTTAAAAATAAAAGAAATAATTCTGGAACTATTAGTTTAGAGTATAAAGGGGTCGATCAGCTCGATAGATTAGTAAATATTATTAAGCAAAATTATTAATAATTACTTACAAAATTTGAGACAAAAAGCATTGAATTTGAGGTATTTTTCTTAACTAAAGCTTCCAAGTCATTGATTTTAAATATAATTTCTTTTACTTCATTAGTTGACCACGACAGAGCTTGTTTTTTAACAATATCTTTTTCTTTCCAAAATATAGGAGGTTTAAAGCTAGAAATTGCTTGATCGATACTAGTATTGTTATCAATTACATTTCTTATTTTTAAAAGTCTTTTAGATTTATTTAATATTGTTCTAATAATTAAAATACAGTCTTCAGATGTATAATTATTCTCATTTAGAATGGTAGATACTTTCTTAGAATTTTTAGCTAAATAATTATCTGATAATTCAAACGCACTATAATTTTCTGCAAGGTTTGAGAGTTCATTTATATCCTCTACACTTAATTTACTTTTACTTAATGACAAATTCTTTAATTTAGATAATTCATTTTTTAAATTAATTCTATCTCCTTTCGATCTTTCAATAAGAATATTTTTGATCTCTTGTGATAAACTTAAGTTATTTACTTTCAAAAAATTTTGAATGACAAAATTTAATGCTTTCGTATCATCTTCATAAACAGGTGTACAGATTAAATGGTCTTCTTTTTCAAACAAATTCCTTAGTTTAGATTTTTTTTCTAAAACTGAAGATTTGATTACAATTTTTGTTTCTATAATTTCCCTATCTAATAAATCATTTATCAAAGTGTATAGTTTATCTGTAGCTCTTGAAATAATGATTATTTTTTTGCTACCAAATAAAGATTTTGTTAATAAATTTGAGATGAACTCATCAATATTATTTAAAACTTCATGCTCCTCATACTTAAAAACATCACCTTCATAACCTTTTAAATAAATGTTATTAATAAGATCTTGCTTTATACCTTCATTGATACCATAAATTAAATGTAAATTAGAATCAGATTTATTGAATTTATCTATTTCAAAGTTTTTAATTATCATCTAAATTTATTATTGATGAAATTATAGTTTCACTAATTTTTTCAGATAAATTTTCTAAAATTATTTTTTCGTTTTGTTCTAGCTTGAATTTATCTACATCATTATTGTAAATTTTATTTTTTACAACTTCTTTTTTAAATAAAAGTTTTCCTTTATAATTAATTTCAAAATATGTTGTAACAATAAGATCAAATTTAAGAGGATCACCTTTTGAATCTTTGGAAACAATTATTTTTTTTTTATTTGTATTTATTGAAAGATTATATTTTTTTTTACCTTGCTCATTTTCTTTCTTAACTAAATCAAGCTTATTTTTAATAATTCTATTAATATATTTATCTCCATTTAAAATTTTTTCATTTATTTCAAAATTATACTTATTCTCTGAAAAGATAGGTTTATATGAGCAAGCTGATAGCATTATTACGGAAAAAATAGTTAGATATCTCAAAAAAAAATTATTCATGTATTAACAAGTTAATTAATCTATTTTTAACAAATATAATCTTAATAATAGATTTATCTTTTATATACTTTGCCACTATCTTATTTGATTTTATCTTCAGTAAAAGACTTTCCTGATCAATGTCTCTATTATCATTTAAAATAGCTCTTTTTTTGCCATTGATTTGTACTACATAATCTATTTTGTCTTTATATACTAACCTTAAATTGGCTTTAGGCCAGTGCACTTCATCATTATATCCTAAATCATCAAAACATTCTGATGAAAAATGTGGGATTGCAGGTGAAAACAAAATTAATATTTGAATGTAATTTTCTTTAAGCTTCTTAGAATCAATTTCTTTTTCGATTTCTTTATTTAAAAAGTTATATGTTTCATAAATATTTGCAATAATTACATTGTAACTAAAATTTTCAAGATTGTTTGTTATCTTACTAATCATCTGGTTCGTAAAATTTTCTAAGTCCTTTTCAGATCCAGTTAAGTCCAAATCATTTTGTATTTTGACTTTTACTTTATTGTGAAGTGTCCATAACTTTTGTAAAAATTTGTAAGAGGCGTTCATACCTTGCTCAGACCATTGAACATCTTTTTCTGGTGGGCTATCAGACAAGATAAATAATCTTACAGCATCAGCCCCATAACTATTCATTATACTTTCTGGATCAATTACATTTTTTTTAGATTTAGACATTGATTCTGATGGTCCAACTTTAACAATATTTTCTGGCTCATCTTTTTTATGGTATTTGTCACCAGTTGATATTATTTGATCAGGACTTAACCAATTATTATTCTGATCTTTATATGTTTCATGACAAACCATTCCCTGTGTAAATAGACCTTCAAATGGTTCATCAAATTTAAAACTTTGATCTTTATATCCAATAGCTTTCATAAAAAAACGGGAGTAAAGCAAGTGTAAGATAGCATGCTCAACACCTCCTATATATTGGTCTACTGGCATCCAATAATCAATATCTTCTTTTTTAAATCCGTATTCACTTTCTGTTGGCGAACAGAATCTAAGATAATACCATGAGGAGCATACAAATGTATCTAAAGTATCTGTTTCTCTTTTATATTTTTTTCCATTAATTATTATACTTTTCCAATCTTCTTTATAATCTAATGGATTTCCTTTCGAATTAAGGTCTACTTTATCTGGAAGTTTAACTGGTAAATTCTTTTTTGGTATAGTTACTACGCTTCCATTTTCATCATAGGCAACAGGGATTGGACATCCCCAATATCTTTGTCTAGATACACCCCAATCTTTTAATCTAAAATTAATTTTTTTCTTACCAATATTTTTTTCTTCTAATATTTTAATTGTCTTTATAATCGATTCTTCTGGAACTTTGAGCCCATTTAAAAATTCAGAATTTATTATAATTCCAGATCCGGAATAGGCTTCTGTCTCAACAATGAATTTATCATCTTGATCTTCAGGTCTTACTACGGTTTTAATTTTAAGGTCATATTTCTTGGCAAATTCGTAATCTCTTTGATCATGCGCTGGACAACCAAATACTGCGCCAAATCCGTAATCCATCAATACAAAATTAGCAAAGAAAACTGGTACTTTTTGTGATGGATTTAACGGATTTATAGCCATCAAGTTAGTTTTAAAACCTATTTTTTCACCAATAGCAATTGCTTCTTCTGTAGTCCCTGTTTTTGAACATTCTTTCTTAAATTCTTGAAATTTTAAATCTTCAGAAAAAAATTTTGAAATTTCATGATCTACGGATAATGCTAAAAAAGAAAAACCAAACAATGTGTCTGGTCTTGTGGTAAAGCATTTGATTTCTTTAACAGGTAAATCACCTTCAGTTTTAAATGCAATCTCACAACCAAATGATTTTCCTATCCAATTTTTTTGCATTACTTTTACTTTGTTTGGCCAATGCTTTAATTTATCTAATCCATCAAGAAGTTCCTGAGAAAACTTAGAAATGTTAAAAAACCACTGATTTAATTTTTTTCGTTCTACAACAGCGCCTGATCTCCAGCCCTTACCATCTATGACTTGCTCATTTGCAAGTACAGTCTGATCTACTGGGTCCCAATTAACATAATTTTCTTTTCTGTAAACTAGTCCCTTTTCATAAAGTTCCAAAAAAAATAACTGCTGGTGTTTGTAATATTCCTCTGAGCAGGTAGATATTTCTCTTTCCCAATCAATAGAAAGTCCAAGTCTTTTTAATTGTTCTTTCATTGTTGATATATTTTTATTTGTCCATTCTTTTGGATCTAAATTATTTTCTCTAGCTGCATTTTCTGCTGGCATTCCAAAAGCATCCCAACCCATAGGGTGAAGAACATTAAATCCTTTTAATGTTTTATATCTTGATAAAACATCACCAATTGTATAATTTCTTACGTGACCCATATGAATTTTTCCTGATGGGTATGGAAACATTTCAAGACAATAAAATTTTTCTTTTGTATGGTCTATTTTTGAGGAGAATAAGCGATTTTCAGCCCATTTCTTTTGCCATTTAATCTCAACTGTTTTAAAATTATATCTTTCGGAATTCACTTAAATTTTTATTTACTGGGTTAATTAGACAGTTTCTTTGAACCTTTGTACTCTTTAAAATCCTTGTCTTTTTTCTCCTTTTTATAAATTGCAGCTTTACTTAAAATTTCCCTTTTCAACTCAACTAAAAGAGAACCTTTTTTTTGTGTAACTTCACAAGATGACATTTGATTACATTTTTTATAAAAAATCTTAATGTCAAGTGCATCTGCCCTTACTTCATTTGATAAGAACCGTATTGAGATTTTTACTGACTCATTGAGATTTTTTCCATCTGAATACCAATCTGTTACAATAATACCTCCACTATAATTTACAGATGAGAGGGGCATAAAATCTATTATATCTAAAGATGCTCTCCAAAGTTCATTTGAACTTGCAAACAAAAAGTCTCCGCCTTTATTATTTTTGAAGGCATTCTGCAGTCTAAAACCTCTTCCTTCTTCAAGATTTTTTTTTACCCTTAAATCAGGATCAGGTGGATTTTCTCGAGCATCTCCTCCTGGCATACTCTCACAAGATATTAATGAGACTAGAGCAAGACCGATAATGAAAAAAAATACTAATTTTTTTAAATAAGCCATAAATTTATCCAATAAATTGTTTTATTTTAAAAAATGTAAAAATTAAAAGGATATTTTCAATATTTCTCAAATAATACTTATAAAACAACAATTATAGGTGATGTAAATATGCAACACTTCTTTAAAATCTATAAGTAATGTTCATAATTAAAGAAAATAATCCGAATTTATTGATAAATATTGCCTGTTTAATATTAAACAATTAACGAAAGGTAATAATATGAACAATCTAAAAAAAGTAGGATTGACAGCATTAAGTACTGCATTAGTAGCATCTTCAGCGCAAGCTGCAGACTTCTCAATGTCAGCTACTAGCCAAATAACATTAGCTGGTGCCGATAACGGTAACAAAGGTAATGGTTTTTCAATGTCTGATTCAATCAGTTTCTCTGCAAGCGGTGAGATGGATAATGGTTTTACTATCACTCACAGTATTGAGCTTGACGGTAGTGCAGGTGTTGGTTTTAACGCTCTTGCAATTGACACAGGAGATATGGGTAAATTAACATTCATTGGAGGAAGTAGTACTTCAGTAATGGGTGTATGGGATGACTTAACTCCATCAGCTAACGAAGAATCATGGGGTGTAGGATATGCAGGAACTCCAGATACTCCAGCTAATGGTTCAGCAATAACTCATAATATATTCACTTATGATTATACAGTAATGGACGGTTTAGCGCTTAAAGCTTCATATGTTCCTTCTCACACAACTGGTGCTGTAGAAGGTTCAGTTGACTATGGTATTTCATATACTGGTGTAGAAGGTCTAACTGTGTATGCAGCTATGGGTGAAAATAATGATGCTTCGAATTCTGCTGACGTATCAATGGCAGCTGCAATATATACAGCTGGTGCATTGTCAGTTGGTTACCAAGTAAACGAAACTGATTTCGGTACAGGTACTTCTGACGAAGATTTCACAGCTCTTGGTGTATCTTATGCAGTAAGTGATGATCTATCAGTATCATTAAATACTTCAACTATTGACTATGAAGCAACTTCAAAAGACGATCAAGATGCAACTTCAGTTAGTTTCTCACACACTTCAGGTGGTATGACTATCTCAGGTTCATATGGAAATATGGATAATGTAGCTGGTACGCCAACTGCTGATAACAGTGCTTACGAGATAAACTTTAAATTTGCGTTTTAATTAAAAGTTTAAATACTTAATAAAAAGGCCTCTTTTTAGGGGCCTTTTTTTTGTTTTCAAAATAAGAAATCCCTGCAAATCCAATAGATTTAGTGAGCTTAATTAGTCTCAAGTTTTTTTTTGAAATACCACCTAAAGCTATTATTTTTTTATTTGTATAATTTGATAATATTTTGAATTTACTTATTCCTAAGTAATTATTATTTTTTTTAAATAGTGAGGATAGAAAAATTTGACTTACATTTTGTTTTTCCTTAATTCTAAATTCTTTCAAATTGTGTGCAGAGCCAATTAAAATAAAGCTTTTTTTTAAAAAATAACTAAGATGAAGATAGTCTTTGTTAAAAGATGGTATATAAGCGCCATCTAAGTCTAATTTAATAGATAATTTTATGTTGTTGGATAACAATAATTTTAAGTTTTTTTTTCTACAGTAATTCTTTAAATCAATTAATTCATTAATATTATATTTTTTTTTATAATTCCTATATATAATTGTAGTATTTTTTGTTTGTAGGTCGATATTACTTTTTTCAAATTTTTCTATAAAGTAATATTTTAATAATAAATTTTTATGCATGAAACAGTACAAAACTTAATATCAATTCAAAGCTCAATCAATTCAAAGTTATTGAAACTTAAAAATAAAGAGAAAATACCTAAAATAATTGCAGTTTCAAAAACATTTAAGATGGATCATATTTCACCATTAGTTGAATATGGACATTTAGACTATGGTGAAAATAAAGTTCAGGAGGCGATTGAAAAATGGACCGATATTAAAATTAAAAATTATAAAATAAATTTACATTTAATTGGAAAATTGCAGACAAATAAAGTTAAATTTGCTGTAAAAATATTTGATTATATTCACTCCTTAGATAATGAAAAGTTAGCTAAAAAAATTTCAGAAGAGCAAGAAAAACAAAATAAAAAACCCAAAATTTTTATACAAATAAATCTTGGTAAAGAAGTTCAAAAATCAGGAATTGTTGAAGAAAATCTATTAGATTTTTACAAATTTACTAAAGATCTTAATCTGAATGTTATAGGTTTAATGTGTATTCCTCCCTTTGAGGAAGACTCGTCACAGTACTTTTCCAAAATGAGTGAACTTAATAAGATTATAAATCTAAAAGAGTTAAGTATGGGAATGTCTTCAGATTATTTAAATGCGCTAGAATATAACTCTACTTATTTAAGAATCGGCTCTAATATTTTTGGTCAAAGAAGTTAAATCAATCTTATTTTGGTATTTTTATTTATTAATTTCAAAAGAATTAAAAAGTCTTTCTTTTTAATTGCAACACACCCCAATGTTGAACTAAAATTTTTTGTTAAGTGTAAAAAGATAGCACTACCTTTGCCTAACTTAGTTTTTTTTGAATTGTAATTAATCGGGATCATAAAATCATATTTATAATCTTTCCTAAATAATTTTTCATGCTTTATTTTTTTATTAACTTTAACTAATTTGTTATAATTTTTTTTATTTTTTATATCATCACACCACCCCATATTTTTTTTAATTGGAATACATTTCAATTTCGTTAATGGTTTTGGGTTCCTATCTTTTCTGTAATATAAATTGCCCAACGAATATGTTCCAATTGGGGTTTTCTTATCACCCTCGAACTTATTTTTAGCCAGTCCTTTCTTTCCAATCGCACAATGAAATACAAAATCATCAAATTGAAGTGATGCTTTATTTTTTAAAATAATTGTCATATTCTTTATTATATATGAATAATGAAAATTTAGTAATTTATGATTTTAAAATTTTATACGAAATACTAAATGAAATAAGTGATCATATAAATTTTAAATTGACTAATATTAATAAAATTACTGATCTTGATTTAAAAGTACAGGATAATTGTTTGGTAATATCAAACAAAAAAATTAAAGATATTGAAAATCAAATCGAAATACCGAATTTCCCGATTGATATAGTTAAGTTAGTTGAAAATATTAATATTAAATTCTTAAAAAAAAAATACAGCCAGCAATCAGAGATAGATCTTGGAGTTTATAAATTAAATTTAAACTCAAGAAAAATTTATAATAGTGAAAAGAGCCTTGATTTAACTGAAAGAGAGGCAAATATCATAGTGTTTCTGAACAAATCAAAAAAGCCAGTTAAAATTAGCAAATTACAAACTGAAGTCTGGGGTCATAATTCAAAATTAGAAACTCATACGGTGGAAACACATATTTATAGATTAAGAAAAAAAATTAATGATGTATTTGAAGATAAAAATTTTATCAAAAGTTCTAAATATGGTTATATAATTAAATGAAAAAGAAAAATTTGATAGCTAAAGATTTATTAACACCAAAATATAAAACTAGAATAGTTAAACCCAAAAAGGGCAAAGGTAGTTTTAAAAGAAAGAAAAAATAATCTTTTAAAGTCTAGCCCCGATTTGTTGTATAACTTTAGAAGACATCTCTGTGCCTTTGTCTAAACTCTCTTTAAGAGACATATTATTTACATGACCATGTAAAAAGCCTGCTGCAAAAAGATCACCAGCACCAGTCAAATCAACAATTTTAAGACCTTCTTTTATTCCACATTCTACAACCTCATCTCCATTAATAGCAACAGCACCTTTTTCGCCTCTGGTTAAGACAATAATTTTACCTAGCGATTTTGCAAAACTTATTACTTCATCAAAAGATTTTGCATCTATCAATGACATTATCTCTTGTTCGTTTGCAAATGTGATGTCCAGTTTATTTTTAACTAATTCTAAAAAGTGAGGTTTGTGTCGATCTACACAAAATTGATCTGATAATGACATTGCAACTTTGTTTGCACTTTGAATTGCTTTTTCAAAAGCTTTTTTTGGCTCTCCTTCGTCCCAAAGATATCCTTCTAGAAGTATTGTTTCACTTTGTTTAATTGCATCTGATTTTACGTCGTTTTCATTTATTTTGCCAGCAGTTCCTAAAAAAGTACACATTGTTCTTTCCGAATCTGGTGTAACTAATATTAAACAAGTTCCAGTTGGTAATTCCTCTTTTTTCTTTGAATAAAAATATTTTACATTCTCTTGCTTCAGACCGTCTTCGTATTTACTACCAAGATCATCGTCATTTACTTTGCCAATAAAACCTACTTCATTACCTAGTTGAGATAATCCAACTATTGAATTAGCAACTGATCCTCCTGACACCGTTTTTTCAATTTTCAGATTTAATAATAAGTCTTTGAATTCTTTATCATCAAAAATTAACTTCATTGTACTTTTAGTTAAATTATTTTTTGTGATAAAATCGTCTTCTACTTTGCAAATTACATCTACGATTGCATTTCCAATTCCTAGTATTTTCATTATTTATGCTTTCTTGGTTATAAGTGGTTTTTTTCTCTTAGGATAACAAGTAGTACAAATTTTACAAGACAAACCATAGCACGCTCTCGCCTTGCAGTACTCCCTTCCATAATAAATAATTTGAAGATGTAACTTATTCCAATATTTTTTAGGAAAAAGTCTTTTAAGGTCTTTTTCTGTTTGAACCACATTCTTTCCATTAGTTAAACCCCATCTTTGTGCAAGTCTATGTATGTGAGTGTCCACTGGAAAAGCAGTATGTCCAAACCCTTGAGACATCACCACACTAGCAGTTTTGTGCCCAACCCCAGGTAATTCCTCTAGTTGTTCAAATGTTTTTGGGACTTTTCCATTGTATTTTTCAACTAAAGTTTTTGATAAATTATACACACTTTTTGCTTTAATTCTAAAGATACCAATACTTCTTATTAGTTTTTCGATTTTTTTTCTTCCTAATTTAACAAAGTGTTCAGGTTTATTATATTTTGGATATATATTTTTAGTAACATTGTTAACATTTATGTCTGTACACTGTGCAGATAAAAGAACAGAAACTAATAAAGTAAAAATATTTCTATGTTTAAGAGGAATTGGTGTTTTAGGATATATTTTATTTAAAGTTCGAAGAACAATTTTTGCTCTTTGCTCTTCGTTCATTTAAAGTTTAAAACATCCCGCATAGAATATAAACCAGGCTTCTTTTTCATTAACCATTTCCCAGCTGTTAAGGCTCCTTCACTATATAAAGCTCTATCAAATGCTTCATGATTTAAAGTAATAATTTCTTTCCCACTTGAAAATTTGACTTCGTGCTCACCAACAGTCTTTCCTTTACGTATTGAATTAAAATTTATTTTTTTTCCATAAGGAAAACTTTTTTTATTTAGATATTTTTTTCCAAGTAAATTATAAAAATTTTTATTTTTGCCAATAGCAATTCCTTTGCCTAACATCAAAGCAGTTCCTGAAGGATGATCTATTTTATGTTTATGATGAACTTCATATACTTTACTTAAAAAATTGTTTCCTAATGACTTAGACGTAATTTCAGTTAAATACATTAATAAATTTATACCTAAACTCATATTGCCAGCCTTTAATATTGGGATTTTTTTAGAGAATTTTTTAATAAGATTTTCCTCTTTTTTAGAAAATCCAGTCGTACCAATAACAACTCTTTTTTTTAGTTTTGAAGCAATTTTAAGAATTTCAAAAGTACATTTAGGTACTGTAAAATCGATAATTAAATCAACATATTTGAAGGAATTTTCATTATTTAAACTAGGCTTAATTCCATAAATTTTTTTTTTTATTAATCTATTTTCTGTAAGAGTTGTTAGTTTAAAGTTTTCGTCAACTCTAGATGATTTTACAAGTTGTTGGCCCATTCGTCCCATGCAACCAGATATCGCTAAATTTACTTTGCCCATTAAATTAATTTATTATATTTTTAAAACAATATACAACAATTATGCCTATTAAATACCAATTAAAACTACTTTTGATTTTATTTTTTTTCATGTTTACTAATCAATCCAAAGCCGACTTTTTTAAAGATATTACATCCTTGATTGAAAACAATGATTTTAGACTAAGCTATGGAGTTTCTGTTACAGATGTAAATCAAGACAACAAATATGAATTTGTAGTAACTGGGTTTGGTTTTTCTAATTTGGCGTTGTCTTATCAAAATGGAAAATTGATAAATATAAATAAAGATAAAATTTTTGACGATGTTAATAGAAAAACTATTGGAGTAGCAGCTTGTGACATCGATCAGGATGGTTTTGAAGAAATTTATTTTTTAAATACAGATACATACAGTGGAGAAAAAAAATATTCAGACAGATTGATTGATAATAGTAGTAATGGATTTATTGATTTGTTTGATAAAGATATTAACAAAAAAAATTTAAACTTAACTGCTGGTAGATCAGTTGTGTGTGTGGATAGAAACGGTGACGGAAGATATGGCATATATGTTGCTAATTATGGAGGTCCAACTAGGTTTTATGAGTTTAATACAGGCCAAATACTTGATTTAGCCGAGAAGCTTAAACTCAATAAAGTAACTGGTGGAAGGGCTGTAGTAGCAGGTAATATTCTATCAGGAAAAACCGATATATTTGCTGCAAACGAAAGAGGTAAAAATTTTTTATATTATAATTCTGATGGTTTTTTTCAGGATATAGCAGAAGATTACAAAGTTGATGATCAATATGAAAATGGACGAGGTACAGCTTTATCAGATATACTTTACAGAGGAAGATTAGATGTAGTTACCTCTAATTGGAACGGTTATCATAGGGCTTTTGTATTAGAAGATACCAAATTTAAAGATATTGCCACTCCAACTTATAATATTCCAACAAGAATTAGAACGGTAATTTCTGCAGACTTTGATAATGATGGATATGATGAAATATTTATGAATAATATTGGTGAGCCAAATAAATTATTCAAGATTAAAGAAAATGGATTTTTTGAAGAGATAGCTATTCAAAATGCATATGAATCTAATGGATTAGGGACTGGAGCAGCTGTTGCAGATATAGATGACGATGGAATTTTAGAATTACTAATTTCACATGGAGAGTCCGGTATGCAGCCATTAACAATGTATAAAGCAGATATAAAAACAGATTTCAAATATATAAGAATTAAACCTATAAATAAATTTGGTGCACCAGCAAGAGGGGCAACTGTTGTCTTAAGTTCTAATTTAAGAAAACATGCGAAAACCATAGATGCTGGTTCAGGGTATTTATGTCAAATGGAGCCTGTTGCTCACTATGGTTTAAGAAGAGGTGAAAAAAATATATCTATAAATATCATTTGGACTAATGGATTATCGGAAACATTTAATGTTAATGAATTAAATAAAACCATAGAAATCAGGCAGAAATAATATGACAAGTATAATTATTATAGAAAATAAAAAATTTAAACTTTTTAAAACTATTTTTATATTTTTGCTACTATCTACTTTATGTTTTACAAAACCATTATATTCAAAAGACTTTAATTACTATGAGGACCTTGCAAAAGATTGGATTAAGATTTTTCCTGATCAGAATAGAAATGCAGCTGGTCCAAAATTTTTTAAACATATTTTAGATAAAAAAATTACTTATCTAGACTTTATAGAATACAACAAATTATATTGTGCGGTTTCAGGTTCGTTAATATCTCCAAATAGTAAACCAGATTTCCTGTATTTAAAAAGTGCAGAAAATGGTGAAAAAATATGTGGTTTTTACTATAAATGCTGTTTTCCATGCTCATGTGATTTAATGAAATATTCTCAAGTCAAAAATATGAAATATAAATTCTTAGATGGAGAAAAAGAGTTTTCTGTCTTAACTATAAAAAACCCATGTGGAAAAAAAGATTTTCCTAGAGAAGTAAATAGAAATTATTTCTGTATCGGAGATAATCTAGATAATAACCAAGTTGTTACAATAGATAATAGTATTGTCATTGGACTTTTCCATAATTCATCTAAATGCAATAAACAGAGTATTGCAGCTATAGATAAAGATGAATATACCGGAGTTTATTGTGAATTAAGAAATAATGCACCATTAGAGCAGGTTCAAGGTGGTATGGGTGATATTTTTATTAAAATGGCAAGAGATTAATTATTTTCTTGAACTTAAACTTGCGTGTTTTTGGACTATTAACTTTGATAATTCTTGAGCTTGGTTAGATTTTTTAACTTTCCATATTTTATCCCTAGCAACTCTGGTTGTTTCGTGGTTATTAACAATAGGTAATGGGTAATCTTTTCCCAATTCAAAATTTATACTTTTTTGATCAATATAAGTAAGTTTCCAAGGTTCATGTATTAATTTACCTTGGATATTTTTTAACTCTGGTACCCATTTTTTTATAAAATTTCCATTTGGGTCCTGATCTAAAGACTGTTTAATTGGGTTATAAATTCTTATAGAATTAATTCCTGTGGTTCCTGATTGCATTTGAAATTGAGAATAATGTATCCCAGGTTCATAATCCGTAAATAATTTTGCAAGATGTTTAGAAGTTTGTTTCCAGTCTAACCATAATTGATAGGATGCAAATGAAACTAACATTGCCCTCATCCTAAAATTTATCCAACCATTTTTTTCTAGGTATCTCATGCAAGCATCAATAAATGGATAACCAGTCATACCTGTTTTCCATTTTTCATAGTGTTTTTCATTAAAATCTTTTCTTAAAATATCAAAAGCACTATTTAAATTCTTATATTCAAGTTCTGGTTCATCATACAATTTTTGAATAAAATGGCAGTGCCAAGCAAGACGACTTTTAAATGCTATGAGTGATTTTCTTTTATTAATTGTGCAAACTTTTTTTAGTTTTTCTGTAATTTTTCTATGGATCTCTTTTAAAGATATTGTTCCATAAGTAATATGTGGACTTAACCTAGAGCAAGCAACTTCACCGCTTATTGGAGATGACATTTCTCTTTGATAATTCTCAGATCTCACCTCAATGAAACTATCTAGTAGTTTAATAGCCTCATCTCTTCCACCCAGCTGCACCAAATTTCCATTGATTTTATTAGTTTTTACGATATTAAAGTCAAAATTATTCTTAATGTTTATAAACTTACAATCAAAACTATAAGCTTGTTTATCAGATTGAATAAATTTATTCCAGTTGTAAGACCATTTAAATCTATTTCTATGATTTAAATCAATTCCAAATTGGTCTTTAAGTATCCATTTAACCTTTAGGTTGTTAAACAGATTTTCACATTTTTTATCTAAGTCCGTTAAATATTTATGTTTAAAAATTCTATTTGAGTAAATCTCAGTTACAGAATATTTCTGTATTAAATATTTAAATATTTCTAAAGTATTTCCGTAAAAAATAGATAAGTTTGAGTTATATTTTTTTCTTAATTTTTTTTTAAGATCATTTAGCGAGTCTTTAATAAATTTCAAATGAAAAGAACTTGATGTTTCCAATTTAAAAAGTCCTTCATCAAAAATAAAAATAGGAAGAATATTTCCTTTTTTTATTGACTCTGTAAAAGCACCGTTCTCATATATTCTTAGATCATATCTAAACCAAACTATCTTGTTCATAATTGAAATTTTAGAGAGTTAGTCTTTACAAATACCTTCTTTAAAAAAATAAGCAATATGAAAAAATAATTACAAGATTTTGGTTTTTTAAAATAAACTCTTATATACTGCCTCTAAATTTTTTGTGAATTCTTTTGGTTTGAAGAGAGATGAATTAAGAGAATTTTTTTTAATTTGATCCTTAATGTTTGTTAATTCTTGTTCATTTTTCCCTAAATTAATTGCTTTATCCCTAAAGTCTTCAGAGGACTCAGTGATTAACTCCTCCATTTTCACTTGTTTTAAAATACTTGAGCAAACCCTCGATGCAAAACATCTTCCTTTCAAAGTAATAATCGGAACACCTGCTCTTATAGAGTCACTAGCAGTTGTGTGAGCATTGTATGGATATGTATCTAAAAAAATATCTCCAAAAGAAATCCTTTTTAAATGTTGCTCATGAGGTAGATATTTTCCAAATAAAATTCTTTCTTCAGAAATATTCCTTTTAATTGCCTCTTTTATTATATTTTTTGAGGTTGATACATTAGTTTCTAGTAACCACAGTATACTATTTGGAACCTTTTTTAAAATATCCATCCAAAGATCAAATACTTCTGGAGTAATTTTATAACTTGGTCCAAAATTACAATAAACAATTTTATTTTCAGGAACATTATAATTTTTTTTTCTTAATTTATCTTTTGTAAAATTTTTAAACTCAGTATTAGGTTGGTAGCAATTTGGAAGATAAATAATATCTTCAGAATAATTTTCTTTTTCATTTTCTGGGATTATGTTTTCATCTGCTATGATATAGTCAATGTATTCTGCACCCATAGTTCCTGGATAACCTAAAAAATTAATCTGAAACGGAGCTAATCTGTTAGAAAAAATTTCCAATCTATTAAGAGCTGTATGTCCACAAAGATCTATAGCTATATCAAGGTCAATTTTTTTAGCTAACTCAAAAATGGATGTATTTGATAAATTTTTAATTTCTAAAAATTCCTTAAAATATGGCTTTATTTTATCTGTCATATGATCATTTTTGTTTGGTTCTAACGAAAATGCATAAACATCAAATTTTGATTTATCATGATATTTGAAAATATCCTCTATCAAATGAAGTACAGGGTGATTTCTAAAATCAGGTGAGAAATATCCAATTTTTATTTTTTCTCCCTTTTCCTTCTTACTTTTATAATTAATTTTTGAGTCTAATAGTTTGTCTTTTAAAAAAATTTTTGAACTTTTAAGTTGTAATTCAGGACTATCAATTAAAGCTAAGAGTATAAATGGTGCAATAACTTTTTTGTTTTCGTCTAAAGCTGATTTCATTCGATCTAATAAATAATTAAGCTCATTCCATTCACATAAAATCATATTACAATAGATTAATTTTCCCAAAATAAATTCATAATTTGGATTAATTTCGTATAATTTTTTGAAATATTTTTTTGCCAGTTCATATTCTTTCATTTCTAAATAGGTATTACCTAAGTTGTTTATTGCTAAATAGTAATTTTGATTTATTTCGATAGATTTTTTAAAATTTTCTAATGCTTTATCAAAGTTAGAAAATTCTTTTTCAATTAATCCTATATTATTATACGCAACATAATCTTTTGGATTTAATGATATAGCCTTTTCAAAGTGTTTACTGGCATTATTATAATCTTTTAAATGAACTAAACATGTACCAATATTATTATATCCATCAGAAAAATTTGGTTTAATTAACAATAACTTTTTATAAATATCAATTGCCTTTTCATATTTTTTTAAACTTTGCAGTGCTCCACCTAAATTATTATAAGCACCTAAATTATTACGATCTAAATTAATTGTTCTTTCAAAATAAGTTATTGAATCTATAAAATTATTTTTTTGTAAATATGCTGTACCAATTAAAAAAAATAATTGGGGATTTTCATCGTTTATCATGAGAGCTTGGTGATAAAGCTCTAAAGACTCATTGATTTTACCTTTTTTGTGAAGGTCCAATCCTTTAGCAATTTTTTTTTTAAATTCTTCCAACTTGATTATATTATACCAATTCCTTCTTTATAGAAATAAGCACCCAAAATAATAATTGCTAATATATAAATAGCTGCAAAAATAAAATACTTAATCTTTTTTTTCATCTAATTTTTCCAAAAACTTTTTGCTTTTTTAAAAAATTTTTTAATACTTGGATTTGACTTCTCATTTTCAATTTCTCGAAATTTCTCAAGTAATTCTTTTTGTTCCTTATTTAAAGATACTGGTACTTCAGTATTTACTTGAACATATAGATCTCCATAGTCATTTCCTCTCATTAATGGCATTCCTTTTTCTCTCAATCTAAATTGTTTACCGCTTTGTGTTCCAGCAGGAATTTTAATCTTTGCTTTTCCACCATCTATTGTTGGTATTTTTAATTCGGTTCCAAGTGCTGCATCTGCAATAGATATTGGGCACTCAAAAAATAAATTTTCCTCAGATCTTTTGAATAATTCATGAGAATTTACATTTATAAATAAATAAAGATCACCATTACTAGCTCCTCTTGAGCCAGCTTCTCCTTTACCAGATAATCTAATTCTAGTCCCATCATCCACACCTTTCGGAATAGTTACTGAGAGGCGCTTACTTGCTTGTTTTTTACCTTGACCCCCACAACTTGTGCATGGATCAGTTATCTGTTCGCCTGAACCAGCACATTGGGGACAAGTTTGTTGAACAGTGAAAAAGCCTTGGCTAGAACGTACTTGTCCGTGACCACCACACATAGAACATGTGCTTGCACTTTGTCCAGGTTTTGAACCTGAACCGTTACATGTATCGCATCTATCAGATGTTGAGAATTTTATATCTTGCTTTTTCCCAGCATAGGCTTCTTCTAAGCTTATTGAGAGATCATATCTTAAATCAGAGCCACGGTTGTTTGATCTTCTTGATCTTCTTCCTCCTCCACCA
Source organism: uncultured Pelagibacteraceae bacterium (assembly GCA_902525355.1). GTDB lineage: Bacteria > Pseudomonadota > Alphaproteobacteria > Pelagibacterales > Pelagibacteraceae > Pelagibacter. Next base: position 11,122 of record CABZGO010000011.1, on the reverse strand, counting down.
AAACCTTCACCAAAGAAGTCCTCGAAAATATCTGAAAACGATCCAGAAAAATCAAAGTTTCCAAAACCACCTCTTCCACCTCCGCCACCATTCTCAAATGCGGCATGTCCAAAATTGTCATAATTTTGTTTTCTCTCTGAATTAGATAGAACATGATAGGCCTCTGAAGCTTCCTTGAATTTTTCCTCTGCTCCTTTATCGCCCTTATTTTTATCAGGATGGTATTTTACAGCTTGTTTTCTGTAAGCAGTTTTTATTTGGTCTGGACTAGCACTCTTATTAACACCTAAAACTTCGTAGTAATCTCTTTTTGCCATAACTACTTATAGACAAATGGTTGATATTTTAGGCGCTTTTTTCTTTATCGTCTTTTACTTCTTCAAAGTCTGCATCAACAACATTATCGTCTTTTTTCCCTTCATCTTTTGCATCTTTAGGTGCGTCACCAGGTTTAGTACTTTGTTGTGATTTGTAAATAGCCTCTCCTAGTTTCATTGAAGCCTGAACCAAATCTTGAGTTTTCTTTTTAATTTCCTCTACATCTGTTCCTTTTAATGCATTTCTTACATTAGCTGATGCGTCTTCAATAGCTTTTTTATCTGCATCGGAGACTTTACTACCATGTTCTTTTAAATTCTTCTCAGTTGAATGAAGCAGGGTATCAGCTTGATTTCTTGCATCTACTGCTTCTCTTTTCTTTTTGTCCGCTTCTTTATTTGTTTCAGCATCCTTGACCATTTGATTAATCTCTTCATCACTTAGGCCGCCAGATGCCTGAATTTGAATTTTTTGTTCTTTACCAGTTCCTTTATCTTTGGCAGAGACATTTACAATTCCATTCGCATCAATATCGAATGTAACTTCGATTTGAGGCACTCCTCTAGGAGCAGGTGCTATACCTACTAATTCGAAATTTCCTAAAATTTTATTATCTGAAGCCATATCCCTTTCACCCTGCAAAACTCGAATTGATACTGCTGGTTGGTTATCTTCTGCAGTTGAAAAAACCTGACTTTTTTTAGTTGGTATTGTTGTATTTTTTTCAATTAATTTAGTTGAAACTCCACCTAAAGTCTCAATTCCAAGTGAAAGTGGTGTTACATCTAACAATAGTACATCTTTTACATCTCCTTGTAAAACTCCTGCTTGAATAGCTGCACCCATCGCAACAACTTCATCAGGATTTACAGATTTGTTTGGTTCCTTACCAAAGAAATTTTTAACCTCTTCAATAACTTTTGGCATTCTAGTCATTCCACCAACAAGTATCACCTCATCGATTTCGCTTGCACTTAAACCAGCATCTTTAAGTGCGGTCTCACACGGTGGTATCGTTCTTGATATAAGATCCTCAACAAGAGCTTCTAGTTTTGCTCTAGTCATTTTCATATTTATATGTTTTGGACCAGTTTTATCTGCAGTAATAAATGGCAGATTTATTTCAGTCTGAGCAGCAGATGATAATTCGATTTTTGCTTTCTCTGCAGCTTCTTTGAGTCTTTGTAATGCCAATTTGTCAGATTTTAAGTCTATACCATTTTCTTTTTTGAATTCTGTAAGCAAATAATCAACAATTGTATTATCAAAATCTTCTCCACCTAAAAAGGTGTCACCATTTGTAGATTTAACTTCGAATACCCCATCTCCTAATTCAAGTATTGAAACATCAAATGTTCCACCACCTAAATCATAAACAGCAATTTTATTATTTGTTTTTTTGTCTAATCCATAAGCAAGTGAAGCTGCAGTTGGTTCATTAATAATTCTTAAAACTTCTAATCCCGCAATTTTACCTGCATCTTTAGTTGCTTGTCTTTGAGCATCATTAAAATAAGCCGGAACAGTAATCACAGCCTGAGAAACCTCTTGTCCTAAATATTTTTCAGCAGTTTCCTTCATCTTTTGAAGTGTAAATGCAGAGATTTGTGACGGAGAATATTTGTTACCTTTAGCTTCTATCCAAGCATCTCCTTTATCAGAATTAATGATTTTGAAAGGTGCAGTTTCAACATCTTTTTTAACAGATGGATCATCAAAATTTCTTCCTATTAATCTTTTAACAGCAAATATTGTATTTTCAGGATTAGTTACAGCTTGTCTTTTTGCAGGCTGACCAATTAATTTCTCATCATTATCAGAAAATGCAACTACAGAAGGAGTTGTTCTTGCACCTTCAGCATTTTCTAGTACTTTAGCTTGTGTACCCTCCATTACAGCTACACAAGAATTTGTTGTTCCTAAATCTATTCCTATTACTTTGCTCATAATTTTAATTCCTTACCGTCATATAAGTGCTAATTTTTATACTACAACCATCTAAAAAAATTAAATTTTGACTGTTTTTATTGATTTTTTTCATCTTTATGATCTTCTTTCAGCGCATCTTTTTGCTCTTCTTTTACAATTTTCTTTGAAACGCCAACTAAAGATGGTCTCAATAATCTGTCTTTCATCATAAATCCTTTTTGTATTTCTTGAACGATTGTTCCAGGTTCTTTTGTATCATCTTCCACTTCCATCATTGCTTGATGAAGATTTGGATCAAGCTTTTCATTAATGGATTTAATAGGTTCAATATTATTTTTTTTGAATATCGAAAGCATATCACTATTTATAATATTTAAATGTTCAACAATTTTTTTAAGTGCATCTGTTTCTTTTAATTTTTCATCACTTTCTAATACAGCTTTTGATCTCTCAAGATTATCTAGCAGGTTTAATGCTTCTTTTGCAAAAGAATATCCACCATATTCGTAAGCATCTTCTTTTTCTTTTTCAAACCTCCGTCTCTGGTTTTCCATCTCAGCAAAAGTTCTAGCTAACTTATCTTTGAGTGTTTCTAATTCTTCCTCAGAATTAAGTTTCTCGTCTTCCTTATTTTGTTTTTCGGCTTCTAAATTTTTATCTTCACTTTCTTGATCTACATTACTATTATCAGTTTCCAAAGTGTTTAACTCCTCACCTTCAAGCTTACTTTTGTCTACGTTTTCTTTTAATTCTTCTTTATCCATATTGTTTATATGGTAAGAAAAAGTATAATTTCTAGATGTCTATAGAAAAAATTGAAGAGATATTCATTGGCTCAAATAATAAAGGAAAACTTAAGGAAATAGAAGATCTTCTACCTAAAAGTTTAAAAATCTACTCAAATTTAGAATTTAAAATACCCAGCCCAATAGAAACAGGGACCACATTTAAACAAAATTCTCTTTTAAAGGCAAAATATTTTTCAAAAAAAACTAATAAAATTTGCATGTCTGATGATTCAGGAATTGAGATAGACATTTTAGATAAAGCACCTGGTGTATTTTCAGCAGATTGGTCAGGGAAAAAAAGAAATTTCAATTTAGCTATTAAAAAAGTTTACAGAGAAATTTCTAAAAAAGATAAAAATTGGAAAAAAAAAAAATTAAATGCAAGATTTATATGTGTGCTTACTATTTTTTGGCCAAACGGTAAATTTATAAGTAAAATTGGTAAAATAGAGGGTAGAATATCTAATTTTAAAAAAGGAACAAACGGTTTTGGATATGACCCAATTTTTATTCCTAAAGGAAAAAGATTAACTTTCGGCGAGATGGAACCTCAAGAAAAATATAAAATAGATCATAGATCTGATGCATTCAAAAAAATTAAAAAATTTTTTTAAATTTATTATCTTCAATACTGTAGAAATTTAGCTGATGTGTAATAGTATTTTTACTTATTTCAAAAATTCCTATCTTCCCCATAAATTTATTTTTTTTGTAAAATATTTTCTTTGAAATATTAAAATCATTTTCATAAATTAAAAAATAGACCAATCCTATCAAATCATAGCTTAAAAATGAAAGTTGATCGCCATCTAATCCATAAGTATTCTTGAATTCATTCATAAATATTTCATAATTAATTTTATTTATAGAGGGAAAATAAATTGGATGAAGAGAAATTTCTTTTAAAAGACTTTCATCAAACCACTGATTTAAAGTTATATAAGAAATTCTTTTTGACGAGACATCTGTATATAGAAGAGATGTAGCAACACTTTTCAAATTTTCATCAAAATCTGCAATTACAACTGAGTCAAAATTTATATTTCCAAGGGTATCTTTTTTTTTTAAGCTTTGAATTTTTTTATCTTTGTCTTTAAATGATAAACCTTCTATTCTTTTTATTTCATCTTTAAGATTATTTTTTCTTGCTTGATAATTTGTTAAATTTTCAATTTGTTTAGTGAGTTTAGTTGGCTCTCTATCATAATAAAATACTTTTTTATGCTTAATCTTTGTCTTATTAATTGCCTCCTCTATCTCATTTTTAAATTGTGATTTAGGAATTAAAAAAACACTATTTGACAAATTATTCATGTCACTAAATTTTTTAATTGTTTGTAGTTGTGATATGGCATTAACTCCTGCACTAATTACATTTTTTGGATTACCGATTAGTTTGTTTGTTAAAGATATAAATGTAACATTATTTAAGTCATCAAGATATTTAATACTTTCATTAAATACTGGTCCAATAATTATTCTTACGCCATTTTTATATAACTCCTTAGATACTTTTAAAGCGTCAATAGGATTCGATTTTGTGTCTTTTGGAATTATCTCAATTCTATCATCATTTATTTTGTTTATAGCAATTCTTGTAGATTTTATAATTTTTTCACCAATTAAAGAATTTTCACCACTTAAGGGAACTATTAATCCAATCTTAATTTTTTCATAAGCAAAAACATTTTGATATAAAAGGAAGATGCTAAATATGAAAAATAATAATTTAATAAAAGTTTTCATTTAAGTTTGAATAATATATTTACATAAAGAAGCCATATGAATCTAAACAATAATAAATTTAAACCTGGGCTATATTGTGTTGCTACACCAATTGGAAATATGGGTGATATTTCATTTAGAGCTATTAAAATCCTACAAGAATCAGATTTAATTTTATGCGAAGATACAAGAGTTACAAAAAAAATACTTCAAAAATTTGAAATAAGAAAAGGACTTGTTTCAAATCATAAATTTAATGAAAATAAAAATTTAGAGAAGGTTATAGAAATACTGAAAAAAAATAAAATAGTATCGCTGGTTTCTGATGCTGGCACACCTGCTGTCTCAGATCCTGGAAAAATATTAGTTAAAGAGTGTGTTGAAAATAAAATTAATATTTATCCGATTCCAGGTGCATCAGCGGTAAGTTCAGCAATATCAATAAGTGGGTTTTCTGATAATTTTTATTTTTGTGGATTTCTTCCAGAAAAACAAATTCAAGTTAAAAAATTATTTAAAAATTTATCTTTACTTGATAGTTCTATTATTTTTTTTATTTCTCCAAATAAGCTTGAAAAAAGAATAGTTGATATAAAAGAATTTTTTTTAGATAGAAATATTATAATTTGTAGAGAAATTACAAAATATCATGAGGAATATATTAGAACCTCAGTAAAAGAATTATCAAATATTAATTTTTCAAGAAAAGGTGAGGTAACAGTTGTTATTTCTGAAGCAAATAAATCAAGATTAAGTTTTAAAGAACTTCAAGAATCAGATAAAAAAAAAATTAATAAATTAATTAATAAAATGTCAATTAAAGATATTGTAAAAAAAGTTTCACAGGATAGAGAAATCCCAAAAAAACTTATCTATAATTATTGTCTTAGTTTTAAAAATGAAAATTAGAAGAATTGCAATTTTAATTTGTTTGGTGTTCATCACGAGTTGTGTTGGATACTCTTCTACAGGGGTTTTGGGAACTGGAGTTTCAATTGCATTAGATCCAAGAAGTCTTGGAACGCAAATAGATGACTCTATAATGCAACAAAATCTAAGAGCAAGATTAATATCAGCAGATAAAAGATATATAATCTCAGTAAAAACTAAAATTCTTGATGGAAGGATATTTCTTACAGGCAAAGTAAATTCTGTTGAAGACAAACTTAAGATTACAAAGTTGGCTTGGGAAATTAAAGGAGCAAGATCAGTAAATAATGATTTACAAATTAAAGAAAAATTTGATTTTAAAAGATCTGCAAAAGATCTCCTTATAACCTCTCAACTGAGAGCAGCTATAATAGGTAACAAAAAAATTAAATCAGTTAACTATAATATCGATACCTATAAGAAAATTATTTATGTTTATGGTATAGCTCAAAACAAAATAGAAAGAGATGAGGTTTCTAAAGAAGCTAAGCAGATTTTAGATGTTGAGGATGTAATTACTAGTATTTTTTTAGTTGATGATCTTAGAGTAGTCAAAAAATAAATATAGTATTAATTTGTTTTTTTATATTTTATCACTCCAGCCGAATATGCTGCAACAGATGCTAAATCTAATATTTCGGAAGTAGAAGATCTTAAAGGTGCAATTTCTATGGGTTGAGCTAGACCTATTAATAGTGGACCAACAACTTTAGCACCTCCTAATGATTTCATAATTTTATTAGAAATTGCTGCACTATGTTGGCCTGGCATTATTAAAATATTTGCATTTCCTACAATTTCTGAAAATGGATATAAATCAGAATATTCATTATTGAGTGCTACATCAGGCTGCATGTCACCATCAAATTTAAAATCTACTTTTCGATCTTTTAATATTTCTACCGCATCTCTAATATGTTTTGTTCTACTAGTTATTGGTTGACCAAATGTTGAATGAGATAAAAAAGCAACTTTAGGATCAAATCCAAATAATCTCACAACTCTTGCTGAGGATATTGCTATATTAGCTAATTCTTCAGAGGAGGGGTATTCATTTACTGACGTATCACCAATAAAAACTGTTTTTCCCTTGCTAACTACCATGTTTAATCCAAACATTATTTCTCCCTCTCTCACAGGAATTACTTTTTTAATTTTTTCTAATGATTGAGAATATCTCCTAGTATTACCCGTAACCATTGCATCCGCATCTCCACATTCAACCATACATGACCCCCAAATTACTCTGTCATTTCTGATCATTCTATCACAATCTCTCTCAAGCAAACCTTGTTCTCTGTGCATTTTTTTAAAAAGAAATTTTAAATATTTTGCTCTCAATTTTTTATCAGTAGAATTAATAATTTTTATATCTAAGTTTTCTCCATACCCAATTTCTTTTAGTCTTTGTTTAACAACATTCTCTTTTGCAACAATTATCGGAGTTCCTAAGCCACCATTTTTAAACGCAATTGCAGCCTTAAGTGTGTTTTCATCTTCACCATCTGCAAACACAACAGTTTTCTGATTTTTTTTAACTTTAGAGTTTATCCCTTGTAGAATAGTTACTGAGGGATCTAATCTTTGTTTTAATTGTTCAGAGTATAAATTGAAATTTTCTATTTTTTTTCTAGCAACGCCAGTTTTAATTGCGGCTTTTGCTACTGCTACTGGGATTACACTTATGAGTCTTGGATCAAATGTAGATGGAATAATATAGTCTTTTCCATATTTAGGTCTGTCTCCTCCCATTGCTGCTGCAACTTCATCAGGAACTCTTTCTCTAGCTAATTTAGCAATTGCATTAGCTGCAGAAATTTTCATTTCCTCATTTATTGTTTTTGCTCTAACATCAAGTGCGCCTCTGAAAATATAAGGAAAACCAATTAAATTATTAACCTGATTTGCATAATCTGATCTGCCTGTTGCTATAATTGCATCCTTTCTAATCTTGTAAGCTTCTTCTGGTAAAATTTCTGGATCTGGATTAGCACATGCAAATATAATTGGATTTTTTGCCATTTGTTTGATCATTTCTTTTTTTAAAATCCCAGCTGAGGATAATCCTAGAAAAACATCTGCATTTTTTAATGCATCACTTAGGGTTTTATATTTTGTTTTTTTTGCATACTTTAACTTCCATTTATTTAAACCTTTTCTATCAAAACTAATTACCCCTTTACTATCAATCATTGTTAAATTATTTTTTTTAACCCCTAATTTTAAAAATAAATCTGCGCACGCCATGGCGGATGCTCCAGCACCATTTACAACAACTTTTACTTTAGAAATTTTTTTTTTTGTAATATGTATTGAATTAATGAGTGCTGCTGACGTTATTATCGCTGTTCCGTGTTGGTCATCATGGAAAACAGGTATATCTAGTATTTTTTTTAAATTTTCCTCAATTATAAAACATTCTGGGGCAGCAATATCTTCAAGATTGATACCTCCAAAACTGACAGCAAAATTTTTTATACCATTAATTATTTCCTTAGGATCTTTGCTATCAATTTCTAAATCAATCGCATCTATATCTGCAAATCTTTTAAATAAAACTGCTTTACCTTCCATCACAGGTTTTGATGCAATTGCTCCTAAGTTTCCTAATCCCAAAATTGCTGATCCATTACTAATTACAGCAACCAAGTTGCCCTTAGTTGTGTAATCGTATGCTTTTTCAGGATCCCTATAAATTTCTTTAACCGGTACTGCTACGCCTGGAGAGTATGCTAAAGCTAGGTCTCGCTTTGATGTCATTGGTTTTGAAGAATTTATCTCAATCTTGCCAGATTTATTTGAATTGTGAAATTCTAGAGCCTCTTTATCTGAATAATGTTCAATTTTATTTTTTTTCATCAGCTAAATTAAATATACTATTAAGGTAATTTTAGGACTAATATGATTTATGAACCTCATTAAGTCAACAAGCACATTTAGTCTATTTGTTTTACTTAGTAGGGTTCTAGGTTACGTAAGAGACTTTTTTATAGCAATTTATCTTGGTTCAGGCCCTTTAGCAGATGCTTTTTTTGTAGCATTCAGAATTCCAAATACTTTTAGAAGATTATTTTCAGAGGGAACTTTTAATGCTGCATTTGTTCCATCTTATTCTTCAGAACTTCTTAAAGGAAAAAAAAAAGCAAATACGTTTGCAAATACTATTTTTAATTTATTGCTGTTAGGGTTGTTCTTTACAATCCTAATAATTGAAATATTCATGCCAGCATTTATTAAAATAATTGCTCCAGGATTTTCAAATGACTCACAAAAACTAAATATTGCAATTGATTTAACAAGAATTACATTTCCATTCTTATTTTTTATTAGTCTTGGATCATTTTTTTCAGCAATTTTAAATTCTCATAATAAATTTGCTGCGGCTGCTGCAGCACCAATTATTTTGAATATATTTTTAATAATTTGTTTGTTATATGCTGAAAATTTAAATGATAATTTGGTTTATTACTTATCTTATGCGGTCACTCTTGCTGGGCTTATTCAATTTATTTTTCTACTAATATTTGTTAAAAGATATTTTGTAATAAACATAAAATTCAATTTAAAAATAAACAAGAAAGTTAAAAATTTTTTTAGTAAACTTTTACCAAGCATATTTTCGTCTGGCGTAACACAAATAAATATATTGATTGGAACAATTATTGCATCATTTGAAGCAAGTGCTGTTTCATATTTGTATTATGCTGATAGAATTTATCAGATAAATTTAGCAATTGCTGGTATTGCAATAGGTACTGTAATACTCCCAAATCTAAGTCGACATATTAAAAGTAATAACTCAATAAAAACTATAGAACTACAAAATAAAGCTTTAGAGCTAAGTTTATTTTTAAGTCTACCAGCATCACTCGGTCTCATGATTGGCTCAGAACAAATAACATCTGCATTGTTTGGATATGGATCTTTCGATGAGTCAAGTGTTAGTAATTCTGCAAAAGCGTTATTCTATTTTTCTATTGGGCTTCCAGCATTTTCTTTGATCAAAATATTTTCGACTTTTTTATTTGCAAGAAATGATACTAAAACACCTTTTAGGTACTCATTAATTTCTGTAATTTTAAATATTACAATCAGTCTGATATTTTTTTCAAAGGTTGGATTCATTATAATACCAATTGCGACTACAATCTCCTCATGGTTTAATGGAATTATTTTATTGGTTTTTGTAATTAACAAAAACTTCTTCAAATTTAGCTCAAATTTTATTACTCAAGTTTCAAAAATTATTATTTCAAATTTTATTGCAATTTTAATATTTTATTTTTTAATAAATTTTTTAAACAGCTCATTACATTATGAAAATAATTTCAAATTTATTATTATGGTTTTAATTGTTTTATTAACTTTTGTTTTATATGTTAGTGTGTCAATTATTATAAAAGCCTTTAAAATCTCAGATATTAATTTAAAGTATTAATAAATGTCCAAAAAAATATTTTCTGGTGTTCAGCCTACAGGTAATCTTCACTTAGGAAACTACCTTGGGGCTATTAAAAATTTTGTAGATTTAAATAATGATATTCGAAATGAATGTATATTTTGTGTTGTAGATTTACATGCGATAACTATTAAACAAGATAAAGATCAATTAAGTAATAATATTCGAGAAACTGCTGCAACGTTTATAGCGAGTGGTATTGATCCTACTAAAAGTATTATTTTTAACCAATCTAAAGTTCATGCACATGCAGAAGGCTCTTGGATATTGAGTTGTTTGGCTCCAATGGGGTGGCTAAATAGAATGACACAATTTAAAGAGAAAGCTGGCAAAGACAAGGAAAAGGCTTCTGTGGGTCTATATATTTATCCAATATTGATGGCTAGCGATATACTACTTTATGATGCTACACATGTGCCTGTTGGAGAAGATCAGAAACAACATTTAGAACTTACAAGAGATATAGCACAAAAATTTAACAAAGATTTTAATTGTGATAATTTTTTAAAAGTTCCAGAGCCATTAATTAAAAAAAGTTTTGCAAGAATTATGAGTTTAAAAGATGGTTTAAAAAAAATGAGTAAATCCGATCCTTCAGATCTTAGTAGAATTAATTTAACCGATACTAAAGACGAGATTATAAATAAAATTAAAAAAGCAAAAACCGACTCTTTTCCAATTCCCAATGAAGAGCAAAAATTAATTGATAGACCAGAAGCTCAAAATCTTCTAAGTATTTACTCGAGTATTTCAAATCAAACTTTAGATAAAACTTTAGATGAATTTGGAGGTAAAAATTTTTTAGATCTTAAAAATCAATTAGCCGAAATTTTATCAAGTAAAATTTCACCAATCTCTGAAGAAATTAAAAAATTAATTAATGATCAAGAGTATCTAAATAAGGTTTTAACAGAAGGAGCAAGCAAAGCAGAAGAAATTGCAGGAAAAAAGATAAAAGAAATAAAGAAAATAA
>CABZGO010000010.1 GCA_902525355.1 uncultured Pelagibacteraceae bacterium | reverse complement strand
ATTGTACGAATATTTTAATTGTGAAATTTTATCTAAAGGTCTTGATCTTATAGATGAAATAAGACCTGCAATTACTTGGGATTACTTCAGCAACGGAGATCAATCAGAATCTCAGCTTAAAAAATGGGTAAATGAAATAAGAGACTTATCTAACTCTTATTTTAAAAGTAAAACAATTGCAATTGATGTAATAAACGGTCCTGCTGTAAATGAACTTAACAAAATTGGTATTCAAGTAGTAGACGGAAAAAAAATAATTGAACAAGCGAGAGTAATTAAGTCACAAGAGGAAATTGAATGTATGAGAGCAGCCCTGGATGTTGCAGATATTGGAATAATTAAAATGAGAGATTACTTGAAACCAGGGATTACAGAGGATGAGTTATGGTCGATTTTACATAAAACTAACATTGAAAATGGTGGAGAGTGGATAGAATGTAGAATTTTATCCTCTGGCACCAGAACTAATCCTTGGATGCAAGAAAGTAGTAATAAAATTATACAAGAAGGTGAAATAGTCTCATTTGATACAGATATGGTTGGCCCATATGGATATTGTGCAGATATCTCAAGAACATTTGTTTGTGGAAATAAATTCAATGATTATCAAAAAAAATTATACCACACAGCTGTAGATCAGATTGATTATAATTCAAGATTAATCAAAGCTGGTGTATCATTTAAGGAATTTACCGAGAAAGCTTGGACTCTTCCAAATAAATATTATGGAAATAGATACTCTGTTATGCTTCACGGCATAGGTTTATGTGATGAATGGCCAGCAATTAGATATCCAACAGACGGAGGTGAAAGAGGTGGAACATTTCAAAAAAATATGACAATTACTCTAGAAAGTTATATTGGAGAAGTTGGAGGGCATGAAGGGGTGAAATTAGAACAGCAATATTTAGTTGGTGAAAATGGATTAGAGTTAATGTCTCATCATCCATTAGAAAAAATTTAATGAAAATAATTTTAATTATGGGTTTACCTGGGGCTGGCAAGACTACCTTGGCAGAAGAACTTGCCCCTAAACTCAAGGCAAAAAGATTAAATGCTGACGAAGTTAGAAAAGCAGCAAACGATTGGGATTTTTCTGAAGAAGGCAGAAAAAGACAAGCTAAAAGAATGGCAGAATTTGCATTAAAATTGAAAAATGAAGGACATTTTGTGATTGCTGATTTTGTTTGTCCAACACCAGAAGCAAGAAGTTTATTTCCAGCAGATTATATAATTTGGGTTGATACAATTAAAGAAGGAAGGTTTGATGATACTAACAAGATGTTTGTTAAGCCCGAAAAATTTGATTTTCATGTAATTACCCAAGATGCTAAGGTTTGGGCTAATAAGATTATTAAGGAAATATCATAATGAGTTACAAATGGGATAATAAAAAGCCAACAGCACAAATGCTTGGAAGATGGCAACCATTTCATGAAGGTCACTATACTTTATTCAAAGAGATTATAAAAAAAACTGGACAAGTATGTATACAAATAAGAGATGTTCAGGGTGTAGACGATAATCCTTTTGACTTTGAAACCGTAAAAAAAAATATAGAAGATAAATTAAATCCTGAATTTGAGGGAAGATTTAAAATTATGATGGTGCCAAATATAACGAATATTTGTTATGGAAGAGGGGTTGGCTATAAAATTGAGGAGATAGAATTATCTGAAGAAATACAAAAAATTTCAGCCACAAAAATAAGAGCTAAAATGCGTGAAGATGGTGAGCTAAAATGAACGTCAAAACAAAAAAATTAGGAAATGGAATCACAAATGTAATAATTAGTGATCCTAAAACATATAATTCATTATCATTTAAAACTTTAAGAGATCTTTTAAATGTTTTTACTAAGCTAAATAAAGATAATGATACTAGGGTAATAATCTTAGAAGGATCAGGCAAGGGTTTTAGCGCTGGGCATAATCTTAAAGAGGTAAGTGGAATAAAGAATAGATCAAACCATTTAAAACTATTTAATCTTTGCTCAAAATTAATGATTAAAATTGTAGAAGGAAAAAAACCAGTTATTGCAAAAGTACATGGTGCAGCTTATGCGGCTGGGTGTCAGTTGGCTGCAAGTTGTGATCTAGCATATAGCACAGCAACAGCTAAATTTGCAACACCTGGAGTAAATATTGGACTTTTCTGCAGTACACCAATGGTTGCAGTTAGTAGAAAAGTTACTAGAAAAATTATGATGAAGATGCTTTTAACTGGAGATCCAATAAATGCAAAATATGCAAAGGAAATTGGTTTAATTAATGATTATTTTTCTAATAAAAAAATTAATGTGGAAGTTTTAAAAATCGCGAAAAAAATATCTTCTAAATCAAATTTAACAATTAAAATTGGTAAGCAAGCTTTTTATAAACAATTAGAAATGCCATTAGGAGATGCATATAAATTTACTAGTAAAATGATGACCTTAAATATGGCCTCACAAGATGCAAAAGAGGGAATTTCAGCTTTCTTGCAAAAAAGAAAACCAAACTGGAAAAATAAATAATAATTTTTAAAAATTAAATTATGAATGATAATCAGATTAAATCTATTTTAAGAAAATCAAAAGTCATTGCAATGATTGGTGTTAGTTCTGAGAAAAAGGGTGAAGATAGAAAAAATCTTAAAAGAAAGCCAGCAAATGTAGTCATGAAGTACATGCAAAACTTTGGTTATAAAGTAATACCCATAAACCCTTTTGCAGTTGGTGAAATTATAAACGATGAACCAATAGTTGAAAACTTAGATAAAGTCAAAGAAGAGATAGATATAGTTGATGTTTTTAGACCTTCAAATGAGGCAGAGGGCATTGCAAAAGAAGCAATTAAAAAAGGAACTAAAGTATTATGGTTACAATATGGAATTCACAGTGATGAAGCTCAAGCAGTTGCAAACAAAGAAAATATTGAATTTATTTCTAACAGATGCATAAAGCAGGAATATCAAAAACTTTTTCAAAAATCTAATCCAGTTTTTCCAGTTCTTAAAGACTAATGAAAAAAGTATTCTTGGTTTATGGGCACTATAGTGAAAAATCTTTCAATTCAGCAATCAAAGATGCTTTTATAAAATCAGCAGAGGAAAAAGGTCATTCTGTAGAATGTATAGATCTTTACAAAGAAAAGTTTAATCCAGTATATGCTGGTGAAAAGGCCGATGAAGTAGTTCTAAATCACAGAAAAAAAATAGATGAAACAGATTTAATTGTCCTTGTAGCACCTATTTGGAACTATAGAATGCCAGCAATATTAGAGGGATGGATAGATAAAGTATTAGCCCCACCCTGGGCTTTTTCTTTTAAGAAACTTTTTGGTAATCATGGATATGCTGTAGGAAAATTAAAAAGTAAAAAAGCTATTATTTTCTGTACATATGGCTCTCCCAGATTTTCAATTACAGATTTTTTCTTAAATTTACCTCTTAGAAGAATTAAAAAAGGTATTTTTAATAAGTGTGGTATTTATGACATTACCTATAAACGATATTTTGCTGTACCATTTGTCTCAAATGAAAAAAGAATTGAATTTTTGGAAGACGTTAAAAATACAGCCAGTAATCTATAGTATCTGTTTTATGTTTATTTTTTCTTTAAATGAATTATCTGCCGAGATAAGAAAACCAAATCCAGAGATAAAACCAAGAGAAGTTATTGAAATACAACTCAATGCACTAATGAAGAACGATAGCCCTGAAAAAGACAGTGGTATCATTCAAACCTGGTTTTTTGCTCACCCAAACAATCAAAGAGTTACAGGACCTATTGAAAGATTTAAAAATATGATTAAGACCGATTCTTATTCAATGCTTTTAAATCATGAAAACTACGAAATTGTAGAAGTTTATAAATCAAAAGGTGTTTCGACATTTGAAGTAACTATTATGGATAAAGATAAAAAGTATTACAAATTCAAATGGCAAGTTGAAAAATATGAAATTGACGGATTTTTAAAAAATTGTTGGTTAACAACCGCTGTATCACAACCAATGCCAATGGGCTCTTCTATCTAATGAAAAAACCAAGTTTTCCAGTACGAATTGCAATATTAATGGCTATACTTTGTATCCCACCAATTGGTGCTACACAAATAGGATGGTACTATTTTGGACAAAAGATGGGAGTAAATTTTGGTATGGCCGCAGGAGTTTGTAGTGTCATAACTGCTGCATATTTAATGTACCAAATGGGTTGGAGAGATGACGATGACGACGATTATCACTATTAGAATTATGTTTAGTTTATAGAAAAAATTTAGTAAAAAATCGCATGATGAAATCAAAAGCAAAAGTTGTAGTAGTAGGTGGCGGAGTAGTTGGTGTTAGCGCTCTGTATCACTTAGCTAAAAAAGGCTGGTCTGATGTTGTTTTGATTGAAAGAAAGGAATTAACTTCAGGATCTACTTGGCATGCAGCTGGATTACTTCCATTATTTAACATGAGTTACTCAGTTGGTCAGTTACATAAGTATGCAGTTAATCTTTATAAAAGTTTAGAGGAAGAAACAGGAAAGAACGTAGGTTTCAGTGTTGTTTCAAATATTAGATTAGCGGACAACAAAGATAGAATGGATGAATATCATCAATACGCCGGAGTTGCAAAAACTATCGGAGTAAATGTAAAATTTCTAACACCAGATCAAGTAAAAGAAATTTGGCCTTTGTGTCATACAGATGATTTAATTGGAGCAATTCAACACCCTGAAGATGGATATATTCAACCAGCTGATTTAACACAAGCTTTAGCTACGGGTGCAAGAAATAGAGGCGCAGAGATTTATAGAAATACAACAGTCCTTGCAATGAAACAAAATAAGGATGGATGGGTTGTTGAAACAGATAAAGGATCTATAGAATGTGAACACGTAATTTCATGTTCAGGAAATTTTGCTAGACAAACTGGTAAGATGGTTGGCCTAGATATTCCAGTAATACCAGTTGAACATCAATATATTGTAACAGAACCACATCCAGAAATTCAAAAAAGAAAAAAAGAGGGTCTTCCAGAAATGGGAGTTTTAAGAGATAGCGATAGCAGATGGTATATGCGAGAAGAAGCAGGTGGTTTAATTTTAGGCCCATATGAAGATGGTGCTCCTGCTTGTTATGTTGATGGTCCCTCAAAAGAATCTGAATATGAACTCTTTCAAGAAGATCTAGATAGACTCGCCCCACATATTGAAGGAGCAATTCATAGAGTACCTGCTTTTGGAGAAGTAGGTGTAAAAAAAGTTTATAATGGTGCGATTTGTTACACACCAGATGGAAATCCGATAGTTGGTCCTGCATGGGGATTAAAGAACTTTTGGATTAATGAAGGTCATAGTTTTGGCATTACTGCAGCTGGTGGAGCTGGATGGCAATTAGCAGAGTGGATTGTCGATGGTGAACCAACAATTGATATGCTTGGGGTTGAGCCAAGAAGATATGGAGATTATTGCTCAAAATCATATCTTAAAGAAAAGAATGAAGAAGCTTACAGTCATGTATTTATAACACACTTTCCAGATGAAGAAAGACCAGCCGCAAGACCTTTAAGAACAGCACCATGTTATGACAGATTGAAAAATCTTGGTGCAGTTTTTGGTCAAAAATTCGGTTGGGAAAGACCAAACTTCTTTGCAACTGATGGTATGGAACAAAAGGATGACTGGTCATTTAGAAGATCTAATTGGTTCAAAGCGGTAGAAAAAGAATGCAAAAATGTAAAAGAAAATGTTGGTTTATTAGATATGACCGCATTTGCCAAATGCAGGATTAAAGGACCTGGAGCTGAAGAATTTTTAGATAAGTTGGTGGCTAATAAATTACCAAAAAAGGTCGGCAGAATTAATTTATGTCACGCATTGAATACCAAAGGAGGTGTTCACTCAGAATTTACAATTATGAAAGAGTCAGAAAACAGTTTTTATCTAGTTTCTGCCGGAGCTTACCAAAGATTGGATCACGATTGGATATTTGGTTGGATGCCAAAAGATGGATCAGTTCAATTCGAAAATTTGACAAACAGCAAAGGTGTTCTTGTTGTATCAGGACCAAAAGCTAGAGAATTAATGCAAAGGGTATCAAATGACGATTTTTCAAATGAAAATTTTAAATGGCTAAGTGCAAAACAAGTTGACGTTGGCTTTGCACCAGTAAATGCAATGAGAGTTAATTTTGTTGGAGAGCTTGGGTGGGAACTTCATCATCCTATTGAATATCAAAATCATATTTTCGATAAACTTATGGATGCAGGTCAAGACATAGGTTTAAAACCTTATGGTATTAGAGCAATGAACAGTTTAAGAGTTGAAAAATCCTATAAACTAGTAGGAACTGAATTATCAATTGAATATTCGCCCTACGAAAGTGGTTTAGATAGATTTATTCACCCAAACAAAGGTAGTTTTATTGGTCTTGATGCTTTAAATAAATGGAGAGAAAAAGGCTTCGATAATAAGCTTGTTACTCTAGAGGTTCACGAAACTAGTGATGCGGATGTATTGGGAAATAACCCGATTTATGAAAATGGTAGTGTTGTAGGACGTGCAACTGGTGGTGACTTCGGATTCAGACTAGGAAAATCTATCGCACTAGGAATGGTTAAACCTGAGTTAGCAAATGTTGGACAAAAACTAAGGATTGATATACTTGGTAAAATGCATGAAGCAACAATTTTAGAAGAAAGTCCTTACGATGCAGAAAATAAATTATTGAGAGCTTAATGAAAATTTTAGTCGCTGTAAAAAGAGTTATTGATTATAACGTTCAAATCAGAGTTAAAGAAGACGGTAGTGGAGTAGTTACTGATAACGTCAAAATGTCAACAAACCCACCGGATGACAATGCTATTGAAGAAGCTGTAAAAATTAAAGAATCTGGCAAAGCAGCAGAAATAATAGCAGTTACTGTTGGTGAAGAAAAAGCTCAAGAGACAGTTAGAAAAGCTTTAGCAGTAGGAGCGGATAGAGGAATTCATGTAAAAATTGATGGTACCGTTGAGCCTCTTGCTGTTTCTAAAATTTTAAAGAAAATTGTTGAAAAAGAAAATCCAGACTTAGTTTTTATGGGCAAACAAGCAATTGATGATGACTGTAATCAAACAGGCCAAATGTTAGCAGCACATTTAAATTGGCCACAAGCAACTTTTGCCTCAAAAATAGCAGTGAACGATAAATCATTACAGGTCACTAGAGAAGTGGATGAAGGTTTAGAAACTATTGAAGTTAATACACCGGCTATTATTACATGTGATTTAAGATTGAATGAGCCAAGATATGCGTCATTGCCAAATATCATGAAGGCTAAGAAAAAACCTATTGAACAGATTAATGCGTCAGATCTAGGAGTTGATACAAACCCTAGAATAGAACATATTAAGATTGAAGAGCCGCCAAAAAGAAAAGCGGGTATTAAAGTTGAGAGTGTTGAAGAATTAGTACAAAAATTAAAAAATGAGGCTAAAGTAATTTAATGTCAGTTTTATTAATAGCAGAGCATAACAATAAAGAAGTAAAACCATTTACTTTAAATGCAATTACCGCTGCATCACAAATAAATCAAGATCTTCATGTAATATTAATTGGAAGTAAGGCAGATGATGTTGCAAAATCTTTATCTGAAGTTCCTTTAGTAAAAAAAGTTCTTCATGTAGATCATGAAATTTATGAAAATTATATTGCTGAAAATTACACTGCAGCAATTTTAAAACATGCTGATAAATATTCACATATTATCTGCTCAGCAAATACATTTGGAAAAAACCTTATGCCACGAGTTGCAGCGTTGTTAGATATTTCTCAGGTAAGTGATATTATAAAAGTAATTTCTCCTGATACTTTTTTAAGACCAATTTACGCTGGAAATGCATTTGCTACTGTTAAAAGTAATGACGAAAAAAAATGTGTTACTATTAGACCTACATCATTTGAAGCAGCTGAAACAACTGGTGGATCCGCAGAAATAGTGAAAATCGATGCAGCAGATATAAGCGAAAATACTAAATTTATTAATAGAGAAGAAATTAAATCAGATAGACCTGAATTAGGCACTGCCAGAATAGTAATTTCTGGTGGCAGAGGCCTACAAAGTGGAGAAAATTTCAAACTGATAACTGATGTAGCGGATAAGTTAAATGCTGCTATAGGAGCTTCAAGAGCTGCAGTGGATGCAGGATATATTACAAATGAGCATCAAGTAGGACAAACAGGAAAAGTTGTTGTTCCTGATTTATATATAGCAGTTGGAATTTCAGGAGCCATTCAACATTTAGCAGGAATGAAAGAAAGCAAAGTGATTGTTGCTATAAATAAAGATGGTGAAGCACCTATTTTTAGTGTCGCAGATTACGGCCTAGAAGCTGATTTATTCGAAGCACTTCCTCAATTCTTAGAGGAACTGAACAAATTAAACACTATACAAAAATAACAAATACTGTAAGAAATTAGTATGTCCAGAGAAGTGATGGAATACGATGTTGTCATCGTAGGTGGCGGACCATCGGGACTTTCAACTGCAATAAAATTAAAGCAGTTAAATCCAGATATTAACGTCTGCCTTTTAGAAAAAGCATCTGAAATAGGTGCACACATTTTATCCGGGAACGTGTTTGAAACACGAGCCTTAGATGAACTATTGCCAAATTGGAAAGATCTTAACCCTCCGATTAAAACAAAAGTTAATAAAGAAAAATTTCTATTTCTAGGAAAGACAAAAAAAATAAGTTGGCCAACTTGGTTATTACCCAAAGTGCAACAAAATCATAATAATTACATTATTAGTCTGGCGAATTTATGTAGATGGTTAGCAGAGCAAGCTGAAAGTCTTGGAGTTGAAATATTCCCAGGTTTTCCAGCAAGTGAAGTTTTATATAACGAAGATGGTTCTGTTAAGGGTGTAGCAACTCAAGATATGGGTTTAGACAAAGAAGGAAATAAAAAAGACGGTTATGAACCGGGAATGGAACTTCATGCAAAAGTTACAGTTTTTGCAGAAGGGTGTAGAGGTCATTTAGGAAAAGAATTAATCAAAAAATTTGATTTAGATAAAGGAAAAGATCCACAACAGTATGGAATAGGATTTAAAGAAATATGGGAATTAAAAGAGGAAAGTCACGAAGAAGGTCTAGTGATGCACACAGCAGGTTGGCCATTAGATAACAGCACCTACGGGGGAAGCTTTATTTATCATGCTGAAAATAAACAAATATTTTTAGGATATGTCATTGGTCTTGATTATAAAAATCCTCATCTTTCGCCGTTTGATGAATTTCAAAAATTTAAAACTCATCCTGCAATTAGATCAATATTAGAAGGTGGTAAAAGGATATCATATGGAGCAAGAGCACTTATAGAAGGAGGTTTTCAAAGTCTACCCAGAATGTTTATGCCAGGTGCATTATTGGTTGGTTGTGATGCTGGTACATTAAATATGCCGAAAATTAAAGGTTCACATACTGCAATGAAAAGTGGAATGATTGCAGCGGAAACTATCATTGATCATATAAAATCAAGCAAAGAATTGTCTAATTATGAGGAAAAATTTCAAAATAGCTGGGTTTATAAAGAGTTATACGAGGCTAGAAATGTTAAACCTAGCTTTAGCTGGGGTTTAATTCTTGGAATAATATTTACAGGTATTGATCAAATTTTATTTAAAGGAAGATTGCCATTTACACTTAAACATAAACATGCTGATCACGAAACTTTAAAACCAGCAAGTGAAATGCCAAAAATAGATTATCCAAAACCAGATAATGTTATTACATTTGATAAAACAAGTTCAGTTTATCTAACAGGAACTAATCATGTTGAAAATCAACCAGTACATCTTCAACTTAAAGACAAAGATTTACCAATAAAATATACTTTAGGTAAATACGATGAGCCTGCGCAAAGATACTGTCCAGTTGGAGTTTATGAAATTCAAAAAGAAAATGATAATGAGAAATTTGTGATAAATTCTCAAAATTGCATTCATTGTAAAACTTGCGATATAAAAGAGCCATCACAAAATATTACATGGGTCACACCGGAAGGTGGGGGTGGACCTAAGTATGGAAATATGTAATTAAGATATATCTATTGCAAATTTTTTTAAAGTTTCAATTGGTACCAACTTTAAAGTATTAACGTGAGTTTTTTTCAAATATATAGAACATCCGATTCCCGCCTCTAAAGCTCTTACAACCCAACTGGCACATACACACCAGTTGTCTCCATCTACCAATCCAGGAAAACCAAATTCAGGGTGAGGTGTTATTAAATCGTTGCCAGCCTCTTTGCACCATTCTAAAAATTCATCATTAACTTTTACGCAAACTGTGTGTAAACCTCGATCGTTTTCATCTGTGTTACAACAACCATCTCTGAACCAACCAGTTAATGGATTTTTAGAACATTCTTCAAGATCTTCTCCAAGAACATTTTTTTGGGCCTCACTCATTAAATTTTAGTGGGGTTAGGTTGTCCTTTATAAACAACTTCAGGATCAAATTTTTTCTTATCTTCTTCAAATTTCATTTCTACCTTACGTCCATTTTCAATTTTGCCTGTAGGTACTGATCGATAAAAACATGATCTGTAACCAACATGACAACTTGCTCCATCACCAATATCTACAGCTATCCAAACTGCATCCTGATCATCATCAATTCTTATTTCTTTTACTTTTTGTGTAAAACCACTTGTTTTTCCTTTATGCCAAATTTCTTTTCTAGACCTGCTCCAGTAGTGAGCTTCTTTTGTTTCTATTGTTAATTTTAAAGCTTCAACATTCATGTAACCGTGCATTAAAATCTCTTTAGTTTTAACACATGTTGTAATTACAGGGATTAAACCATCATTATCGAATTTTGGGGATAATAAGTTGCCTTCCTCTATATCAGCGACATTTTCTCTTTTTTTAAACATATATAAGTCGCAATATCTAACATATTACTGAATATATTAAATATTTTAAATTTAAGGATTTATATATATAAAAACTCATCATGAAATTGGTAAAAAACGAAAATAACAAAAATATTGATGTTGTAACAGATGAAGAGGCGCGTGAAGCGTTTGTTAAAATCTTAAAATGGATAGGGGAAGATCCATCTAGAGAAGGTTTATTAGAAACTCCAAAAAGAGTTACGAAAGCATTCAAAGAGTACTTTAAAGGTTACAAAGAGGATCCTAAAGAAATTTTAAGTAAAACTTTTGGAGATGTTGAAGGCTACAGCGATATGGTAGTTCAAAAAAATATTTCTGTACAAAGTCACTGCGAACATCATATGGCACCTATTATTGGAATCGCACATGTTGCTTATATTCCAAATGAGAGAGTTGTTGGACTCAGTAAAATTGCAAGAGTTGTAGAAGTTTTTTCAAAAAGGCTTCAAACACAGGAAAGATTAACAGTTCAAATAGCAAATACATTAATGGAGTCATTAGATGCAAAAGGCGTTGCAGTAACAATTGACTCAACTCACCAGTGTATGACTATGCGAGGCATTAAAAAGGAACAAGCTACAACTGTTACTAATTTTTATTTAGGTCAATTTAAAGACGATCTTAGTTATCAGAATAGATATTTGCGATTTATTGCAAAATAGAGTTTAATTATACATGCCTGAAACTTTCAAAGCTCTGGTCGTAAACCAGGATGGTGAAAATTTTTCTCAAGAAGTTAAAGAATTAAATTTTGATTTTTTAAACGAGGGTGAAGTTTTAGTTAAAATACAATACTCTGATTTAAACTATAAAGATGCTTTGATTTTAAAAGATGGTGCAAAATTAGTAAAAGAGTTTCCAAGAATTCCTGGAATTGATTTCTCAGGCACAGTAGCTGAAAGTAAGTCAGATGAATTTAAAGAAGGTGATGAGGTAATACTTACTGGTTGCAGAGTTGGAGAATTATTTCATGGAGGATTCTCCCAATATGCAAGAGTCAAAAAAGAATTTCTTATAAAGAAACCTTCAGGTATTGATTTAAAGCAAGCAATGATGATGGGTACTGCAGGCTTTACAGCAATGTTGTGCGCATTTGCCGTCAAAGCAAAAGAAGAATTATTGCTACAAAGTAAAGTGAACGATGTCCTTGTAACAGGTTCTACAGGTGGTGTAGGAATGGTTGCAGTAAATATTCTGTCAAAAATGGGATGTAACGTAACTGCAATCACAGGAAAACCTGAAAAAGCTGATTATTTAAAAGAATTAGGTGCAAAAACTGTTTTAGATCGTAAAGAATTTGAAGGTGAACCAAGATTAATTGGTAAAGGTACTTGGGATGGTGTTGTTGACACTGTTGGTGGAAATATTTTAGCAAATGCAATATCTCAAACAAGATTAAAAGGAATTGTGGCAGTCTGTGGTAATGCAAGTGGAACTAACAAATTAAATACTTCTGTAGTTCCTTTTTATATAAGAGCTGTGAAACTATGGGGCGTAGACTCAGTTAATGTGAGCAACAAAAGAAAAGAATTCGTATGGGGTGAAGTACCAAGTTTAGTAGATTTTAATATTATAGAAAAAGCAATTAAAATAGTTGGGCTTGAGGAACTATTGACTGTATTTCCAGAAATGCTTGAAGGAAAATTGAAAAATAGAATTCTAGTGGACGTAAATAAATAATGGATTGGGATAAATTAAAAATTTTTCATGCAGTAGCTGAAGCTGGTAGTTTTACAAGCGCTACTGTAATTTTAAATCTAAGCCAATCTGCAATTAGTAGACAAATTCAATCTTTAGAAGAAGATTTAAAAGTAAAGTTATTTGAAAGACATGCAAGAGGGTTAACGCTTACAGAAAATGGTGAATATGTCTATAAAACTGCACATGAAGTTATCAGTAAACTTAAAGAGGTTGAAACAACTTTAGGAGATCAAAAACATAAGCCAACCGGAAAACTAACAATTACAACTGTTAGAAGTTTTGGTACTCACTGGTTAACCCCGAGAATTCAAGAGTTTATGCAATTAAATCCAGAAATTGAAATAGAATTAATTTTTGACGACAAAGAGTTAGATTTAAGCACAAGACAAGCGGATATCGGAATATTTATGAGAAGACCCAAACAACTTAATTATATTCAAAGAAAACTAATGGATATAAATTACCATATATATGGCTCAAATAAGTATCTTGAAAAACATGGCATGCCTAAATCTATTAATGATTTAAACAAGCATAATTTCATATCATTTGGTAGAGGAGCCCCTTCACCAGTATTTAATCCAGATTGGGCATTAAAACTTGGTATAAAAGATAATAAAAAAAGAAAACCTGTTATGAAAGTAAATAGTGTTATGGGTTTACTTTTAGCAGTAGAAAGTGGAGTAGGCCTTGCAGCTCTTCCAGATTATCTAGTCTCATTATCTAGAAACGTTATTAAAGTTCTGCCCAGCGTTGAAGGTCCGATTACCGAGGCTCACTTTGTCTTTCCTGAATCTTTAAAAAATGTTGCGAGAGTTACAACTTTTAGAAATTTTATTTATAGTAAAATTTCAGAGTTTAAGTCTTAAAAACCCATAAAAATTTGAATAAATATCTGCGACACTATTGAGATTGATAATCATTATCAATGCGAATATTTCTCATAATCATTATAAACAAAAATAACCAATAGAGAGAGAAAATAATGAAGAAAATATCTATTTCAGCATTAATTTTATCCTTAGTAGTTTCAACTTTTGCTATAGCTAATGAGGTAAATATATTTAATGCTAGACACTATAAAGCTGACGCAGAGCTTTATGGTAAATTTGAAAAAGCAACAGGTATAAAAGTTAATTTAATTAATGGAAAATCTGGTGCTTTAGAAAAAAGAATGATTGAAGAAGGGGCTGACTCTGCTGCCGATCTTTACATTACAGCCGATGCTGGAAGATGTGGTGCTTTTAAAGCAAAAGGCATGACACAGGCAGGCCTAGTTTCACCTACAATCAAATCTTCTGTACCTAAAAATTTCAGAACAACTCATTGGGTTGGAGTAGCTAAAAGAGCAAGAATTGTTTACTATTCTCCTGAAAGAGTTAGTGGTGCTGAGTTGTCTGGATTAACTTATGAAAGTTTAGCTGATCCAAAATGGAAAGGCAGAATAGCAATTAGAGCATCTAGTAATATCTACAATAAATCTTTGGTTGCTTCGTTAGTTAAAAATAATGGAAAGAAAGCTGCAGGTGAATGGGCTAAAGGTGTTGTAGCTAATATGGCTAGAGATCCAAAAGGAAATGATAGAGCACAGATTATGGCAGTAGCAGCTGGAGAAGCTGATATTGCAGTAGCTAATACATATTATTTAGCTTTAATGTTATCTGGCAATAAAGGACCTGAGCAACAAGAAGCTGCGAAAAAAGTTAAAGCTTTTTTCCCTAATCAGAATGATAGAGGAACACATATGAACATAAGTTGTGCAGCTTTAGTTAAAGGAGCTCCTAATGTGGACAATGCAATTAAACTTGTAGATTTCCTATTGTCACCAGAGTCTCAAGAGCACTTTACAAATAATACGTTTGAGTTTCCAATGATTGGTGGTGTTTCGCCAAATCCACTAGTAGTAAATAATCTAGGTTTAGATTTTAAACAAGATCTTACTACAAGTGTTGCTAGTTACGGAGACAAACAAGCAGATGCATTAGAAGTAATGACAGCTGCAGGTTGGAAGTAACATTGAAGGCCAAGAAAAAATTTATGTCTGATGTTAATTTCAATAAGTCAGCCCAGCCATGTACTCCATGTGCTGAGGAGTGTAAGAAAATTAATAGAAGAATAAATAAAAGAAAGTTTTCAGAGATAAATACTAAAGATTTTCCGCACATTCTAAAAGTATTCAATATCTGACTTTTCTTAATAAAGGTGTCTATGTTATCCTCATAGGCACCTTTAAATTTACAAAAACTTTTGATATGATTGGACTTCAAATACCCAAAGTAATTTTTAAAACTAGAGAAGGAGATAGCTCAGTATCTCCTAATGAATGCTCTATAGGAGGAAAGTGGGTTGATAAGTCGACTGATGACTATTTTAATGGAAAAAGAGTTATAATTTTTAGCCTCCCTGGTGCATTTACCCCTACATGTTCTTCTCAACAATTACCAGGTTTTGAGACTAATTATTTGAGACTAAAAGAACTTGGAATTGATGAAATATATTGTTGCTCAGTAAACGACTCTTACACCATGAACGCATGGGCAGAAAGATTAAAAATTAAAAATATCAAACTGATACCTGATGGTTCAGGACTTTTTACTAAATTTATGGGTATGCTTGTTTCCAAAGATCATAACGGATTTGGTCAAAGAAGTTGGAGATATATGGCCATAATTAATAATGGAATTGTTGAAAAATGGTGGCAAGAACCTGGAATAAATAATGATGGCTCAGATGATGATCCTTACATCGAGACAACCCCAGATAATTGTATTAAATACCTCTCAGAAAAAAAATAAAAAAATTAGCTTTTTAAATGTTTTCAAATAAATTAAATTTGTGGTTTTTAAGCTCTGTATTTATTTCATTCTTAGTCATTATTCCTATTTTAACAGTTTCTTTAAGTTTTTTTGAAGATACGTCTAGGTATTTTGAAATACTCAAAAATACTTTTTTATATGAATACATCTTTAATTCATTATTACTTTTAGTCGGGGTTTTAATTTTAACATTTATATTAGGAGTTGGATCAGCATACATAGTTTCCTTTTATAAATTTCCAGGAGTAAATTTTTTTAAATGGGCATTAATTTTATCCTTCGCAATTCCTCCATATATTTATGCTTACTCCTTATTTGCTTTTTTTGATAATTACGGAACAGCATTTACTATATTGAAGAATATATTTGGCGATGGAGAGTATAACCAACATATACCAAAGTTTGATGGCATGTTTGGTTTGATATTATCAATTTCTTTTTCTCTCTATGCATATGTCTATATACTTGCCAGATCTTCATTTTTATATCAATCACAAAACTTAATAGAACTTGGTAAAAATTTAGGATTTTCAAAAATTAAATCTTTCTTCTCTATTATTTTACCTGCAGCGCGACCAGCAATTGTTGCCGGATTGTCATTAGTAGCAATGGAAACACTAGCTGAATTTGGAGCAGTTGATTTTTTTTCAGTAAATACATTAACAACCGGAATCTATAATGCTTGGATAACATTCGATGACTTAGCTTTTGCAAATAGAATATCTTTTTTCCTATTATTGTTTATATTTATTTTATTTTTGACAGAGAACTTATCTAGAAAAAAGGCAAAATATCATTTGGACTCTAGAGGTGGATTTAAACAAAAAGAGAAGACAAAATTGTCAGGTGTAAATTCCTTTTTTGCTTTTTTATTTTGTTTTTTATTATTCTTTTTAAGTTTTTTATTTCCTTTAGGACAAATGTTATATTGGACAGTAAAATTTCCAGAGAACTTCTTTGATGTAAATGTAATTAATCTTTTACTAAATACTTTATATCTAGTGACTTTATCTAGCTTTGTTTTAATTACTTTTGCATTGATATCAAATTATGGTAATCGAGTTTCAAAAAATAAAACTCTTAACTTTCTTTCAACATTATCAATCTCAGGATATGCAATTCCTGGAGTAATATTAGCGGTCGCTTTTATAACCTTTATTGCTTGGTTTGATAATTACATAATTAAATCGCTTGGATTTATATCAATTAAAAAAATATTTATTGGGTCAATCTTAGGATTAGTCATTGTCTATTTTATTCGTTTTTATTCACTAGCATTCAATGGAATAAAATCAGGTTATGAAAAAATAAATGTTTCAGTTGATGAGAGTGCATATCTTCTTGGATACTCAAAAAGAAAGACATTTACCAATATTCATATTCCTTATTTGAGAAACTCTCTTCTGTTTGTTGTAATTTTGATCTCACTAGAAATAATTCGAGAATTACCAATCACATTAGTTTTAAGACCTTTTAATTTTGAAACCTTCGCAACTACAGCTTATATTTCAGCTTCAGAGGACATGCTTGAGGCAGCAGCGGTGCCTTCATTATTTTTGATTTTAATTGCAGCTTTTTTTATTACAATATCTTCTAATTATATTTTAAAAGAACGTAATGACTAAAAATTTTTTAGAAATTAATAATGTTGATTTTAATGTTGGTGGTACTACAAAAGTAAAAAATGTTTCTTTTTCAATTCAAAATGAAGGAGATATTATTTGTCTATTAGGTCCATCTGGAATAGGAAAAACTACAATATTAAGAACTATAGCTGGTTTAGAAAAAATAAATAATGGAACCATAACAATCAATAATAAGACTATTTCCTCAAAAAAAATTCATATTGAACCAGAGGATAGAAATATATCGCTTGCCTTTCAAGAAAATAGTTTATTCCCACATTACAATGTTGAAAAAAATATTTTAATTGGTACTGAAAAAAAAAGTAAAAAGAAAAAAAAAATTAATCCTAAAGAAATAATTAATTTCTTAAATTTAAAGAAAATATTAAATAAATATCCACATGAAATTAGCGCAGGGGAGGCTCAAAGAGCATCATTAGCTAGGTCATTAGTTTCAAATCCAGACTTGTTACTTTTAGATGAGCCTCTTTCAAATGTTGATCAAAGCTTTAAAGAGGAAATACAAGTTGAGTTAAAACAATTGTTAAGTAAATCTAAAATAACAACAATAATTGTCACTCATGACTCATATGAAGCTTTTTATTTAGGAAGCAAATGTGGAATTATTTTAAATAAACAATTAAAGCAATTTGATGATCCTTATAATGTTTATCATTTTCCTAATTCAGTAGAAGTGGTAAATTTTTTAAATAGAGGAATTTTAATTCCTGCAAGAGTTACGAGTGAAAATAGTTTAGAAAATAAAGATCTTGGAACAATTCAAGGTAATTTTGTAAAACATTACCCTAATGGGGCAGATGTTAAGCTTTTACTGCAACCAGAAGATTTAGAGCATGATGATAAAAGTAATTTAAAATTAGAAGTTGTGGATCGTAAATTTAGAGGAACAAATTTTATATACACTCTTAAAACTGAGAGTAATTTACAAATCCCAGTATTTGTTCATTCTCACCACATTCACCAACATGAGATAGATGAAAAGTTTGGCATTAAAAGGCCAATCCATATTGACCACATTGTCTGTTTTTAAGTATTATAATACGATAACAATATACTCATGGTTAAAGAATTACCTAAAGGTGCAAAAGTTGTAGTTATTGGTGGTGGTGTAGCGGGAACATCATGTGCATATCATCTAGCTAAATTTGGCTGGAAAGATGTAGTACTATTGGAAAGAGATCAGTTAACATCTGGAACTACATGGCATGCAGCTGGTTTAATGGGTCAATTAGGAGCCTCATCTACTATTACAAAGTTAAGAAAATATACTTTGGATCTTTATCAAGAATTAGAAAAGAAAACTGAATTATCTATAGGGTTAAAACAGAATGGTGCTATTACAGTTGCCACCACAAAAGAGAGAATGCAAGAGTTGTTGAGACAAGCAACTACCGCGCAACTTTCTGATGTTGAAGTGCATGTTTTGGATAAAAAACAAATAAAAGATTTATATCCTGTTGTAAATAATAATGACATTATTGGAAGTGTTTTTATGCCAAAGGATGGTCAAGCTGATCCAGTAGGCGTAACCAATGTTTTAGCAAAAGCTGCTCGAATGGAAGGAGCACAAATTTTTGAAAAAACACCTGTAACAAAAATTCTTGTTAAAAACAATTCTATAGTTGGAGTTGAAACCGATAAAGGAAAAATTGATTGTGAGTATGTTGTTTTAGCAACAGGCATGTGGTCTAGACAAATAGGTGAAAAAATGAATGTTAGTATTCCATTGTATCCCAATGAACATTTTTATGTGATCACAGAACCAATGAAAGATTTACCAAAAAACTTGCCAGTTTTAAGAGATTATAATAATTGTCTCTATCTTAAAGAAGACGCAGGGAAAATGTTAGTTGGAATTTTCGAACCAAATGCAAAACCAGCCTTTAAAAATACTGGTGTTGTACCAGATGATTTTTCCTTTGGCGAATTACCAGATGATTTTGATCATTTTGAACCTTATTTACAAAAATCATTTCACAGGTTGCCTATGTTGAAAAATGCGGGAATTAGAAAATTTTTTTCTGGCCCTGAATCATTTACTCCTGATACTCAATATCTTTTAGGCGAAACACCTGAGATTAAAAAACTTTTTACATGTTGTGGTTTCAATAGCATTGGAATTGCAAGTTCAGGAGGTGCAGGACGAGTTACGGCAGAATGGATGATTAATGGACACATTAATGAAGATTTATTTTCATTAGATATTAAAAGATTTCAAAAATTTCATTCATCAAAAAAATTTATTATGGAGAGAGTCACAGAAACACTTGGTGATTTGTATGGAATGCATTGGCCATATAAACAACATAAAACATCAAGAAACCAAATTGTATTACCCTACCAAGAAGAGCTAAAAAAATTAGGAGCTTGTTTTGGAACCTCGGGTGGTTTTGAAAGACCTATGTGGTATGCCTTGAAAGGGGAAAAGGCTGATTACAATTATAGTTTTGGTTATCAAAATTGGTATCCATCAGCTGAGTATGAGACTAAAAATACTAGAGAAAACGTTGGATTATTTGAGCTTTCTCCTTTTTCAAAATTTGACCTTGAAGGGCAAAATGTTCACGAAGAATTACAAAAAATTTGTACAGCAAACATAAAAGATATTGAGGGTAGAGCAACTTATACCCAGATGTTAAATGAAGATGGAGGAATAGAGACAGATGTTACTGTTACGTGTCTTGAAAAAAATCATTTTAGAGTGATAGGTCCAGCAGCAACAAGAGAACATGATAAATTTCACATAAAAAAACATATTTCAGAAGAGGTCAATTTTAAAGATTTAACAGAAGATTTAACATGCCTAGGATTATACGGACCCAACTCAAGAAAATTACTATCTAATATCAGTAATGACGATTTTACAAATGAAGGTATAAAGTTTAGTTATGGAAAATTTGTTACTATTGACGGAGTTAAAGTCTGGGCTCAAAGATTATCTTATGTAGGTGAAATAGGATTCGAATTATATACAAACATAGATAAAAGCAAAAAATTATTTTTAGCTATTATTAAAGAGGGTAAAAATCATGGCTTATCTTTGTGTGGTGCTCATGCTATGGATATTATGAGAATGGAAAGTGGTTTCTTACATTGGGGAAATGATATATCACCTGAAGAAAATCAATATCAAGCGGGACTTAATTTTGCAATCAGTTATAAAAAAAATATAAATTTTGTTGGAAAAGAAGCTTTATTAAAAATTAAAGATAAAAACCCTACAAAATCATTAGCTATGATGGTATTGAAAGATAACATACCTGGAGAACCTTTGTTGCTTCATGAAGAACCAATTTATTTGGATGATAAAATAATTGGCAGAACAACATCGGGAAATTATTCATTTAATTTTAAGAAAAATATTTCATTTGGTTATGTCAACTCTGGAAATTCTATTGAAGATTTGATCAATAAAAATTTATCAATTGAAGTTGAAAAGAAAAAATACCCTGTAACAATAATCAAAAAACCTTTAAATCAAAAAAATATAAAAAATATTTAATGTTAAAGATAATTTCAAAAAAAAATAGGGCTGCAGAAATTATTTGCAACCTTAATAAAATTGATAATAAGCAATTAAAAGAAATTAAATCAACACTTAATAAGTATGGAATGATTTATTTTCCAAAACAAAAACTTACTTCCAAGAATTATCTTAACTTTGCAAAAAAATTTGGTAAACCTGCTAATTATCCAAGATTGAAAGGTTTAAATAAAAAATATCCTCAAATAACTGTTGTACAACGTAAATCTACTGACAAAGGACCTAGCTTTGGTGAACAATTTCACACAGATTCCTCTTATACAAAAAAACCTCCTAGATACACGATGTTACTTTCAAAACTAGTACCTAAAAAAGGTGTTGCTAATACTGACTTTTCTTCGCAGTACTTAGCTTATGAAAAATTATCAAAAAATTATAAGAATAAGCTTAAAAAATTAAAAGGCATCTACTCCTCACATGGACCAATATCAATTACAACAGTTGAGAGAGAAAAAGAAAAAGGAAAAATATCTAAAGAACTGATTTCCAGACATAAAATAATTAGAACTATTAAAAATAAAAAAACTATATACTGTAGCCCAGGGCACTTTTTAAAATTTAATACACATATGACTAAACAAAAAAAAGAACTTAAGAAATTCTTATTCAATCATCAGACAAAAAAAACCTTTCAATATTCATTAGAGTGGGAGAAAGATCAGCTTGCTATTTGGGATAATAGAGCCATGCTCCATCAGGCTACACCGTTTAAAGGTAATAGAATACTTCATAGAATAACAATACTCTAATATAATGTATTCAATATTTCTTGGGTTAACACCTTTTATCTTTATCACACTATTTGGTTTTATTTTTGGCAAACTTAAAATTTTCGATTTAGGTCATGCAAAAGTTTTAAATCTGTTTTTATTCTATGTAGCGGTCCCTGCCTTAATTATTAAATTTGTTGCTCAAAGTGAAATTGGTCAAGTTGATGTAAAACAAATAGTTTCTTATTTTTTAATGCAAGGAAGTCTTGGGTTTATAACATTTTTATTAACATCTAATTTTTTTAAAAGACCTATTCCGGAGTCTATTATATGGGCATTGATGGTAGCACTATCAAATCATGTTACATTATTATTACCTATTACAAAAATCTATTTTGGAACTGAAGTAATTACTCAAGTAACAAGTATAATATTAATGGATGGGGTTATTTTATTATCTGTAATTGCTTTTTTTTTAGAACTTACTACTAAAAAAAATATTCGATTAACTATATTTATAAAGAACATAGTTCTTAATCCAATGATATTTTCAATCTTAATTGGTCTTTTACTATTTGTGTTTAAGATAAATATCGATGATACGCCAATAGATTACGTTCTTTCTGTTTTGGCAGCTTGTGTTTCGCCTATAGGACTTTTTGCAATTGGTATCACATTATCTTTTTACACCCATAAAGTTATTAATAAACTAACTACTTCTATATCTATATTGAAATTAGTTGTTTCCCCGATCATCCTCCTGATGATTGGCTTTATCATATTTGATGCCGGACAACCTGAAAAAATTCCTGGTGCTTTTTTTGTTAGTGTTGCACCCTGTGGTCATACAGCTGTAGTATTATGCTCTGCTTATAATGTAAGTCCTGAAAATATAATAAAAGCTTTATTTATCTCAACTTTTGCATCATTTGCTACCATATTTTTTGCTATTCAATATTTAACAACTTAAGTTAATTAATATTATCTAAGATTTTATTAGCACATTCTTTTGTATTGCTGTCACCATCTAGATCTTTAGTTCTATTTTGTTTTTCTAGCAAAGTTTTTTCGATTGAATTTACTATTCGTGTGGCAGCTTCTTTTTCGCCTAAATAATCTAACATCATAGCGCCAGACCAAATTTGACCTATTGGATTTGCAATACCCTTTCCAGCAATATCAGGTGCTGATCCATGAACAGGCTCGAATAAAGAAGGATGTTTATTTGTTGGATTAATATTTCCTGATGGAGCTATCCCAATTGTTCCCGTACATGCTGGACCCAAATCGGATAAAATATCTCCAAATAAATTTGATGCTACGACAACATCAAACCACTCTGGTGTTAAAACAAATCTTGCAGCTAAAATATCGATATGAAATTGATCTGTTTTTATCTCAGGAAAATCTTTTTTATTTTCATAAAATCTTTGATCCCAGTATGGCATTGTTATAGAAATACCATTTGATTTTGTGGCATTAGTTAATTTTTTTCTATCTCTTGTTTTTGCTAATTCAAATGCAAATTTTTGAACTCTATCTATTCCATGTTTAGACATTATGGTTTCTTGTATGACAATTTCTCTTTCAGTATTTTGATACATTTTTCCACCTACAGAAGAATATTCGCCTTCAGTATTTTCACGTACTATCATCATATCTATGTCACCAGGTTTTTTATTTGCTAACGGTGCATTTACTCCCTCGAATAATTTTACCGGCCTTAAATTAATAAATTGATCAAATTCTCTTCTAAACTGGAGTAGGGATCCCCATAAGGTAATATGATCTGGGTATTTATCTGGCATACCTACTGCACCAAAAAATATTGCATCATGATTACCAATTTGTTGTTTCCAATCATCAGGTAGCATTTTTCCATGCTTTTCATAATAATCACATGATGAAAAATCAAATTCATCTATCTTTAATTTAAATTGATGTTGATTTGCCACTTCTTTAAGTATTTTTAAAGCTTCTGGAACAACTTCTTTTCCAATTCCATCTCCTGCAATGGATGCAATTTTATACTCTTTCATTTTTATTTTGTGAAAGTATCGTTAAATTGTTTTGCAACTCTTACAAAAGTAGTACATTTACTTAATTGCTTTAATGAAGGAGCACCTACATAAGTGCAACTGCTTCTAACACCACCTAGAATATCTTGAATTGTATCATTTATTTTTCCTCTATATTTAACTCTTACAGTTCTTCCTTCACTGCTTCTATAATTTGATAATCCTCCATAATGCTTTTTATTTGCTGTTTCAGAACTTGAGCCGTAGAATTCAATATATTTTGAGCCGTTTGATTTAACTATTTTCCCTTTCCCTTCGTCGTGACCTGCAAACATTCCACCTAACATTACAAAATCTGCACCACCCCCAAAACCTTTTGCAACATCTCCAGGACATGTACATCCGCCATCTGCAATTATGTGAGCTCCTAAACCATGGGCTGCATCAGCACATTCAATTACAGCACTTAATTGAGGGTAGCCAACTCCTGTTTGAATTCTTGTTGTACAAACACTTCCAGGACCAATCCCAACTTTTACAATATCTGCACCAGATAAAATTAGTTCTTGCGTCATGTCTGCAGTAACTACATTTCCAGCAATAATAGTTTTAGTAGGATATTTATCTCTTACAGATTTTAAAAATTTACTAAAGTATTCAGAATAACCATTAGCAACATCTATACAAATTAATTTTATAAATCCAAATTCTCTTAAAACTTTGTTTAAATTTTCAAAATCTTCTTTTTTAGTACCAATGCTAATAGCTATATTTTTATAAATAGATTTAATTTTTTTAAATTGCTTTATTTTTTTTACATCATGTTGTTTAGTTAAACATGTAATCATGCCATATTCAGATAATTTCTCAGCTACTCCAAGCTCTCCGACCCCATCCATATTTGCAGCCATTATTGGAATACCCGACCACTCATTTTTACTATACTTAAATCTATATGTTCTTAAAAGATTTACATCTTTACGACTTTGAAGCGTACTTCTTTTAGGTCTAAAAAGGACGTCTGAATAATCTAGTTTTAATTCTTCTTCAATTCTCACAAATCAGAATTTATACAGGTGCACAAAGTAAATTCAAATTAAATATTATTAATATTGATACTAAGCTTTCATTAGTTATACTTTGAAAAAATTCATATTATTAAGCATGTTTAATGGTTTTAAGTCACATTACGTAAAGGTAAAAAAGGGCAAGGTTTTTTGTAAAGTTGGTGGTGAAGGTCCTCCATTACTTTTACTGCATGGATATCCACAAACACATATAATGTGGCATAAAACAGCCCCTGAGTTATCTAAAAGATTTACAGTGGTTGCTGCAGATTTAAGAGGATATGGAAATAGTCTAGCCCCAACATCAGATAGTGAACATTATAATTATTCAAAAAGAGAAATGGCAAGTGACATGAAACAGATGATGATAAAATTAGGATTTAAAAAATTTTTTGTTGCTGGCCATGATAGAGGTGGAAGAGTTGCTCACAGGCTAGCAAGAGATCATAGAAAAAATATAATAGCTTTAAGTGTTTTAGATATTTGTCCAACATTAGACATGTATGAATTAACGACAAAAGATTTCGCAAAAGCATACTTTCATTGGTTTTTTTTAATTCAGCCAAAATGGTTACCTGAAAGAATGATAATGAGCGATCCAAGGAAATGGATGAAAAGTTGTTTAGATAAATGGTCAGGTAATCATAAATTTGGAAAAGTTGAAGAAAACTATTTAAAATGTTTCGAGCAACCAAAAAGAATTCATGGATCTTGTGAAGATTATAGAGCTTCTGCGACAATTGATTTGGATCATGACAAACAAGATAGAAAGAAAAAACTAAATATTCCAGTCCAAGTGTTATGGGGAAGTAAGGGAGTAATTGGAAAGCAGTTCAAACCAATAAAAATTTGGCAACGATATACTAAAAGAAAAGTTATAGGTTATCCTATAAATTCAGGTCACTTCATTCCAGAGCAAAATCCAAAGGCAACTATTAAACATCTAACTGATTTTTTTTTGAAGAAAATTAGATAATTAGTCTTACTTGATGTGATCAATAATCGCGCATATCATTCTTGATAATATTAAATTCACCTTTTAATATAGCTAATGTCATCTTTACTTAAAAATTCAGAATTAACCTCAGAAAAAGCAGACAGTATTGTATCTGAAACTTTAAATAATTGTGATGACGGTGAGCTTTATATAGAGGATACAAAATCTGAGACAATAGTATTAGATGATAACAAAATTAAAAGTTCAAATTATACATCTGACTTAGGTTATGGTTTTAGAGCTGTAACAGGTGATACAGTCGCCTATTCTCATTCAAATGAAATTTCAGAAAAATCATTAAAAAACTCTAGCGAAAATCTTAAGTCAACTTTAAAAAATAATAGTGGCTCATATAATTCAGAAATTAAAAAAACTAATCAGAAACTTTATAAAGACGTTGATCCAATTGAGAGCAAATCAATGAAATCAAAAATAGAATTGCTAAACAATATGAATGAGTATGCCAGATCAAAAGATAGTTCAGTTAAACAAGTAACAGCAAGCCTTCTGGCAGAAAAGAAAAATGTTGAGATCATTAGATCTGGAGGAGAATTATTATCAGACAATAGACCATTAGTTAGAATAAATATGTCAGTAATGGTCGAAAAGAATGGTAGAAAAGAAACTGGTGTTTTTGGTATTGGTGGAAGACAAGATTATGAAGAATATCTTAAAAATGATAATTGGAAAAAAGTTTGCGATGAAGCTTTTAGAATTGCAAGTACAAATATAGAAAGTAAACCTTCTCTTGCGGGAGAAATGAAAGTTGTTCTAGGACCTGGTTGGCCTGCAATTTTAATTCATGAAGCTGTAGGTCATGGACTAGAAGGTGATTTTAATAGAAAAAAAACTTCAGCTTTTCATGATTTAGTTGGTAAAAAAGTTGCGAGCGATGGAGTTACAATAATCGACGATGGAACAATAGATAATAGAAGAGGTAGTTTAAATATTGATGATGAAGGAACACCAACAGAAAGAACAGTTTTAATTGAGAATGGTATCTTAAAAAATTTCATGCAAGATAGACTTAATGCAAGACTTATGAATACAAAATCAACAGGAAATGGCAGAAGAGAGAGTTATAAACATGTCGTGATGCCTAGAATGAGAAATACGATAATGTTAGGTGGATCAAACACTCAAGAAGAAATGATTAAGTCAGTAGATAAAGGTATTTTTGCTGTAAGTTTTGGCGGTGGTCAAGTTGACATTACTTCTGGAAAATTCGTTTTTAACTGCACAGAAGCTTATGAGATTATAAATGGAAAAATTGGATCTCCAATTAAAGGAGCTACTTTAATTGGTGATGGACCATCTTCTTTAAAAGAAATTTTAATGGTTGGAAATGATATGATGCTAGATCCTGGTATTGGTACATGTGGTAAAGCTGGACAAGGTGTACCAGTAGGTGTTGGACAACCATCTTTACTTATAAATAATATGACTGTTGGTGGAACTCAACTCTAATAAAATGATTAAAGATCAAGAGTATCTAAAAAAAATTGCAGATATATGCCTTAGTAAATCAAAAAAATTAGGTTCATCTGATGCAAATATATTAGTGCAAAGCTCTGTTTCTGAAAATGTAAATGTAAGGAATAAAAAACTTGATGGATCTGAAAGGTCTGAAAATCTTGGAGTAGTTCTTACAACTTATTTAGGTAAAAAAAAGTCCTCTATAGCTTCATCAAATCTTAAAGAAAAAAATTTAGATGAGTTAGTAAATAGATGCATTGAAACAATGAAGATTACACCTGAGGATGAATATAATTCATTACCAGATAAAGACCTGCATTTTAGAGGATTAAAAGACTTAGACTTGTATGATGAAACTCATTTAAGCAATGAAGATAAGATTAATTATATAAAAGAGGCAGAAGAGGAAGCTTTTTCAAATGACAAAATAATAAATACTAATGGATCTGGATTTGGTGAAAATAAAT
Organism: uncultured Pelagibacteraceae bacterium; assembly: GCA_902525355.1. Taxonomy (GTDB): domain Bacteria; phylum Pseudomonadota; class Alphaproteobacteria; order Pelagibacterales; family Pelagibacteraceae; genus Pelagibacter. Next base: position 17,132 of record CABZGO010000010.1, on the reverse strand, counting down.
CAAATTTTTTGTTAGCCAATTCAAATGGATTTGCTGATGGATATAAAACATCACAATTTACTGCATATTGTGAAGTTGTTTCAAAAAGCAATGGGAGCATGGAAAGAGATTATGAATATACAAGCAAAAGGTTTTATAGTGATATTTTAAAACCTAAACAACTTGGATCTATTGCGGCGGAACATGCAGTGAAGAAATTAAATCCAAAAAAAATAAAAAGTGAAAAAATTAGCCTAATATTTGATAAAAGAATTTCAAAAAACTTTCTATCTATTTTTGCAAGTGCCATATCATCAAGCGCAATAGCAAAAGGAACAACATTTTTAAAAGATAAATTAAATCAACAGGTTTTTAACCCTGAAATAAATATATTAGATCACGGTAATATAAAAAAAGCCAATGGATCTCGTTACTTTGATAGCGAAGGTATAGCAGTAGTTAACCTTGATTTGATAAAGAATGGTATTCTTCAAGACTATTTAATTGATACTTATAATGGAAAAAAAATAAACAGAAAATCTAATGGTAGGGCAAGTGGTACAACCAATTTGTATTTTCAAAATGGATCAAAAACATTTGAAGATCTAATCAAATCAGAAAACAAAATCTTGTACATCAAGGAAACTATCGGCCATGGAACAAATATTATTAATGGTGATTACTCTGTAGGAGCATCTGGTATGATGATTCAGAATGGAGAGTTTTCATATCCAGTAAGTGAAATTACAATTGCTGGGAATTTAAATAATATTTTTAAAAATATAACCTTAGCTGATGATCTAGAATTTAATTATGCAACAAATTCACCGACAATGATGGTTGAAGGGATGGTTGTTGGTGGAAAATAATTTCTAAATGAAAAAAATAATTACTATATTTCTCACTATTTTTTTTATTAGCACTCCATCAAACTCTAATGAAAATGAAATAAGATTAAATAACTTATTTGAAAAGTTAAAAATTCAAAACTACTCAATTGCAATTGATACAGAGATGAAAATCTGGGATATTTGGACCAAACATCCAACTAATCAAAATTTAACTTCTTTGCTATCAAGAGGAACAAAACTTATGAACCAGGAGCAATATTCAATTGCTGTAGATATATTCACAACAGTAATTAAAAAAGATCCTGCTTGGGCAGAAGCTTGGAATAAAAGAGCAACTGTCTTTTATTTAATGGGCAAATATCAAGATTCTCAAAATGATATAGACAAGGTATTAAAATTGGAGAAAAGACATTTTGGAGCATTATCAGGACAAGGTCTCGTTCAAATTAAGTTAAAAAATTATGAAAAGGCTTTAAAGAGTTATGAAAAAGTAAAAGAGATTTATCCGTCCATGAGATCACCACAAATAATGATACCACAGATTAAAGAACTGATTAAAAATCAATCTGTGTAAATGAAAAAACTACTAATAATATTTTTTATTAATATTTTTGCAATTAATTCTGCTTCTTCTTCAGAAAAAGTCTTTACTTCTTTAAAAGAGGGAGGAAAAATAATTTTTATTAGGCATGCGCTTGCACCAGGGAATGGAGATCCAGAAAATTTTGATTTCAATGATTGTTCTACCCAAAGAAATTTAAATCAAAGAGGTATTGAACAGTCAAAATTTATTGGAAAAATATTTAAAAAAAAACAGATTAAAATTGAAAATGTCTATTCAAGTGAATGGTGCAGATGTATAGATACGGCTAAATTTGCTTTTAAAAATTATCAAACATTTAGCGCTCTAAATTCTTTTTATGATATTAGATTTGAAGCAAATGAAGAGAGGCAAATAACTCAACTAAAAGAGTTTATTAATCAATGGAATGGCAAAGAAAATATTATTTTTGTTACTCATTTTGTTGTTATATCCTCAATGCTAAATATAGGGACTTCTTCAGGAGAAATAGTAATAACTGATAAGAATTTAAATATTATTGGATCGATTGATACTTTGTAATATAATAACCTAAGATTTATGAAAACAATATTCATTATAGGATCAAAAAAGCATACTTTAAAATACACTAGAAAAATGCCTGAGGGCGAAGTAAAAAAAATGAAATCTTTTGTGACTAATAAAGGTCAAAAGTTAGAAAAAACATCTAAATTTAAAATTCTAAACATTTCAGACGAAAAAACAGCAAGAGTATTTAAGATCAGTTTATAATATTAAATCCAGAAATAGAATCTAAATGAAGAAATCTAAAAGAAGTAATGTTGACCCATTTATTGTAATGGATGTAATGGAGTCTGCTAGAAAAGCAGAAGCTAATGGCAAGCATGTAATTCATATGGAAGTAGGTCAACCAGGAACACCAGCACCAAAACTTGCCAAACAATTTATTTCAGATGAAATTTCAACTAATGATCTTGGCTATACAGTTACTTTAGGTTTACCAGAATTAAGAAATAGAATTTCTAAATTGTATGGAGATTGGTACAATATTGATTTAAACCCAGACAGAATAATTATAACAACTGGATCTTCTGGAGCATTTATACTTTCTTTTGCAGCATTATTTGATGTTGGAGATAGAGTAGGCATTGCCGCTCCAGGCTATCCTAGCTACAGACAAATTTTAAAGTCACAAGATTTAATTCCAGTTGATATTTTTACAGAGTTACAAAATAAATTTCAGCCCATACCGAAAGATATTAAAGAAAATAATTTAAATGGTTTATTAGTAGCTTCTCCTGCAAATCCCACTGGCTCAATGCTTGATAAAAAAAAACTAGAAGAAATTATTAATACAGCTCATGAGAATAAAGTAAGTTTTATTAGTGATGAGATTTATCACGGAATTCAATATGAAAATAATCCCACATCTGCACTAGAAATTTCAAATGAATGTTATGTTATAAACTCATTTTCTAAATATTTTTCTATGACTGGTTGGAGAGTCGGCTGGATGATTGTTCCTGAAGATCATGTGAGACAAGTAGAAAGATTATCTCAAAATCTTTTTATTTGCCCACCACATGTCAGTCAATTAACTGCTTTATCAGCAATGGATGCAAAAGATGAATTAAACCAAAACGTAGATGTTTACAAAAAAAATAGATCAATTTTGTTAGAAGAGCTACCTAAGGCTGGTTTAAATAAATTTTCTCCCCCAGATGGTGCTTTTTATATCTACATTGATATTTCAAAGTATTCGAAAGATAGTCTTAACTTTTGTAAAGAAGTGCTTGATAAAGCGGGAGTAGCAATAACTCCTGGACTTGATTTCGATCAAAAAAGAGGAAATTCTACAATAAGGTTTTCATACGCCAGAAGCACTGAGGATATAATTGAAGGAGCAAACAGAATAAAAAAATTTATGAAAGAAGAGTATTTAAAATAATAATGAAAACCGCTGTTTTATTTGGCTCATCTGGGTTAATTGGATCTAATTTACTAGATAATTTAATCAACAATAATACTTACAACAAAATAAAAATATTTGTTAGAAAATTACCTTCTATTGATAATTCAAAAGTCGAAGTAATCAAAACCGATTTTTTAGATTTAGACACTTTAAAAGAAAAATTAACAGGTGATGATTGTTTTTTTTGTATTGGTACAACTCACAAAGACTCACCCGATAAAAACGAATATAGAAGAATAGAATATGAAATGCCTGTACAATTAGCAAAAATTGCAAAATTTAATTCAATTACTAATTTTATTTACGTCTCCTCAATTGGAGCAAACCCAAAAGCCTCAAGTACATATTTAAAAAATAAAGGTCAAGTTGAGGAGGAGCTAAAAAAGATTGGGTTTTCTAACCTAAGCATTATTCAACCCTCATTTTTAGTTGGAAACAGAAAAGACTTTAGAATTGTTGAGGTTTTAGGAATTCCAGTGATGAAATTTTTATCCTTATTTTTTTTTGGTGGATTTAAAAAATACACTCCAATAAAAGTTGAGATAGTTGTGAATGCAATGATCAAACTTGCCTCAGGAAATAATAGTGAGCAAACTTATTTGTCTGACAGGTTGCAAGAGTTAGGATCTAGATAAATGAGAAAATCAATAATATCAATATCTTTTTTGATTTATATATTCTTTATTTTACCTTACTCTACTTCAATGGCTTATGAGGAAACTCAATATGATGTAGTATATAAATCTGAAATATACGAAGTTAGACATTATAAAGACCGTCTAGTTGTAGAAGTTGTAAGTAGAAATGATGACAGTAGTTTTAGAAAACTTTTTAAATATATCTCGGGTCAGAATAATAAATCCCAAGAAATTAAAATGACTGTGCCAGTAACACAAGGTGAGAAGGATGATGGATACTATATGCAATTTTATCTTCCATCAAAGTTTACAAAAGAGAATGCGCCTATACCCACAAATTCAGATATTAAAATCTCAACAATAGAAGAAGGTTTTTTTGCTGTAATAGAATATTCTGGAAGAGCCTCAGATAATAATTTCTTCAAACATAAGGAAATTCTTAATAAAAAACTCTTAGAGGATAAAGTAATCATTAAAGGACCCCCAATAAAAGCAACCTATAATGGGCCTTTTACGCTTCCTATGATGAGACGCAACGAAGCTATGTTTAAAGTTGAGTGGAGTAGATAGATTACATTTTGCCATATACATTAATTTCTATCGATTGATAGTTTAACTTCATTAATCAGAAAGGTATATTATGAAAAAATTATTTCTAATTTTATTTTTATTATTTGGTTTAAACAGCTCTGTTTTTGCTGATGGCCATGTAAAAAGAATTTTATCAACTAGTCAGACTGGTATGGGTAACGATATTATTTACCCATCAGGTAAAGCAAAAATAACAGCTTTTGAATTTACTGTACCCGTAGGAGGACCTGTGGTTCCACATACCCACTCTTTCCCCGTTTTAATAATGATACAAGAGGGAGAAATCGAACTGATTCAAGATGGTAAAAGTTATGTTTATAAAGCTGGAGATGCATTTATTGAAGATGTAGGTGTAGTTCATGAATCAAAAAATATTGGAAATATCCCTGTTAAAGCAATCGTTGTTGCTATGGGAGTTGAAGGTCAAAAAATTATGACCCCAGTAAAATAGACTAGTGGATAAGTAAATTTTTAAATATGGGGCAGTAAATTTTACATGCCCCATATCTCATTCTTAGAGCTATATTTTTTTAGTCTCTTTCTTTATGTGAGCTAATGTTTCTCCAGAGTTTTTTCCTGATTTGATAACATATCCACTTGTGCCATTTGCATTAGTTTCTACAGTTTTCAAATTTCTAAACATAAGTTGATTTAGCTTTGCGTTCTTTGAGCCTCGGCTAAACGAACTTAACACTCTGTGCATTCTCTTCATACACTCTCCTTGTTTGTTTTTCCAAAACTCGCTTTTAACCGATGCGATATCGGTCTCTTTTTCACCATGAGATATGGTAGATGTAATTTACCATTCTAGAAAATTTATTTCAAATCATTATATAAACTATAGGTTCAAAATGGGTTTTATTAATTATATTTTAAACAAAAATTTAATTAGAATTAAATGCAGTCCATTTACTATTATTCTTACTAGACTTAATCACGTTTTCTATAAATTTCATTCCTTCAATTCCATCATCAATAGTGGGGTAACAATTATTTGATTTATCATAATCTTGTTTATTAATATTAGCTGAAAGCTCTTTGTAAACATCAGTATAAATATTAGCAAAACCTTCTAAATAACCTTCTGGGTGACCTTGAGGAATTCTTGTTGCATTTTTAGCTTCTCCACCCGTGATATTGCTCCCTCTTGTAATGTTTTGAGCAGGGTTACCAAATTTTGTATAACTCAGGTAATTTGGATCTTCTTGCCTCCACTCAACTCCTGCATTTTCTCCATATACTCGTATTTTAAGATTATTTTCATTTCCAACTGCAACCTGACTTGACCATATTGATCCTTTTGCACCCCCTTTAAATCTCAGCATTATTTGGGCATTGTCATCAACTTGTCTCCCTTCAACAAATGTATGAATATCTGCTGAAATTTCATCTACCTCTAATCCAGTTATAAACCTAATCAAATTATAAGCATGAGTTCCAATATCTCCTATACAACCACCAGCACCGGATCTATTGGGATCAGTTCTCCATTCGGCTTGCTTTAATCCACTATCCTCTGCCTTTGTTGTTAACCAATCTTGCGGATATTCAGCTTGAATAACTCTTAAAGAACCCAAGTCTCCTTTTTGAACTAAAGATCTTGCATGTCTAACCATAGGATATCCCGTATAATTATGCGTTAAAGCAAATATTAATTTTTTACTTTCAATAATTTTTTTAAGATCTATTGCCTCTTCACTAGACATACCAATTGGCTTATCGCAAATAATATGAATCCCTTTATCTGCAAAGATTTTTGCAATAGGTACATGCAAATGATTCGGAGTTACTATTGAAACTACATCAATACCATCTGATCTAACAGACTCTTTTTCTGCCATCTCCTGATAAGTTTTATAGACCCTATCATTTTCTAGACCAAGATTTTTTCCAGTTTCTTTTGAATTTTCAAAGTCAGATGAAAATGATCCTGCAACTAATTCATAATATCCATCAAGTCTTAAAGCTATTCTATGGACACTTCCAATAAAAGCATCTTTACCACCACCAACCATGCCGATGCGTATTTTTCTATTCATTAATTAATACCAAGCATTTTTTTATTTGCCTCATGGTCAGTACCACTACCTGCAAAATCATCGAAAGCTTTTTCTGTTGTATTAATTATATGATTTTTAATGAATTCCGCTCCCTCTCTTGCTCCATCTTCTGGATGTTTAAGACAACATTCCCATTCAAGAACTGCCCAACCATCATAATCATATGAAGTTAGTTTTGAAAATATGGATTTAAAATCAACCTGTCCATCACCAAGTGATCTAAATCTACCAGCTCTATTTACCCATGATTGAAATCCACCATACACACCTTGTTTTCCTGATGGATTTAACTCAGCATCTTTAACGTGAAACATTTTTATCTTCTCATGATAAATATCAATATGTGCTAAATAATCTAAGTGTTGCAGAACATAATGACTTGGATCAAAAAGCATATTACATCTTTTATGATTACCAACTCTTTCTAAGAACATTTCAAAAGTTACACCATCATGAAGATCTTCACCTGGATGTATTTCATAACATAAATCAACTCCATTATTATCAAAGTGATCAAGAATAGGCTTCCATCTTTTTGATAATTCATCAAATGCATTTTCTATTAACCCTTCAGGTCTTTGTGGCCAAGGGTAAACATAAGGCCATGCAAGTGCTCCTGAAAAAGTTACATGTTTATCTATTCCTAGACTATTTGATGCTTTTGCAGCCATCATCAATTGATTCACGGCCCATTCTTGTCTTGCTTTAGGATTTCCTCTTACTTCAAGTGCAGCAAAACCATCAAAAGCAGAGTCATAAGCAGGATGCACTGCAACAAGTTGACCTTGAAGGTGAGTTGATAATTCTGTAATTTCTAAATTGTGTGATTTTGCAATTCCCTTAATTTCATCACAATAATCTTTGCTTTCAGATGCTTTTTTTAAATCAATTAATCTACCGTCCCAACTAGGAATTTGTATACCTTTGTAACCGAGAGATGATGCCCATTTACAAATATTATCTAAAGAATTAAACGGTGCATCTTCGCCTACAAATTGTGCTAGGAAGATTGCAGGACCTTTTATTTTGTTCATAATTCCCCTTTCTCTTTAATTTTTTACATAAACTATTTTTACAAAAAAAATACTAGCAGGCACAAGTCTTCTTGGATAGACTATTCTTAAGAATAATTAAACTAATAGGAGATAAAATGAAAAAAATAATGATTTTATTGTTTGTTTCTCTATTTACTTTTTCTGCAAATTCAAATGCTAAGTCAATTACATTAGGATGGGCCGCTTGGGACCCTGCTAATGCTTTACAAGAACTTACTAAAGAGTTTACTGCAGAGACAGGAATAGATGTCAACTTCGAATTCGTGCCATGGCCAAATTTTGCTGATCGTATGTTGAATGAACTTAACAACAAGGGTAAAACTTTTGACTTGTTGATTGGAGACTCACAATGGATTGGAGCTGGTGCAGTATATGGACATTATGTAAAATTGAATGACTTCTTTGATAAAGAAGGTATTTCAATGAATGATTTTTCACCTGCAACAGTTTATGCATATTCAACTTGGCCTAAAGGAAGTGAAAACTATTATGCATTACCAGCTATGGGAGATGCATTAGCTTGGGCTTATAGAAAAGACTGGTTTGATAGACCAGAACTTAATTCAGAGTTCAAAAAGAAATATGGTTATGATCTAGGAGTTCCTGCAAATTGGAATCAATTACATGACATGTGTTCTTTCTTTCAAGGAAGAGAAATTGATGGTCAGAAGAGATATGGTGCAGCCATTAATACAGAACGTGGATCTGAAGGTATTACAATGGGTGTAACAGCTGCAATGTATGCATGGGGAATGGAGTATGAAAACCCTAACAAACCATATGATATGGAAGGTTATTTTAACTCTCCTCAAGCTGTAGAAGCTGTAGAGTTCTATAGAAAATTATATGAGGACTGTGCACCTCCAGGACACTCTGATGCTTATATGGTAGCAAACCTAGATGCATACAAATCAGGACAAGTTGCATTCCAAATGAACTGGTATGCTTTTTGGCCAGGTGTTTCAAAAGAGGATAGTGACGGAAGAGTTAGTGGTTTCTTTGCAAATCCAAAACAAAACGTAGCTGCTGCCACATTAGGTGGTCAAGGTATATCTGTTGTGAAATATTCAGATAAACAAGATCTTGCACTAGAATATATTAAATGGTTTGCAAGACCAGATGTACAGCAAAAATGGTGGGATTTGGGAGGATATTCGTGTCATAATGATGTGTTAAATTCACCATCTTTTCCAACATCTACAGTTTATGCACAAGGTTTCTTAGACTCTATGGGGATAGTCAAAGATTTTTGGCAAGAACCAACATTTGTAGAGTTAATGTTACCTATGCAGGAAGCTATTCATGACTATGTAGTTAATGGAAAAGGTACTGCTAAAGGTGCTTTAGATAAAATCATTGAAGAGTGGGTTGAAGTATTTGAAGCAGACGGCAAACTTTAACAATACTATTTGAAGATATAAAAAAAGGAGGGGGGATATAATCTCCCCTTTTTTTGTTAAAAAAATCATATGAGCGTTAAAAAAAAATTTAAAGGACTATCTGATAAAGCTGTAGCTTGGCTTTTTATTGGCCCTTCTGTATTTCTTTTATTAGCAATAAATATTTACCCTTTAATTTATGCCATCAGAATGTCTTTCACAAATTTTTATGCAAATAAAATTGGAAGAGAACCACAGTTTGTAGGTTTAAAAAATTATATAAAAGTTCTCAATAAAGAAGCCATATGGGAAAAAATGCAAGTTACTGCAAACTTTATGTTTTGGACTTTGTTGCTTCAGGCAGTAATAGGTCTAGGTTTAGCTTTATTATTAAATAGGAAATTTAAAGGTAATGAATTATTAACTACCTTAATAGTATTACCAATGATGTTATCGCCTGCTGTTGTGGGTGTGTTTTGGACTTATCTTTATAATCCTCAAGTAGGTTTATTTAATTATGTTATTAATTTTTTCCACGATTTTGGAAGTTTTGATATGATTGGATCAAGTGTGCTTGCGCCATGGTCAATAGTTATTGTTGATACTTGGATGTGGACACCTTTTACAATGTTAATTTGTTTGGCTGGTCTAAGATCTGTTCCAAATTATTTATATGAAGCGGCAGAAGTCGACAGAGCTAGTAAATGGCAACAATTTATTTACATCACATTACCATCTGTATTACCATTTTTATTGTTGGCATTATTATTTAGGGGAATTGAGAATTTTAAAATGTTTGATATGGTCGTCGAACTTACCTCCGGTGGCCCTGGGTCAGCTACAGAGCTCGCCTCAATAAATTTAAAAAGAGAAGCATTTGAAAAATGGAAAACTGGATATAGTTCGGCTTTTGCAGTAATTCTTTTTGTAACCATTTTTGGTTTTGGAAATGTTTATGTAAAAGTAATGAATAAGATAAAGGAACGCTGATGGATACATCTAGATCATATTTAGAACCTTCGTCGTTTTCAAAGAAACTAGCTGCCACAATTATTATTGTATATACAGTAATAACGTTAATTCCTATTTCTTGGATGGTGATGACCAGCTTCAAGAATGTAAATAGTGCAATTTCTTATCCACCTGAGGTATTTTTTGAACCATCGTTAGAAGGATATGTTAATTTGTTTACTAATAGATCAAGACAATCTCAGGAGTATCTTGATTCACTGCCACCACCAGAAAATTGGTATGAAGAACTAGTCAGAAGTAGAGAGATGGTTATAACAGGACCATCAAAATTTTTAGGAAGGTATTCAAATTCAATGATAATTGGATTTGGTTCAACTTTTGCATCTGTATTTTTGGGTGCCTTAGCAGCGTATGCCTTTTCAAGGTTTAGGGTTCCATTAAAAGATGATTTATTATTTTTTATTCTCTCTACTAGGATGTTTCCACCAATTGCCGTGGCTGTTCCAATATTCATTATGTATAGAAAATTGGGTCTAGGGGATACTCATCTTGGAATGATCATATTATATACAGTAGTAAATTTAAGTTTAGCAGTGTGGCTGTTAAAAGGATTTATGGATGAAATTCCTAAAGAATATGAAGAAGCAGCTATGATTGATGGATATTCTAGACTTCAAGCATTCTTTAAAGTCGTTCTTCCACAAGCAATGACTGGTATAGCTGCAACAGCAATCTTTTGTATGATTTTTTCATGGAATGAATATGCATTTGCAGTTTTACTTACCCAATTTAATGCACAAACAGCTCCACCATTTATACCTACAATTATAGGAGAAGGTGGTTTGGATTGGCCTGCAATTGGTGCTGGTACAACTTTATTTTTATTACCAGTCATGATTTTTACAATTATTTTAAGAAAACATCTCTTAAGAGGTATTACTTTTGGAGCAGTGAGGAAATAATGCAAGAAGAAAGATCATTAATGAGAAAAATATTTAGAAGAGTTTACTGGGAGAATTTGTCTACAGTATTAATTTTACTTGGAGTTTTCATGCTGTTACAGCCATTCGCAATGTGGATGTATACTTACTCATTTATTGTAATTTTAGTTGGAACTATAGGTTTCGTAATCACAAGTCACTTTCCGGATTAATATGTCTCAAATTAAAATAGCAAATTTACAAAAATCATTTGGAGACTTTACTGCAGTCAAAAACTCAAATTTAACAATTAATGATAAAGAGTTTTTTGTTTTGCTAGGTCCATCTGGTTGTGGAAAAACAACAACTCTTAGAATGATTGCTGGATTAGAGTTACCAACATCAGGAGAAATTTACTTAGGCGAAGAAGAGGTTGGAATGTTAAGAGCATCTGAGAGAGATATTGCATTCGTTTTTCAATTGTTCGCACTTTATCCACACATGAACGTAAAAAATAACTTATCTTTCCCCCTAAAAATGCAGGGTTATAGCAGAAGTGAAATTAAAACTAGAGTTGAGGAGGCAGCAAAACTTTTAAGAATTGATCATATTTTAAACTCTAGTATTTCATCTTTATCTGGCGGAGATAGACAACGTGTAGCTCTTGGTAGAGCTTTAGTAAGAAGGCCAAAAGCATTTTTAATGGATGAGCCTTTAGGTACTTTGGATGCTGAATTTAGAGAATTAATGTGTTTAGAACTCAAGAAATTGCATATCGATATTGGCGCTACGACTGTTTACGTAACACATGATCAATTAGAGGCAATGTCTTTAGCTGATCGTATTGCTGTAATGGATGGTGGTGAAATCTTACAAGCTGATGAACCTGCAGTAATCTACAATAAACCCTCAACTAAATTTGTAGCATCATTTATTGGTTCCCCTGGAATGAATTTTATAAATATTAATCAAGGTATTTCTAATGAACAATCGACTTTAAATATAGAGGGAACAGATTTTAATATACCTAAACAGTATGAAATATCAAAAAGTAAAAAAAACTCATTTGGAATTCGTCCTGAAAATTTATCTCTTACTAACGAGGGTGGTCTTAAAGGTTCGGTATTTGGAGTTGAATATTTAGGTTCAAGAAAAATTGTAACGGTTAAGACAAATTTTGGAGAAATCAAAGTAAAAACTAATATTTCAACAAGTGTTAAAATCAATGAAAATGTTCAAGTAAAACCCTCCAATAATAACATAATTATTTTTGACGGTGAGACTGACAGATCTCTTAAAAGTGAGTTTATGAATTAATGGCAAAAATTGAATTAAAAAATTTATCTAAAACTTATAATAAAAAAATTGAGGCTTTGCGCGATATAAATTTTACCATTGAGGATGGACAGTTTTTTGTTTTATTAGGCCCATCTGGTGCTGGAAAAACTACTACATTAAGATGTATTGCTGGATTAGAGAAAATAGATAACGGAAGTATTTTATTTAATGATGAGTCTGTAACTGAAGATCAACCAGCTTCAAGAGATGTTTGTTTTGTGTTTCAACAATACTCTTTATATCCTCACTATAGTGTTTATGAAAATTTAGCATTCCCTTTAAGATCTCCAATGAGAAAATTACCTGAAGAAGAAATAAAAACAAAGGTGGAGAGTATTGCGAGTATGTTAAAAATTTCAAATAAACTGAATAATAAAGCTACACAATTATCCGGTGGAGAGATGCAAAGAGTTGCAATAGGACGCGCACTAGTTCGTGAGCCAAATTTATACCTAATGGATGAACCTTTGTCATCTTTAGATGCTAAATTAAGAGAGAGTCTTAGGGTTGAGTTAAAAAATATTCAAACTAATCTAAATTCAACAATACTTTATGTTACACATGACCAAGCAGAAGCAACCACTTTAGCAGATAAAATTGGAGTTTTAAAAGAGGGTCATTTAGTGCAAATAGGAACTCCCGAAGAGATATATGAAAATCCTAATTCTATATATGTTTCTCAAAGATTAGGATCACCAAAAATTAATATTCTTCCTGGAACATTATTTGGAATGAATGATGTACCTACTTTTGGAATAAGACCTGAAAACATTGCAATAGGAACTGGCAACTACTCAGCAAAAATTATTTCAATTGAGAATCTAGGTTCAGAAACTGTAGTTGCTTTAAATTTTAAAGACCAAGAAATACTAGTATCAATTCAAGGTAACTATAAATCATCAATAAATGAGACAATAAATTTTGACATCAATAATGAAAAAGTTTTAAGATTTGATCAAGAAGGAAATAGAATTTATGAGCGTTAGTTTTTTAATTTCTCAAGCAAAAGGTGTCCAAAAAGTTATAGATGAAAATTCTGCAGAAATTGAGGTTCTTGATCAGAAAATTGGAGATGGAGACCATATTTTTAACATTCAAAGAGGTTTGAAGCTAGTAGTTGAACTTGAAGATACTGTTAAAGATTTACCATTAGCCAAAGCTTTAAATATGATAGCAATGAAAGTTCTATCAGGTATTGGTGGATCATCAGGCGCATTATTTGGAACTTTTTTTATGACTATGGCTAAATCCTCTGATCTAGATAAAGATGTTGATTTTAATAAAGCATGTGAAATGATTATTAGTGGAATTAAAGCCATGAAAGAAAGAGGAAAAGCTGATGTTGGAGAAAAAACTATGATGGATGTTTTATTACCAGTTTCAGAAAAACTAAACAAATTAAAAAATGAAAGTGAATTTAAATCAGGTTTAAATGAAGTAATAAAAATTGCAGAAGAAAGAATGTTATCTACAAAAGATATGTTAGCCACAAAAGGTAGAGCTTCTTTTTTAGGTGAACGAGCAAAAGGACATATAGATCCTGGAGCTCGTTCTTCTCAGCTTATAATCGATACAATTTGTAAATCAGTAATAAATAATTAGGAGGGAAAAATGAAAAAATTTATAAATAATAACGATGATTTTCTAAAAGAGAGCCTTACTGGTTTTGGTAAAGCACATAGTGATATTATAAATGTCAATTTAGACCCAAGTTTTGTATCAAGAAAAAATAAAACTAAAGATGGAAAAGTTTCTTTAATTTCAGGAGGTGGAAGTGGACATGAGCCAATGCACGGGGGTTTTGTTGGTCATGGAATGTTAGATGCAGCGTGTCCAGGTTTTGTATTTTCAGCACCAACACCAGATCAGATGCAAGCAGCAGCAGAACATGTAGATAGTGGCGCAGGAGTTTTATTTATAGTTAAAAATTATTCTGGGGATATTATGAACTTTGAAATGGGAGCTGAAATGTATTCTGGTAAAAACGATAGTATTATTACCAACGATGATGTTGCAGTTGAAGACTCTACATTTACTACCGGAAGAAGAGGTGTTGCTGCAACTGTATTGGTAGAAAAAATAGTTGGATCCTTAGCTGAACATAGTGGATCCCTTGAAGAATGTAAAAAACTTGGTGAAAAAGTTAACAAAAACGCTGGTACGATGGGAGTAGCATTTACAAGTTGTACAGTTCCTGCTGCTGGAAAACCTACTTTTGATATAGGCGATGATGAAATGGAATTTGGTGTAGGTATTCACGGTGAACCAGGTAGAAAAAGAGAAAAAATTCAACCATCAAAAACTATAGTTGGAAACATTTTAGAAGCTATTTTAGACAATTTAAAACCAGAAAAAAATGAGAAGAATTTACTTTTCATAAATGGAATGGGTGGCACGCCTTTAACAGAATTATATTTAGTTTATGAGGATGCATGTCAAATTTTGCAATCTAAAGGTGTTGAAGTAACAAAAAGTTTAGTTGGAAATTATTGTACCTCACTTGAGATGCAAGGAGCTTCAATTACTCTTCTCAAATGTGATGATGAAATCTTAAAACATTGGGATGCACCAGTTCATACAGCAGCAATGAGATGGGGGATGTAATACTTTTTTTAATCAAATAACGACTAAATCAAGTTTTTGTTTTCCAAGTCTTTCATTACCATTTTCTGTAACTAGGTAAGTTTCACCTAAGTTCATTGCTAAATTATTCTCAGAGTCCATTAATATCATATGCATAAAAAATATATTTCCTGGCTTAATTACATATGGATTTCCAGTATATAACATTGGCCAGTCCATCCAATTAGGTGAAAAAGTTGCTCCTAAGGAATAGCCACAAGCATTCATTCTAGAATTTTTATACCCTAAATCATCAAAAGTTTTTGCATGAACATCAAATATTTCACCAATTTTATTTCCTGGTTTCAATTGCATTTCACAATTAGTTAAAGTCTCAATACAAGCTTCATGCATTTTATAATGTTTTGGATCAGCTTTCCCAATCGGAATAGTCCTAAACATTGCTGAGTGGTAATGTCTGTAAGTTCCAGCCCATTCTATAGTCAGTTGATCTTGTGAATTTAAAATTTGTTTTTCAGCTTGGTATCGGCACAAAAGTGCATTTTTACCAGATCCAATTATAAACTCATTTGCAGGATAATCACCACCTCCCTCAAATATGACTTTATTCATTTCAGCTAGTATCTTAGACTCACTTACACCAGCTTTTGTATGTTTCCAAACCTCATTTAAAGCTTGGTCAGCTAAGTTTGCTGCTTTTTTTACATAATTAATTTCTTCATTTGATTTTATAACTCTTAATTTAGTAACTAATTCAGAAGTATCTTCTATTGAGCAGTAATTTTGTAAGGATTTATTCAGCCTTAATGCATTTCGACCAGTTAATCCGTATGCTTCGTATTCAACTCCAATTTTTTTACCCTTTAAATTTAATTCATCTAAAATAATTTTAAGATCTTCATAAGGATTTGATCCATTTTTATCAACCCATATTCTAACATCATTAATATTAGAGGTATTTTGCGCCTGTCTTAAATCTGGAGCTCTTGTTAATAAAACTATATTACCTTTTTTATCCAAAACTAATGATTGAAAAAAAACATATCCAAATGTGTCATATCCAGTGAGCCAATACATTGACTCCTGCCTAAACATAAGGAGAGCATCTAATTTTTCCTCTTTTAAAAGTTTAATTACCTTATCTTTTCTATTTTTAAATTCTTCTGCAGAAAAATGTAGACCCATTAATTGATAGTTGTTCTAACAGTACCAAGTTTGTCTACTTTGCCTATATATTCACCTTTGCTTTTAATTGGTACAACACCAACTGTAGAGCCAGTAAATACATAAAAATCTTTATCTAAAGAAACTTTCTCTTTTCTTATTTTGTTAAGAACAAATTTTAAAGAATTTAGTGGGTTTACATAAACAGTATTTGTATTGCCATTTATATTTAATCCTTTTTTATTTTTTAAATTACCAAAATTTATTTTTTTAAATTTTTTCTTAGCTCCAACAATAAATTTAATATTCACACCAAAATCACTACATAAGTCACCTAAATATTTAATACCTTTTTTTTTCTGTCTAAATCCAACAACCTCAATGCAAGGACCCATATGAGTAATAAATTTTGTTATATTTTTTGAATTTAATTTTCCTTGAAAGTCAAAAAATTTTTTTTTAATTATATAGTAAACCTCCACTTCAGTTCCTAATGTATATTTATTAATTTTTACTCTTCCTCCAGATTTAATTAAATTTTTTCCAAATACAGTCGAATGAAATGGCTCTTTTTCTTTTAACTTTTTTAAAAGAGTTATTATTGTACCCCCCGCTTTAAAGCCAACTTTTGTATCCTTAATTTTACTTTCACATAATAATCTTAGTTTATGTGCTAATTTTATATTTTTACAGAATTTTTCAGGAATTGGATTGATAAGTTTATTGCTATTATAAGCTTTAACTAATTTTTTTGACACTGATTGAATATCATTTTTCATACCTTTAGCCTATTGAAGAACTGTCATTGGATCAAGCCTTGTTTGAAACCAATTTATTCTAAAATCTAAATGTGGACCAGTTGATCTGCCTGTTGAACCAACGGTTCCTATTATATCTCCTTTTTTAATCAAATCTCCAACTTCAACCATCACATTCTCAAGATGAGAATAAATTGTTGATATACCATGACCATGATCCATAATAATAGTACCTCCAGTGTAATAAAGGTCATTTTCAGCCATGGTAACTATTCCAGTACCAGAGGATTTAATCTCTGTTCCTTTTTTT
>CABZGO010000009.1 GCA_902525355.1 uncultured Pelagibacteraceae bacterium | reverse complement strand
GCTGTAGAAAGACAAATTAGAGTGAAGGGTCCAGATGCAGAAAAATTTGTTGACTATGTAATCACAAGAGATGCTACAAAAATTTCTCCAATGAGAGCAAGATATGTAATTCTTTGTAATGCATATGGAGGAGTATTAAATGATCCTATTCTCTTAAGAATATCTAAAGATGAATTTTGGTTTAGTTTATCTGATAGTGATATAGGTCTTTATTTACAAGGCGTAAATGCTGATGAGAGATTTGACGTAGAAATTGATGAAATAGATGTAAGCCCTGTTCAGATACAAGGACCAAAATCTAAAGCATTAATGAAGGATTTATGCGGAGATCAAGTTGATTTTGACAATATGCCATTCTACGGTTTAGCTGAAGCAAAAATTGGTGGAAGAAGCTGCGTGATATCTCAATCAGGGTTTTCTGGTGAAGCTGGTTATGAAATTTATTTAAGAGAATGTACGTTATACGCAGAAGATATGTGGAATGCTGTTCTTGAAGCAGGAAAAAAACATAGCCTAATGGTTATTGCGCCTGCACACCATAGAAGAATTCAAGCTGGGATTCTTTCTTGGGGTCAAGATATGGACAACCAGCATAATCCTTTTCAATGTAATTTAGGTTATCAAGTATCATTATCTGGTAAAGGAGAATGGAACAAGAAAGCAGATTACGTAGGAAAGAAATCTCTTGAAAAAATGAAAGCTGATTTAAAAGCAGGTCACAAACCATACAAACTTCAATTAGTTGGTCTTGAATTAGGTGGAAAACCAATTGAAGAGTATGCGCCTGATTTTTGGTTAATTTCTGATGAAGGTGGTGGAGAACCTATAGGTTTTATTACTTCTCCTTGGTATCATCCTGAAAAAAAACAGAACATTGCTATGGGTTATGTGCCATTTGATGGAACGTTGAACGCAAATGGATTTCCAAAAGGAAAAGTAGGATCTAAGTTCAAGGTACATTTGCCAGAAAAATATTCTGAAACTCCAGGTAAACCAGTTGATGCAGTAATAGTAGATATACCATTTACAGAATCTTACAACGCAAATACAAGAGAAGTTGTAAAAGGTTAAATAACTTTAAGGGAGGAGTTTAGCTAATCCCTAATTAAAATGTTCGCACAATTTTTAGAAATTTTTTTTAAATCATTAAAGTTAGATAAAAGCTTGTACAGAGATAATAAATACTTTGGTGAGGCTGCAATCTATTTTGCTGGTCTTGTAATGATACTTGATGGTGTGGCTGGAGCCATAGCTGCAAATTCTATTGTGAGAACATCAATTGGTGTCTCGGGTTTGACAGCCTTATTGACGTGGCTTGTTTGGGCTATATTTATTTTTGTAATTGGAGTTAAAATTTTTCCAGATAAAGGGAGTAAAGTTCCTTTTAGAAAAATTTTAATAGCTGTGGGATATGCTCACGCACCAGGGTTAATTAGGTTTTTTGCAGTAACACCTGACTTAGTTCTGCCAATTATTTTCCTTACTCAATTTTGGATTTTTGCATCTCTTATAATTTCAACAAAACAAATTTTGAATTTAAAATCTAACTTGAAATCATTTGGAATAGTATTTTTATCTTTTCTAATAATAGCTTTTCTATCTATAACATTCATAATTAATAGAATGAATTCAATTCCAATAAGTAATATTAGCTAAAAAGGAAAAACAGTTTTAGATGTTCTGCAAGATTTGCATATTTTAAAACCAGTAAGGAATAAATTTTGAGTTACACTTTCATCTTCTTTTTTACACTCTTCACAAATATCATTTAAATCTGTTTCTAAATTCTTGTTTAATTCTGCATCATATTCTTTAGTCATTATCTGTTAATCCAGCTCCTGCTGTTCGTTCTCTTGATTTATCACTTTCATCGACGTAAGTTTTTAGTGATAAATTATAAATTTCAGACCAGTCATCTTCAGTAAAACTATTTTTATTATCTAAAAATTTTAAGTTAATTTTATCTGATTTTTCCAATACGTCTCCTGTTAGATAGTTTGAATAAATAGACTCGTTAAAATTAAATAAAAATTCTTTATCATCCATCTTTATAAAAATTCTCTTACCAATAATTTCTGAAGTTCTGCTTACAAATGATAAAAATATAAGTGGAAAAGCAATCTTATTTATTTCAATTTCATTGAATTTAGATATTGATGAAGATTGATCAAAAAAATTTAATCCAGATAATATAGGACAATAAAAAGTCTTTGGAGTATTTGACGCAGATATTTCATCTATATTTTCAAAATTACTGATTTTATAAATTTTGTAGTATTGGTTTAAATTTTTAAGACCCGGTAGTCCAAACATTTCTAGTAATCGAATATTTTTTCCAACCTCCTCTGATATTCCCCAAGAAAAACCAATAGCTTTAGATGCTTTTTTTGTAGTTACCTCTATTTCACTAAAGCTTCTCATTTATTTATGATTTATAAATCCATTTATCATCAAAATTTCCCAATTCTGAAGGCAAAGGTGCTCCTTGGAACATGCAAATACGCAACCATTTATCTGATCTAGGATCAAACTTTATAGCTCCAAAAAATGATAATTTTAATCTTAACATATCAATTGGAACTAGTTTGCACCCAATTGTATTGTCTTGGATTTCTGAATAAGGAAACTTTTCTGCAATAAATGCTCTTCTGACAACGTGTCTTAAATGATTATTATCTCTTAAAAATTTGCCAATTTTAGAACTATTTTTTTTTGTAAATACAGCTTCATAAAGTTTATTTATGTCTCTTGCTATTGCCAAAGGTTGTTCTAAATCAGATCCCTCATCAATATATCTGTCTCCTATTCTAGGCTCTTCTTTATTTTTTGATATAAACCAAAAGTTTTGATTATTTTCCTCTTTTAAAAAATCGATTTTAAGTATTTCAGAATATTTATTTTCTAATATATTTCTTAAATCTTCAATAGTTCTATCAACAGGAATATTAAAATACTCTTCCTCATCTGAACTCATTTGCGTAATCAATGGATTAACTATGTTATCATACGGTTCCATCATCATAGATACAATATATTCTATACATTCATCATTTAAATTTTCCTCTGACCAGTTATAAATTTGATTAAATTGATATGAATTTTGAAATTTAAAATCTTCTTTCATAAATTTTATAAACTTTTTTAAATCTTCAATTAAACCTTTGATTTTTTCTTTTTGAAATTCGCTATCAGTGTGCCAACTGGTTATATTCTTTAAAGATTTAATTAGGCAATTATAAAAAATATCAATCTCATTTTTTGAAACTTGCTCTATTTCTCTTATTTGTTTCAAAGCAGTTTCTCTTGCATGTATCCAATTATTCAACAAAGTAGGATGGTTTACAATAAAAGGAGCCATACCAAGGCCAGTGGAATTTCCTATTCCTAAGTTTCTGCTAATTGCAGGATCTAATTCTACTGCTAGTTTTGGATTTTTATTTTTTGCAATATGATTAACCTGATCAAATGTAAATTGTCTAACGAGATAAACTAGCATCATCTCTAATCTAAAGGGTCCTCTGATTTCCTCTCTATTTTTAATTCTAAACCTATCCGCTAAACCAAATTTTCCTGATCCATAAACTGCTGTTGTTCTATATAAATACCCAACCTTTGATAAAATTTCTTTATTAGGTTGCTCTCCATTTGATAAACTGTCAACCACATGGTCGAAAACTCTTACTGACTTGTTAGCTCTTGATAACGTTAATTCCTTATACGAAAGTCTTCCCACCTCTTGTTTTGGGACATTATTGTTAAGTCTATCTATGTCTTCTTTTGAAGGAATTCCATCAAATAAGGTAAAAGCAGCATCCCACTTAGTGGCTATTACTCTATCTGATCTTTCGTCATCTTTGATTTCGTTAGCAAAACAAATGAGAGAATACGTTCTTTTGGCTTTTGTAAATGAATAAACTGCTCTACCATGTCCTTTGTCATTTAGTTGAAATAAATCTCGACTATATTTCCAATCTTTAAATTCAGATAAAAAAGATCTTAGAAATGATAATTTTGATTGATGAAAAGATCCCAATTTAGATAGTTTCATCAAAAATTTTGGATCTCTTAATCTTATTTCCATTAATTAATTCCTTTATAAAAATTAAACCAATTATTTCCTAAAATTCCTTCTACTTCTTCCTTATTAAAACCAACTTTTTTTAATCCATTTTCTAAATTATCAAACCCTCTAGCATCCAAAAACCAGTCAGGCTGTTTTGGAAATCCAGGTTTTTTTTTACTTCCCTCTCCATAATTTGTACTTTTAGACCAAGTTCCATTTCTCATCCATTCAACAACACTGTCAGGTTGGTTCAAACAAAGATCTGATCCAATACCAATATTTTTTACTTCCATTATTTCTGTAGTTTTAGCAACCATTTCACAAAAGCTTTCTAATTTACAATTTGTTCCATCTTTTAAATGATGAGAATATAATGATAAACCTAAGATACCCCCACTTTCAGAAAGTTTCTTTAACAAGAAATCTGATTTATTTCTTAAAGCTTGATGCCAGAAAGAAGGATTAGCATGGGTAATTGCAATTGGTTTTTCACTTATTTCGATCGCATCCAAAGTACTTTTCTCTGCTGAATGGGACATGTCCACAACTATACCTACCCTATTCATCTCTTTAATTGCTTCTCTTCCGAAATTCGTGACACCAGAGTCATTTTTTTCATAACATCCTGTGGCTAAAAGAGATTGATTATTATAAGTAAGTTGCATAAATCTACAACCATGCTCATAAACTTTCTCTATTAAATTGATGTCATCCTCAATCGGTGAACAATTTTGGAAACCAAAAAAAATTGCTGTTTTATTATCTGATTGAGCTTTTGTAATATCTTCAAATGTTTTTCCTAGGAATATTAAGTCTGAATTTTCTTCAAAAAATCTATCCCACTCTTTTACCCTTTGCAAAAATTCGTCATAATCTTCGTGATATACTAGAGTAACGTGTACTGCATTTAATCCAGCTTCTCTATTGATTAGAAAAATATCTCTAGACCAGTTACAATATTGAAGATTGTCAATTCGATATTTCATATTTAAAGACCATATAAGTATAATATAATTTGTCGACTAGTTTAAATTTAAAGAATATGCTAATCTAAACTAATTCAAATTTATATCATGAAAAACATAAAATATAGTCACAAGGTATCTATTGTTATGGGAAGTAATTCTGATTACTCAACTATGAAATTTTGTGAAAAAATTCTTAAATTGCTTAAAATTAATTATGAAACAAATATAGTTTCAGCTCATAGAACTCCGGAACGTATGTTTAAATATGCAAAATCAGCTGAAAAAAATAATATTTCTGTGATAATTGCTGGAGCTGGAGGATCAGCCCATTTGCCAGGAATGATTGCGTCTCTAACAAGAATTCCAGTAATTGGAGTGCCAATTGAAAGTAAAAAATTAAAAGGTCTAGATAGTTTACTGTCAATAGCTCAAATGCCAAAAGGTATACCGGTTGGAACTGTAGCAATAGGTACAGATGGAGCAATAAATGCCGCATTATATGCAGCTTCAATTATCTCTACCTTTGATATGGGTGTTAAAAATAATCTCAACAAGTGGCGATCTAAACAATCAAAATCTGTTAAAAAAAAACCTAAATAAATGAGCCAGCCAGTTTTAGGAATAATTGGAGGTGGTCAGCTAGGTAGTATGCTTTCTGAAGCTGCTAAAAAGATAGATATAAAAACTGTAGTACTTAGTGATGATCCAGATGCGCCTGCCAAAAATTTTGCAAATAAGTTCATACATGGAAAGTATAATGATACAAAAATAATAACAGAATTTGTTAATAACGTTGATTTAGTTACCTATGAATTTGAAAATATACCCTTTGATATATTAAATGAAATAAATAAATCAAAGAGTGTTCTACCCAAACCAGAAATAAATAGTTTAATCCAAAATAGATTAACTGAAAAAGATTTTTTAAATAAAAACAATATTAGAACAACTAATTATGCTTTAATTAAAAATAAGGATGAAATTAAAGATAATGAAAATCTTTTGCCTGGGTTACTTAAAACTACTACTCTTGGATATGATGGTAAAGGTCAATATAAATTAAATAGTTTTATTGACATAAATGAAGAAATTGATTTTACTAAAGAATATATTTTAGAAAAGTTTATTAATTTAAAAAAAGAAATTTCAATTGTAATATGTAGATTTGGCAATCAAAAATATGAAATATATGAACCAATTGAGAATGTTCACGAGGATCAAATTTTAAAACATTCAAAAATTCCTGCTGAAATTTCAGAAACAATAAAGGTAGAATCTAAAGAATGGGCAAAGCAAATTGTTGAAGAACTAGATTATATTGGAACCTTATGTGTTGAGTTTTTTATTGATAAAAATGAAAACTTATATGTTAATGAAATTGCACCTAGAGTTCATAATTCTGGTCATCTAACAATAAACTCACATAATGTTAGTCAATTTGAAAATCATATAAGGGCTGTTTGTGGTTTAAAAAAAATCGATACAAAAAAAATATATAATGCTCAAATGATTAATCTCATTGGTGATGACATAACAATTTATAGAAATAAAACTTTTAAAGAGAATGAGTTTTTTTATGATTATTTAAAAAAACAAGTAAAAGCAAAAAGGAAAATGGGACATCTAACAATTATTGAAAAATAATTTTATATAGGTTGTATTAGAGAAATATTGTTATTTGTTGGCTTATTTACATCCTTAGAAATTTCATAATAAGAAAGTTTTGATTTTTGCAATTGTTTTAAATAATTTGAACCTGAAATTTCAATATTCAAATATTTATTAACATCACTTTCGTTTAATATAACTGGCTGTCTGTGATGAATTTCTGTTACATTTGAACTTGCTTCTTCAGTAATCATACAAAATTGATCTTCTTCATAAATACCAGCAATATAAATAAGTTTCTTATCCTCTCTTAAAAAGTAATAAGGCGTCTTCTCTTTTTCTATTCTTTTCCATTCATAAAATCCGTCGGCCACAGCAACACATCTTTGAAGCTTTATTAACTTTTTAAAAGAGACCTTTTCATCAATCGTCTCTAATCTTGCATTAATTAGTGGTTTAAAGTCTTTTTTTTTAGCCCAACTAGGTACAATCCCCCACTTTAAATTTTCAAGAGTATTTCCATTGTTATATTTCTTAATAACTGGAAGTTTTTGGTAAGGATGTGCATTATAATTTTCTGAGTCTTCTAATTTAATTGCAGTTTTAACGATTTTACTTGTTTTTGAAACAGCATTGGTGATTACGTATCTTCCACACATTTTTTTTCGTATTGGTTTAATTTTTTTTTAGATTATATGTTCATGCTAATGATTAAATCAATAGAAAATAACTTTGACCACCCAAAGGTAAATCATCTTTTAATAAAACACTTTATTGAATTAAAATCTGTTTCTTCTAAAGGTAGCACACACGTTTTAGATATCGCTGGACTTAAAGATCCGAGTATAAAATTTTGGAGCTTGTGGAATAATAATCATTTAATTGGGTGTGGAGCTTTAAAATTTATTGGACAAAATCATGGAGAATTTAAATCTATTAGAGTATCTGATGAATTTCGAAATAGAGGTATTGGTAGTAAAATAATCTCGCATTTGATAATTCAGGCAAAAAAATTAGGTATTAAAAAGCTTAGTATTGAAACGGGATCTGGAAAATTCTTTTTACCTGCCAGAAAACTTTTTGAACATTTTAAATTTAGTAAGTGTAAACCATTTGCTCACTATAAAGAGGACCCTAATTCTTGCTATTACACTTTAGACTTATAATTTTATGGGAGAAGAAAATAAAAAACCCTACATACTTTATGTTGCTGAGGCAATCTATTTAGAAATATTTCAAATTAAAAAACAAAATATTGATATTTCCAATATAGATGCAATTGAAAGATTTATGGGTTCAAAATTGTATGAAAAAGTAAGTAGTGGTAAATTCCATGATGAATGGTTTGAGAAACTAAAAGAAAACGATTTTGTTGATGAAACCTCGGGAGAAAAAATTTCTAAAGAGGTTTTAAGGCTTTTGAATTTACAAAAAGAATCAATGATTAAACAATTGATTAAATTTCCTGATTTGTACTATGCAAAAAGTCATTTTCCCTTGGAAATATCACAAAGAGCAACAAATCATTTGTGGAGAGTGTGCGAAAGTTATGAATTGTGGTGCAAAGAAACAAAAAATAATAGTCTAATTAAATTAAATCTTTTAGATTAAGAATAAATGGACAAAATCATTGAATTTATAGACTCAACACTTTTTGATTTAGGTAGACAATTTAAATTGTCTTATTTACCTCCATTAATGATTTACGTGGCAGCAGGTATATCGGGACTTACAGGAATAGTAGGTACTTTCTTTGTAAAAGATTACTTAAATTTATCTGCAGCATTTCTTGCAGGATTAGGTTTCTGGGCTGGAATACCTTGGGCTTTAAAAATGCCACTAGGGCATTTGGTAGATTTAATATGGAATAAAAAGAATTATATGGTTTACGTCGGTGCCTCATTAATTGGTGTAAGTTTATTAATAATGCATGGACTAATAATTCATACAGAACAAATGTCATCTTATTTAAAAGTTGAAACTTGGTTTGTAATAAGTGTTCTTTTAGCTCCTATTGGATATGTAGTTCAAGATGTTGTTGCTGACGCAATGACAGTCGAAGCTGTGCCTTTAATAAATGAGAACGGAGAAAAATTCACATCAGATCACGTTAAAATTATGCATACAACGATGCAAACACTTGGAAGATTTGCAATTATAGGTGGGACAGTATTGGTTGCTCTTGCCAATGTGATACTATTTAAGGGGGTAGATGATCTTGAACAGACTGAAAAAATTCAATTATACGGCTCGATATATCTTTATGCATTAATAATACCAATGGTTTCAATTTTAGGTGTAATTTTTGCTGCTTATTTAAAAAATAAAAAGAAAAACATTTTAATTAGACAAGGTCTATCTGGTGAGGAAGACAATTTTAATCATCAAAAAACGAAAGTTAATTGGTGGATACTAGGTGGTAGTTTAATTTTTGTAATTTTCACATTGAGTGTAGGTTCGTTAGGATTGCCTTTTGCACAAGAAATTGTTTTTTTAGGTTCTATGTTAATCATTTTATTTCTTATGAATAAACTTATTAAAGAGTTGCCTGAAAAGTTAAGATTTACTATAGTTGGAACTGCTATAATTATTTTTATATTTAGGGCCATGCCCGGACCTGGACCAGGCTTATCTTGGTTTGAAATTGATGAACTTCGATTTAATGAACAATTTTTTTCAATACTGTCTTTACTAGCATCTATACTTACATTAGTCGGAATAATAATTCTTAGACCATTCATGGCAAAAAATTCTATTGCTAAAATAATTGTTATTTTATCAATTGCTGGATCAATATTATTTTTGCCAAGTGTTGGAATGTATTATGGATTTCATAACTGGACTTCTTCGTTAACAAACGGAATTGTTGATGCAAAATTTATAGCAATAATTAATACAGCATTAGAATCTCCTTTGGGTCAAATATCTATGATTCCACTTTTGGCTTGGATTGCTAAGAATGCACCTTCACATTTAAAAGCAACTTTTTTTGCTGTTTTTGCCTCATTCACTAATTTAGCTTTGTCTGCAAGTGCATTATTAACAAAATATCTCAATGAAATTTTTACAATTACAAGAGAAGTAAAAGATAAGGTTACAAACGCAATTTTAACTACAGCAGACTATTCTGAGCTAGGATTATTACTAATAACAGTTACAATTATTACATTAATTATACCAGTGCTATTTGTTTTATTTATTCAGAAATCTAGATTTAAAACTGAGGAATAATAACTAATTACACTTATAGCCAAATTCTAAAGAAGCATCAGTGATAGAATGGTATAGAGACTCCCCAAAACTTCTTAGAGAAAAAATTCTTGCTTTTACTGGCTCATTTTCAACCATATCAACTATAAAAGAAATTCCATTATAAGCTGAGTTAATACTCATATTTTTTGTTAAAATGTTAAAATTAAAAGGACATCCTTTTTTTAAAACTTCTTTTACGTATGGTCCTTCTAGTTCTATCGTTGCTTTAGAATGAGATAGGTCTGTAACAGCAAAATCATTTTCATTAAAAGTGCTGTAAATTTCTTTTAACAATTCTTTTTTATTAGAAACTAAAAGCCAATTATTTGGTGAATTCCACAAAACTCTTATATTTTCATTTGAAACTACTTTTTGTGCCTGATTCACAAATTTTAAATTGTTAAAATTTATGTCATCAATTTTAATATTAGAATTTTTATACTGAACTATTTGAACAATTAATAAATTTTTTAATTCTTTAATTTTTAATAATTCATTTTCAGATTTATTTTCAAAGTTTCCAAATGATCCCTCGACATGGACATTTTGTAATGCAGAAATCACCGTCATGCTCTTACTCTCTTTCCTTCAGGATCAACATAATGAGATGAAACAATTTCCACAGGAATAGTTTTATTTTTTAAAGGTGACATAGCAAATAGCTTTTGTCCTATCATATTTTTACCATCTTTAATTATTGCAAGTGAGAATGGATTATCATACTCAACACTCCAACATGATGCTGAGACATGACCTAATTTAGGGTTTGGAAGTTTTGCTTTAGGGTCTTTAACAATATATGAACCTTCAGGAATACTTGTTGTTTTGTCTAATGGAACAACACCTACTATTTTTTCTCTATCTGGTTTTGTAAAAGCTGATCTGCTTAAAGATCTTTTACCAATAAAGTCTTTTTTCTTACTTACTAAACCTTCAAGCGATGCATCATGAGGAATTGTTCTCCCATCAAGCTCAGAGCCAGCAACGTGACCCATTTCTATCCTTAAAGTAGATAGGGCCTCAGTACCATATGGCTGTATTTGAAATTCTTTACCAACTTCGATAATTTTTTCCCACATGAAATTACCATAGTCTGACTCCACATTTACTTCATATGCAAGCTCTCCCGAAAATGAAATTCTATAAATTTTTGCAGGAGTGCCAAATAAATCACCCTCTTTGTAACCCATAAATGGTAGACCTTCATTAGATACATCACTATTTGGAAATAATTTCATTAGTAATGCTCTTGAATTTGGGCCTGCTATTGCAGCACCAGCCCACTGCTCTGTTGTTGAGACTACATTAACATTTAATTCTGGCCAAACTAACTGCAAATAATATTCTAAATGAGACAAAACATTTGCAGCCTGAGCTGTTGTAGTTGTCATGTGGTAATGATTTTCGGAAATTCTTGTTGTTGTTCCATCATCCATTACAATTCCATCTTCTCTTAACATTACTCCATATCTTGCTTTACCAACTGGTAGCTTAAGCCATGCGTTAGTATAAACTCTGTTTAAAAATTCTGCAGCATCAGGACCTTTAACATCTATTTTTCCTAAAGTAGTTACATCACATATACCTACATTTTTTCTTACATTTTTTGCTTCTCTTTTTGAGGCTTCAAATAATGTTTCATTTCCTTGCTTGTAGTATCTTGGTCTTAACCAAACTCCAGCATCAACAAATACTGCATTATTTTTTTCATGCCACTCGTGCATTGGTGATTTTCTTGTTGGTTTAGAATGTTTACCAACTTCTCTTCCCACAATTACTCCTATTGAAACAGGTGTATAAGGCGGCCTAAAAGTTGTGTGGCCAACTTGTGGTACAACTTTATTTTCAATGTCTGAAACTAATTGTAAACCATTAAGATTACTTGTCTTCCCTTGATCTGTGGCCATTCCAAGGGTGGTATATCTTTTTACATGTTCGATTGATCTAAAACCCTCTCTTAATGCCAACTCTATATCCGTTACAGCAACATCGTTTTGAAAATCTAAAAATCTTTTGTAAGATTTACCTTTTGGTAATGGAACACACCAAAACTTGTCGTGTTCTGAAGATTTTTTTTCAACTACAGTTGGAATAGAAACTTTATTGTTATTTTCTGTTATTTTGTTTGAGACTTCATATCCTTTGTCAAATGCTTCATTTATAGTTTCCTCTAAAGTAAATTTACCGTTTGCTGAACCAATTGTATTTTCTTTCTGTTTAGATTTTTTTGGAATGAATGCATCTATTTTTTCATTAAATTCAGATTTATTTCCAGATTGAGATGCTAAGTGAATTGATGGTGTCCAAAACCCAGAAACACAAATACAATCACATTCAATATTTTCTATGTTTGATAAATCTTTTTTATTATCAGATATTTTTGCAATATCTGCTGATTTGACTTTTTTGTAACCCTTAGCAGCCACTACTACATGAGAAAATTTTATTTCAATTCCTAAATTTTTAGCTTCAGTAATAATGTCAGAAAATGGTTCTTTTCTAGTATCTAAAATTAATGGATTTACGCCATTTTTTTTAAACTCTATAGCAGTTTCATATCCACTGTCATTATTCGTAAATATCAAAGGCTTTTTTCCAACTAAAACTCCATAAACTTTCATGTATTCTTTAGCTGCTGAAGATAACATTACACCCGGGGTATCATTGTTACCAAATACTAATGGCCTTTCAATTGAACCTGATGAAATCAGAACTTCTTTTGCTCTTATGTACCACAAACGTTGTTTAGGCATATATTTTTGGGTTTTGGGTAAGTGATCGCTTATTCGTTCCGACATTACCAACATATTATGATCATAATAACCAAATACTTGTGATCTATTTTTCACAATAACATTTGACATTGACTTTAACTCAGTAATTATTTTCTCTGACCATTCAGCACCTGTTTGGTTACCAATATTTACATCACTAGTTAACAAGCTACCACCATACCTTGGTTTGTCTTCAGCTAAAATCACACGCGCACCATTTTTCGCTGCTGCATATGCGCTGGCCAAACCTGAAGGTCCTGATCCAGTAATCAATAAATCACAATATTCATATTTATGTTCATATCTTTCTTTATCATGTTTGATTGATGCTTCTCCAAAACCTGCTGCCATTCTAATAAAAGGTTCATAAATTTTATACCAGAAGCTTGGTGGCCACATAAAAGTTTTATAATAAAACCCAGCTGGAAAAAACATTTTTAGGAAATTATTAATTGCACCAATATCAAAGTTTACACTGGGCCAACAATTTACACTTTTAACCTCTAAACCTTCAAAAATTTCCTGTTCAGTAGCTCTAATATTAGGATCTCTCTCATTATTTCTTTCTAACTGTAAAATTGCATAAGGTTCATCAACGCCAACTCCAAAAAAACCTCTAGGTCTATGATACTTAAAACTCCTCCCAACAAGATGCACTCCATTTGCTATTAAAGCAGAAGCAATAGTATCTCCCTCATAACCAAAATATTTTTTGCCATTAAATGTAAAAGAAATTTTTTTATTTCTATTTACCATTCCAATGTTATCTAATCTAAAATCTTGTGACATTATTCTGTTAGTTCATCTGCTCTATAGGTTTTAAAAATTTCGTGAGTTGAAGTATCTCTTTCAACTTTAATCCATTGTCTGCAGCCAGATATATGGTGCCATAACTCTAGGTGCTTTCCTCTAGGACTTTTTCTTAAATAAACAAAATTATTCCACTCTTGGTCACTAATTTCCTTATTAAGCTCTGGTCGTTTTACTGTTGCATCTCCGCCATAAGCAAACTCATTCTGTGATCTTGATCCACAATGTGGACAGAATATATAGAGCATTTAAGATATCCAAGTTTTGGTACCAAGACCTTTTTCATCAATTAAATCACCACTATTAAATCTATTTAAACTGTAACCTGCGTTTAATTCATGAACTCTATCTTGCGCAATTGTATGTGCGAAGGTCCAACCTGAAGCAGGTGTAGCTTTAAATCCACCATAACACCAGCCACAGTTTAAGTATAAGCCATCAATATGTGTTTTATCAATAATTGGTGAACCATCCATTGACATATCCATAATTCCACCCCAAGTTCTAAGCATTTTCAATTTGCTTAGAAATGGAAACATTGCAATACCTTCAGTCAATACATGTTGGAGTGTTGGTAAATTTCCTCTTTGAGAGTAACTATTGTATCCGTCCAAGTCTCCACCCATAACCATCTCTCCTTTATCTGATTGACTACAATAAAAGTGACCTGCACCAAATGTAACAACATGGTCAAGCAAAGGTTTAACAGGTTCAGATACACATGCTTGAAGAAGATGAGTTTCTATTGGTAGTGTCATGTTTAACATTTCTGCTAAAATATTTGTACTACCTGCAACACACAAACCAATTTTTTTCGCTTTGATATCTCCTCTAGAAGTTCTTACACCAACTATTTTACCTTTAGTAACATCAAATCCTGTAACTTCACAATTTTGAATTATGTCAACACCCATCGAATCTGCTTGTCTTGCATATCCCCAAGCAACAGCATCATGTCTAGCAGTCCCAGCACTTGGTTGCATCAAACCTCCAAAAATTGGAAATCGCACATTGTCAGAAAAATCTGCCATTGGAATTTTTTTTTGAACCTCTTCCCTATTTAATAAAACTGCATCAATTCCATTTAATCGCATTGAATTTCCTCTTCTAGAGTACGCATTCATTTGTGCATCTGAATGAGCAAGATTAATTATTCCTCTTGGAGAAAACATTACATTGTAATTTAAATCCTGACTCATCTTTCTCCACAAATTCATGCCAAATTCACTGAACAAAGCATTGTCATCATGCATATAGTTTGATCTAATTATTGTAGTGTTCCTTCCAACATTACCTCCGCCTATCCAGCCTTTTTCAATGATAGCTACATTTGTAATATTGTGCTCCTTAGCTAAGTAGTATGCAGTTGCTAAACCATGACCCCCGCCACCTATGATAATCACATCATATTCTTTTTTAGGAGTTGGATCTTTCCATGCTACTTCCCAATTCTGATGATCTGAGAATGCATTTTTAATAAGGCTAAAAACTGAGTATTTTTGCATCTTATAATTTTATCCAATTAAACATAAATTTTTTCTTATTTTTTATATATATATTTTTTAGATGTTTAAAATCAAACCAAAAAAGTATAGACATTTTGCACATTAAACAATTATAAATTTTAAACTAAATGTCAAAATCAGATATTCAAATTGCTAGAGAAGCAAAAATGAAACCTATCCAAGAAATTCTGAATGGAGTGGGAGTACCCGACAAAACTGAGGCATATAGTCCAATAAGCAGATATATAGCTAAAATCAAACTTGAATACTTAGAAAAATTTAAAGACAAAAAAGACGGAAAATTAATACTAGTAACAGCAATTACACCTACTCCGGCAGGAGAAGGAAAGACAACAACATCTGTAGGATTGTCAGATGGATTAAATAAAATAGGTAAAAAGTCTATTGTTTGTTTAAGAGAACCAAGTCTTGGTCCTTCTTTTGGAATGAAAGGTGGGGCTGCTGGTGGTGGTTATGCTCAAGTAGTTCCTATGGAGCAAATAAATCTTCATTTCACAGGAGATTTTCATGCAATTACATCTGCACATAATCTTTTATCTGCACTAATAGATAACCACATATATTGGGGAAATAAATTAAATGTAGATGTCAGAAGAATAGTTTGGAAAAGAGTTCTCGACATGAATGATAGAGCTTTAAGATCTATAAATATTAATCTTGGTGGTGTTGCGAATGGATTTCCAAGAGAAGATGGTTTTGATATTACCGTTGCGTCAGAAATAATGGCAATTTTTTGTTTATCAAATGATTTGCATGATCTTGAAAATAGAATTGGTAATATTACTGTTGCTTACACTAGAGATAAAAAACCAATATATGCAAAAGATTTAAACGCGCAGGGTCCAATGACTGTATTGTTAAAAGATGCTATTAAACCAAACGTAACACAAACTCTGGAAAATAACCCTGCGATAATTCATGGTGGACCATTTGCTAATATTGCTCATGGATGTAATTCTGTTTTAGCAACTAAGACAGCATTAAAACTCTCTGATTATGTTGTAACAGAAGCAGGGTTTGGAGCTGACCTTGGAGCAGAAAAATTCCTAGATATTAAATGTAGAAAATCAGGATTAAAACCAAGTTGTGTTGTGATTGTTGCAACTATAAGAGCTTTAAAAATGCATGGAGGAGCTAAAAAAGACGAATTAAAAAATGAAAATGTAGATGCAGTAAAAAAAGGATTGGTTAACTTAGAAAGACATATAGAAAATATTCAAAAATTTCGTTTACCTGTAACAGTAGCTATAAACCATTTTGTTCTAGATACTGATAAAGAAATTGATGAAGTTACGAAGTTTTGTGAACAAAAAGGTGTTAAAGTCTCTATATCAAAACATTGGGAAAAAGGTGGAGAAGGTGCAATAGATTTGGCAAATGATGTAGTTAAACTATGTGAAAAAGATAGTAATTTTAAATTTTTATATGATGACAAAACCTCGTTATTTAAAAAAATAGAAACGATAGCTAAGGAAATTTATAGAGCAAGCGAAGTAGTTGCAGATACTAAAATAAGAGACCAATTAAAAACTTTTGAAGAAAGAGGTTATCAATCATTACCAATTTGTATTGCAAAAACTCAATATAGTTTTTCAACTGACCCAAATCTAAAAGGAGCACCGTCAGGTCATGTATTGCCAATAAGAGAGGTAAGACTATCTTCTGGAGCAGAATTTATCGTTGTTGTATGCGGTGCAATTATGACAATGCCAGGATTACCAAAAGTACCAGCAGCTGACTCAATTCGTATAAATGAAAAAGGTGAAACAGAGGGTTTATTTTAAAAGATAATTAAGCCAGTTTTCAAGTTCACGCATTCTAAGATCTTTATTTGTAATCTTATTTTCTTCAGCAATCATTCTTACATGATTATTTATCTCTTGCTCATCTACAAAAGCATTATTATTTAAAAGACGTTCTTTTCTAAAATGTATAAGGCTTATCATTTTATCGTAAGTTATTTCAGGATGATATTGAATACCCCATATATCACTTGCTGCAGACTGAAAATTTACTCCCATAACTTTATTTATAGGATTTGAGGCTAGCAATTTTGAATTTTTTGGCAATTTTGCAACTTCATCAAAATTAAAAGCAGGTGTATTAAAAATTTTACCTTTATTTTTATATATTGGATGTTGTAATCCCTCATTATTTATTTCAATATTTAGTGCTATACCTCTGTGAGAGCCATTTGTACATCTTTTTACTTGCCCTCCTGCTACAGTAACAGCAACCTGAAGTCCCCAGCAAATAGCTAATATTTTTTTAATTTTTTTTTGACACTCTCTCATAAACTCTATTTGTCTTCTGATTTCAATGGTGTCATTATAAATATTTAGACTACTTCCTCCCCATATTAGTCCATCATATTTATCGAGATCTGTTACTTTGTCAGAAATATTTTTATCAGATGAGGGGTTTACAACATCTATTTCAATTTTATCAGTGAAATAAGCTATGCTATCTTTTAGACTTTCGGTATGTGTTTTAATTCCACCATCAGTAAAACTCTGATTCTCTTCTCTTAAATTTCCCTCAACTATTAATATTTTTTTCACTGAAATAATTCTCCCGATATACTATGCTCATACATAACTTTCATATCATTTATAGTCAATTTTTTTGGGTTTGAAGATGTTGAAGGATCATCAAGAGCCATCTTTGATAAATCATTTAAGTTCATTTTATTTGTTTCTATTACATCTGATAGCTTATGTGGAATATTTAATTCTTTTCTTAGCTCTAGTATCCATTCCAGAAAAGCATCAAAACTTTTACCTAATTTAAGATAATCACAAATAGAAATAATTCTTTCCTCAATATTTTCTTTATTAAAACTTAAAACATATGGCATAAATATTGCATTAGACAATCCGTGATGAAGATTAAATTGAGCATTAAGAGGATGACTTAGTGAATGAATCGCTCCTAAGCCTTTTTGAAATGCAGTAGATCCCATACTAGCTGCAGCTAACAAATCAGATCTAGCATCCAAATCACTTCCATTCTTTACAGCTTTTAAAAGTGATTTTTTTATCAACTTCATTCCTTCAATTGCTATTCCATCAGCCATGGGGTGAAAACCAGGGGCACAAAATGCCTCTAAATTGTGTGCTAATGCATCCATTCCTGTAGCTCCTGTTAAACGGGGAGAAAGTTCTTTAGTCAGAACTGGGTCTAATATAACGATAGATGGTAAAAATTTTGGGTGGAAAATTATTTTTTTTATTCCGGTTTTTGAATTAATTATTGCTGATGCTCTGCCAGTTTCTGAACCAGTTCCAGCAGTTGTTGGAATTGCAATTATTGGAGCGATATTTTTTTCATCTGCTCTTTTCCAATATTCACCAATATCCTCAAAATCCCAAATAGGTCTTAATTGTCCAGACATGAAAGCTATGGCTTTACCAACGTCTAATGCACTTCCACCTCCAATAGCTACTACACTATCGCAACTATTTTTTTTGAAAACTTCAACACCTTCATCAACATTCTCTCCTGTAGGGTTACCTGAGAAATTAGAAAAAGTACATAATTTAAATTTCTTTTCTAAATTATTTACTAAATCTTTTATAATTTCTAAATTGATTAAGTCTTTATCTGTTACTAATAATGGTTTTAAAGTTTTAATTTCAACACAAGCCTTTTCTAGATCCTTAGATCTATCTTTGCCTACCCAAATGGTTGTTGGGTAATTCCAGTTATAATTAGTCATTTTTATTTTCTAGTATTAAGTCTAAAAATAATGCAGCAGTCCAAGAAAAATTTGTTGCACCAAATCCTTTACCGGTTTTGCAACTAAAGTATTCATTAAAACCTTTTTGCTTCACTAAATTTATAGTTTTTCTTTTTATTTGTTTAGCAAATTTAATATTCTTATTTTTTAATCCTTGATATATTATCCAATTACAATTAATCCATACTGGACCTCTCCAATATCTTTTTTCTTCAAATTTTTGGTGATTTGATTTTACACTTGATAATAAATACTTTTCTTTAAGACTGTGTTTTTTTAAGTTTTTAATGATTTGGTTATTTAATGCTTTGTTTTTTAAATCCGCAAATAAAATAAAATAATGAGTAATTGACGGAATGTTTATTTTTTTTTTATTTCTTAAATCGATGTTGAAAAATATATTTTTTTTCTGATTATATAATTTTACAATTTTATTTTCAGATCTTGATATATAAGACTCTAATTCTGTACTTTGCAAATTGAATGTATTTAACAATTTTAGAAGATCTTTATTTGCGCGTAAAAATATAGAGTTAAAACCTACATCAACCACATTGAATAACGACACTTTATAAAGTTTTTTTGGATTATAATTGTTTTTTCTCAAATGATTTTTGATAGTTACGTATCTATCATAGTCAATATCTAATGGCCTATATTCAGGATTAACAACTTTGTTATCACCCCTTTTGTATTTAAGGTTTTTTGGGACATTTACTTTACTCATTGGGTCATCCCACAATGGTGAATTATCGTAGCCACTTTCCCAAGGGTGCAAAATTGAGACTAATCCAGTATTATTAGGGTCTCTAAATTTAATAATCCATTTGTGGTATTTTAATATCCCCTTAATTATTTTTTTAAATTCGACTTTATTTTTTTTAGTAATTCTTTTTTTATCTAAAATTAGTTTTAAAATTATTGCAAGGATTGGTGGTTGGGTAATACCAGATGAATGTATTTTATTTCCACAAGCCCATACAGAATGGTTTGGATAATAGTTGGTATTTAAATCGTGAAACAAAATATGAGGTATCATTCCATCTTTCCATTGACCTCTTATTAATGTCTTAATTTCATCTAAAGCATATTTGAATTTAAAATGCGAATATCCTAAAGCAATGAAACCTGAGTCCCAATTCCATTGTGCTGGGTACAATTTGTTATTGGTTGGTAATGTATAACCTTTTTTTTTATTCCCTAATAAAACTTTCTTAGCTGATTTGATAAAATCTTTCACTAACCTTTTACACTTCCTGCAGTAAGACCACTAACTAAATATTTTTCAAAGTATACAAAAATTAATAATACCGGTATTGTTACAACCACCGACCCAGCCATTAGATATTGTCTTGGAGTTTCGGCATCGCCACTAAGATATTGTATTGCCCTTGATAGAGTAAATGAGTTTGGATTATCCAAGAACATTAAAGAAAATAAAAACTCATTCCAAGCGATCATAAAGACGTATAAAGCAACTGAAGAGATTGCGGGTATGCTTAACGGTAAAATTATTTTTATAATTATGCCAAACCAATTTAATTTGTCCATGATTGCTGCTTCTTCAAGTTCTTTAGGAATACTTCTAAAGTAACCTTGTAACATGTAAATTGCAACTGGCAAAGTAGTTGCTGTATAAACAATTAATAAACCACCTACCGAGTTCCTTAAACCTAGTTGACTAAAAACAGTATACAAAGGAATAACTAATACAATAGCAGGAAACATATAAATAATTAAAATTGAAGTCGACAAAAAGTTTTTTCCAAAGAAGTTTAACCTTGCTACAGCATAAGCAGCTGGTATTGCAAATAGTAAAGTAACTATCACTGTACCAACCGAAACAAATGTACTTATAAGTATGTATCTACCAAATTTATATGTATCAAATATCACAAAGTATGACTTAAATAATTCTGCAAAGTCCTGGTTAAAATTAATACTAAAATCTAAAGGATTAATTAATAAAGCAGCTTGAGTTTTAAAGCTTGTTATCAACATCATATAAAATGGAAATAAAATAACAAATGAAAATAAAACAATTCCAAAAAGAGTTAAAAAATCAAACACTACTATTTGTGACGAATGCTCGGATGCTAAATATTTTTGATTGTACTTATTAATTTTAAATGAAAAAAATATCAAAATTGCAAATATTCCAATATTATACCAAATGGGCATTACCTGAACGATATATCCATCGACAATTGTAAATATAAGAGCAAAAAAAGTTGATTTTATTAAATAATTTAACTTTTCTCCTATAATTAAATTTAAAAGACTAATAGCGATACCTAAAGTAATAATTATTGCAAAATTGAAATTTTTTAGCTCAACTCCTTGCAATGTTACTAAAATTTTCCAAATAGAAACCAAAGAAAACAAAAATATAGACGAAATTAATGTGTAGTATATTAAACTTTTAGTTTTCATCAGCCCTCTTACCTATTAATTTAAAGTAAATGAACATAAATATTAGCAACAAAGCGACTATTACAATTGATACTGCTGATCCCATACCAATATCCGAAATAGTGAAGCCTTGCTCATAAACATTTATTGGCAAAGTTCTGGTTCCAGATGCCCCTCCTGTTAATAAAAAAATATCCTCAAATTTATTAAAGTTCCAAATAAACCTAATCATAAAGAGAATAGATATGACAGCTGTTATTTGAGGAAGAGTAATATTAATAAATTTTTGTAGAGGACCAGCACCATCCACTTCAGCTGCCTCATATAATTCTTTAGGAACTGCTTGCAGTCGAGCTAAAATAAATAAGAAAGCTAAAGGAAAGTATCTCCAAATTTCAAAAATAATTACGGTTGTCAATGCTAATCGTAATTTAAGATCAAAACCAAAAAAATTTATTGTTAAATATTTTTGGCCTAGTAAATTTAGAGGTTCCTGGATGACTTGA
This sequence comes from uncultured Pelagibacteraceae bacterium, assembly GCA_902525355.1. Taxonomy (GTDB): domain Bacteria; phylum Pseudomonadota; class Alphaproteobacteria; order Pelagibacterales; family Pelagibacteraceae; genus Pelagibacter. Next base: position 28,895 of record CABZGO010000009.1, on the reverse strand, counting down.
AAATTCATCAGAAGATTATTTAAAGTTCCACTATAAGGATCTAATAATAACTCCCAGGTATAAGCTAGGGCAACTACTGGACCCACATACGGAAAAAGCAAAACACTTCTCATAAATGTTCTTCCAAAAAACTTCTGGTTTACAAGTTGTGCAGTGAGTATACCAAATACAATTGAACCAATTGTGCCAAAAAAGGTATAGTAAAAAGTAGTTGATAATAAATCAAAAAATTCATTTTGAAAAAATACCTTTTTAAAATTCTTTAACGTAAAATTAGTATTTAATAGAATATTATCTGATTTACCTGTTAATTTTGGTTTAATAGTTTTTAATTCTTTTTTATTTAATTGTTTACCATCAGAACTCTTTAATAATATTTGAAAATTTTCCCTGTATTTTGCTTTCCAATTTCCAAATTCACAATAAATTTTATTTGATTTAACCCTGCATCTTTCATCTAAATTAATAGGCTTGATATTCTTAGGTAATTTATCTTGAAATTTAACATCCCTTATTTCTAAAATTAATGAACTATTTCTAAGTTTATAAATAACCTTTAATTGATCTGGATTATCTTTAATGGATTTTACAATTTTTTTTGCTCTAGGTTCAGGGATCCTGATATCTTTTAATCCAACCTCTTTAAAACTTATCCATACATTTGCAAATATTGGAAATAAGATGATTGAAAAAACAAGGAAAACCGCAGGTAATATTAATATATATGCAGTTCTTTTTTCTATTTTTGAAAGTGTATCACTCATAATAAAAGCGGATAATACATATTATCCGCTTTTATTTAAATTTAAATTACTAGATTAAAATTGAGAGAGTTTTTGATTTATCATATCTACTGCTTGATCAATATCAATCTGTCCATCAACATAAAGTCTAGTTATTCTATTAATAAACTTGTTATTAATAATTTTAGAAGCTCTAGAAAGTTCACCTTCTTTTACACCCCATCTTTGAGCCTTATCTAATCCAGCAACGATATTATTTATAACATCCTCTGAATATAAGTCTGATAAAGGAGCTTTTCTATCAACTCCAACAGGCAATTTACTCCATGCTTTTGTAAATGCTTCAGGATCGCTTGAGTTTCCTCTTCTCACAGGAAATTTACCCTCTGGTGCGATTGAAAGAGTCTTCGTATATCCCTCATCCATTGAGTATTTAATAAAAGCACTTGCTTCTTCTGTATCAGCATCAGCAGTTATTCCAAAATATCTGACATCAGCCCAAGCAGCTCCTTTACTATTATTAGGACCTTTTAGGTTCGTGATGAAGCCAGTTTTTGAAGCTAACTCACTAGATGTTGGATCACTATTTATTGTTGGAGGCGCTGAGTCTCTTAAGCCAGCTAATTCATCCATAATAAATGGAGACCAAATTATCATAGGAGTTTTTCCTGCAAAGTATAGTTCTCTTGATTGCTTCCAATATAATTCTCCTGGAGGACTTGCATTTGCAATAACTTTATAAAACTCCAAAGAGGCTTTTAGTTTTTTACCCTGCTTTCTTATTCCATCTTTTTTAACAACATTTACTCCATTTGCTAAAAGAACATGTTCTAAAACCTGACTCATAAAATTTTCATCAGTTTTTGTTGCAGCTACAAACCCAAACATTCCATCTCCAGAAAGTGCTTCAACTGCTTTTGTTATATTTTCATAACTCGTAGGTGGCTCAAGACCTGCTTTTTCAAATAAGTCTTTTCTATAAACGACCATTTGCGTCCAACCGTCAACTGGTACAGCCGCTATTTTTGATCCTTTTTTAGCCATGTTTAAAGCACCTGGTGCAAATGTTTTTTTACCGAGTTCTTTTACAACAGTATTATTTGCATCAACATCCAATATTCCAGCTTCTGCCCAAGGTAATACATATTGCAATGTATGATAGATTACATCAGGAAGATCACCAGCTGCTGCTGCTGCAGTTGCTCTTGTTCCTAAATCTTTTTCTTCTACAGGAATAACTTCAACTTTGATGCCAGTTTTAGCCTCAAAATCTTTAGCCATCGCTTCTTGTTTAGCCATTCTAGCTGGCTGAACTTCTGTAGTCCAAAAAGTGATGTCTGCAAAACTAATATTTGTAATAAAAAATATAAGCGCACAGACGGTTATTATTGTTTTTTTAATCATTGATTCCCCTCTTTTCGTTGATTAATAAATTAAATGTATCAGCGAGAGAAATGAATGACAATAAGTTAAAAAAGTCTCTTCCAATTAAAAAGTCAATAAATATAGTATTTTAAATCAAAAATTTTTTATTTTTTAGAATTGCTCTAATCATTCTGAACATCAAAGGAATTTTTTTTGAATTAAATTTTTTTAAAATATATGGCGCGATTTCTCTCACAAGTTGTTCACCTTCTACTGTATCATTTACCATAAACTTTTTTTTAGCACTTTTGAAAGTAAAACCTTGTCCTAAATAGTTTCCCATTTTGCTATTTCTTCCACCTGCAGCGCTTACATATAGGTCTCCAACTCCTGCTAGACTTAAAACTGTTTCTTCTTTTCCTTTTAACTTTCTAGTTATGTATTTCATTTCTGATAGTGATTTTTGAAATAGACTTGAAGATTTATTCAAACTTAAACCAGAGCCAATTATCATAGAATAAATATTTTTTATTGCTGAACATATTTCAACACCAATTACATCTTTAGAGTATTCTATTAAATAATATTTAGTTGAAATCATTTTACCTAACAATTTTGCAATTTTAATGTTTTTATTGGCTATAATTACACTCGTTTGACTTTTTCTTACCAATTCTTTAGCTAAACAAGGTCCCTTCAAAACTGATACATTTAATTTAGGAATATTTTTTAAAAGACTTTGAGAAATAGTTGTAATTTTTTTATTTTTCTTTTCATATTTGAGACCTTTTGTAAGAACTAAAACTGGAGATTTTACTTTATACTTTTTTAATTCTTTACCAACAAAATTAATACCTGATAAACTTAATGCAACAACGATAAGATCATATTTTTCAAGAAATAATTCATTAGCATATTTTTTAAATATTAGTTTTTTTGAAAGATTAATTTTTAAACCTGAATGAAATTTATTTTTTGATGATAAATTTTTAATAAATCTTTGGCTAAATGGTTCTGTAATAAATACTTTATTATTATTATCTATACATGGAACAGAGAACGCTGACCCCATAGCCCCACCTCCAATAATTAGAATTTTTTTCATAAATAAATTCACTAAAATAAACTATTTATTAATAACAAGTAAAATTAAAGAAAAAATAGTTTTATTTTTTTTGATTTGTTTAATATGATAAACTTTTAAAATTATACAGTTTATATGAATAAAATAGCAATAATTGGTGCAGGACCTTGTGGTTTATCAATGTTAAGAGCCTTCGAACATGCTGAGCAAAAAGGAGAAAAGGTTCCAGAAATCATATGTTTTGAAAAACAAGATGATTGGGGAGGGCTATGGAACTACAGTTGGAGAACTGGTTCAGATCAATATGGTGATCCTGTTCCCAACAGTATGTATAGATATTTATGGTCAAATGGACCTAAAGAATGTTTGGAATTTGCAGATTATTCTTTTGACAAGCATTTTGGAAAACCTATTCCATCTTTTCCACCTAGAGAAGTATTATATAATTATATAATTGGGAGAGTAAGTAAAGGAAACATTAAAAGCAAAATTAAATTTAGCACAAGTGTAAAGAGTGTAAATTATAATTCAGATATATTTGAAGTTAGCTATCAAGATAAAACTAACAATAAAATTTTGTCTGAAAAGTTTGATTATGTAGTTGTTTCAACTGGACATTTTTCAGTTCCATTTATTCCTGAATACAAGGGTATGAGTTCTTTTCCAGGAAGAATAATGCATTCTCATGATTTCAGAGATGCTGAAGAATTTAGAGATAAAAATGTGATAGTGCTTGGAAGCAGTTATTCAGCTGAAGATGTTGCTCTACAATGTAATAAATATGGAGCTAAAAGTGTAACCATAGGTTATAGACATAATCCAATGGGTTTTAAATGGCCTTCTGGTATGAAAGAAGTTTACTATCTAGATAGATTAGACGGTAACAAAGCAATTTTTAAAGATGGTACAGAACAAGAAGCTGATGTAATTATATTATGCACTGGCTACCTGCATCATTTTCCATTTTTGAACGAAAAACTAAGTCTCAAAACTCACAACAGATTATATCCACCAAAATTATATAAAGGAGTAGTTTGGCAAGATAATCACAAGCTAATGTACCTGGGCATGCAGGATCAATTTCATACTTTTAATATGTTTGATTGCCAAGCATGGTTTGCAAGGGATGTGATGATGAATAAAATTAAAATTCCACATGATAGTGAAATAGAAAAAGATATTTCTAAATGGGTTTCTATGGAAGAGAAATTAGAAAATCCAGATCAAATGATCGATTTTCAAACTGAGTATACTAAAGAGCTTCATGATATGTCAGATTACCCAAATATTGATTTTGAATTGATAAGAAAACATTTCAAAGATTGGGAACATCATAAAATGGATGATATTTCAACTTACAGAAATAAATCTTTTTCATCACCTGTGACTGGATCCATAGCTCCTGTTCATCACACGCCTTGGTCATCTGCGATGGATGACTCTATGGATACTTTTTTAAAATAATAGAATTTACAATAAAGTTTTCGCGACTGACAGCTTCCACCCATTCAATAGTTTTTTTCTCATTGTCGAACTTAGTTTAGGTTTAAAGGTTTTATGTTTTTTCCATTTTCTCTTTATTTGATCTAATGATTTAAATATTCCTATTTGATATCCAGCAAACAAAGCCACTCCAAGCGCTGTGGTTTCCAAAACTTTGGGTCTTTCCGTTTTAATATCAATAATATTTGCCAAAAACTGTGAAAACCAGTTATTTTCCACCATACCTCCATCAATTTTTACTATATTAGGTTTTATTCCATCTTTTCTCATGGCACTAAATAGATCATAACTTTGGTATGCCACAGATTCTATGACTGCTCTTACCATAGTTTTCCAATCACTGTCTCTAGTTAATCCAGTTATAACTCCTCTTGCGTCAGGTCTCCAGTATGGAGCTCCCAGCCCACTTAAAGCTGGTACAACATAGACTCCTTCATTATTTTTTTTTGATTTAGCAATTTGTTCAGTGTCATAAGCATTATTAATTAATTTTAACTTATCTCGTAGCCATTGAACACCTGCTCCAGCTGTAAAAATTGAACCTTCGAGAGCAAAAGTATTTTTTCCGTTTAATCTGTAACAAATTGTAGTTAATAATTTATTTTTTGAAAAAATTTTTTTTGACCCAGTATTCATTATTACAAAAGCACCTGTGCCATAAGTACTTTTAATTGAGCCTCTTTCGAAGCAAGACTGTCCTACAGCTGCAGCTTGTTGATCACCCAAAACTGCAGATATAGGAATTTCATATCCAACTATTTTTTTATTTGTTGATCCAAAATTATCTGCTGAATTTTTTACATCAGGTAAAATATTTTTTGAGATATTAAGCTTTTTTAAAATTTCTTTGTCCCAAGTGTTATTATTTATATTAAACAACATTGTTCTACTTGCATTTGTTGCCTCTGTTAAATGGTGTTGTCCGTTAGTTAGTTTCCAAATTAAGTAAGTATCAACAGTGCCAAATAATAAATTATTAGATTTTTGAAGTTTCTTCGAAATTTTTACGTTTTCTAAGATCCATTTAATTTTAGTAGCTGAAAAATATGGATCAATAAATAAACCAGTTTTTCTTCTAAAAATATTTTCATATTTTTTTTGCTTAAGCTTTTCACAGTACTCATAAGTTCTTCTATCTTGCCAAACAATTGCATTGTATACTGGTTTGCCGGTTTTCTTGTTCCATAGAATAGTTGTCTCTCTCTGGTTGGTTATTCCAATACTTAATATTTTTCCTTTTAGTAGAGATGCTTTTTTAATTACTCTTTTTAAAGCTTTAAGAGTTGTAAACCAAATTTCATTTGGATTATGCTCTACCCATCCATTTTTTGGAAAATATTGATTAAATTCAAACTGAGATGTAAATTTTATATTGCCATCTAAATCAAAGAGAATTACTCTAGACGATGTTGTACCTTGGTCGATAGCAACAAGAAATTTTTTCACAATTTTAGTCTATACCTAAATGTTTTTTTCTTTTACCTACCCAAGTTCTAATTAAATTATCAAAAATTAGTCCAATAAAAGCAACACAAATTCCAAGTGTTAATCCAATACCTGCCCCTTTTTTATCCGATAGAGCTTTTAAAATATACTGACCCAAATCCTCTGTCCCAATAAAAGCGCCTATAATTACCATAAATAACGCAAAAACTATTGTTTGATTAAGTCCTAACATCATGTGTGGAAATGCTAATGGAAATTCTATTTTAAATAATCTTTGAAACTTTGTAACACCTGACATTGTTGCAGCATCATGTAGTCCAGCTGGCACACTTCTAAGCCCTTCTATCGTGTATCTTGTTGCTGGTATGGTTGCATAAACTATTACTGCAATTAAAACTGAAGTATCTGTAATTCCAAAAAGCATCATTACAGGAATTAAATATACAAAAGATGGAAAAGTTTGAAATATATCACAAACATTTAACATAAATTTTGATGAGTGTTTATTTTGAAAACATAATGTTCCAACCGTAAATCCAATTGTACATGATACTATAACACCGAAGGTTGCCATGTATGTTGTAACTAAAGCTCTATCCCACCATGGGCTCAATGCTATGAATAAAGTCAAACCGCAAACAACTAAAGCAGATCTAACTCCACCAATTAAATATCCGGCTCCAACAACTAACACTAATGTAGCTATAGCAGGCATTCTCAAATACAAAGCTCTCATCGGTTGGAGCACATCAACAATTAGCCAAGTATTAAATGCTTTTATATATACAAAAAAAGTATCGAATATCCAGTCAACTCCTTTATTCCAAAAGTTTGCTGTTGATATTCCTTTGTTATGTGGAACTTCGAATAAATAATTATATCCATCTTTAAAATAAATTGATCCAACGTAAGCTAACAGAATACCAACTATTACTATAACTCCAAAGAATAATGAATTTTTGTTCCGTTGAAAGAAATTTAAATTACCAAAATAATCAACTTGTTTGTTTGCCCAAGCTAATGACATCTTATCTAATAGAATTGCAATCAAGCTAATGCAAAGACCTGCCTCTAATGCTAATCCAATATTCAACTGATTTAAGGCTAATAATAAATTAAATCCTAAACCTTTTGCTCCTATAAATGCAGAGATAACTGCCATAGAAAAACAAACCATTATAACTTGGTTAACTCCTATTAAAATATCTCTTCTTGCTGTTGGAATTAATACTTTAGACATTAGTTGCCAGTTATTACATCCACTCATTCTACCAGCTTCAATTACCTCAGGAGGCACAGCTCTTAAACCTAATAAAGTTAAAAGTATCATTGGTGGCACAGCAACGATCATTGTTATAATTACTGCAGCATGGTCTCCGACCCCAAAAAGAACTAGCGCTGGAACTAATACAGCATACTGAGGCATTGTCTGCATTACTAAAAGTATTGGATATAATGCTTTTTCTACTCTTTTGCTTTTAAATGCCGCGACACCTAAACCTAAACCAAAAATAAAAGAAAGAGGTGCTGCAACTAATATAAAAGAAAGTGTTTGCATAGATGGTTTCCATTGCCCAAATATTGAAATGTAAGTCATTGATAAAAGTGCATAAATCGCTAATCCTTTACCTCCTAACTTATAAGCAAGTATTGCTGATCCAGCTGCTACAATAGTCCAAGGTAAGCCTGGTAGTTCTGCCCAAGGGTTAGCATCAATCCAATCCCAACTAGTAAAAGCAACAATTGTTTCAAGACCACCTAATAAAATTTCCCTAATTAATTCAATGAGAAATGTCATGAATGCAGTGAGATTTCTAGTTATTTGTAAAACTAATGGTCGAGTTTTGTATTCTTGTGTATCTTCATTCCAAAATTCCATTGGCATCCAATCATTCATTAAGAAAAATAATGAATCATTTATCCAAATTGGTAGCCACCCAAGTAATGGTGGCAATCTCCAAAAAACATCAAAAGCGTAATATCTAACTTCTTTACCTAGAAATACAAAGGCACTCTGATTAGGGTCTTTTACAAATTCAGCTTGTCCTCTTATAAATTTATATGTTTCAGGTACATCGATTCCAAAGCATAGTGCAAAAAACACAATTAATAAAAATAACCATTGAAATAATTTTGGATATTTTTTTAGAACTTCCATAATTTAATTATTATTTTTTCTTCCTCCAAAAACTGTGTTAATAATTTTTATAGGGTTAATTGAGCCTACGATGTTATTTTTGCCATCTGTCACAGCTACTGTTTTTTCTTGAGTTAAAATTTTTTCAGCAACGTTTTCAATAATCTCGTCTTTTGAAACTTTTAAATCACCTATATCAGAAGAGGTTGTTTCATCCATTACATCTTTAATTAATAGAACTTTTTCTCTCGGTACTTCCTCTGTAAATTTTCTTACATATTCTGTTGCTGGGTTTAAAACAATATTAGCCGGGGTATCTAACTGTTCAATTATTCCATCTTTCATAATTGCAATACGGTCTGCAAGTTTTAAAGCTTCATCAAAATCATGAGTAATAAACATAATTGTTTTTTGTAATTTTTCTTGAAGTCTTAAAAATTCATCTTGCATTTCTTTCCTTATTAGAGGATCTAATGCGGAAAAAGGTTCGTCTAAGAACCATATATCTGGCTCAACCGCCAAGGATCTTGCAATTCCAACCCTTTGTTGCTGTCCTCCGGATAACTCTCTTGGAAAATAATTTTCTCTTCCATCAAGACCAACAAGTTTAACCATATCCATTGCTTTATTAATGCTATCTTCAGTTTTAATACCCTTAATTTGAAGAGGAAAAGCAATATTTTCTAATACTGTTTTATGAGGAAGTAGTGCAAAACTTTGAAAAACCATTCCCATTTTATTTCTTCTTAAATCAATAAGTTCCTTGTTATTTAAATTAAGCAAGTCTTGACCCTCGATAAAAATTTTTCCACCAGTTGCGTCTGTTAATCTTGAAATACATCTTAATAATGTTGATTTACCTGAACCTGATAAGCCCATTACAACGAGCATTTCACCTTTTGATACCTCAAAAGAAGCATTATTAACTCCTACAATACATCCATTATCTTGAAATGTTTTAGCATCAACATTACCATTTGCCTCTTTAAGCATTCTCTCGGCATTTACTCCAAAAATTTTATATACTGATTGGCATTTAATTACTGGTTCAGACATAAATAATATTAAGGTTATACGAAATTAAGATAAAATAAAATCTCTATAATTTGTTACTTTTCCTCCCTAAAAATTTTTAATAAAATAGACTCTTGTATCAATACCTGTACTCAAAAAACTCAGAGCTTCTCCACTTACTTTTACAGTTTCATCTATACCAACATTATTTCCACTTACAACAAAACCTGCAAAACATTTATTTTTTTCATCGTCCCATTTTACAAATGTTTCATCTATTTTATTTCCATTAATTGTATAAATTTCATGAGCTCTAAAGTTTAGAAAATTAGCACCCATAATTGCACGTTGAGGTATAAGTTTAGTTGCCTTGCAAACAGCTTCATATAATTCATCAGATAATTTAAAATTATCAGTACCATCAAACGAAACTAAAACTCCTGAGGGAAGACTAGAAATTAGTTTATTAAGTTTTCTTTCTTGGGCTATTCTTTCTTCTTCTAACTTCATTTTTGCAACCAATTCATCACCTTCACCAAAAATTTTATTTAAAACAAAAAAAGTTATAAAGATAATAATAATTATACCAACTAATCCACCAAATTGCTTAACTGGCTCTGACAATGTTTTAAAACTAATCTTGGAAACTTCCATTTTTCCAAATACCTGTTTTTTGTTTTCCGTCTGACCAAGTAAAAGTGCCTTTACCGTTCATAAAACCATTGGCCCATTCACCTTCATATGTTGAACCATCAGGAAAAAATAAAATTCCTATACCGTTCCACTGACTCTCTTTAAATTCACCTTTGTAAATATATCCATTCGGCCATGTTTCAGTTCCTTGGCCATGTTTTTTTGTTGCAACCCATTCACCTTCATAGGTAGTTTTGTCTGTGTAAATCCACTTGCCATAACCATTTTCACAATTTCCCTCTTTACATCCTGTGCTTCTTGCTAACGCTAAAGAGGTAATTAATGACGATAAAAGTATTAAAAATATTAGCTTTTTCATGGAATTATATTACACAAAATTTCTTAAAAAAAAATTAGGCATTTTTTGATTTATTCTTACAGAAATAAATTGAAATATCTTTTTCTGAATTTTCTGTATTTATATTTTTTGTAATTTCGTGAATTAATTCGCCTGATTTTCTTGTGATTATCGCAGATTCTGAATACGTTTTGTCATTGTTAAAGGCTTTAAACAAAACTACATCTTTATTTACTATTTTTACATCAAAATTTGAATTTTTAGAGAAAAATTTTGATAATCCATTTACCATTAATGTGCTTGGCTTATTTGAATAAATTTGAAATGAGTCTAAATTTTTGACATTTAAGTCTTTTGCTAGAAAAGTTTTATAATTATACTCTGAATTCTTTACAATTTTTTTTTCTAACTCACATGTAAACTCTAAATTTAAATTTTCACCAATACTTATGTCTTTTGCATGAGCAAAATTGAAAATAAAAAAATTTAATAATATTAAATAAAATACTTTTGCCATTAATTATTTGAGGTGATAAAAAAAATCTCCCCCAATAAAATTGGGAGAGATCTTAAATTTATTAAATTAACCTTAATGATCGTGTGTAAATTCTTCCCACACACTCTTATTGTCAGCTAACCATTTTTTTGCTGCATCTTCGTGAGTCATTTTATCGACATCAACTAAAGCTGCCATTGCTCCAATTTGACTTGTAGAGAATGACATCTTTTTAAACGTTTTTGCAGCTGCTGGATGAGTTTTTGGAAAATCTTCATGTGCAGCTTTTTTCAAATAACCATCCGGAGAACCACATTTTCCATCTCCACCATCTTCTGGTCTACAACCAGCTGTGTATGGAGGAAAGTCGATAAATGTAAAGCCAGCACCATCTGTAAAGTTCGGTGTCCAGTTAAATATGATAGTTCCTCTTCCTTCTTTTTTAGCTGCAGCTAACTCTGCCCAAAGTGCATCTGCACTCCCAGCAAATTTAACCCACCATAGATCTCCTAATCCTAGAGCATCAACTCTTTGAGGTATTAAATCTCCATGCCATGTTTGTGGTCCTTCTAACATTCTGCCTTTTCCATCCGGTGAATCAGGTGTTGTGAAATTTTTCGCACAATCAGGATTTTTTAATGCAGTCCAGTCTGGTAGACCTGGGCATAAGCCTTTTTCTACAACCCAGTTTGGATATCCCATATCCTCAAGAGTTCTAGCTTCGTGATCACCCATATCTAATAAACCACCTTTATCTAAAGCAGTTGTGAATGATTTTCCGAATGCAGATTCCCATACTTCATGAGATATAGTTACATCACCAATTCTAATCGACTCATAAACTGCTTGAGAGTCAGCATTTACATATTTTACATTGTTCCCCATACTTTCAAAAATTCCGCCAATTACGTAAGCCATTACAATTTGGCTTGACCAGTTATGAGTTGGGATAACAATTGGTTTTTTACTATCTGCTGCGTTTGAAATCCCCGCAAAACTTACAAGAGATATCACCATAGCTGATAATAGAGATATTATTTTTTTCATTATTTCCCTTTCCTTAATATTAAGTGGCTAAAGTATCCCCTCTATTAAAGTTACAGTCAACTAGCAAAATAGATACAAATGTATATATAAAATTTATATATAAATTTATTTATACTTTTGTATAATTTTTAAATATTTTTTAAAAATGCAAACAAGTTTAAGTATTAAAGAACCTGGTTTAAACGTATTACCACCTGGAGTTGAAAGATATGTGGTCAATGCAGGTGGAATTACTGGTATTCAAATATTTCCAGAAGATGAAATTAAAATTATAAATAATGAGGGAAATCAAATTTGCGAAATAAATATTTTTGATAAACATGGAAAATCAGAATTAGGAATTTTAAATTTAAAAGAAAATAAAAAATCAAAAGAAATAAAAAAAATACTTTTGAAAAATGAAGAAAGTTCATTGCAAGCATTACTTCAATTAAAAAAAAGAAATTTACAAATTGAGAAAGCTGCTTCATCAGTAATTTTTGATAAAAACACTTCTGCAGGAGAAGAAATAATTCTAATTTCAAAGGATGACTGTTATTGCATCTTTGCTGCTCCAGGAGCCGATATGCTTGTTCATGATCAAAATCCACCTTCAGATCTAACTGTATTAGTTAAAAGAGCAAAAATTAAAAATTCTGAAAAAGAATTTTCAATAATCCCTGATCCAATTTACGATCCTGACTATGAAGTTAATATAGATAGAAAAACTGCAACAGGATATCAAGTTAAAGCTGGAGACTATATTCAAATAATTACACCAACGGGAAGACAATGCTCAGATTTTGTTGCGTACGACACTGCTAAACTAGAGAAAGGTATAGAAAGAGGTCTTGATTGGCAAACAACTAGAACTTTTATGGGACATACTTTTCCTGGTCCTGGTTTATTCTCAAAATTCTATGATACTGATCATGAGCCATTGGTAGAAGTTGTAAGAGATACAGTGGGTATTCATGATACATTTAATTTAGCTTGTACCTCAAAGTATTACGAAGACTCAGGATATTTTGGTCATGCGAATTGCTCTGACAATTTAAATGACTCAATGAAAAAATATGGCGTAGAAGAAAAAAAAGGTTGGCATGCAATTAATCTTTTCTTTAATACATCTTCGGGAGGTCAAAATTCTGTTACATCTGATGAGTCATATGCAAGACCTGGTGATTACGTCATTTTTAAAGCTCTAAAAGATTTAACATGTGGAACTACTGCATGCCCTAGTGATATTGATAGCTGTAATGGATGGAACCCTACTGATATTTTTGTTAGAACTTATGAGAAAAGCAAAGAATTTACTAAATCATATGGTTTTAGAATGAAAACAGATTCAGAAAATAAACTTACAAGAAATACAGGCTTCTATGAAAGAACATCAAAATTAACTAGAAATTTTGTCGATGCTAGAGGTTTTTGGTTACCAAATGATTATACAAAACATGGTGTAATTAATGAATACAATGCATGCAGAGAAGACGCCGTCCTAATTGACTTATCTTCATTAAGGAAATTTGAAATTCTTGGTCCAGATGCTGAAGAATTAATGAATTATACATTAACTCGAAATGTAAAAAAACTTTCAGTTGGTCAAATTGTTTATTCAGCAATGTGTTATGAAAATGGAACTATGTTTGATGATGGAACTTTATTAAAACTTAGTGATCATGGTTTTAGATGGATTTGTGGTGATGAATATGGAGGTGAGTGGCTTAAAGAACAAGCGAAGAAAAAAAATTATAAAGCTCATATCAAAAATTCTACTGACCAAATAAATAATTTATCTTTACAAGGTCCCAAAAGTAGAAAAATTTTAGAAAAAATAATTTTTACTCCCCCTACCCAACCTTCTATATCTGAATTGGAATGGTTTAGATTTACAATTTGTCGATTGGAGGAATTAAACGGAATACCATTGATTGTTTCAAGAACAGGTTACACTGGTGAACTTGGTTTTGAGATTTGGTGTCATCCAAGTAATGCTACTACAGTTTGGGATAAAGTAATGGAAGCAGGAAAAGATGATGGTTTGATACCAGCTGGTTTTGCGGCTTTAGATCTTTTAAGAATTGAAGCTGGTTTAGTTTTATTTGGCAATGAATTTGACGGACAACAAGATCCATTTGAAGCAGGAATTGGGTTTTCAGTTCCTTTAAAATCCAAAACAGAGGATTTTATTGGAAGAGAAAATTTAATTAAGAGAAAAGAAAATCCTCAAAAAAAACTAGTAGGCCTAGAGTTAATAGGTAAAGAAATAGCAAATCATGGAGATTGTGTTCATATTGGTAGATCTCAGGTTGGAATTATAACTAGTGGATGTATTTCTCCGACATTAAATAAAAATATTGCATTATGCAGAATAGATGTAGGTCACTCAGAAATAGGTGGTGATGTTGAAATTGGAAAAATAGATGGACATCAAAAAAGAATACCTGCAAAAATTGTTGAATTTCCTCATTACGATCCAAAGAAAACTAAAGTAAGATCTTAATGGCTAAATCAACTAAGGATTTGTTAGAGTTTTGGGAAGACCAAATGAAACTTTCACACACATCAAGTAACTATTTTTTTAGAAAATCACCTTCTCACTATCATATGATGCTTCTAGTTATGTCGGCATTTAAGCAAAAACAGAACTTATCAGTAGAGGAGCTAAAAACTAAACTATTTAAAACATCTAGACCAAAATCTGCATTAATAATTAATGAGGCATGTGAAAAAGGTTTTTTTTATTTAGAAAAAACCGCTCAAGATCAAAGAAAAAAACATATAAAACCAAGTACTTCTTTTATATCGGAATTTAACGATTATTTATCTACTCTTAAAAATTTGAGCTTTTAACAATAGGCAAATCCTAAGTTCTATAAGTTTTTATTTCTAAATTTTATATATAAAAAAAATTATATATTTAACTCTTTTCAAAAAATAATGTTTTAATATGTCATTACCGACAAAAGCTAAAGTAGTAATCGTTGGAGGAGGAATTCACGGTCTTAGCACTGCTTGGAAGCTTTCTGAAACTTATAAAAATCCAGGTGACATTGTTGTATTAGAAAAAAAAGATACTGCAGCTGGAGCAAGTGGTATTGCGTGTGGAGTTGTAAGAAATAATTATTTTCAGCCTGCAATGAGAGAATTAATGGCTCATTCAGTTTCAGTTTGGGAGAGCGATCCTAAAGCATTTAAATATAATGCAGTTGGTTATTTACAGATTTCACCAGAAGTAATGCATGCAGATGTTGCAACTATATACGAACAACAAAAAGCAATAGGTTATGAATCTGAATTTATAGAAGGTGAAAAAGATTGTATGAAATATATGAAAGGTATGTTTGGTGATTGGCAAGCACAAGGTATAACTTCTGTTCTTCATGAAAAAAAAGGTGGATACGCTTTTAATAAAGATTCAATTAAAGCACTTGAACATAAATCTACTTCAAATGGTGTTGAAGTAATGAAAGGTGTTAAAGTCACTGGGTTCAAAAGAGGAAGTAACAGCAAAGCCGTTACAGGAGTTGAAACAGACAAAGGTACAATTGAATGTGAACAGGTTGTCGTTGGAGCAGGTCCTTGGGCAAGAGATTTTTGGAATATGTTAGAACTTCCTAAAACTGCAAATATTAAAGGCAAAGATGGCAGAATTCACGAAACCGACATGTGGAAATATTGGATGCTTCAAGAGGGTGTACTTGGTGTAGAATCAGATTTTTTAAAAATGGACAATGGTGAACAGCCACCTGTAATCCATGTAGACTCAACAGCTCCTTTATATTCAGACAAAACTAAAAAATTAATTACAGATAAAATTTGGGGAATATATTACAAACCAGATATTGACGGACTTGGTGTTCAAGGTGGAACTTCACCTTACATTGTTGATAAACATTTTGATCAAGTAAACGTTGATCCGTATGGAATAGAGTCCCCTGAATATCAAACAACAGAAGCTTTTAATGATATGTGGTGTTCAGCTTTAGCTCATTGTCAAAAAAGATTTGAGGGAAAATCAGATTTATATAGAAAAGGACCATCAGGCGGACTTGGATGTATGACACCAGATTCTTTTCCAATTTTCGATAGATTTTTAGAAAACGTTTATATGATAGCAGACTCTAACCATGGTTATAAAATGATTGGAGTTGGAGAGCTAGTGGCAAAAGAAATTTTAGGTTTAGAGAGCGAATTATTAAAACCGTTTAGATTCAATCGATACGCGAAAGGTGAATTGCATCCGACATCTAACAGTCCATTCCCTTGGAGTTAATTTATCTAAGTAGACAGATGTTTTTTTTTCAGTTAACTTTTTGTTCTAAAAATTCTTAGGGGGAAAATGACTGATCTAGAAAAACATGTAAATCAACCAGGCAGAGCAAAATTAGTTAAAAAAGTAAGAGAAAAAATTAACGAATTAGGGATAACATACATATATTATCAATTCATTTCGGTAACAGGTAGAGTAGTAGGAAAAGGTATTCCTGCGGATCATTGGGAAAGGACTGCTGAAAAAGGTTTTCAATTAGTATATGGAGCAACAGCAAATTTATTTTTGGATAGGCATAATAACTACATTGGTTATGGACCAGAGGCCATGGAGTTGGTGGGGATACCAGACCCAGAAACTTTTGTGCAATTACCATGGGATAAAAGAGTTGGAAGAGTTTTTGTAACATGTTTTAGAAATAGAGAGGAGAGAAAAAACCCTGGTGGGCACTTGACTTCTGATTGCAGAGGAAATTTAAGAATTTTTAGTGATGAATTTAAGAAGAAACATGGACTAGAATTAAGAGTTGGGACTGAACCAGAAATGATGTGGTTAACTAAAAATGATGATGGAACTCCAACTGGTAAAGGTTTTTCCAAACCTTTTTGTTATCATATTGATCAATTCGAGTCATTAAGACCAGTTTTTATGAAAGTAATAGAATATTCAAAAGCGATGGGATTAGACATGATACAAGGAGATCATGAAGATGCTCCTGGACAGCTAGAACTTAATTGGACTTATGATAATGTTTTAAGAAATGCTGATAGATTATCAACATACAGACAAATTTGTGCACAAGTTGCTAGAGAACACAATCTAATAGCTTGCTTTATGACTAAACCATTTATGGGTGTGTCTGCAAGTGGATGTCACACAAACATGTCTTTATGGAAAGGTGGAAAAGTTTCTGTTAACAAATTAGGAAATAAAAAACTTCCAGGAGTTGAAGAAGTATTTAGTTATGTATCTGGTGGAACAAACACTTTTATGCCAGACACAAAGGATATGCAGTTGCCTGGAAAAATTGGACTTCAATCAATTGCTGGTATAATGAAACATTTACCAGCTTTGACAGCTCTAGGATCATCTACTGTTAATTCATATCGAAGGTTGTGGGACCAGGGGTTTTGGGCACCAGTATATGCTGACTGGGGTTATCAAAATAGAACTTGTGGATTAAGAGTTTCAGCACCTGGAAGATTTGAGTATAGATCTGTTGACTCAATGCATAATCCATACTTACTAGGTGCAGCTTTGCTAAAAGCTTGTGATGAGGGAATATCAAAAAAAATGAAACCAGCTAAACCAGAGTCAAGAAATATTTATGAGGCTCAGAAAGCTGGTAAAGATGTTAAAAAATTACCACTAAGTCTTGGTGAAGCATTAAATAGACTTGCTGAGGATGAAGTAATCAAATCAGCAATGCCTGATGAGATGTATAAAGTTTTTCATTGGTATAAAAACGATGAGTGGGAAAGATTTCTTGGAGCAACAACTCAATGGGATCTTGATACATACTTGGATTGCTTACCATAAGTTAAATTAGGAAAGGAAAAAAATGTGCGGAATTGCTGGACTTATCCATAGAGGAAAATCCTCAAATGTTGGGAATGAATTGCAAGCAATGCTTCAAGCCTTGAAGCATAGAGGGCCTGATTCAACGGGTTACGCTCTTTATGCTGATAACGATGGTCAAAACTTCATAATGAGATTTAAAGTTGGAGAAAATGTTGGTGAGGGTAGCTCTTCAGTTAATGAGGATGAGAGTGTTTACGATAAGAGAAAAGAACTTGTAGACATTATGTTAAAAAATCTTGGTGCAAAATTAATTAAGGAAGAAAAATTAACACCCTATTCGTATAGATATGAAATGAAGTATGATGATGATCTTATGGAGTTTTCGAAGAAAATAGAAAGTATTGAGAGTGTTGAGATTTTATCAATTGGAAAATCACTAGAATTAATTAAAGATTTGGGAGATGCACAAGCAGTATTGGATAGATACGATCTAGGGAAAGTAACAGGAACTCATGCCATAGGTCATGCCAGGATGGCAACAGAGTCTGGTGTAGATATTAAATCTGCTCACCCATTTTGGGGATATCCTTTCAGCGATGTATCTGTTGTTCACAATGGTCAATTAACTAATTATTGGAACAATAGAAGAGTATTGGAGAATAAAGGAATGAGGTTCATGTCTGAATGTGATTCTGAACTAATTGCAGTTTATTTGGCAGAAAAAATGAGAAATGGAGCAACTTTAGAAGAAGGTATGAAAGACAGTTTGTCAGGATTAGATGGTGTGTTTACTTATTTTGTGGCAACAAAAGATTCTTTAGGAATGGCGAAAGATACAATGGCAGCTAAACCATTGGTTCTCTATGAGTCCGATGAATTGGTAGCTATGGGTTCTGAGGAGATAGCAATAAGATCTATACTTCCTCACGAAATTGACACTTACGATCCTTTTGATGGAGAGGTAAAAGTATGGCAAATATAAAAACTAACGAGAATAAAACTAAAGCTCAATCAATGGGACTTCACACTGAAGTCTTAACAGGTAAAACTCAACAAAAATTTTTCAACCCTGATGAAGCAGAAAACTTTTATTATTGGGGAACTTATGATGTTGATTTTAATAAAAGAATTGATCTTGATGTAAATGATCTAGATTGCAAAGAAGCGAACAAAAAAATTGATGAGCTCATGAGTCAAGGTTATGGAACAATAGTTATAAAGAACCCGCAAGGAAAACACAGTTTAGGTGTTGGGGTGTTAAATAAATTAAATTTGATATTTGAAGGAAGTTTAGGATATTTTGGTGTTGGTTCTATTGATGGTCCAACAGTAAGAATTAATGGTAGAGTAGGATGGTCATGTGCAGAAAATATGATGGCAGGAAAAGTAGTAATAGAAAAAAATGCAGGGTCTTGTTTTGGTGCAGCAGTTAGAGGTGGAGATTTAATATGTAAAGGAAGCGTTGGTGCTAGAACGGGAATTGATCAAAAAGGTGGAACAATTATTGTTGGCGGTGACGCTGGAGCATTCACTGGCTTTATGATGCAAAGAGGAAGAATAATAATTTTAGGTAATGTCGGCATAAACCTTGGAGACTCAATGTACGATGGAACTATTTACGTTGGTGGAAAAATTGGATCATTCGGAAGTGATGCGATTGAGTCACCTATGACAAAAAGTGATATAGATTGGATCAAAAGAAAACTTAAAGTCGCTGAAATTGGCGAAAATTTTGATGTTACAAAGATGACAAAAGTAGTTGCAGGTAAAAAACTCTGGAATTACGACGCTTTAGAACCAACTGAGAAAAAAGGAGCAATTTAATGGCTAAGAAAAAAAACGGAAAATCAAATGGTCATTCCAATGGGAATGGTGGATCTGAATTCTCAAAAAGAAATAAAAGTTTACTAGGATATAACTCTATATTTACCCCTGAAGTAATCGACGACATTCATATAAAAGCTCAGTTAGGAAGATACCGAATGAGAGGAATGGCTCTAATGAAAAAAATTCCTACATTTGACGATTTAGTTTTTTTACCTGGTACCCTTACAAGATTTGTAATTGAAGGTTACAGAGAAAAGTGTGAAACAAAAACTATAATTGGTCCAAGATGTGAAAATCCAGTGGAATTAGATATTCCAGTTTACATTACAGGTATGAGTTTTGGAGCTTTATCTTATGAAGCTAAAACAGCACTTGCAAGAGGAGCAACTATGGCAGGTAGCGCAACATGTTCGGGTGAAGGTGGAATGATACCTGATGAAAGAAGATATTCAGAAAAATGGTACTATCAATGTATTCAATCAAGATATGGATTTAACCCTCACCATGCTCAACTTGCTGATGGAATTGAAGTGTTTATTGGTCAAGGTCAAAAAGTTGGAATGGGTGGTCACTTGATGGGTCAAAAAGTTACCGACCAAGTAGCAGAGATGAGATCATTACCAGCTGGTATTGATCAAAGATCACCAGCAAGACACCCAGATTGGTTAGGACCAGATGATTTAGCTTTAAAAGTTCAAGAGCTAAGAGAGTTGACAAAAAATAAAGTTCCAATTCAATTGAAACTTGGAGCTGCAAAAGTTTATGATGATGTTCGTATGGCAGCAAAATGTGATCCGGACTCTATTTACCTAGATGGTATGGAGGGTTCAACAGGTGCTGGTCCACACATCGCGGCTGCAAACACTGGTATACCTGGAATAGCTGCAATTAGAGAAGCACGAAGAGCAATAGATGATGTTGGTAAAACTGGAAAAGTTACTCTTATTTATGCAGGTGGAGTTAGAGATGGAGCTGACATGGCAAAAGCACTAGCTCTTGGAGCAGATGCTATTGCAATAGGTACTGGAGCGATGATTGCACTAAATTGTAATAAAGAAATTCCAGAGTCTAATTTTGAAAAAGAAATGGGAGTACCTGCGGGTCATTGTTATCACTGTCATACAGGACGTTGCCCTGTTGGTGTTGCTACTCAAGATCCTAAATTGAGAAAAAGATTAAACCCAGATGAAGCAGCTCTAAGAGTTTATAATTACTTGCATACTATGACACTTGAGGCGCAATTATTAGCTAGGGCATGCGGTAAAACCAATATTCATTCATTAGAGCCAGAGGATATGGCTGCTTTAACAATGGAAGCATCTGCTTTAGCAAAAGTACCTCTATCTGGTACAAATCATACAGTTGGAGTAGATGATTTTCATAAAATATAATCATGCCAAAAAAGAGAAATAAATCTAAAAAGTCGGGTAAAAAAGTGGTTAAAGGTCAGTTAGGTAAAAAAAAAGAGACAGCTAGAGAAAAGATGATAGGTCAAACTATTGGTTATAGATATGATGTTAATTTATTACCAGACTACTCAAGAATAACACCATTCCTAAAAAAATATATTGAAGCAATGGGATGGGATGATTTAAATTGGTTAGAAGATGTTCACATGGGATATGAAGAAGATAGACCTGCAGTTTTTGATAGAAATGCAAATGGTTGGGTCACCATTCCAAAAAAAATTAAATTACCTAATAACCAACAAGATAGGGACATGATTGCAAGAGAACTATTGGTAAAATTTCAAATGTCTCCAAACCACCCTTTGGTAGATTTAAAAAAAGCATATAGAAAATTTTAGAATCACCAACAAATCATATATACCTGAAGTTGTAGTTTAATAAATTTTCTTTGATTTAATTGTTATATTTAAGATTGATCCGAAAACTCCAAATAATAATATTCAAATAATTTGTTTAAACAATTGGAGGTTAAATGACTGACGAACTCGGTGCATTGACAACCATATTTACAGAATTTTACTATTGGATAACAGTAGTACTTATGTTTCTTATACACGTAGGTTTCTGTATGTATGAAGTTGGAGCTTCCCGATACAAACATCATCAACACACATTAATGAAAAACACGATGCTGATTCCTTTAGTAACAGTAACTTGGTTTTTATTTGGTTGGTGGATTTATTGGGCATTTCCAACTGGGCCAGGTCTTGCACCATCAATAATGAATGAAAGCGCAGCGTTAATTACAGATGACTCAGCTTTTAGTTCTAAGTGGTATTTGCCAAACAGTGAGTTGATGGCGGTTAACTTGGGAGATCATATTAGTGGAGTATTTTGGGCTGCATTTTTACTATTCTCATGGACAGCTGCATCCATTGTATCTGGTGCTGTAATTGAAAGGATTACTACTTTTGCTTTTGGAATTCTTGCAATTGCAATTGGATCAGTATTTTGGAGTATTGATGCTGCGTGGGGATGGCACTTTGACGGATGGATGTTGAAGATACTCGGTTACCATGATGCTTATGCCTCAGGTGTAATTCACGCAGTTGCTGGTGGATTTGCTTTAGGGGTACTTGCTGTTTTAGGACCAAGAATTGGAAAATTTTCATCAAGCGGTGAACCTAGAAATATAGGACCTAGAAATCCTTGGCTTGTAACTATTGGATTATTCTTAATTTATACAGGTTTTTGGGGATTTTATGCTGCTTGTAATATTCCAATTTACGATCTTGGACCTGAGTATGGCATGGAAGGTGTAACCTACTTTACCGCAACCACAATTTATGTAACGCCAACCACGCTTAGCGGAATAACAATGAACTTTTTAATGTCTCTCTCAGGAGGATTGTTAGCAGGTTATGTTGTTTCCAAAGGTGATCCTTTCTGGACTTACTCAAGTGGTTTAGCTGGTATAATTTGTGCGTCTGCAGGAAATGACCTTTATCATCCTATACAATCTTTGATAATTGGAATGATTGGTGTTGTTATAGCTTACAAAATGCATTACTGGGTAGAACGAAGGTTCAAAATTGATGATGCAGTTGGAGCAGTAGCAGTTCATGGTTACGCTGGGTTTGCAGGACTTGTGATATGCGGTTTTGTATTAAATGGATACCCTTCTTCAGGATACAGTGTTGGTGCTATGTGGGATGGAACTACATACGCTGCAATAAATCCTTTAGGAATGTTCATAGGTGCAATAATCATGTTCTTTGTCCTTGGAATGATCCCAGGCTACATTATAGCTAGAGTGTTAAATGGTATTGGCAAACTCAGAATCCCGAGGGAAGTTGAGTTGGCTGGTTTGGACTACCAAATAATGGAGGAAGCAAAAGAAGACGAACGCACTGTTGCTTCTTCTAGTAGTTAAAGGAGGATAATATGGCTACAGTATCTAATTGGATAGATCACTTAAATAAACCTGCAGAGGATGTGGCGGGTGCTATTTATCCAGGAGTAGGATCAGAAGGTATATTAGTTCTTATACTTGCTGTTATTTGGATAGGTTGGACAGTTGTAAGCTCAAAACAAGAAAGTGATAAACTTTCTAAGCTTGCAAGAAGAAGACCAAGTTCAAATGCATGGAAGAGTAATATTACCGATGGATAAATAAAAAAAATAAGGGCGCATAAATTTAGATGCGCCCTTTACAAAGTATGGACGAAGAAAAAAAAAATCTTAACAAAACACCAAGTAAAATGGCAAGATTAACATGGCCTAAATCTAAATATGGTGTCTATGCCGCAATCATTATTATTGTTATAATTAATGTGCTTTACTATAAAGACCAATTATTATCACTAATTTAAAACTAATTTATGTGTGGCATCGTTGGAATTTATCTAAAATCTAAAAAATTTGAAAAATCCTTAGGAGGGATGCTTTCTAAAATGTTAGTCAGTATGGAGTCTAGGGGTCCTGACAGTGCAGGTTTTGCAATTTATAACAGTGATAAAAATAAAATTTATAAATATTCTGTTTGTTTAAATGAAATGAGTTTTGAAAAATTCAAAAAGGAAATTAAAAAGAAAGTAAAATTTACAACTATAGAAAAGAATTCCGACCATGTAATTTTAAAATCTACTGAAAAACCAAATAAAATTCTCCCTATTTTAGAGGATTTTTCGACAATATCACTAGTTGGTTATGGAAAATCGATTGAAATTTTTAAACAAGTTGGAAAACCAAGTAATGTTGTAAAAAAATTTAATCTAGATAATTTCTCAGGAACTCATGCTATTGGCCATACAAGGATGGCTACAGAAAGTGCAATTACAACTGACGGATCACACCCTTACTCTACAGGTGAAGACGAATGCTTAGTACATAATGGTTCCTTGTCAAATCATAATAATTTAAGAAGAAAATTAAAAAAGAGTGGATCGAAATTTAGTTCTGATAATGATACGGAAGTAGCTGCTGGTTATATTTCAAATAGTTTGAAAAAAAGAAATTTGAAAAAAACATTAAATAAAGGCTTAAAGGATCTTGATGGGTTTTATACTTTTATTGCAGGAACACATAGTGGTTTTGCAGTTCTAAGAGATGAGATAGCATGTAAGCCTGCTGTTATTGCTGAAACTAAGGACTATGTGGCGATTTCATCAGAGTTTCAAGCAATGGCCCATTTACCTGATGTACATTATGCAAAAATTTTTGAACCTGAACCAGGTATCGTTTATTCTTGGGGAAAATAATGATACTTGATTTAAAAAAATTAAAATTAAGATCGGTTAATGAAAAGCTTCAAAATATTGATCGAAAAAAAAATAAAAGAGATTTTACAATATCAAACCCTGAAGGTAATCATGCGATCTGCGCAGGTCTTACAGAAAATATTGATGTAACTATCAAAGGTCACGTAGGATATTATTGTGCGGGTATGAACCAAAATGCAAATATTATAGTTGATGGAAATGTGGGAACCGGAGTTGCAGAAAATATGATGTCTGGAAAAGTTCATGTAAAAGGAAATGCATCACAATCTGCGGGGGCAACTGCTCATGGTGGAACATTAATTATTGATGGTGATGCAAGTTCAAGATGTGGAATTTCAATGAAAGGTATCGATATAATAGTAAAAGGATCTGTTGGCCATATGTCAGCGTTTATGGCACAATCTGGAAATCTAGTTGTTTGTGGTGATGCGGGAGAAGCATTAGGTGACAGCTTGTATGAAACGGACATATATGTAAAAGGAAAAGTAAAATCTTTAGGTGCTGATTGTGAAGAAAAAAAAATGAGTAAAAAACATAAGATAAAATTAAAAGAGCTTTTG
This sequence comes from uncultured Pelagibacteraceae bacterium, assembly GCA_902525355.1. Lineage (GTDB taxonomy): Bacteria > Pseudomonadota > Alphaproteobacteria > Pelagibacterales > Pelagibacteraceae > Pelagibacter. The sequence goes on along the minus strand of CABZGO010000009.1, from coordinate 4,216 downwards.
AAAAAGGCTGGATCAAATATTAAGCCTGAACAATTTAAAAGATATGGTTCTGCAAGAAAACTTTACAATTTTAACATAGATAATGTATCTAACTATTAAATATGAAAAATAAAACACTCCCTCGTCAATCCTGGACCTTTGATGAATATACTAACTCTGAGATAAGAAGAGCAGCTGAGACTGGAATTTATGATATTAGAGGTGGTGGTTCTAAAAGAAAGCTTCCACATTTTGATGATTTATTATTTTTAGGTGCATCAATGTCTAGATATCCGTTAGAAGGATATAGAGAAAAATGTACTACAAATGTGACTTTGGGCACAAAATATGCAAAAAAACCGCTAGAGCTTAATATTCCAATTACAATTGCGGGTATGAGTTTTGGAGCATTATCTGGTCCAGCTAAAGAGGCATTAGGAAGAGGAGCAAGTGCAGCTGGGACATCTACCACAACAGGTGATGGAGGAATGACACCAGAGGAAAGAGGACAATCTAAAAATTTAGTTTATCAACTTTTACCATCAAGATATGGGATGAACCCAAAAGATTTAAGAAAAGCAGATGCAATTGAAGTGGTAATTGGACAAGGTGCAAAACCTGGTGGAGGAGGAATGTTGCTAGGACAAAAAATAGATGATCGTGTTGCAGAAATGAGAACTTTACCAAAAGGTATTGATCAAAGATCTGCTTGTCGACACCCAGATTGGACTGGACCAGACGATTTAAAAATAAAAATTTTAGAATTAAGAGAAATTACTAAATGGAAAGTTCCTATTTTTATTAAAATTGCTGGTGCAAGACCTTATTATGATACAGCATTAGCTGTAAAAGCTGGAGCAGATGTTGTTGTCTTAGATGGTATGCAAGGTGGAACTGCAGCAACACAAGAAGTATTTATTGAAAATGTAGGTCAACCAACTTTAGCCTGCATAAGACCTGCTGTAGATGCTTTGCAAGATTTGAATTCTCATAGAGAAGTTCAACTTATAATATCCGGTGGAATTAGAAATGGTGCAGATGTAGCTAAAGCTCTTGCGTTAGGAGCTGATGCAGTATCAATTGGGAGTGCAGCCATGATTGCAATTGGTGATAATGATCCAAAATGGGAAAAAGAATATGAAAAACTTGGAACTAAAGCTGGAGCATACGACGACTGGCATGAGGGAAATGATCCTGCGGGAATTTCAACTCAGAAACCAGAGCTAATGAAAAGATTAGATCCAAAAAAAGCGGGTAGAAAATTATCAAATTATTTAAAAGTCATGTCTTTAGAAGCACAAACTATTGCAAGAGCGTGTGGAAAAAACAGTCTTCATAACTTAGAACCAGAAGACTTATGCGCATTAACTGTTGAAGCTGCAGCAATGGCCAGAGTTCCTTTGGCAGGAACTAACTGGATACCAGGTATAAAAAAGAAATAGTTATTGATAGTTAATAAATAATTCGTAGTATATTTATTAATGCCCAAAAATTTGTCTAATATTGCTAAATCAAAAAAAATTAAATATTTTTTAATAAGTTTTGTTGATTTGTTTGGTGTATTAAGATCTAAATTAGTACCTGCACAAGCTATAAAAGAGATGCAAAAAAATGGTGCAGGATTTGCTGGATTTGCAGCTTGGCTTGATATGTCACCAGCAGATTCTGATATGTTCGCTGTACCAGATCCAAATAGTTTAATTCAATTACCTTGGAATAAAGAAGTAGGTTGGCTTGCTTCAGACCTGTGGATGAATGGTAAACCTGTTGAGGCATCGCCAAGAGTGATGTTAAAAAAGCAAATAAAATTACTATCAAATGAAGGTTACATCATGAAATCGGGTGTAGAGTGTGAATATTTTCTAATATCACCTGATGGTAGTTCTATTGCAGACCCTAGAGATACTCAATCTAAACCTTGCTATGACCAATCAGCTTTAATGAGACAATATGATTTAATAAAGGAAATATGTGATTGTATGATTACAATGGGATGGAACCCATATCAAAATGATCATGAAGATGCTAATGGCCAGTTTGAAATGAATTGGGATTATACTGACTGCTTAACCACAGCAGATAGACATACATTTTTTAAATTTATGGTCAAGTCCATAGCAGAAAAGCATGGGTTACGAGCAACATTTATGCCAAAACCATTTGAACAACTGACTGGTAATGGATGTCATGCGCATATTTCCGTTTGGGATAAGAAAAAAAATAAATTTTTAGATAAAAATGACAATCTTGGACTAAGTAAATTAGCATACAATTTTTTAGGTGGTGTAATTAAAAATGCAGGTTCATTATCAGCATTCTTTAATCCAACTTTAAATAGTTATAGAAGAATAAATGCGCCACCAACTAAATCTGGAGCAACATGGTCGCCAAGTAGTATTTCTTTCACAGGAAATAATCGAACACATATGATTAGAGTTCCAGATCCAGGAAGATTTGAGCTAAGATTAATGGATGGATCAGCGAATCCATATTTACTACAAGCAGGAGTTTTAGCAGCAGGTATAAATGGGATTAGAAAAAAAATTAATCCTGGAAAACCATTATTCTGTAATATGTATACTGATCACCAAAAATATCCTAACCTACAAAAATTACCAAATACCTTAGAAGATTCCCTAGAATTGTTAAATTTTAATACAGTTCTGAAAAATGCTTTTGGAAAAAATGTTTTAAACAGTTATATCAAACTAAAAAAATTAGAAATTGAAAATTTCAAGTCAAAAGAAAAATTTGATAAATTAAAACCTATTACAAAGTGGGAAAGATCTAATACTTTGGACTGTTAAAATATGTCTATAGATTATAGTCATATTAATAAATTTTCATCGTTTATTAAAAATAAAAATTATTCATTCAGTAGAGAAAAAATTTTAAGTGTATTAAATAAGGAAACTATTGATAAGGCATTAAATACTATATCTCGTTGGGAAAATTACGAACCCACTCCCCTACTCAAGTTAAATAAACTTTCAAAAGACCTTAATCTTAAAAATATCTTTTACAAAGATGAGTCCAAAAGGTTTGGACTAAAATCTTTTAAAGCACTTGGAGGAGCTTATGCGGTAGCAGAGGTTTCAGCTGGAAGAAAAGATGTAGTTGTTGCTACAGCAACGGCAGGAAATCATGGAAAATCAGTTGCCTGGGGTGCAAAAAGACTCGGTATTGCATGTAAAATTTTCATAAGTGAATTTGTAAGTGAAACAAGAGCCGATGAGATGCGAAAACTTGGAGCAGAAGTAACAAAAGTAAAAGGAAATTATGAAAATTCTTTAAATGAATGCATAAAACAATCTAAGGAAAATGGATGGGAAATTGTACAAGATGTTGCTTGGGAAGATTATCAAATGGTTCCAAAGCTAACCATGGCTGGATATTCAGTGATGATAGAAGAAATCTCCAAACAAACCGATCATTATATTACCCATATATTTCTACAAGCAGGTGTTGGAGGCATGGCTTCTGGTGTAATTGCAGGAGTTGCCAGATATTTTAAAAGAATTCCAAAAATTATTATTATTGAACCAAAAAATGCAAACTGTGTCATGGAAAGTATTAATGCCAGTGAACTTACTAGAGTTGAAATAGAAAAAGAGAGCATTATGGGGGGAATGTCATGTGGAGATGTATCATTAGTCCCATGGCAAATTCTGAAAAACTCAGTAAATAATTGTCTGAGTATTCCAGATGCCGACATACCATTATCAGTTGCGATGTTAGCCAAGGGATACTTTGGTGATGATAACATTGTTGCAGGAGAATGTTCAGCACCTGCTCTAATAAGTATAAATGTTAGTTGTAATAATAAACAAATTAAAAAGGATCTTGAATTAGATATGAATTCGAACGTTTTATTAATTGGATGTGAAGGTGATACAGATTTAAAACTTTATAACGAACTACTGTCTAAAGGATCAGAACAGTTATCAAATGGCTAATACAGCACTCGTTTGGATAAGAGATGATTTTCGAATACAAAATAATGATGCGCTCACTTATGCTACAAATCAACATGATGTTGTTACTGCAGTATTTATTTTTAATAGTAATATTTTCGATCATAAAAGAGAGGCTCAAAAATGGTGGGTAAGTAAATCCCTAGAAAATTTTAAATCCGATTTAAAAAAATTAAATATTGGATTAGAAATAATTAAAGATGACGAAATAAATTTTTTTTCTAAAATAAAATCAAATAGTAAAATATCTGTTTATTGGAATA
>CABZGO010000008.1 GCA_902525355.1 uncultured Pelagibacteraceae bacterium | reverse complement strand
CTATTTATTTTATCAATATTATGTATTGGTCCGTTATGTTTTAAAAGGCCATCCAGTGTTTCAATTGTTAAATTTAAACCTTTAAATTTTAAATATTTATTTTCTATGAACATCACTATTCTTAAGGTTTGAAGATTATGATCAAAACCACCATGCATTGCCATTGATTCATTCAAAGCTTCTTCACCAGCATGTCCAAATGGTGTATGCCCCATATCATGGGCTAGACTTAGTGTTTCAACTAAATCATCATTTAAATTCAAATACCTAGATATTGATCTTGCAATTTGAGCAACCTCTAATGAATGAGTTATTCTCGTTCTATAATGGTCACCTTCAGTATTAACAAAAACTTGGGTTTTGTGCTTTAATCTTCTAAACGATGCAGAATGGATTATTCTATCCCTATCTCTTTGAAAAGGTGTTCTAAAGGAGCTATTTGGCTCTAAAGTTAAGCGACCTTTTGATGTAAAAAAACCTAATTTTGAGTAATTATTCATTCTTTAAAAATGGCAAATATTAATTATATTAGTAATAACAGTGATAAATAATGATTAAAGAAATTAAATTTACAGATAATGCGATAAAACAAATCAATAACCTTCTGTCAACTAAAGATGAAGGTTCTTTTTTTAGAATCGCTATCAAAGGCGGTGGATGCTCGGGGTTTCAGTATGATTTCTCATTTGATAAAGCACCTCAAGACGACGATTTAAGACAAGATAATATTTTAATAGATAAAACTTCAGCTGATCTCTTGAAAGGATCAGAGGTTGATTTCGTAAAAGAATTAATCGGAGACCAATTTAAAATTAGTAACCCACAAAGCAAATCATCTTGCGGTTGTGGTGTTTCATTTTCTCTTTAATGATCATTAGCTCATGGAATGTAAATTCTATTAGAGCAAGAATATTAAATGTTCAGGAATATTTAAAAAAGTTCAATCCTGATATTGTATTAACTCAAGAAATAAAAACTCAAGAGGAAACTTATCCATTTGATGATATTAAAAAACTCAAATATGAAAGTTATGTATTTGGACAAAAAAGTTACAACGGCGTTGCAATACTTTCCAAAAAAAAATTAGATAAAATCGAAAAAGATATTTTTAAAGATAAGAACAAACAATCACGAATAATTACAGCAGATGCAAAGTATAAATCTAAAACTATTAAAATTATAAATATCTATACGCCAAATGGTAACCCAGTAGATACTGAAAAATATGATTATAAATTATATTGGCTAAATAGTTTAATTAAAAAACTTAAAACACTTTTAAAAAGTTATGATAATATAATTATTGCAGGTGACTTTAATATAATACCTTCTGCTGAAGATGTTCACGACCCTAAAGGATATGAAAATGATGCTCTTTTTAGAATTGAGATTAGGAAAAAATTAAGAGAAATGTTTAATTTAGGATTTCACGATGCGTTTAGATATATTTATCCTGATAAAGAAGAATATACTTTTTGGGATTATACAAGTGGTGCTTGGCAAAAAAATAATGGAATGCGGATTGATCACTTTTTAGTGACTAACAGTTTACTGAATAATATTAAGGATGTTAAAGTTAATAAATATCCTAGAGGTAGAGAAAAACCATCTGATCATACACCAATTGAATTAGAATTAGCTTAAAGATTTAATTTTATTAACTAGATCCTCATTAATATGTCTTGGTCCTTTATCTAATCTATTCTTATGTCTTCTCTCACCAGGAAGTCTAACATCACCCATTGCTTTCATTTTTTCAAAAAATTTTGATGAATGTTCGTCCCAATTATTTTGTGATAATTTATCTGGTGATATGGCTAAAATGAACTCTCCACCACTTGGAGGACCTCCATCGTTATTATCCTTCTCAGCTGTCTCATAACTGAAATTATCTCCTACCAAGGCACCTGCAAGCAATTCGACCATCATCGCAATCCCAGAGCCTTTATAGCCGCCGAAAGGCAATAAAACACCCCCATCTGCAATCTCAGCAGGATCAGTTGTATCTTTTCCCTCTTTTGTTAGTCCTGTTCCTAATGGAACTTTATGACCTTCTCTTTTAGCAACTTGAACTTCACCCAAAGCCATTGATGCTGTTGCCATATCATAAACGACTGGAGGTTTATTTTTTCTTGGCCAAGCAAATGAAATCGGATTTGTTCCAAATAAAGGTTTAATTGATCCAGCAGGTGCAACAGCTGGTTTGTATGATGTGCATGCAAACGCAACTAAACCTTGTTCTGCAATTGCCTCTGTCTCAGGCCACATTGCAGCCATGTGATGAGAATTTGTTATTGCTAAAACCGCTATACCATTTTCTTTTGCCGCTTTAATTAATTCTGGAATTCCTTTTTCTAACACCATTGGTGCTAAACAATTTTTTCCATCTACTTTAATGACGCTTTGAGTTATTTTTGAAACTACTGGTCTGCTTTTGCCATTTATTTTTCCACTTTTTAAGCCTGAAATGTAAGCTGGTAATCTAAATAATCCGTGAGATAGCGAACCATCTCTTTCAGCTTTCATTATTAAATCAGATAAAATGTTTGATGTTTCTTCATCACATCCATTGGCTAGTAAAGTTTTTTTAACTAAATTATAAATATCATCTAAACTTAAAGAGACTGTTGCCATAAATGATATTAGATATCATTTACAGCAATAGATCAATTTTTATTTAGCAACCTTTAAATGATTTTGACATATTCTTAATTAGATCAAAATATAAAGTTTTTCCTGGATTTAAAGTAGCCCCTAATGGATCTACAATACCTGTTTTAATATTCATATCCTTTGCAACTGTTTTAATAATACCAGGATTAAATTGAGGCTCAGAAAATACACAAGCCACTTTATCATGCTCAATTATTTCTCTGATCTCCTTTAACTGTTCAGCACCAGGCATAACGTCTGTATTTACTGTGAATGCACCTAGAATATTGACGTTAAATCTTTTTTCAAAATATTGGTAAGCATCATGAAATACAATAGAAGAAGTACTTTCGTTTAATTCTGCAGTTACATCTTTTGTTAGTTTGTCAATTTCTTTATAAGCTTTACTTAGATTAGCTCTATAAGCAGTTTCATTTGATGGATCATTTTCAATTAAGTGTTTTGACATTTCAAATAAAATTACTTTTGCGTTAATTGGATCTAGCCAAATGTGTGGATCAAACTCACCATGGTTATGACCCTCGTGTCCATCGTGGTCATCGTGGTCATCATGTCCGTCCTTTTTCTTTGAATGACTATCGTGATCATCATGATCATCTTCTTTATGACCATCTTCTTTTTTTGCATGATCATCGTGGTCGTGGTCATCATGATCGTCTTTTTTCTTATGGCCATGATCATCGTGATCTTCGTGATCATCAAAAATATTTCTCTCTCTAAATTTTAATTTATTTAATCCTTTAACCTCTAATAATTCAATTTTCTCAGCTTTTTTAGCAATTGAACTTAATGGTTTTTCTAAAAAATTTTCTAAGTCCTCACCTACCCAAAAAACAATATCAGCATTTTGTAACATCTTTGCATGTAAAGGTTTTAATGCAAAACCATGGGGTGATGCATAACCATCAACTATTAAATCAGGCTTTGCTATTCCATCCATTAAGTAACTAGCTAATGAATGGATTGGTTTGATAGATGCAACAACTTTAATATCAGCATTTGATGATGTAAAAAGAGTTAAAAATGATAGAATTGATAAGAATATTGTAGATTTTTTTAGATTTTTCATATTAATAGTTTATTGTTAATTGTTATAATATAACATCATGTAATAATATAACACTTTAAAGTCAAGCAAATAAATGAGCACAGAAAATAATATATTAGTAAAATTAAATGGTGTTGGATTAAAGCAGAATGAAAAATGGCTTGTCAAAGGTGTTTCTCTAAAAGTTGAAAAAGGTAAAATTGTAACTTTAATTGGACCTAATGGATCTGGTAAAAGCACAACTGCAAAGATTGCTTTAGGAATATATAAAAATATAGAAGGACAAGTTGAAAAATTTACAAATAATATTGGATATGTTCCACAAAAAATATCGATAGATTGGACGCTTCCATTAAGAGTAAAAGATTTTATGCTTTTAACTGATAACCTCAAAGATGATGCATTAGATGAGGCCTTAACATTAACTGGGGTAAAACATCTTAAAGATAAAAATTTAGGCAATTTATCAGGTGGCGAATTTCAAAGAGTTTTACTTGCAAGAGCTATTTCAAAAAAACCAGAATTATTAGTCCTTGATGAGCCAGTTCAAGGAGTAGATTTTACTGGGGAAATTGCACTGTATGAATTAATTAAAAAAATCTCCGAAAAAATCAATTGTGGAATATTATTAATATCTCATGATTTACATACTGTCATGACTGCAACAGATCATGTTGTTTGTTTAAATGGACACGTCTGTTGTTCAGGTTCACCAAAAGATGTTGCACGTAATAATGAATATAAAGCTTTGTTTGGGGAGCAGGCTTCTCAAACACTATCTGTTTATGAGCACAAACATGACCATGAACATTCAAATGACGGTGAAATAAAAAAAAATTAATATGTTTGATGACTTTTTTATAAGAGCATTAGTTGCTGGTATTGGGATAGCGTTTGTTACTGGTCCACTTGGATGTTTTGTTGTTTGGAGAAGATTATCTTATTTTGGAGACACACTAGCTCACTCTGCCTTACTTGGAGTAACAATTGCTTATACACTTGAATTCAATATTGCAGTTTCAATATTTATTACCTCATCAATAATTGCACTTATTTTAGTTAAACTTGAAAAAAAAACTAATTTACCAGGTGACGCCTTATTAGGACTTTTAGCTCATTCATCTCTTGCGGTTGGATTGGTTGCTATTGGATTTTTAACATTTATTAGATTTGATATAATGGGTTTGTTATTTGGAGATATTTTAGCAGTAACTAATGATGATTTACTTACAATTTGGATTGGAGGTGCTTTAATTTTATTAGTTTTAAAATTAATCTGGAAACCATTATTTGCATCAACTGTAAATTATGAATTGGCTGAGGCAGAAGGTTTAAATCCAGATAGAGCTAAAGCTATATTTACAATTTTAATAGCAGCAATAATTGCAATATCTATCAAAATGGTTGGCTTATTGCTTATTACAGGAATGTTAATCATACCAACTGCTATGGCTAGAAACTTATCAGATAACCCACAAAAAATGGTTATATTTTCAATAATTGGCGGGTTACTGTCAGTATTTATTGGATTATTCTCCTCATTAGAATTTAATACTCCATCTGGTCCTTCTATCGTAGCTGCTGCACTAGTATTATTTATTTTTTCATTATTTAAAATTAAACAAACGATTCAATTGAAAAATTAATGAAGTATTATAAAAAATAATAATATGCAAAAACAAGAAACATTATCTAAAAACCAAAAAATAATATTAGATTTAATAGAAAAATCTGATCAACCATTAAAAGCATATTCAATTTTATTTGATGTTAAAAAAAAAGGTATTAATGCTCCTTTGCAAGTTTATAGAGCTCTGGATAAATTAGTGGAAATTGGAAAGATACATAAAATAGAAAGTAGAAATGCGTTCATAGCTTGTAAAAATTCAAAATGTCAAATTGCAAAAGCTACTGTTTTTTCAATTTGTGAAAGTTGTGAAGATGTAACTGAAATTCATGATCATAAATTATCAGAACACTTAAGAAATTTTAAAGATAACAAGGGAATGAAATATAATAAATATAATTTAGAATTTTTTGGTCTGTGCAAGAAATGTATATAAATAAATGAAAATAAACAAAGGTGATACATTAGAAGAAATCTCATTGCCAAAACCTGATGGTTCAATATTTAAATTATCTGAAACAAAAGGCAAAAAAGTACTTCTTACTTTCTACCGTATAGCTGGATGTAGCTTTTGTAATTTAAGATTGAATGAATTGAATAAAAGATTTAGTGAATTTGGAAATAATTTTACACATGTTGGAATTTTTCATTCCCCAGTAGATAATTTAAAGACTTATATGGATAAACATGGTGAATTACCTTTTACAGTTTTAGCTGATGAAAATTTTGAATATTTTAAAAAATATGAGATTGAAAGATCTATAGCAAAAACATTTAGTGCAATGTTATTTAAACCTCACAAAATCATTCCAGCAATGATGAAGGGATATTTTCCTACAAAGATTAAAGGTCATTTAGATATTGCTGTAACTGATGTTTTGATTAACGAACAAGGCGTTGTTGAAGAAGTATATTATGCTCAAAAAGATATAGCAGATCATTTTGAATTTGAAAAAATTAAACAGTTTGCACTCAATTAAATAATAATGAAAATTGAATATTATTTTAGTGTTATATCTACATTTGCCTATCTAGGATCTGATAGATTTACAAAAATAGTAAATAAATATAATTTAGAGGTTATAGAAAAACCACTTGATTTGGTTGGTGAAATTTTTCCAAATACAGGGGGATTGCCAGTTCCTAAAAGACATCCTGCTAGACAAAAATATAGACTTGTAGAGCTGGAGAGAATTTCAAATAAACTAGGTTTGCCAATTAATAAACAACCAAAGTTTTTTCCACCTAAAGACCCACACTTACCTGCAAAATTTGTAATAGCTTCAAATAAAATGGGAAATAAACTTCACTTTGGAAATGAATGTTTAAAATATTTATGGTCTATGGATAAAGATATTTCTGATCACAATTCACTTCAGGAAATTTGTGAAAAATTAAATTTAAACTTTGAAGAGATGATGAAGTTAGCTTTAACTGATTATGTAAACTTGGAGTATCAAAAGAATTCAAAAGACGCAGTTGATAACGGTGTATTTGGCTCTCCTTCTTACGTATTAAATAATGAGATTTTTTGGGGTCAAGATAGACTAGATTATCTTGAAGATGCATTAAATAAGTGAATATCCGGAGGATCTTACTGTTCTAATTAGTTCTTTTGTATTATCAATATTAATCGACTTTCTTAATCTTCTTATATGAACATCAATAGTTCTGCTTTCCACGTTTATGTTGTTTGGCCAAACGTTTTCTAAAATTTGATCTCTTGAATATACTCTTTTAGGGTTGCTTAAAAAGAATTCTAGTAGTCTAAATTCTGTTGGTCCAAGCTGTATTTCAATATTTTTTCTAAACACTCTCTTCTCAAATCTATTTAATTTTAAATCTTCAAATTCCAAACTATTTGAAACAACTTTAGGATCATATCTTCTTAATACAGCTTTTATTCTTGCTAAAAGCTCATTGAAGCTAAATGGTTTGGTTAAATAATCATCAACACCACTATCTAATCCTTTTATTTTATCTTCCTCTTCTCCTTTTGCTGTAAGCATTATTATGGGTAGGTTTTTATGACTTGAGTTATTTCTAATATTTTTGCAAATATCAATTCCAGATAAATCTGGAAGCATCCAATCAAGTAAAAGCAAATTTGGTTCAAACTTTTTTAAATCTTTTAAACCATCATTACCATTGGTAGATGAAGCTACTAAAAAACCCTCTTTTTCTAAATTATGTTGAACTAATTGTATTATTGAAGGCTCATCTTCAATAATAAATATTTTGCCATTCATTTTATTCTTGGATAACTTTTCCTTTTGGTCTGCTTCCTTTTAGATATTCACCTTTAATCAAGTAACAAATAGACTCTGCAATATTAGTAATATGATCACCTGCTCTCTCTAGATTTTTTGTTGCAAATATAAGATGTGTAGAAAAATCTAAATTTTTTTTATCTTTAGATAAAAAATCAATTACACTTTCCATTGCAATATAAGTAAGGTCATCGACTTGCTCATCTTTTTTCCAAACTTCTTTGGCTTTATCGTAATTTTTGTTAACATAACTATCTAATACATCATTTAGTTGTTTAATAACCAACTCACCTAATCTTTTTAAATTTGAAAGTAATTCCTCTGGTAAATCTAGTGGCAGAGGTTTAACTTTTTTAGCATTGCTTTTAGATAGATCTCCAATTCTTTCCAAGTCTTGTGAGATTTTTAATGAACTAATTGTTTCCCTTAAATCAATCGCCATAGGAGCTCTTTTGACTAGTAATGTCATAATTTGAGTATCTATTTTTGATCTAAATTTATTAATTTCATCATCACTTTTAATTATTTTATCAATAGAATCTTTGTCAACTTTAATAATAGCGTCCATTGAGTCTACCATTTGTGACTCAGTTAAACTTCCCATTTTAATTACAGAATCAACAAGAAATTGTAATTCTTCCTCATATGACTTTACTGTATGTTCATTACTCATAGTTTATCCAAATCTACCTGTAATATAATCTTGTGTCATTTTATTGTCAGGGTTCTTAAAAATTTTTTCTGTTTTTCCTACCTCAATTAATTTTCCAAGATGAAAAAAGCCGGTTTTCTGCGAAACTCTAACTGCTTGAGCCATCGAATGGGTAACAATTACTATTGTATAGGTTTTCTTAAGTTCATCAATCAATTCCTCAATTTTGGCTGTTGCAATTGGATCTAAGGCTGAACATGGTTCATCCATTAGAATTACTTCTGGATTTACTGATATTGCTCTAGCTATACAAAGTCGTTGTTGTTGACCTCCAGATAATCCAGTACCTGGTTCGTCTAACCTATCTTTTACCTCTTCCCACAAAGCAGCTTTTTTTAAACTTCTTTCAACTATTTCATCAAGCTCACTTTTTGTCTCTCCCTTACCATGTATCTTTGGACCATATGAAATATTATCGTATATGCTTTTAGGAAATGGATTTGGTTTTTGAAACACCATTCCAACTCTTTCTCTTAATGAAACGACGTCCAAATTTTCATCGTTAATTTCTACACCATCAATCTCAATATTTCCTGTAACTTTGCAAATATCAATTACGTCATTCATTCTGTTTATACATCTTATGAAGGTTGATTTACCACACCCAGATGGACCAATTAATGCAGTTACTTCTTTTTCATTCAAATCTAAGTTTACATCAAATAAAGCTTGTTTATCTCCGTAGAACACATTTAAATTATTAGATTTGATTTTTACTTCATTCATTTAATTCCATCTCTTTTCAAATTTTTGTCTCAAATATACTGCTATAAAATTCATAACAATTAAAAAACTCAATAGCATCATAATAGTTGCTGATGTTTTTTCAACAAAACCTCTTTCAGCTGACTCTGACCATAAATATACCTGCACAGGTAGCGAGGATGATGGATCAATTGGAGTTGATGGAATGTCTACAACAAAAGCAACCATACCAATCAGAATTAATGGTGCAGTCTCTCCTAATGCCTGTGCTAAACCAATAATTGTTCCTGATAAAGTTCCTGGTAGCGATAACGGTACTACATGATGAAATACAGATTGAAACTTTGATGCGCCTACTGCCAATGCACCTTCTCTTATCGAGGGTGGAACTGCTTTTAAAGATGCCCTGCAAGGAATAATTATTCTTGGCAATGTCATCAAGGCTAATGTAATACCAGCCACTAATGGAGTAGATCTAGGTAACTGAATAGTAGCTAACAATATTTGAAGAGCAAGCAATCCATAAACAATTGAAGGAACAGCAGCTAAATTATTAATATTTATTTCGATAAAATCAGTAATTTTATTCTTTGGAGCAAATTCTTCTAAATAAATTGAAGCAAGAATAGCAACTGGGAAAGCTAATAATAGACATATGATTATGCTATAGAATGATCCAACTAAAGCTCCTCCAATTCCAGCTAGCTCTGGATCTCTGGAGTCCCCATTATTAAAGTAATAATTATTAAAATTTTTGTTTATTTTATTATTTTCTACCAGAGTGTCATAAATTTTAAGTTGAAAATTTGAAATTCTTCTTCTATCCTCAGGTAAATCCCTAGGGTAATTTCCTTTATGCAATTGATCTATATCGTCTGATGACGTTATTTCTAAGTTAATTTTTTTTCCTATTAAGTTATTATTTTCTAAAAAAGCTTTTTTAATTTCAATTTCAGCATCGGTTGTAAATAAATCAATTAATTCATTTTCTTCATCTAAATTCTTAGTAGGATAAGACTTAAGAAGAGTTTCTATTGTGATATCATAAAAATCTGCTTCCCTTATATTCTCTTCTGATGCTCCATTTTCAATCTCAATTAATTCTGGATCATAAAAAACCTCTACATCAATTACTGTTTTCATGAATGCAGAACTTCCTTTTGAAAAGATATTATTTACTAAAATTAGAACGAATAATAGCGCAACACATATTGATGCTATGCCATAGAGTCTAAATCTTCTTTCTGCACTATGTCGCTTTTTTAATCTTTGTTCTTTAGTCATATTTCTCTCTATATTTTTTTACAGCTCTCTGGGCTATGTAATTTAAAATCAATGTTGCAACAAATAGTGTCAATCCCAATGCAAAAGCTGACTGCGTTTTTGGGCTATCAAATTCTTGGTCACCAACGAGTATCATTACAATTTGGGTCGTGATTGTTGTTGTTGATTCTAGAGGGTTAATAGTGAGATTAGCTGCTAATCCTGCTGCCATAACTACAATCATGGTTTCACCAATAGCTCTCGATACAGCTAACAATACTGATCCAATTATTCCAGGTAATGCTGCAGGAATTACAACTTGTTTTATCGTTTCTGATTTGGTTGCTCCAACAGCATAAGAACCATCTCTAAGTGATTGCGGTACTGAATTAATTACATCATCAGATAAAGAAGAAATATAGGGTATAATCATTATTCCCATAATTAGACCTGCAGCTAAAGCACTCTCTGAGGAAACTGTTAAACCAATACTCTCACCTATTTGTCTAAAGAAAGGTCCTACGGTTAAAGCTGCAAAAAAACCATAAACAACAGTAGGTATTCCAGCAAGTATCTCAATAATTGGTTTTGAAATTTTTCTTACTCTAGAAGAAGCATACTCAGCCATGTATATTCCTGAAAATAATCCAATAGGTACAGCAACAAACATAGCAATGAATGCAATAAATGAAGTTCCAGCTATCAATGGAACAAAACCAAATGCATCTTTTAATTCCTCGTATTCAGCAGTTGTTATTGCTGATGCATCACTTACAAATGCTCTTTGAGGGCTCCAATTAGTACCAAATAAATAGTCAAAAATATTTATTACTGAAAAAAATTTTATACTTTCAAACAATAATGAGAATATTATTCCTAAAGTCGTAAGAATAGCGATTAAGGATGAAACAAAAAGCAAACCTTTTAAAATTTTCTCGACATCTTCTCTTGCTTTATTATTATTTCTAATTTTTTTTAATGAAAAAATAACAGAAGCAATAATTGTTACAAAAATTAGAACTATTTTAGAATTAGTAAAAATATTTAAAAATTTTGAATATGATATCGCGCTTTCTTTTAAGATAGTGTCAATATCACCAAAATAAGTACCTAAATGAATTGCTTTAATTTTTTCATAAATTAAGTTAGCTTCATTTTTATCATTAAAAATTGCTCCTTGATTTGCGGCTGTCTCAATAATAATTGATTTTATAATTACGGGTTCAAATAAAGACCAAACTAATAAAAAAACTAAAGCAGGTATTGAACTCCATAGAACTAAATAATAACCATAAAATTTTGGAAGTGCATTTAATTTAATATTTCTTTGAATAGATATGCTTTTTGTCTTTGACTTACCGTAAAAAAACAAAGATGATGAAAATATTACTATTAAAAAAATAAGAACGAAGTTCATTCGAACAACTTGATATATTTAATTTGTTACAGATTTATTACAAATTAAATTAGTAATTGAATAAAAAGGCCCATGAATTTGGCCTTTTTTTTAATTTTGAGTATTAGTCTAGTTAATACTTATAGTAATAAGATCTAGAGCTGCTGTTCGAGTTGCTTTATACTTGTCAGATGCTAGAGGAACTAATCCAATTTTAGCTAAATAGCCTCTGTTGCTCATGGCTTTTTTTGAAGTGAATTCTTTAAGAAATTCCTTAATCCCAGGTATAACACCAACATGAGCCTTTTTAACATAAAAGAATAATGGCCTAGCAATTGGGTATGAATAACCCTGAATTCCTTCTAATGATGGTTGCACACCATCTACAGATGAAGCTTTAATTTTATCTTTGTTTGCAACCAAATAACTATAACCAAAAAAACCGAAAGCATCAGGATTTGATGAGAGTTTTTGTATTATCAGCGTATCATTTTCGCCTGCTTCAACAGCATATCCATCTTCGCGTATTTTAGCACATTCTTTTTTAGCTTTTTTACCTGCTGACTCATAAAGAGATTTTGCATTTTTTGTACATCCTTCAGTCATTACTAAAGAATTCCAAGCATCTCTAGTTCCTGATGTTGGAGGGGCTATTAAAATTTCAATTTTTTTGTTTGGAAGATTTGTATCTATATCACTCCATTTTTTATAAGGATTTTCTAAAAGTTTACCATCGATGTCTACTTTGGCGGCTAGGGCTCTCCATAACTGTTCTTTTGTAAAATTAGCATCTGGAGCACTAACTGCATGTGCAAATGAAATTCCATCATTGCCTACTATTATTTCAATTATTTCAGAGACTCCGTTTTTCTCACATAAAGCTTTTTCTTTTGGCTTAATTGCTCTTGAAGCATTTGTAACATCTGGATGATTTGCACCAACTCCTGCACAGAATAATTTCATTCCACCACCAGTTCCTGTACTTTCTATAACTGGAGTTTTGAACTTGCCACTTTTACCAAATTTTTCAGCAACTACAGTTGCATATGGATAAACAGTAGACGATCCTACTATTTTAATTTGATCTCTTGAATAACTAATTGTTGTAAAACTTAAAGCTATAAGAAATCCTAATAATATATTTGTTATTTTTTTCATTTTTCTCCTTAAAGATTTATTATATATGTTTAAATAAATCTGATTCTTAAAAATTTTATTAAAGGAACGTTAAACTTTTATTACAAGGACTAACTTTTTAGTTGTATTATAGAGAATTAAATTTGATATCTATTGTTGTTCCTTGATTTTCAATACTGTTGATGTTCATTTCTGCTCTATGTTGAGAAACCAAATGTTTCACAATTGCTAAACCTAATCCTGTTCCTCCAACGCTACGGCTTTTGCTAGGGTCAACTGTGAAAAATCTTTCAGTGATTCTGTGTATTGATTCTTTTGGAATTCCAATTCCTTGATCTGCTACGGAAATAATAATTAAATCCCCATCTTTTTTTGCTGTAATTATTATTTCCTTATTTTTATCACTATATTTAATCGAATTATCAATAAGATTTGTGAATATTTCAATAAGCTTATCTCTGTCACCTATTATTTTACAATTATTGATTTTATTAAATATAAGTTTAATTTTATTTTTACTTAATATTTTTTCATATGTTTTAATTACATAATCAATCAGCTCTACTAAATCTATCTCGTGAGTTGGTCTTATGTGTTCTTGTAATTCAATTTTTGATAATGAAAGTAAATCTCGAATTAGATTTTCCATTCTCTCAGACTGGGAAATCATAACTGGTAATAGATTATTTGCCTCTGAATTTTGTTTTATATCTGAGTTGGTTTCAAAAGTTTCAAGACCCATTTTTATTGATTGCAAAGGAGTTCTTAGCTCGTGAGAAACATTAGCAACAAAATCTGATTTGAGTTGTTGAAATTTATAAAATTCAGTTAAGTCTCTAATGAATAAAAAGCATGAATTTTCATCAAAAAATAAATTATTTTGGTCAAGATAAATAGTAATATTTAATCTTAAAACAGCTTGATTTCTGATTTCTATTTCAAAATCTGTAACTTTTTTACCTTCAAATGCTTTATCAATTGAAATTAATAAATCCGGGTTTCTTAAATAGCCGCTAATATTTTCATTTAATTTTATTTGAAACCAATTATTTGCTGAATTATTACTAAATATAATTTTCTTTGATTTATCTAATATTATTATTCCCTCTGGGATATAATTTAATAAATCATAAATATTTTTTCTATAATCTTTACTTTCAATTACTTTTACTTGTTCTTCAGTTTTATTTTCTTCTGTTCTGATACCTAAAACTCTTTCCTTTTTAAGCAACAAGAAAGCCAAGATCCCTATGATAATTAATAAGATGATTGTTAAAAGTTCCATTTAATTACTATTAAAATACTTTAATTCCTATTACACCAATAACAATTAATAAAATAGATATAATTTTTTTTGAAGTTATTTGTTCTTTTAAAAAGAAATATCCAATTAAAATAGAAAATAAAATACTCGTCTCTCTTAATGCACCAACAATTGGTATTGGTGCTTTAGTAAACGCCCATACTACTGTTATATAAGTGAAGTAATCAAGTGAACCGCCGAATATAAATATCTTTTTTCCATATTTTGCCAATCTTTGAATTATATTTTTTTCATCTTTTAAACGCATTACAAATGTGTGTAGTAATGCATTTATAACAAACACCCAGCTAATAAAGGAAATAGCTGACAAACTTACCCTTGCGCCATAACCATCTATCACAGAATACAATCCGATCCATAATCCAGTTAATAGTGAATATTGTATTATTTTTGAGTTTTTTTTGGATTTATCAAATAAACTTAAAAAAATTATTCCTAAACAAATAATTAAAATTGAAAGAATAATAAAATTATCAAGCACTAAACCTAAAAATAAAATTGAAATTATGGTTGCAACCAAAGGTCCTGTTCCACGTGCAATAGGATAAACCTTTGTTAAATCTCCTAGTTCATATGCATTTAAAAGATACCATTGATATGCTTGATGAATAATAATGCTTACAATTAAATAAGGAATGCTTTCAAATGTAGGCAAAGGTAATATTATTATTGCTGTTAAAGCTAATGGTAGACGACCTAAAATTACTCCAGATAAAGCTATAACTTTATCAGAATGTTTCTTAACCATTCCATTCCATGTGGCATGTGTAATAGCTGCGATAAGAACTAATATGAAAACAGTATTATCCATTAAGAGTTAATTATTTAACTCTACCATAAACGTCTTGATATCTAACAATATCAGTTTCTTTTAAAATTGAACCAACTTGAGCTTCCATAATTTTTACAGGTTTTTTTCCAGGATTTTGTATTCTATGAATTGCTCCTAATGGAATAAATATATGCTCATCAGGTTTTTTATTAATGATATTTTTATTTAAAGTTATTCTTGGATTACCTTTTGTAACTAGCCAATGTTCTGCTCTGTGGTGATGTTTTTGAAGACTTAATATACCTTTAGGTTTTACTGATAGTTCTTTAATTAAAAACTGTTTTCCTTCAAATAAATTTAAATAGCTCCCCCATGGTCTATAAAAAACGTTCTTTTTCTTAAAGTGTTTTCTTTTATTTTTATCATATATCTTGAGTATCTCTTTCCAACTACCAAGGTCAGACCAAGGTATATCTAGTTTAATAGCATTAATTTTATTTATTTTCTCAAGTATTGCATAATCAAAAGATTTCTCGATTGATTTTTCAAAAGCTCTTTTATTTAAGTAGTAAGTATTATTTTTATATTTGCCTTTTTTAATAGCCTCAACACAACTTTTGTAAGTTTTATTTTGATATTTTTTAAAGTTATTGATTATTGAGTCTTTTCTTAAATAAAACATGCCAGAATTCCAGTAACCTTTTTTCTTAATGACTTCTTTTGCTTTTGATAATTTTGGTTTTTCAATAAATTTTGTAACTTTATTTATAGATTTAATTTTTTTAGTTAAAAAATATCCATATTCACTTGATGGGCTTGTTGGTTTTATTCCAAAAATAAATAAATTTTGATTATCTAAATTTGATTTATTTTTTAATAATGATTTATTTAAAATATTTGACTTTTCAATTAAATGATCTGCTGCAAAAAACATTAATGGTTGCTCATCAGGAATATCTTTTATCAAAGCTGAAGCAAGGATTGCTGGTGCGGTATTTTTTTTAGCTGGTTCTAGAACTATTTTAAACTTTTTTATTTTACTTTTTTTTAAAGCTAATTTGACTTGTTTTAAGTATTTTAAATTTGTGCTGATTATAGGAAAATCAAAAATTGGTTTATTTACTCTTTCTAAAGTTTTTTGAATTAAACTCCATCCGCCAAAATTAATAAATTGTTTTGCTTGATGATTTTTTTTATCTGGCCAAAGTCTTGTTCCTGCGCCACCACAAAGTATTACAGGTCTAATTTTCATTAAATATCTGCGTAAGTTCTAACCTCGTTTTTACCACCTGGATGAGTTGGTGCGCCTTTATAAGCTGGTCCAACAGTTTGCGCGTATTTCCATAATGTACCATTACCAAAATTCACTTTTCTTGGTTTCCATTTTTTACGTCTTGCACTTAATTCCTTCTTTGTAAGTCTTACGTTAATTGTACCCTTTTTAGCGTCTATATCGATGATATCCCCATTCCTTAAAAGGGCTATAGGACCGCCTACGGAGGCCTCAGGGCCCACATGACCGATACAAAAGCCTCTGGTAGCTCCAGAGAACCTACCGTCTGTAATAAGAGCCACTTTCTCCCCTTTTCCCTGACCGTAGATTGCAGCAGTTGTTTGAAGCATTTCTCTCATTCCAGGACCTCCTATTGGTCCTTCATATCTAATTATAATGATGTCTCCATCTTTGTATTTTCTGTTTATTACCGCTTTATACGCAGACTCTTCATTATCAAAACATCTTGCTCTTCCTGTAAATTGTAATTTTTTTAAACCTGCTATTTTTACAATTCCACCCTCTGGAGCTAAATTTCCTTTTAATCCAACAACTCCACCTGTTGGAGAAATTGGATTTTGATAAGATCTCATTACTTTTTGATTAGTTCTAAATTTAACATTTTTTAAATTTTCTCTCATGGTTTTGCCTGTAACAGTCATACAGTCTCCGTGAATGTAGCCACCATCCATTAAAGTTTTTAATAACATTGGAACTCCTCCTGCTTCCCACATATCTTTTGCAACATATTTTCCACCTGGTTTTAAATCTGCAAGATAAGGAGTTTTCTTAAATATTTTTGCAACATCCATTAAATCAAATTTAATTCCAATTTCATTTGCGATTGCTGGTAAGTGTAAACCTGCATTTGTTGATCCACCTGTTGCTGCAACAATTGTTGCTGCATTTTCTAAAGCTTTTCTTGTTACTATGTCTCTAGGTCTAATATTTTTTGCTAATAAATTCATTACAGCTTTACCGCTGTCTATTGCATATTTATTTCTTTCTATATATGGCGCTGGCGTTCCTGCTGAGAAAGGTAAAGCTAATCCTATTGCTTCAGAAACACATGCCATTGTGTTTGCAGTAAATTGTCCACCACAAGCACCTGCACTTGGACATGCT
Organism: uncultured Pelagibacteraceae bacterium; assembly: GCA_902525355.1. Classification (GTDB taxonomy): domain Bacteria; phylum Pseudomonadota; class Alphaproteobacteria; order Pelagibacterales; family Pelagibacteraceae; genus Pelagibacter. Next base: position 36,089 of record CABZGO010000008.1, on the reverse strand, counting down.
TTTAATTCTAATTTTCTTAATGCATGAGCTGTCATTTTTTTTGACGTATATTTTCCAACACCTTCAAATACATCTACAACAGTTACATCTTTTCCATTAAATCTCCCAGGTAGAATTGATCCACCATATATAAATACACTTGGAATATTTAAACGCACCATCGACATCATTAAACCAGGTAATGATTTATCACACCCCGCTAATCCAACTAATGCATCATAACAATGTCCTCTAACCGTAAGTTCAGTTGAGTCTGCTATTACATCTCTTGATATTAATGAGGATTTCATTCCTTCATGACCCATTGCAATTCCATCAGTAACTGTAATCGTACAAAATTCTCTCGGAGTTCCACCTGAGGCTTTAACTCCTTTTTTAACTGATTGAGCTTGTTTCATTAAATTTATGTTACAAGGAGCTGCTTCATTCCATGTTGAAACAACACCAACAAATGGTTTTGCTACATCTTTTTCGGTTAAATCCATTGCGTAATAAAATGATCTTTGAGGGGCTTTATCTGCACCTATTGTTGTGTGTCTACTTGGTAATTTTTTCTTATTAAATTTTTTCATTATAAACCTTTAAGAGTTAATTCTATTTTTTTAACATCTTTTTCAAGATTAGCAAAGTTGCTTTTCTCCTGATTTACTATATTTTGTGGCGCACGATCCACAAAAGATTTATTTGATAATCTAACATCAATTTTTTTCATCTCTTCACTAATTTTTATAATTTTCTTTTCTAATGTTGATTTGATCATATTTAAATCAACATCTTCATCAAAATATAATTTAAATACCTCACCACTTATGACTATACTTGCAGATGGTTTATCTAAATCTTTTTCATGAAAATTTTTAATTCTTCCATTTTTTTTCATTATATTTTCATTAAAAGATAAAAAGTTTTTATATTCTTTGTTTGTATTTTCTGTTGAAATTTCAATAAATGATCCAGGACTTATATTTAATTCATTTTTAAATGATCTAATTGATGTAATAAAATTGATGATATTATTTATCTCATCATACGATTTTTTTTCATGATAATCATCTTCTAGCCAATTGGCATGCATCAAGTAATCTTTTCCATTTTTATCTAGCTTATTATTTAACCATATCTCTTCAGTTACAAATGGAATAAATGGATGAAGTATTATTAAAATTTCCTTAAAAACATATGCTGATGTTTGTCTTAACTCCTTAATATCTTCCTCATTATCAGAGTTTAAAACTGTTTTAGATAACTCTAAATACCAATCACAAAATGAATGCCATACAAATTGATAAATAATCTTAGCTGCCTCATCAAACCTATAGTTTTTTAAACTATTTTCTGTGTCGTTTTTAACTTTTACAAGTTCAGATAGTATCCACTTATTAATTGTTAATTTGAGATTTTCAGGTTTTTTAATGTCACTAAAATCACACTCATTTTGTATTAAAAAATTGTTAGCATTCCAAATTTTATTTAAAAAATTTCTGTAACCTTTAACCCTGTCTTCAGATAATTTTACATCTCGACCTGGAGATGCCATTGATAATAGAGTAAATCTTAAAGCGTCTGCACTATATTTTTCGATAAGTTCTAAAGGATCAATTACATTACCCTTTGATTTAGACATTTTTTGACCCTTTTCATCTCTAACTAAAGCATGAACATATATATTTTTAAAAGGTTCCTTATCTAAAAACTGAGTTCCCATCATAATCATTCTAGCAACCCAGAAAAATATGATATCAAAACCGGTAACGAGAACACTTGTTGGATAAAATTTTTCAACTTCTGGAGTTTTTTCTGGCCAACCTAGGGTCGCAAATGGCCATAGACCTGATGAAAACCAAGTATCTAAAACATCTTCATCTCTTTTTAATTCTACATCTTTTTTATAGAATTCTTTTGCCTGTTTTTTACATTCATCTTCATTTTCAGCTACAAATATTTTTCCATCTGGCCCGTACCATGCTGGAATTTGATGTCCCCACCATAATTGACGAGAAATACACCAAGGTTCAATGTTATTCATCCATTGAAAATAAGTTTTAGACCAATTCTCTGGAAAAAATTTAGTCTTACCATTATTTACTACTTCTTTTGCTTTAATGGATAAAGTTTTAGCATCAACAAACCATTGTTCAGTTAAGTAAGGTTCAATAATAGAATTAGATCTATCGCCATAAGGAACTTTATTTACTAATTTTTCTATTTTTTCTAAAAATTTACCTTCTTCGAGATGTTCTAGTATTAATTTTCTTGCAGCAAATCTATCTAAACCTTTATATGGGTCAGGTGCATTGTCATTTATTTTTCCATCTGAAGTAAATATATTAATTACTTCTAAGTTGTTTCTTATACCTACATCATAATCATTAAAATCATGGGCTGGAGTAATTTTTACTGCCCCTGTTCCTTGTTCAGGATCAGCATAGTCATCTGTTATTACTTTTATTTTTCTGTTTGCTAAAGGTATTGTAACTAACTTTCCAACAACATCTTTAAATCGATCATCTTTAGGATTTACTGCTATTGCAGTATCTCCTAACATAGTTTCAGGTCTAGTTGTTGCAATTGTTATAAAGTTATCCGATCCCTCTATAGGATAATTTATATAATAAAGTTGAGAGTTTACCTCACGTTGATCAACTTCTAAATCAGAGATAGCAGTTTTTAATACAACATCCCAATTAACAAGTTTTTTTGCTTTGTAGATTAATTTTTTATTATACAGTTCAACAAATACTTTTATCACTGACTTAGACAAATTCTCATCCATTGTGAATGCATTACGGGACCAATCACAAGAACATCCAAGTTTTTTAAGTTGATTTATTATTATATCTCCATACTCGTTTTTCCATTCCCATACTTTTTCAATAAATTTTTCTCTTCCTAGATCATTTTTTTTAACACCATCTTTTAAAAGTTTCTTTTCAACTAAAGCTTGGGTTGCAATACCAGCATGATCTGTCCCTGGTTGCCATAAAGTTTCATAATTATTCATTCTATGAAATCTTGTTAAAACATCTTGAATTGAATTATTTAAAGCATGCCCCATGTGCAGGCTTCCAGTTACATTTGGTGGAGGGATTACAATTGAGAATTTTTTTGAATTTTGTTTTGGTTTAAATAATTCATTTTTTTCCCAATAATCGTAAATATTATTCTCAACATTTTTATGCTCGTATTTATCAAAACTCATTGATTTGTTTTATAAATTAATCAAATTAATAAACAATAATGAAAATCATTGCTAAATTTATAGACTAATGATCAAAATGAATTATACAAAGATCGATTAACAATTATTTTTGTAATTGATGGCAACGTGGCGGAATGGTTACGCAGAGGATTGCAAATCCTTGTATCCCGGTTCGATTCCGGGCGTTGCCTCCAAAATAAGTATTGAGATAAGTTTTAAAAAAAGTAAGTTGTGAGAAAATATTCCTCGGTAGCTCAGTTGGTAGAGCAGTTGACTGTTAATCAATTGGTCGCAGGTTCGAGTCCTGCCCGAGGAGCCAAATCAATTAAACAGCTTTGGAGGTACTTATTTGTGCTATTTGTAAATTTTTTCCAAATTTAATTTTTTGATCCTGGGTTAACTCTGAATAAACTTTAACTAAGAAGTTATAATTTACATTCATGTGTCCTTCTTTTGATTTATCAAGATTTACTAAATATTCTGAAAAATCTTCAAAAAAATAATTTATTGGAACTTTTAAATAATTAGAAAGTTGCAATAATCTAATTGAACTTACGCCATTTGTTCCTTTTTCATACTTTTGAATTTGTTGAAATGTTACGTTTATAGCTTTTGCTACTTTAGTTTGAGTTAAACCTAGTGCTAATCTTCTTAGCTTGAGTTTATTCCCAAGATGTTTGTTAAAATTATCTTCCATTTAAGACCCCTCTTTAAATAAAATATTAATGAGAGTTAATCTAAATAGAAAACTTTATGCAAGTAAAATAATTTTTAAAAAAAAGGGTTTTTTTAACTTATTCCAAACCTGTCAAGTAACTTTTTACTAAGTCTTTAGAATTATTTTAAAGAATTTGGCTTAAAAAAAGCTTTGTTCTATCACTCTTTGGGTTAGCAAAGAATTGTTTGGTTTCTGCCTTCTCAATTATCATGCCTTCATCCATAAAAATGACCTCATCAGCAACTTCTTTAGCAAATCCCATCTCGTGTGTTACAACAATCATTGTCATTCCACCTTTTGCAAGATTTACCATTGCATCAAGTACTTCTTTGATCATCTCTGGATCTAAAGCTGATGTTGGTTCATCAAATAACATAATTTTTGGTTGCATACATAATGCTCTTGCTATCGCACAACGCTGTTGTTGACCTCCAGAGAGTTGCCCAGGAAATTTGTTTGCTTGATCATCTATCTGAACTTTTTTAAGTTGGTCTAAAGCTAGTTCTTGAGCCTCTTTTTTAGGCATTTTTTTTACCCAAATAGGAGCAAGTGTACAATTATCTAATATTGAAAGATGTGGAAATAAATTAAATTGTTGAAAAACCATTCCAACTTCTGCTCTTATTTTTTCAATATCTTTTGTTTTTTCTGATAGTTCACTGCCATCAACAATTATATCTCCCTCTTGATGCTCTTCTAATCTATTAATACATCTAATTAGTGTTGATTTTCCCGATCCAGAGGGGCCACATACAACAATTTTTTTATTTGCCTCAACCTCAAGATTAATATTTTTTAAAACTTGAAAATCGCCAAACCATTTATTCATATTTTGAATTTTTATAATTGGGTCAGACATTTATTATCTTTCAGTTTTATATTTTGCCTCTAAGTTATAACTATATTTACTCATTGCATAGCATATAATCCAGAATACTATTGATGCAAAAATATATCCTTCCATAGCAAATCCAAGCCATTTTGGATTTGTTTTTGCTAAAGCAAGCATGCCTGCTAATTCAGCTAAACCAACTACAAATATTAAAGGCGTATCTTTTACTAATGCTAAAAATGTATTTGCTATTCCAGGTATTACTAATTTTAGTGCTTGTGGTAAGATAACAAAAATATGCATTTTCCAATAACCCATTCCTAATGATTTTGCAGCATCATATTGACCTCTAGGTAATGATTGCAAGCCTCCTCTAATAACCTCGGCACAGTATGCTGCCTCAAATAATGTAATTGCAATTATTACTCTTACCAATTTATCCATAAAAAAATCTTCAGGTAAGAACATAGGAAACATTACAGAAGACATGAATAAAACAGTAATTAATGGAACACCTCTCCAAAACTCAATGTAACAAATAGATATATATTTTATTACTGGAAGATTAGATCTTCTTCCTAATGCAAATATCATGCCCAGTGGAAAACAGAAAATTAAACAAAAAAATGAAACTATAAATGTAAGTGATAAGCCACCCCATGCACCTGTCTCAACCCATTGAAGACCGAAAGATCCACCTGATATTAAATAGTATATAACTAGATATGCAATTATTGGATAAATAATAACGTAATATAATGCTAAATATTTTTTTAAATTTTCTTTCATGAAATATCCAACAAATCCAAGTGCTATAACTAAAATAAATGCAGTATTAATTCTCCAATGAAATTCATTAGGATACATTCCATACATAAATCTTCTGAACCAAACCTTTATATAAGTCCAACAGGCTCCTGTACCTGTGCATGCATCTTTTGAATCACCTGAGATAGTGGCATCTAAAATCATCCAACTTAGAGACTGGGGAAGAGCTTTAATAATTGAAAATAATATTAATAAAGTTAATAGAGCATTGAAATTATTTGTATTTATATTTTTATTTAATAAATCTAAATTTTTATTCCCTGAGTAATCAATTCTCATCATATTTAATCCAATAAATCCTAAGATTAATGGAAACAAATTAGTTAAGGAGCCAGGCAAAAAAGATGTTATATTTATTTTAAAAAATGCATTTGATATTACGTCAATAAAACTTACTAAAACTAAAAAAGAACCTATAATAGAATAGTTTTTAATGTTATCTCTGTTGGGTTTTAAAAAATTTAATATTTGCATCGCTTACTTTTCTTTAATTTCAATCTTCTTGTTATACCAATTCATTATTGCTGCAATAGTAAGACTAATAGTTAAATAGGTTAACATTGTTATAGAAACAATTTCAATTGCTTTACCTGTTTGCATTAATGCAGTTCCTGCAAACACCAATACTAAATCAGGATATGCAATTGCTGCTGCTAGAGATGAATTTTTAGTTAAATTTAAATATTGGTTTGTTGTTGGTGGAATAATAATTCTTAAAGCTTGAGGCATAATAACTAATTTTAAAACTTGATTAGGTGTTAAACCAACAGATGCTGCAGCCTCTTTTTGGCCTTTGGTAACTCCTTCAATACCAGCTCTTACACATTCTGCTACAAAAGTAGAGGTATATAAAGATAGTGCTAAAACTAATGCTATTAATTCAGGAGGCAAACTTATTCCACCTTCGTATATATAAGAAATTTTTGATAATTTTTTAAGCTCTGGTAATTCAAATTCTAAAGATACTCCACCAAATAAAAATGACAAAAGAGGCAAAACAACTAATAAAGTAACCGAATAAAGAAAGAAAGGGATTTGTTTGCCTTGTGTGTCTCTTAATTTACTCGCATAATTCTTTAAAACAATGATTGAAACTATTGCTGCAAGACCACAATATAGAAATACATTTAAGTTTTGCCATACCATTGATGGAATGTAATAACCTTTTACAGTCATATAAGTTACTCCAAACCACGCATTAGCTTTCTCTGGCATAGGTAAAGCTCTAAGTGCTGCGTAATACCAAAAGAAGATTTGTAGCAGTAATGGAATATTTCTAAAAAACTCGACGTACCATGCGGCTGAGTTTTTTATTAGGTAATTTGATGATAATCTTGCTACACCAATTATAATACCTAATATTGTACAAATAATTATACTTATAAAAGAAACTAATAAAGTATTTAAAAGTCCAACTAAAAAAGCACGAGCATAGGAGTCTGATCCACTATATTCAATTAAAGAAAACTGAACATCAAATGAAGACTCTTGTGATAAAAAATCAAAACCAAAATCAATGCCTCTATTATCCATATTGGTCTGAGCATTAATAGTTAAAAACCCAAAAATAAGAACAACAAACAGTATTGCTAAAATCTGGGGTATAAATTTTTTTATAATGTTGTTCATCGGATTATAATAAAAAAAAGGGCTAGATATTTCTAGCCCTTTTTAAGTAATTTGAAATAAAATTATCTTGCTGGTGGTACGTACAATATTCCACCTTTAGTCCATAATTCGTTTGGACCTCTATCAGGTAGAATTCCAGTGTCTGCTATGTTTCTTTTATAGCTTTCACCGTAGTTACCAACTTGTTTGATAATTCTTAAGTTCCATTCGTTATCTAAACCAAAAGCTGCACCTAATTCTCCTTCAGCACCAACTAATCTTTTGATTGCTGGATTGTTTGAAGTTTTCATCATATCAGCATTTGATGAGTTAACACCATACTCCTCTGCTTCGATCATAGTATTTAAAGACCATCTTACTATATCTTCCCAAACAGAATCACCTTGACGTACAACTGGTCCAAGTGGCTCTTTTGAAATAGTTTCAGGTAACACTACGTGATCATCTGGAGCTGATAATTTAGTTCTTTGTGCAGCAAGACCAGATTTATCTGTAGTGTATGTATCACATCTACCAGCATCATATGCGGCTACAACTTCATCAGCTTTTTCAAAAACTACTGGCTCATATGAAATTCCTCTTGAGTCAAAGAAATCTCTCATATTAAGCTCAGTTGTAGTTCCTAAGTTTGTACAAACTGATGTTCCATTTTTAAATTCACCTGTTGATGAAATTCCTGAACCTTTTCTTACCATAAAACCTTGTCCGTCATAAAAATTAACACCAACAAATGTTAAACCAATGTCAGCATCTCTTGAAAGTGTCCAAGTTGTGTTTCTTGATAAGATGTCAATTTCACCTGAAGTAAGTGCAGTAAATCTCTCTTTTGCACTTAAAGGAGTGAACTTAACTTTAGTCGCGTCTCCTAATGTAGCAGCTGCAACAGCTCTACATACATCAACATCTATTCCTGTCCAATTTCCAGACTCATCTGCGTTTGAAAATCCAGGAAGACCTTGAGAAACACCACATCTTACGAATCCTCTTTTTTTAGTGTTCTCAAGAGTTTTTGATTTCTTAGCAGCCATTGTTTCTGTTGAAAAAGCAAATAACACAGCAAACATAGCAACTACAGAAGTCAATTGTTTTATTATTTTAAACATTATTTTCCTCTTTTTATTATTTATTTGTTAACAAATTATTCAAAAAGTAATTTTTGAATACTCGAGTAAAGCAGAAAGTAATACAACCATCAATGGTAAAATAACCTCATCTACGTTGATCAATTAAAGATGGCGCGCCCTGGAGGATTCGAACCTCCGACCCTCGGTTTAGAAAACCGATGCTCTATCCAGCTGAGCTAAGGGCGCACAAAAAATACTTTATAATACTAATTTAATATTTGAAAAGATATTTTTTAAATAATATTAGTATTGTTAGTAGCTCTACTCTACCTATTATCATGAAAACTATTAAATAAATCTTAGTTAAAAATGAAAGGTTATAAAAATCAAAATTCGCAAGTTCAAACATACTTGAATTAACAGTATTCATGATTGTTAAGATAGAAAGCTTAAATGAATTTTCAAATTGAATATCAGAGAATGTTAACATTAAAGTCAAAAGGGATAATGAAACAATAAAAATAATTATTGAAAAAAAATATTTGTTAATATCTGACTTTTCAGTTTTCTCATTAATTAATGTGACTTTATTCGAATAAATTTGATTTGGTTTAGTGTGGGATAATAGGTTATTTAAAGAAAATTTTAACAAACTTAATATTTTTATAACCCTGATACCTGAACTAGTTGAAAAAAAAGAACCTCCAATCACAACCATAATAAAGAAAATAAATATTAAATTGTTTGGTGTATCATCAAATGAAATACCAATATTAGAAATACTGCTTGATATAGCAACTAGAATTACAGGGAAATTATTACTTGGGTTTAAAAAAACAAACGAAAAAGAAATAATTATTAGTAAGTAAATTAAAAGGTTAAAATCCTCACTTAAAAAATTGAGTTTTTTTTTATTAAAGAAAATAAGATTGTATACTAAAAATAAACTAAAAAATGAAAGCATCATAGTAAAAGATAAAATAATTTTACTTACATCATTTTCAAATAAGTAATCTATTCTATTAACAGGTAAAAAACCACCAGACGATATTACAGATAATGACAAATTAAATGCATCAAAAGTTCTTAAATTAATTATCTTAAATAAAATAAATGTAAATAAAGTTAATAAGCAATAAATTATTATAATTTTGATAGATTGTTTGAATATTTCGTTATAATTGAAAGATAAATATACTGTAAATGATTGCTTGAGATTTTTATCAAATATGTCAATTAAAACTAAAATTGAAAATAGAAAATAAATACCACCAATCCATTGAGAAGTGGATCTCCATATAATTAGACTTTCATCTAATTGTTTTATATTTTCAAAAATAGTAAATCCAGTAGAAGTAAAACCTGAGATCGCTTCAAAATATGAATTTAATAAAGATATATTTTGAATACTAAAATAATAAGGTATGGATATAATTAATGGAAATAAAAAATAACCAAATAAAACAGTAAATATTTTTTCATAAAGAGTAATTTTTCTTATATTACTCCTATTAAAAAATAATATTAATACACCCAAAAAAAAACTTACTACTAGAGTATATATATAATTTTCAATATTAAAAAAAATATCAAAATAATTTGAATAAATTATATTAAAAAAAGACAGAATACTTATTAAAAATAAAAAAGAGCTAATATAAATGGAGCTAAATTTGTTCATATTAAAATTAGATTGAACTAATTCTAAACATATTTTCTACTACAGGAAGTTGATCTCTCTTAGATAAAAGCAAAACTGTATCATCTTTTTGAAAAACATAACTAGAACTTGGTATGATTACTTCACCATCTCTTAATATAGCACCTATTCTTATTTCTTCAGGTAAATTAGAATCTTTCAATTGCCTGTTTATTAATTCTGAGGACTCAATGATATCTGCTTCTATAACTTCGTATTCGCCATTCAAAATTGTATAAGCATTTTCAATAGTTCCTTTATGAACGTGTTTTAAAATACTAGAAACGGTACTCATTCTTGGATCAATTAAATCATCAATTTTTAAAGACGATTGCAATAAAGAATAATTAGGCTTATTTATCAATGCCATAGTTCTTTTGTCTTTTGAAAATTTTTCAACTATTATACTTACCATTAAGTTATCTTCATCATCATTTGTTAGAGCTAAAACTGTTTCAACTTCATCAATATTGGCCTCGTTTAGAACATCTTCATCTAATCCATTCCCATTTATTACTATGGTATCATTTAATTCATTAGCAATATATTCAGCCCTTGATTTATCTTTTTCTATTATCTTCACTCTTGTTGAGTCAAATGATTGCTCAATATTTTTAGCAAGATTGAAACCAATATTTCCACCTCCAATAATTAACATTTTATTTGAAATTTTTTCGTTATGACCAAATACACTCAAAGTTTCTTGCATCTGACTGCTATTTACAACTACATAAGCTTTATCTTTAAGTCGGAGTTGATCTGTCTTTTTCATTACAAGAAATTTATCACCTCTAATAACACCAAGAATATAAGCATTTAATTTTGGAAATTTTTTTGTAAGTTCATTTAAATTAATTCCTTGTATTGAACATTTTTCATCAATCAGGATTTCTAACAATCTAATTTTATTTTCTGCGAATGGTACATTATCTAAAGCTCCTGGTGCCTCCAATTTTCGCTGGATGGATTTTGCAATTTCAATTTCAGGGGATATAATATTATCAATTGGCAAATTTTCTCTATTAAATAATCCTGAATATTTTGGATCAAGATATTCTTGAAATCTAATCCGAGCAATTTTTTTAGGAACCTTAAATAAAGAAAAAGCTATTTGGCATATCAACATATTTATTTCATCATTTCTGGTGACAGCTATAATCATGTCTGCATCCTTTGTATTTGCTTTTTCTAATATTGCTGGAGATGTTGCTTTTCCAACTATTGCTTTCACATCTAAAGTTTCATTAATTTTTTGAATATCATCACTAGATTGATCAATCATTGTTATTGAGTGATTTTGTTCAATTAACATTTTTGCAATAGTTGAGCCTACTCTGCCGGCTCCACATATAATAATATTCATTAGTTTAAATCTTTCACTCCTAGTAGTTTTAATTTTCTGTGTAAAGCTGATCTTTCCATACCAATAAACTTTGCGGTCTTTGAAATGTTTCCACTGAATTTTTTTAATTGAGATACTAAATATTGTTTTTCAAAACTTTCTCTAGCTTCTTTTAATGGAACAGTAAGAGTTTCTGATACAGAAAACTCATTATCAATTGATTTAGATAAAGATTCTTTAACTATATTCATTAACTTCTCGTTATCATCACCAGGTGACAATATAGCAATTCTTTCTATCAAATTTCTTAATTCTCTGACATTTCCTGGCCAATCATAATTGAGTAAATAGTTATTGTCAGTGATCTTAAATTTTTTAAAATTATTAGCCTCACAGATATTTTTAATGAAATATTCTATTAATATTGGAATATCCTCAATTCTCTTGTTTAAAGGATCAATTTTAATATTAAATACATTTAATCGATGGAATAGATCTTCTCTGAAATTTCCATTTCTAATCTCGTGTTGAGCGTCTTTGCTATTTGTGCAAATTATTCTTACATCAACTTTAATATCGTGGTTACTATTTATTCTTTTGAACTTTTGATCTATTACAACTCTCAAAATCTTTGACTGTGTCTCGAGTGGTATTTCAGTAACTTCATCAATTAATAGTACTCCTCCAGATGCTTTTTCAAGGGCTCCATAAAAAATTGATCCATCTTTTTTTTCTTCACCAAATAATTCAAGTTCATACTTTTTTGCATCTAAAAGTGCACCATTTATAACCACAAAAGGTCCATCCTTTCTTTTGGAATTTTTGTGAATTTTTCTTGATATTAGTTCTTTACCTGAACCAGTAGGTCCAGTTATAAAAATTCTACTCTCAGATTTTGATAATTTATTTATCTGATCTTTAATTGACAAAATATTAGAACTTTTTCCGACTAGTTCAAAAGTATGAAAGAGTTTTGTATTTAATGATTTATTTTCATTTTTTAAATTATAATTCTCAACAGCTCTATTAACAAAATTTATAAGCCTCTCTTTATCAAATGGTTTTTGAATAAATTCAAATGCACCAGATTTTAATGAGTTAACAGCCATTTCTATATTAGCATGGCCAGAAATCATTATAACAGGTAAATCTGGATTTTTTTTCTTTATATGATCTAAAAGAAAAATTCCATCATTGTCACCTTTATCTAACTTAACATCTATAATTGCAACATCAGGAAGTTTTTTGTCAATTTCAGTAAGCGCTTGATTAAAATTAGCAGCAAGTCTTGTCTTGTAACCAGCATCATTAATTAATTCGTTTAAAATTAATCTTATATCTGCGTTATCATCTATTATTAAAATTTCAGCTGACATTACTTTTTATAAGGAATTATTATTTGAATCTTTGCACCTTTTCTATGATTTAAAAATTTGATTGATCCTTCATGATCACTAATTATTTTGTCTACAATCGATAATCCTAATCCAGTTCCTTTTTCTTTAGTCGTAAAATAAGGTTTAATTATATCTTTGGTTTTTTTATTTTTGAAACCTGTTCCAGTATCAACAATGTTAATATTTATATAATCCCTTCTTTGTCTAATTTCTATATCTATATTTTTGTCAATTTTACTGTCTTTTGTCGCCTTTTCTTGAATACTTTCAAGAGAATTTTTCATTAAATTGAAAAATAGCCTATTAAACTGTTCATTATCAAATTTTAATATTACATCTTTAGCAAGGTGATTAACTAGTCTGATTTGAATTGAATTGTCAAGTTTATTTACTAAATTAATGTTATCATTGATTACTTGATTTATATTGTTTGATTTAAATAATGGTTTTGGCATTCTTGCAAAATCAGAAAATTCATTTACTAGATTTTCAATCTGTTTAATTTGTTTAAGTATAGTTTTAAGATTGTTTAAATATTTTTCTTGGTTAAAAGTTTCTCCATTAGGTAAGTATTTTGTTTTAAGATTGTCTATCGTTAATTGAATCGGTGTTAAAGGATTTTTGATTTCGTGAGCTAATTTTCTGGCAACATTTTCCCAAGCCTCATGTCTTTCATTTGTAAGTAGTTTTTCTTGTTGATTTTTTAACCTATCAATCATTGAATTAAAATTTTTATTTAGTCTTTCCATTTCTATATCTGCTTTTATATCAGGCACTTTTGTATTTAAGTTTCCTCTACCAATATTTTCAGAGGCAGTAATTAAGTTATTAATTGATATAAAAAAACGTGATGAAAATCTTATTGCTATTGTTATTGACAAAAAAAGTAAGAGCGTAACAAGAGTAATATAAATTATAGCAAATGAAATTCTTATACCTAGGTTCTGATTTTCAACTGAATAATAAAAATTTACTGCTTCCTCAGATTTTATTAAGTAATTAGAAATATTTTTATCTATATACTTTAATACATATAAAAATGTGTTTTCGTAATTAGAAAGTCTTACAACAGCTGCAGATTTGTTTTCAAAAGTATTTATAATTTTTAATGGTCTATCATCATCTTTTACCATCTCCATAGCCCTATCCTCTATTTTTTTGTAAACAGAATTTGCTGCTGATCTTAATAACTTACCGTCTTTATCTATTAAATGAAGTTGGTCTATATCTCTTAAAAACCTCTGAGTATTTAAAATAAGTTGATACCGATCTGGATCAGAATTATACAATTCTGCGTATTTGTTTAAATCAAATGCTATTAGCACAATTTCAGACTCTATTTTATTTCTTTTCTCGTCAACATAGTTTTTTGCTATTTCATAAGAATTATTTACTGCTGTAGTAATTTTTTTGTCAAAATATTTATCTAGGGCAAATGAAAAAATAAACAATGAAAAAATAGCAATTAATAATGATGGAATTAAGGTAAAAAGTGCAAAAGAAATGATATATTTTCTATTAGCAATTGAACCCCTTACATTGATATTATTTTTAATAGAATTTTTAATATCAATAAATATTAATATAAAAAATAAAATTACCAAAATGACATTAGATATAAGAAGAATTTCTAGGTTATCTTCATTTAGTTTAATAAAACTTTTATTGATAAATGTTAAAAATGTAAGAAAACCTAAAGAAATAGTTAATATAAATATAACTATGATAAACAAATTTCTTTTTAACAAAGCAAACATAATTTAAAAATATATTACAAATAATTTTATAGTAATCATGACTAATTGTTTTATACTACTAGCTGCAGGCAAAGGTAAGAGATTTAAATCAAATAACCCAAAACAATTTACAAATTACATAAATAAACCCTTATTTATGCATTCAGTAGATAAGGCAATAAAATCAAAGTTATTTAAATCAATAATAATTGTATCAAATAATCCAATTAAAAATATTAAAAATAAATCTATTAAAGTGATTAAAGGTGGGAGAGAAAGATATGAATCATCACAAAAAGCATTAAATTTTATAAAAAATAAGAAATTCACAAATGTATTTATTCATGATGCGGCACGACCAAATTTTTCAATTAAGTTATTAAAAAAACTAAATTCAAACTTAAAAAAAAACAAAGCCGTAGTTCCTTATGTTAAAACAGATAACTCAACAAAGTATAGAATTGAAAATAAAATTCAGAATCTGAATAGAAAAAATTTACTATTCACCCAGACGCCACAATGTTTTAATTTTAAAAGTTTGTTTAATCTATCAAAATTAAATAATACAAAAATTACTGATGAGGCAACATTATTTTTAGACAATAAAAAAAAAATTAAATTTATAAAAGGTGAAGAAAATAATTTCAAAATTACAAAAAAGTCTGATTTAGAAAAACTTAATATTCAAAATTTTTATGGGATTGGTTTTGATATACATAGATTAATTAAAAACAAAAAATTATACCTTGGAGGAATAAAAATTCCATTCCATTCAGGGCTACAGGGTCATTCGGATGGAGATGTAATTATCCATGCTATAATAGATGGACTACTGGGTGCTATGAGAAAAAAAGATATTGGAACTCTTTATCCAAGCAACAAAAGAAGATTTAAAAATATAAGATCACCCAATATGTTATCTCCTATTTTGAAAAACTTGCACAAAGAAGGATATTTAATAAATAATGTAGACATAAATTTAATTTGTGAAAAACCTAAAGTCTCAAAATATAGAGAAAAAATTATCACTTCATTGTCCAATTTGCTCAGTATAAATAAAGATCAAATTAATTTAAAAGGTAAAACAGTAGAAAAGTTGGGTTTGATTGGAAAAGAAGAGGCTATCGCATGTGAAGTGATAGTATCTTTAAATTATTATGCTTAAAAAAATAAACTCTTTATTTGTTACAATGTTTGGAATTGGAAAATTACCAAAAATACCCGGTAGTTATGCTTCTTTGGTCACTGTTATTTTCTTATATATAATATTTCAAATTTTTTCAGTACCAGCGGATGCTTTTTTATTTTTATTAGTAGGTATTTTTATAATTTCACTTTTTTCAGTAAACTTATTTATTAAAGATTTAACCAATAAAGATCCAAAAGAGGTTGTTATTGATGAGTTTATTGGGCAATCAATACCAATATGTCTCTATGAAATTGCCCATAAAGAACCAACAAATCCAGCTAGGGTGCTAACCTTTTATTTTATAATGTTTATTCTTTTTAGAATTTTTGATATCGCAAAACCCTATCCTGTAAGTTATTACGACAAAAACTTTAAGAATAGCTTTGGTGTTATAATGGATGATGTTTGTGCTGGATTATATGTAGTAGCAATTCTTGTCTTTTATATGATTATTACCTCATGACTAATTTATCCTTTAAAATTGTAGAGTTACTTACTAAAAAAAAACTAACAGTATCATTTGCAGAGTCTTGCACCGGAGGACTTTTAGCAAGTTCAATTACATCTATTAGCGGGTCATCTAAAGTATTTAATATGGGGCTAGTGACTTATTCAAATAATGCAAAAGTAAGATTGCTTAAAGTTCCAAAAAAAACTATTACGAAGTATGGAGCAGTTAGCTATGAAACCTGTTTATCAATGGTTAAAAATTTAAGTAAAATTAGTAAATCAAATATATCAATCTCAATTACGGGTATCGCAGGACCAAATGGAGGAACAAAAGAAAAGCCAGTCGGCCTAGTTTACATAGGTCTTAAAAAAGGAAGTAAAATAATTATAAGAAAAAACCTATTTAAAAATAAAAAAAGAATTTCTATACAGAAAAAAACTGTTAATGAAACTTTGAAAATTATAAAAACCATGATTAGTTAGAAAAAATCATTGATGTAATTACTCCATTGCCTTTCGATCTCCACTTATTTTTTTTTTTTATACTTTGATTTGATAATTCTAAAGACATTTCTGAGTATTTATTATTTGGAAAATATTTGTTGAAAAAAACAACCCAGTCTAAATTACCACCTTTATACATTGTTAAATTTTGAATCTTAGGGTCAGACCTTTTTGGCAGTCTTCCATCAGAGCCAGAATTAATTTTTGCGTAATATTGCAATAGTTTATACTCAAAATTTTCACTTATTTGTTCACATAGTCGATAACTTGTTCCTTTTTGAAGTTTTTCATTGGTTTTATTTTCATAAATAAAACCTTTTGAACAAGCATAATTTACCCAAACTCCCATTAAAAATTCT
Source organism: uncultured Pelagibacteraceae bacterium (assembly GCA_902525355.1). Lineage (GTDB taxonomy): Bacteria > Pseudomonadota > Alphaproteobacteria > Pelagibacterales > Pelagibacteraceae > Pelagibacter. Next base: position 19,143 of record CABZGO010000008.1, on the reverse strand, counting down.
GCATTTTTTCTATAACTTCTTCCTCCAAGTTCATAATTATAAAGGTCATAACCTTGTGCTCTTAAAACTTCTAATAAATGAGTATAATCGTTCATCATTTCCATGCTATACCACATTGCTTTTTGACCTCTCACAGCTGTATAAGGATAAACTCCTTCAGGCGTAGATTGAGCAAGGACTAGTAAAGCCCTTTTTGCACTTTTAGAAAACAACTCGTTGTTATTTGTTAATATTGCAATTTTAGCATTTAAATAGTCTCTTATTATTGCATGTTGGTTAAAAAATTGACCAACACTATCTTTTTTAAAGTGCCTATTTCCATATTTTTTCATATAATTTTTGAACCATTTAACAATTGTTTCTTTATTTTTTTTGTTATCAGGAAAATCTTTTGTAACTATTAAATATGCGGTAATAAAATCTGACATATCTAAATTCATAGTTAAAACAGCATCTTGAATACAACAATAACTGTCACTATTATTTTTTCTTGTTTTCATGAATGCTTTTGCTTGTGCCCATTTTAAAATAAATGACTTAATCTCTTTGGCTAAATTTTTCTTAAATTTATTATCTTGATAACAAAGATAGCTTGTCATCCAAAGTCGAATTTGTTGTGCTTGTTTAAGCGCTGCATCTGGCGCTCCAGATAGATCTTTTTTTTTATCATAACCTTTACCAACTAGCATAATTGGTTTTGAATAAAAAAAATCCATACCAGGGCTCAAATCACCATTAGCAACTCTATTAACATTTGATTGATTATAAAAAGCCTTACAAGAAGATCTATTGAAATAATCCTTTGGCAATACTTCACCAGGGTTGTTAATCTTGAAATCAATTATGTCTAATTTTATGGATTTGTCTATCCATAGGTCTTTACGACCAATTTTGTCATTGTATGAACGATTCTTTAAGTTTTTATAATGTTTTGTTGGGTCTATAGATCCATAATAATTAAATTCGGCAAATGAAGAAGGTGTAAATAAATAAAATATAAAAAAATAAATTAAACTTTTCATTTATAAACTTTCTGCCCTTTTTTGGAATGCATCAGCTATTTTTTCAAGACCAAATTGAAAAGACTTAGTCATTAAAATATTCAAAAATTTATTTTTAATTTCAAAATCAACATCAAAAGTCACCTCTGTTAAATCTCCTTGCTCCAGAAATTTCCAATTATTTTCTAAATAATTTAAAGGACCGTCAATATTTGTTACAAAAATTGTGTCATCTTTTTTATTGAATTTAACATCACTTTTATAGGTATCTACAAAAGGTCCTTTTCCTATTGTTAAATCGGCAACAATAAGTGTTAAATCTCCCTCTTGTTTTTTTTCATAAACTTTTGAACCTTGGCAGAATGGAACAAATTCAGGGTATTTTTCAATATCTAGAACGAACTCTATAAGTTTGTCTTTTTTGTTATCAATTAATCTCTTAACTGACGCTTTTGGCATTAATGAATATTTTTTCTATTATTTTTAAGTTTATTAAAATCTTCATCGGCATGATAAGAAGATCTTGTCAATGGTGATGAAGATACTAATAAAAATCCCTTAGATTTTGCTATTTTTCCTAGCTCTTTAAATTCATCTGGATGGTAATACCTATATAATGGAAAGTGTTTGGCTGAAGGTTGAAGATATTGACCTATAGTTAAGAAATCAACTTCTGCAGATCTTAGATCATCCATAACTTGAATTATTTCATCTTTTGTTTCTCCAAATCCAACCATAATTCCTGATTTTGTAAAAACATTTTTATTGAATTTTTTTGAATTTTTTAAAAGTTCTAATGATCCAAAATATCTTGCCCCTGGTCTAACTTTTACATAAAGACTTGGAACAGTTTCAATATTGTGATTAAAAACATCTGGGCTTGCTTCCAATACTCTTTTATAAGCCTCACCTTTTCGTAAAAAATCAGGTGTTAAAACTTCAATTGTTGTATTTGGGTTTTTTTTTCTTGTTGCAACAATAACATCATGAAAATGGTTTGATCCACCATCAGATAGGTCATCTCTATCAACAGATGTAATAACAACATGTCTTAAACTTAATTTTTTAACAGCATTCGCTATTTTAATTGGTTCAAATTGATCTAGTTTTTCTGGTTTTCCTGTTTTAACATCACAAAATGCACATGCTCTTGTACATGTGTCACCCATTATCATTAGAGTTGCGTGCCTTTTGCTCCAGCATTCAGTAATATTAGGGCAGTTTGCTTCTTGGCAAACTGTTACAAGATTATCTTTATTAACAACTGTTTTAGTTAAAAAAAACTCCTTACTATTTAGTAGCTTGGATCTAATCCACTCAGGTTTCTTTTTGATAGGATTAATCGGTTTATTAACTTTTTCAGGGTGTCTTGGTCTATTTTTGATTTCCATTATCTTTAATTATATAGGTAGTCTCTCCTTCTTTTCCAAATAAAAACTTTTCTCTTATTAAAATTTCTATAAAATCTAGATCTATGTTTTCTGTTAAAAGTGAATTTTTGTGCTCTAAATCCTCTATTTTGCTATTAAGAGTAATTTTATCATTTTTAAGTTGCTCATACACATCTTTCTTTTCCATGTAGGAAATTAGACCTCTGTCACCATCTAATAAATTAAAGAAAAAATAGATAAACAGGAATGTGATGATAAGAATAAAATAGTTATTTTTTAATTTTTCTAACATTAATCAATTTTATTCATTTTAGCCGATTTACCAAGATCTTCTTCAATACGAATTAATTGGTTATATTTTGCTATTCTCTCTGATCTTGCAAGAGATCCAGTTTTGATTTGATTTGAATTAGTACCTACTGCTAAATCAGCAATAAATGTATCTTCGGTATCACCAGATCTATGCGAGATGATTGTTTTAAAACCAATAAGTTGTGCAAATTTAATTACTTCTAACGTTTCGGTTACAGTTCCAATTTGGTTCAATTTTATTAAAATACTATTTGCAGACAAATTTAGAAAGCCTATTTTTAATCTTTCAAGATTAGTTACAAAAAGATCATCACCTATTATTTGTGTTTTGTTTCTTGTTCCATTTACAAATTTAGACCATGCCTTCCAATCATCTTCGGCAAATGGATCTTCAATTGATTTAATTTTATATTTTTTAATAAGTTGTATGTATTTTTTAATTGATTGGTCAACACTTATGTAATTTTTAGAATGAATTGAATATTTACCTTTTTTAATTAATTCATTTGCTGCAACATCTAAACAAATAGAAATATCTTTACCATTTTTAAAACCTGATTTTTTAATCGCTTGAACTATAAGCTTTAAGGCACTCTCATTATCGCTTATCATTGGTGCAAAGCCACCTTCATCACCTACATTAATAGAGTGACCTGTTTTTTTTAATAATACTTTTAAATTGTTTATTACTAAAAAACACATTCTGACAGCATCATTAAATGATTTTGCTTTATCAGGTCTAATCATAAACTCTTGTATTCTTAGGCCATTGTCAGCATGTGCACCCCCATTAATAATATTCATTAAAGGAAAGGGTAGTTTAAAATTTTTTTTAACAATAAAATTTTTATATAAAGGTATTTTTTTAAATTTTGCCGATAGTTTTTTTGCAGCCATTGATACAGCCAATATTGTATTTGCACCTAATTTTGTTTTTTGTTTAGTTCCATCTAATTTTATAAGAATACTATCTATTCTTTCTTGGTCATGGATGTTTTGATTTTTTAATTTTTTTGAAATTAATTTATTAACAGTTGCAACTGGTATTAAAACACTTTTTCCTAAGTATTTTTTATTACTCTTATCTCTTTTTTCATAGGCCTCAAAAGTTCCTGTTGAAGCTCCTGAAGGACAAATTGCTGATGCACTTAAATTATTTGAAAATACTTCAGCCTCAATGGTGGGATTTCCTCTACTATCATAAACCTGTCTGGCTACAATTCTTTTGATTTTGCTCATTAATTACTTTTTAACTAAATTATCTATTTCTACAATTTGATTGATTAGCTCGTCTAATTTGTCTAAAGGGACCATATTTGGACCATCTGATGGAGCATTATCAGGGTCCTGATGTGTTTCCAAAAAAATTGCTGCAACGCCGACTGCAACTGCTGCTCTTGACAAATATTCAACGAATTCTCTTTGACCACCACTTTTTTCACCTAGACCACCAGGTTGTTGCACTGAATGAGTACCATCAAACACTACTGGATAACCATTTTTTGCCATGATGGGAATAGACCTCATATCTGAGACCAATGTATTATAACCAAAGCTTGCTCCTCTTTCGGTCACTAAAATATTTTCATTACCACTATCAGAAATTTTTTTGGTTACATTCACCATATCCCATGGTGCTAGGAATTGACCCTTTTTCACATTAATAATTTTATTGGTTTTAGCAGCAGCAATTAATAAATCTGTTTGTCTACAAAGAAACGCTGGTATTTGAAGAACATCTACGTGATGAGAAACTAGGGAACATTGTTCTTCATTATGTATATCAGTAAGAACTGGTACGTTAATATCTTTTTTGATTTTATCAAATACAGGCAGGGAGTTTTCTAAACCAGCTCCTCTTTTGCCTTTCAAGCTTGTTCGGTTAGCCTTATCAAAAGAGGTTTTATAAATAAATCCGATATTATACTTTGTTGTAATTTCTTTAATTTTACCTGCCATGTCCAAAGCATGTTGCTCGGTCTCAAGTTGACAAGGACCAGATATTAAACAAATTTTATTTTTGTTTGAAATTTGTATACCGTTACAATTAACTATTTTATTTTTCATTAAAAGATTTTGCAGCTTTAATAAATGAAGAGAATAAAGGATGAGGATTCAAAGGTCTAGATTTAAATTCTGGATGAAATTGAACTCCAATAAACCATGGATGATTTTTAAGTTCAATAATTTCAGGTAATTGATTGTCAGGAGAAATTCCCGAAAACATCAAACCTTTTTTTTCAAATTTTTGCATTAAATTTATATTGACCTCATATCTATGTCTGTGTCTCTCTTTAATCATTTTAGATTTATAGATATTTTTTATGGCAGAATTATTTCTTAGTTTTGCCTCATATAGACCTAATCTCATTGTACCTCCCAGGTTTTTATCAGTGCCTTTTATAATTTTTCCATCTTTGTTCCATTCATCTATTAATCCTATTACGGGAAAACAATTGTTATCTAGTTCACTAGAGCCAGCTTTTTTAATTTTAAGAATATTTCTTGCAAATTCAATCATTGCCATTTGCATTCCAAAACAAATACCAAGAAAAGGTATTTTTCTCTCTCTGGCATATCTGATTGCTTCAATTTTTCCCTCCGTTCCTCTTTTACCAAATCCTCCAGGTATCAATATTCCTGATACATTCTTTAATTTTGATTTAATTTCTTTTGATCTAAGTTTATCTGATTCAATTCTTACCAAGTTAACTTTAACTTTATTTGAAATTCCCCCATGTGTGAGAGCTTCATCAAGTGATTTATAAGCATCTTTTAAGTTTACATATTTGCCAATGATAGCAATATTTACTATTCTTTTTGTTTTTAAAACTATATTTGTAATTTTTTTCCAAGGCAGCAAGTTTGGTCTTTTTCTAGATTTTATTTTGAAGAATTTTAAAACTTGCTTATCTAATTTTTGATTAAAGAAACTTATTGGGGCTTCATAAATAGTTTTTACATCAACTGTTTCTATAACATTAGCAATGTCCACATTGCAAAATAAGGATATTTTTCTTCTTTGATCTAAAGGAATAGACTGTTGAGATCTACAGATCACTATATCAGGTTGAATACCTATGCTTCTTAATTCTTTAACAGAATGCTGTGTTGGCTTTGTTTTAATTTCATCTGAAGATTTTAGAAAAGGAACAAATGTTAAATGAATAAATAGTGATTTTGATCTTCCATTATCATTTGAAAACTGTCTTATAGCTTCTAAAAAAGGTAAACTTTCAATGTCGCCAACTGTTCCTCCAATTTCACAAATTACGAAATCTTCATTTGATATGTCTTTTTTTATAAACTCTTTAATTCTATCTGTCACATGTGGAATAACTTGTACAGTTTTTCCAAGATAGCCTCCTCTTCTTTCTTTTTTTATTATATCACTATAAATTCTACCCGTAGTAATGTTGTCAGATTGTTTAGCTGAAATATCTGTAAATCTTTCGTAATGTCCTAAATCTAAATCAGTTTCAGCGCCGTCATCAGTTACAAAAACTTCACCATGTTGAAAAGGACTCATTGTTCCAGGATCAACATTTAAATATGGATCCATTTTTCTTATTCTAACCTTATAGCCTTGTGATCTTAGCAAGTATCCAAGCGATGCTGATGATAAACCTTTACCAAGTGATGAAACCACGCCGCCAGTGACAAATATATATCGCGCCATGGAATTATGTTATAGCCAATGATTTATAAAAATGAAAGTATTAATTATTATTTTCTGGTAATTTAGGAGCATCATCTGCATTTTCTTCTATTTTATCAATTACAGAAGTGTTTGAAGGAAGATCTCCTCGTGAAATAATAGTTAATCCTAGACTACAAATTATGAATAATGTAGCAACAATAGCCGTTGCTTTAGTCATAAAATTCCCAGCCGACCTTGAAAACATAAAGTTATCTTGAGAAACTCCAATACCCAAAGCTCCGCCTTCAGATTTTTGGAACAAAACTAGCAATACTAGGATTGCTGCTAATATTATATTTATAATTAATAGTATGTTTTCCACGACGCCTAATTAATTGATTTTTTCATTATATCAATAAATATTTTTTCATTTGTTGAAGCTCCACCAATCAAAAAACCATCAATATTATCGATTCTCATTAAATTTTTTATATTTTTTGGGTTTACAGAGCCTCCATATAAGATCTTAGATTTTGTAAATTTTTTTGAAATCTTTAAAGTGTTTCTTATAAACGTAACATTTTTTTTTAAATCATTTTCATTAGGAATAATGCCTGTACCAATCGACCAAACAGGTTCATAAGCAATTATAACTTGATTTAAATTCTTCAAATTTTTTAAACCTTCTAGTAATTGTTTTTTTAAAACATATTTTGTTTTATTTTTTGTTTTATCAATCAATTTTTCGCCTATACATAAAATGACATTTAATTTTTCATTAAGTGCAGATTTAATCTTTAAATTAATTTTTTTATTATCATTTTCAGCTCTCGTTTCTGAGTGTCCAATTATAACAAACTTGCCTCCTAAATCTTTAATCATCTTTGAGCTTATAGCTCCTGTGAAAGGTCCATAGTTTATTTGTGTATGACAATCTTGAGCACCAATTTTAATATTTGATTTTTTTGTTTTATCTACAAAAGATTTGATCAATGTATAAGGTGGACAATAAATAATATTGGCTTTGAGTTTCTTCGTTTTTGAATAACTTATTACTTTATTTAATGAATTAACCGACTTAACTGACCCAAACATCTTCCAATTAGCAATGAAATACATTTTATTATTTGTCATAAAGATTAATATAATTTATATGTTTATTTTTTTTTAGATCAATAAATAAAGACTATAGAATATGATAAATAAATTAAGAGGTTTCTCGAATTCAAAATTAGCTGGAGTACTTGTCGGAATTATTATAATTCCATTTGTATTTTGGGGTATGGGCAGTGTTTTTAGTGGTGGTAATACTAACAATGTTGCTAAGATAAATAATGAAGCAATCTCATCAAAAGATTTTGTAAATTTTATAAACGAGTCAAGACTCACAAATGATATTATAAAAGCAAATATAGATAAAAATATTATTGAAAATATTTTATCAGAGTTGGTATCTGAAAAATTGATTGAGATGGAAATTAAAGAATTAAATGTATCAATGTCAGAGGAAGCGTTGGCAAATAAAATAAGATCTAATTCAATCCTACTAGATGATAATAAGAAGTTTTCAAGAGTTAAGTATGAAAAATTTCTATTAGAAAATAACTTAAGTGCTTCGACATTTGAAAATTCATTAAAGAAACAAGTGCTTAAAGAAAATTTATTTAATTATATTAGTGGAGGAATTAAGTCGCCTTATTTTTTAAAAAATAAAATATATATCAATGAAAATAAAAATATTGAGATCGAATTTTTAGATTTAGACTTAGTTCATGATAAAACTGCAAATAAACTAGAAGTTGAGGATTTCATTAAAAATAATCAAGAAATTTTAAAAATTGATTTTATTGATGTGACTTATGCAAAAATTACTCCTAAAAATCTAATAGAAATAGATGAGTTTAATGATGAATTTTTTAAGAAAATCGATGAAATAGAAAATAGTATTTTAAACGGATCAAATATTAGAGAAATTAATGAAATTTATAATTTTAAACTAAATGAAGTTAATAATTTTGTCTTGAATGATGATTCAGATGAAATACTTGAAGAAATTTACTCAAAAAGAAACCAGGATAAAATACAACTAGTTGACAAAAATGATTATTATGTAATTTTTGAAATATCAAATGTTGATAAAAAAATTCCAAACAAAAATGATCCAAAATTTTTAGAAATCGTTAAAAATAATGTAATTTTAAAAAAGAAATTTGAATTTAATAAAAGTCTTTTTGAAAAAATTGACGAAAAGATATTTAATGATGATGAGTTTTTGAAATTGTCAAAAAATACAAATAATATTAAGACTGTAACTATTAAAAACAGTAATGATAACGAAGTTTTTGACCCAGATTCTTTAAAACTTTTATACACATTACCAAAAGAAAGTTTCTCTTTAGTTACTGGGGAAACAAATAAAGTTTTTCTTACAAAAATTAAGAATATTTATTATGCAGATATGGAAAAAAATACTGATACTGTTAAAGAATATTCTACTAAAGCAAATAACGATATTATTAATGATGTTTATACATCCTATGATCTATCTTTAAATTCAAAATATAAGGTAAAAATTTTCAATCAGACAATTGATAGAGTTAAAAATTATTTTAGATAATGTTAAATATTGATCTAAAGTTATTTAAGAAAAATCACAAAAAAAGTAAAAATCAAGTTCTTTACCATTCGATAAAGTCAAGTGGCTTAAAAGAAATAGAAAATTTAATTAATAACTTCTTAAATGTAAGAAATAGCTTCGTATTCGAGTCTGTAGAAAAAGGTTTCATAAAAGGTAGATATACAATTTTTGGTAAAAATCCTGATAAGATTTGGGAATTTAATAATAATAGCTGTGTTTTAAATTATGGAAATAAAAGAAAGAAATTAAGAGGAACTCCAAAAGATAATATTGAGAAAATAATCGAAAATTTTAATTTTAAAATACCAAGTGAATTACCACCAATTAGCTCAATTATATCTGGGTATTTCTCTTATGATACAATAAGATATATTGAGAAAATTCCTAATAGTACAAAAAATGATCTTAAAATCCCTGATGCAAGAATTTTGAGACCAAAAAATCTAATAATTTTCGATAACGCAAAAAAAAAATTATTTTTTATAGTTAATTGTTTTTCTGATGAAAAAATCAAAAATTATCAAGTTAAGTATGACCAAATACAAAAAGAAATAGAAGAAATGATTTTTTTAGCAAACTATAGTTATAAAATAAATCAGTCTAAAACTAAGATTTCCAAACCAAAAGTTAAATCAAATATCTCAAAAAAAAAATTCCTTAGCAATGTTTCAAAGGCTAAAAATTACATTAAAATAGGTGATATTTTTCAAGTTGTTCTAAGTCAAAGGTTCGAAACCGATCTTAATAAAGAACCAATAGATATTTATAAAAAATTACGAATTACTAACCCTTCCCCTTTCATGTATTTTTTTAACTTTGAAGATTTTCAAATTATAGGCGCAAGTCCTGAAATACTTGTGAGACTTAGAGATAATAAAATTACTATTAGACCTATTGCAGGTACAAGACCTAGAGGTAAAAATAAAAAAGAGGACAAATTTTATGAAAGGGATCTTTTAAATGATAAAAAAGAGCTTTCTGAACACTTAATGCTTCTAGATCTTGGTAGAAATGATACTGGAAAAGTCTCTAAAATTAACTCAGTTAAAGTTACCGAAAGTTTTAAGATAGAGCGATATTCACATGTAATGCACATAGTCTCCAATGTTGAAGGAGTATTTAATAAAAAATTTGGCAAATTTGACACATTATTAGCTGGTTTTCCTGCTGGAACAGTATCAGGTGCTCCTAAAATAAGAGCTATGGAAATTATTGATGAATTAGAGACAACGAGGCGAAAAGTTTATGCTGGTGGTATTGGTTATTTTTCTGCAAATGGTGATTTTGATACTTGTATTGCACTTAGAACAGCAATTTCAAAAGATAAAAAATTTTATGTACAGTCTGGAGCAGGAATTGTTGCTGATAGTAAACCAATTAATGAATTTAAAGAAACAGTAAATAAAGCAAAAGCTTTAATTAAGGCCTTAGAGTAAAAGATGAAAATAATTTTAATTGATAATTACGATAGTTTCACATTCAATTTATATCACTATCTCTCATCCTTTTCTAAAGTAGATGTTTATAGAAATGATAAAGTAGATCATCATTCTATTTTAAAAAAAGGGTATAATAAAATTGTAATATCTCCAGGTCCTGGAAACCCCAATCAAGCTGGAAACTGTTTAAAGATAGTAAAAAATTTATTTAAAAAAATGCCAATACTTGGTGTTTGCTTAGGTCATCAAATTATTGGTCAAGTATTTGGTTCAAAGATAATTCAAGCTAAAAAACTTGTACATGGAAAGACAAGCAATATTATAAATAAGAAAATTGGTATTTTAAAAAATTTACCAAAAAACTTCTCAGCTACCAGATACCATAGTTTAGTAATTGACAGCAAATCCTTATCTAAAGATTTAAAAATTACATCTAGTACATCTGATGGGACAATAATGGGTGTTATGCATAAAGAATACAAAATCCATGGAGTTCAATTTCATCCTGAAAGTATCAAAACAAAATATGGTTTAAAAATTTTAGAGAACTTTGTAAAAGAGTAAAAATGGATCATTTTTTAGAAAAGCTAAGAAACAAAATAAATTTAAATTTTGATGAGAGTAAAAATGCATTTAAGATTTTAATGAATGGTGAGGCAAGTGATCAACAAATTTATGATTTTTTAACTTTATTGTCAGATAAAGGTGAGGTTTCAGATGAAATAGCTGGAGGTGTATATATATTAAGAGATAAGTCAAAAAGAGTGAAAGCTGAAAATTGCATTGACACTTGTGGTACTGGTGGAGATGGAAAAGATACTTTAAATATTTCAACAGCATCAGCGCTTTTGTTAGCAAGTATGGGTGTTAAAGTGGCTAAGCATGGAAATAAAGCAGTTTCATCTAAATGTGGGTCAGCTGACGTTCTTGAAGCCTTAAATATAAATATCAACTTAGAGCCAAAACAAATCGAGGAACAAATTAAAAATAATAATTTTGGCTTTATGTTCGCACCAAATTACCACTCAGCAATGAAATATGTTGGTCCGACAAGAAAAAAAATAGGAAAAAGAACAATTTTTAATATGATAGGTCCATTAAGCAGCCCTGCACTTGTTGAGAGGCAGGTAATTGGTGTTTTTGATAATAAACTTTTAAATGTTTTTGCAAATGCACTTAAAAATCTAAATTTAAAATTTGCATGGATTGTAAATAGTGAGGATGGTCTAGATGAAATATCACCTTACGCTAAAACTAATGTTGTGCAACTGAAGAACAATGAAATATCTGAGTTTATTATTGATCCAAATGAGTTAAATGTTAATGCTGATAAATTTGAAAATTTAGTAGGAGATGATGCTAAATTTAATTCTGATAAAATTTTAAATATTTTTCAAGGGAAAGATAATGATTTTTCAAAAGCAGTATGTCTAAATGCTGCAGCAGGATTAATAGTTTCTGGAAAATATGATGATTTTAAAATTGCTTATAATTATACCAGAGGGTTTATTAAATCTGGATCTGCATTCAAATATGTAAAAAATATACAGAATGTCTAAAAATATTCTTCAAAAAATAATTGATCAAAAAAAGATTAAAATTGAAAAATTAAAACGTGAAATTGATATTGATAGCTTGATAGAAACAATTAATGAAAAAGATGTTTTTTTTGATTTCAAGAAAAAAATACAAACCAATAACTCAAAAAATAAGATATCTGTAATTGCTGAAATAAAAAAAGCTAGTCCGTCTGCGGGTATTTTGATAGATGATTACGACCCAGTAAAAATTGCAAATATATATAACTCTAAGAATGTTACTTGTTTGTCTGTATTAACTGAGGAAGACTTTTTTTTAGGAAATTTATCTCATATTTCTGAAATTAAAAAAAAAATTAAATTACCAATTCTTTGTAAAGACTTTTTTGTTGATAAATTTCAAGTTCCTTTAGCTAAAAGTTATGGTGCTGATGCAGTCCTGATCATATTAGCAGGTATTTCAGAAAAAACTGCTGATGAAATTTACGAGAAGGCTTTAAAGCATAATATGAGTGTGATTGTTGAAGTTCATACAGTTGAGGAGGCAGAAAAATCAGAAAAATATCCGGATGCTTTAATTGGTATAAATAACAGAAACCTAAAAACTCTTAAAACTGAGATAAATACAACTTATGATATATATGATGTTGTTTCAAATCACTCGTCCCCTCTAATTTCTGAGAGTGGTCTAAAAACAAAAGATGAATTGCTTGATATAAAAAACAGGACCTCAATAAGCACTTTTTTAATTGGTGAATCACTTTTAAAAGATTTAGAAAATAATAATATTTTTTCCCTTTTATAGAAAATTTCCAAGATTTATGATGCTTTTTAGCTGTTGTATAAATTGAGGAACTTTTATAGAACATAGATGTACTTAATTTGTTCTATGTTAACTAAAAAACAAAAAAACCTGCTTCTTTTTATCAACAAAAAGTTGAGATCTACAGGTGTGTCCCCTTCATATGAGGAAATGAAAGAATCTTTAAATTTAAAATCAAAATCTGGCATTCACAGACTTATTAGTGCATTAGAAGAAAGAGGTTTTATTAAAAGATTAGCCCACAAAGCAAGAGCATTAGAAGTAATTAAGTTACCTGAAACTGCATCTGCAAACGATATTTATAACAGTTTTTCTCCAAGCGTTATTAAGGGAGGACTAGATGAGGAAAATTTAAATAATTCAAACGATACGGAAATCCCTGTTCTTGGAAAAATTGCTGCAGGAACTCCGGTTGAAGCTATACAGAATGAAGTTTCAAGAATTCCACTGCCAGCAAATATTGAAAAAGATGGAGAATTTTTTGGTTTAAAGGTCCAAGGGGACTCTATGATTGAAGCTGGAATCAATGATGGTGATACTGTTATTGTCAAAAAAGCAGATACTGCAGATAATGGAAAAATTGTAGTAGCTTTAATTGATGATCATGAGGCTATGTTGAAAAGAATTAGAAGAAAAGGTAAAACTGTTGCATTAGAAAGTGCAAATAGAAATTACGAAACAAAAATTTTTGGCCCAGATAGAGTGAAAGTTCAGGGAATTCTTGTATCTTTATATAGAAACTTTCAGTAAAATAGTCTAAATAAATTCAATGAAAAAAGTAGCAACTAGATTTGCTCCTTCTCCTACCGGTCCTCTTCATATTGGTGGGGTAAGAACAGCTTTATTTAATTGGTTATATTCAAAAAATAAATCAGGTAAATTTTATTTAAGGATAGAAGATACTGATAAAGAAAGATCAAAGGAAGAACATAAAATTCAAATAATTAACTCTCTAGAATGGATGGGAATTAAACACGATGGTGAAGAGTATATTCAATCAAAAATGATTGACGAACACATAACTATTGCAAAAAAGTTATTAGAAAAAGGAAATGCTTATAAATGCTATTGTAGTCCAGAAGAAATAGAAGAACAAAAGAAAAGAGCTAAACAAAAAAAAATTCCTTATGTGTATAATCGAAAATGGCGTGATATTTCTGAAGATAAAGCCCCAAAAAATATAAATCCAGTTATAAGATTTAAAAGTAAAATAGAAGGGACTTCTCTACTAAAAGACTTAGTTCAAGGAAACGTGGAGATTGAAAATAATACTATTGAGGATTTTGTTATTTTAAGAAATGACAAAACACCAACATATAATTTATCTGCGTCAGTTGATGATCATAACATGGGAATAACTCATATTATAAGAGGAGATGATCATAAAATTAATACTTTTAAACAAATGCAGATATATGAAGCATTAGGATGGGATATTCCACAATTTGCTCATATACCTCTTATTCATACAATAGATGGTAAGAAATTGTCTAAAAGAGACAATGCCTCAACATTAGAAGATTACTCAAAAATTGGGATTCTACCTGAATCACTTAGAAATTACCTACTTAGGTTAGGATGGTCTTATAAAGATAAGGAAATTTTCAGCTTAGATGAAAGTATAAAACTTTTTGATTTAGAAGGAATAGGTAAATCACCTTCAAAACTTGATATGGGTAGAATTCTTTCTATGAATGAATATTACATTAAAAATAGTGAAGAAAATATATTGTACAAAAAGTTAAAAGAATATTGTGAGATGTATAAAGATAGAATACAAGAAGATAAAGAAAATACAATAAAGAGCTCTTTAAAATTTTTAAAAAATAAAGCAAAAACACTTGAGGATATATTTAATAATTCTAGATACATATTAAATGATAATGTTATTTTTAACGACAATGATAAAGAGCTGATAAACGATGAAGCAAAAAAAATAATACATTTATTTAAAAAGAAGATTTCAGAATTAGAAATTTTTGATAGAGAAAATTTAGAACAAATCATAAATGCGTTAATAAAATTGAATAATACAAATTTTAAGGGCGTTGGGCAGCCATTACGAATAATGTTAACAGGATCTAAATTTGGTCCAGGAATATATGATATAATATTATCTCTTGGAAAAAACGAGGTAATAAAAAGATTAAGAAATATAGGATAAGATAATATTTGACGCTTCCTCAGACGATGAGCTAGGGGAAGTTAAAGTTTCAAGTGTTTTTTTTATTTCATTTTTTTGTTTGGAAATTAAATCTGGCTTTTTTAGAAAATAGTAAACGCTTTTAAATATTTCATCAGCATTACATTCGGATTGTATCAACTCTGGAATAACTTCTCTATTATTTATAATATTAATCATGTTAACAAATTTTATATTTAGTAAAAATTTTGCTAAATAAAAATTTATAAAATTCATCTTATAAATAATTACTGATGGAATATTCATTTTACACACTTCTAAGGAAACTGTTCCAGATTTTACTACCGCGAAAATTGATTTCTTTAAAACAGCAGTTTTAATTTTATCATCACTAATAATTTCTAGATTTTGTATAGATTCTTTTAAAATATAACTCGATATTAGTTCTTTATTTTTATCGGTTGCATGAAATATAAAATTATAATTAGGATCCTTGATATTCATTTTTTTTATAAAATTAATTAGAATTGGCATATGATGAATAATCTCTGAGATTCTACTTCCAGGAAAAATTGATATAGTATTTTTTTTATCTAAAAATTGTTCTATTTGCATATTTTTATTAATTTTTTTATCCAACAAAGGATGACCTACAAATGTATTAGTTAGTTTTTCTTTATCAAAATATTCCTTTTCAAACTTAAAAAGTAATAAAATATGGTCTAAAAATTTCTTCATTTTCTTAACTCTTCCCTCTCTCCATGCCCAAACTTTGGGTGCAATAAAATGAATTATTTTTATTTTTGGATTTTTCTCTTTTACTAATTTTGCCACTCTTAATGTGAAATCTGGACTATCAACACTAAATAAAATATCTGGGTTAAATTTTAAGATTTCATTAACAGTATCTTTTATTTTACGTTTTATTTTAAAAAAATTTAATAATATATCGGTAAAAGCTATAAAGGTTATTTCTTTTTGATCATAGATTGTCTTTATGCCTAACTTTTCTAAGTTTGCACCACCAACACTTAAGAATTCTAAATCAGTTCTTTTTGTTTTTATTTGTGATATTACTTCAGACGCTAATTTATCTCCTGAAGGTTCACCTGTAAGAACAAAAATTTTTTTCATATAGAAATAAGAAAAAGTTTATTTTGATTAGCATATTTAATACAGACTTCTTTATTTAATATAATATTTTGATTTGATTTAACCACAATTCCTTTGATGCCAACTTTATTACAATCTTTAAATGTATCTATTCCTATTGTTGGTAAGTCTACCCTTAAATCTTGTTTTACTTTAGGTAATTTTATTAGAATACCTTTTTTAATTTTAGATTTAGAGACAGATTTTATCATTTCTTTTGTACCTTTTCTTGTTTCTCTAGAAATGACCTTATTGTCTCTTATAATTACTGCCTGCGTGTGATTGTATGAATTTATTTTTTTTAATGTTCTAATTCCTTTCGCTATTTCCTCTTTTTCTAGCAAATTTGGTTTAATTTTTGTATAGATTCCTTTCCTTAACGTTAATTCTGGGTTGAAGGTATTTAATTTAATAACTTTAATTTTATTTTCGGACAAAATTTTTATTAAAACTTTTAATATTGCTGCATCGCCTAATTTAGATGCTTTAACTATTCTAGGAATATAAAAAAGCCCTCTTAAATCTAACTTTAGTTTTGATATTTTGGGTTTAATTATATTTCCAGCAAATATAACTTTATTACATTTTTTTTTTTTAATTAGTTTTAGTATTTCACCAAATTTACCTATATTAATGAAAAAACTATCCTTATTTTTTTTAAATTTGTTATTTTTTGTTAGATCTATAATAAAATATTTTATTTTTTTTCTCTCTATTTTTTTTAAAATTTGATTTGGTAAATCTTTTTCTCCTAAAAAAAGTCCTATCATTATTTGCTAGGTGGAAGTGATATTGGCCTTTTTTTATCTGAATTTATAAAATTAAGTATTTTTTTTACAAACTCATTGTTTTTAAGATCACTATTTAGTCCTTCTATATTTTCTCTAAAATTTGGAGTTTTAAATATTATTTCATAAGCTAATTGTATTTTTTTAATATTTTCATTTGAAACTTTAGATCTTCTTAATCCAATAAGGTTTAAACCCATTAGGTTATTTCTGTTTCCCATAGATAAGCCAAATGGAATTACATCACTCAAAACACCTGTCATCCCCCCTACCATTGCAGACTCTCCAATTCTAGAAAATTGATGTATTGCACAACTTCCTCCAACAATTGCATTATTTTGAATACTTACATGACCACCCACCTGTACATTATTAGCTAAAACAATATTATTTGAGATCAAACAATCATGAGCAACATGACAATAAACCATAAATAAATTATTATCACCTACTGTAGTCACACCTCCACCCTGTTCAGTTCCAGGGTTTATGTTTACATATTCTCTAAACTTATTGTTGTTACCAATAATTAATAAATTTTTTTCTCCTTTATATTTAAGATCTTGAGGAGGAGTTCCAATTGATGAGAAGGGATAAATTTGGTTATTCTTTCCTATTTTTGTGTTACCAACTATATTTACATGTGAATGCAAAACTGAGTTGGTACCTATTTCAACCTCTGGGCCTATAAAGCAATAAGGTCCTATTTCGACATTATCTAAGATTTTTGCTTTAGAATCTACTATTGCAGTTTCATGGATCACAAATAATAAATAACAAATTTAATATTTAATACTTATCAACTATTACTACTAATTATTACTTTCTATCTACAATCGTTGCAGACCACTGGGCATCTGCCATTTTCTTATCTCCCACAAAAGCTGTTCCTTTATATTTCCAAACTCTTCCATGTGATCTAATTGCCTCAATATTAAGTTCTAAAACACAATCAGGGATAACAGGACTCCTGAATCTGGCCTTTTCAATTGTCATCAGAAAAACTAATTTATTATCATAAGTAGCTTTATCTAATCCATTTGCTGTTAAAGCTGCGGCGGCCTGACCGAAAGCTTCAACTATTAAAACACCCGGCATTACTGGTTCCTCTGGGAAATGACCATTAACAAAAAAACTATCTTTTTTTACATTTACTATTGCAGTAGCAGAAAAAAGTTTTTTAATATTTTTTAGTTCATCTATAAGAAGCATTGGTTCTCTATGAGGCAATAAATCCTTTATTTGTTCTTTGTTAAGGTTTGTCATTTATTTATTTTCTTTTATAAAATTTCTAATATTTTTTGCAGGATATCCCATCACCTTAGTATTTGAAGGAATATCTTTAATCACTCCACTTCCGCCTCCAATTTGAACATTGTCTCCTACTCTTAAATGTCCTGAAATGCCAGCTTGTCCACCAATCATAACATTATTTCCAATATATGAGCTTCCAGCAAATCCAACTTGTCCTGTTATAATACAATTTTTTCCTATTTTAACATTATGACCTATGTGAACCTGGTTGTCTAAAAATGTACCATCTCCTATAACTGTATTAGACAAAGATCCCCTGTCAATTGTATTATTACAACCAATTTCAACATTATCTCCAATTATAACTGCACCAATGTGAGGATATCTTATGTTTTTATTTCCAGGGAAAAAACCAAATCCTTTTTTTCCTACAATCGCACCATCTAATATATTTGTGTTACTACCTATTAGACAATTTTTTATTACTACGTTGTTACCAATTTTGCAATTATCTCCAATGGATACATTACGCTCAACAATTGTATTATGCCCTAAAGAACAATTTTTTCCTATTTTAACATTTTTTCCTAAAAGGACGTTATGTCCAAATTTTATTCCTTTAAACATTTTTTTATTAATAGGCAACACATTATCATCAAATGTATCATCTAAAGCATCTGGATAAAATAAAGATGTTACTTTTGCAGTGGTAAGTAGAACATTAGACACTAAAATAATTCTTATACTTCTTGGAACTATTTTCTCTAATTTCTGGTTTGTTATTACTAATTTACACTTGGTTTTTTTAATTTTTTCAAGATATTTTCCTGTGTGAAAAAAGGATATATCATTTTTACCAGCACTTTCTAAATCAGAAATGTCATTGACTTTAAAATTATTTTTAGATTTTTTTTGACCTATACATTTCAAAATATCATTAATTTCTACATTGTTTTTTTTTTTAAAAAATGGGTTTTTCATATTAAAAATCTAAAGATTGAACTTTATCATTCAATAACTTAAC